>NZ_JALJRK010000012.1 GCF_024519725.1 Microvirga sp. Mcv34 | reverse complement strand
CAGCAGAATAGCCAGGACGAGGGCAAGGCGAGCTCCACCCAAGATTGTTCTCCGGAACGCCAGAACAGCACCGCCATGAGGGCGGCTCGACTCTAACCGTTCAGCTTCGCCGATGTTCCCGAAAATGTGATCCCCGGCGCCGGGAACCTCAGGGCCAGAACTGCCGGATCGGAATGCCGTATTCGCTGGAGGCGAGGACGAGAATGAGCGCTCCGACGGCAGCCAGAAGTCCGATCAGGAACAGCGTGACCAGGAATCCCGGGTCGCGGAAAACGCGGAAATCCTTGCGTAGTGAGCTGATCTGCGGCTCCGTCATCGTCATTCCCGAGAAGGTTTGTGCTATGCAGGCAACCGAACAGCGGACGTCGTGTTCCGCACAGGACCCCGACGGAATCCCGAGGAGAGCGGAATGACATCGAAGCCGTGCATCGTTCTGGGCGTGCCGGTTCAGGAGGGCGCCGGCCGGCTCGGCTGCGACATGGGCCCGAGCGCCTTCCGGACCGCCGGCCTCCTCACCGAGCTGCAGAGCCTCGGCTACGAGGTGGAGGACAGGGGCAACATCGCGCCCCGGCCGCTCCGGGATCTGCGGCACCCGAACGCCGCCATCAAGGCCCTGCCGGAAACCGTCGCCTGGACGGAGGCCATCGCTGAGGCGGCCTATCGGGCCGCCGGCGACGGGATGCCGATCTTCGCCGGCGGAGACCACAGTCTCTCGGCCGGCTCGATGACGGGGCTCGCACGGCGCGCCGCCGAGGAAGGCCGCGAGTTCTTCGTCCTGTGGCTCGACTCGCATCCGGACTTCCACACCCTCGCCACGACCACGAGCGGCAACCTGCACGGCGTGCCGATGGCCTATGCCACGGGCCGCGAGGGATTCGACGGCTACTTCCCGCCGCTCGCCGCTCCCATCAAGCCGCAGAACGTCTGCATGATGGGCATCCGCAGCGTCGATCCCGCGGAGCGCTCCGCCCTGCAGGGCGCGGGCGTGACGGTCCACGATATGCGCTCCATCGACGAGAACGGCGTCGTGTCGCTCCTCGACGCCTTCCTGAAGCGCGTCGCGGAGGCGAACGGCATCCTCCACGTGAGTCTCGACGTGGATTTCCTCGATCCCGTGATCGCGCCCGGCGTCGGCACCACGGTTCCCGGCGGCGCGACCTTCCGCGAGGCGCATCTCATCATGGAGATCCTGCATGACAGCGGCCTCGTGGGCAGCCTCGATCTGGTCGAGCTCAATCCGTTCCTCGACGAGCGCGGCCGCACGGCCCTGCTCATGGTCGATCTCGTGGCGAGCCTGATGGGACGGCGCGTCCTCGACCGGCCGACCCAGAGCTATCGCTACACCCCCAAGTTCAGCTGAGACGACGACGGGAATGGAAGGCTCCAGGCGGCCGCCGCGCGCGCGGAACATCGACGCCCCGCGCCGATTAGCCAGAGTGAGGGTGCGACGCACAGCAAGCCATTCCGACACCACAAAAGCGAGGGCCGCGATGACCGCTCGAAGACCGAAGGTTGTGATCGTCGGAGCAGGGTTCGGCGGGCTGACGGCGGCACAGTCCCTGGCGCGGGCGCCGGTCGACGTCACGATCATCGACCGGCACAATTTCCACTACTTCCAGCCCCTGCTCTATCAGGTCGCCACGGCGGCCCTGTCCCCGGCCGACATCGCATGGCCGATCCGCAGCATCCTGCGGCGCCAGAAGAACGCGACGGTGCTTCTGGCGGATGTCACCGGCATCGACGCGCAGGCGCGGATCGTCCAGGCCGGACCGCTGAGCGTGCCGTACGATTACCTCGTCGTCGCGACCGGTGCCACGCATTCCTATTTCGGGCATCCGGAATGGGCCTCCGTCGCGCCGGGGCTGAAGCAGATCGAGGATGCGACGGTGATCCGCCGCAAGATCCTCCTCGCCTTCGAGCACGCCGAACTGACCGACGACGCCGACGAGCAGCGCCGTCTGCTCAC
Organism: Microvirga sp. Mcv34; assembly: GCF_024519725.1. Classification (GTDB taxonomy): domain Bacteria; phylum Pseudomonadota; class Alphaproteobacteria; order Rhizobiales; family Beijerinckiaceae; genus Microvirga. The sequence goes on along the minus strand of NZ_JALJRK010000012.1, from coordinate 100,499 downwards.
CTTCGTGGTCGTGGGCGGCGGCCCCACCGGAGTCGAGATGGCCGGGGCCATCGCGGAAGTGGCCCATCATGCCCTGCCGTCCGAGTTCCGGCGCATCGATCCCCATAGCGCCCGGGTGATCCTGATCGAGGCGGGACCGCGCCTGCTGCCCGCCTTCCCCGAGGATCTCGCGGCCTATGCGCAGAAATCCCTGGAACGGATGGGCGTTGAGGTCAGGACGAATGCCCGGGTGACGGATTGCACCGAAACCGGCGTCGACCTCGAGGAGAGCCGGATCGCCGCCGGAACCGTCATCTGGGCTGCCGGCGTCGTAGCCTCCCCGGCGGCCGAGTGGCTCGGGGCGGAGCACGACCGCGCCGAGCGGGTCAAGGTCGACGTTCATCTGAAGGTGCCCGGCAGGCCCGAGATCTTCGTGATCGGCGATACCGCCTCAGTGGTCGACGCGGAGGGAAAGACCGTACCGGGCATCGCTCCGGCGGCCAAGCAGATGGGCCGCTATGTGGCCGATGTGATCGCCGCGGCGGTCGGGAACGGGACCGAGCCCGGGCCGTTCCGGTATCGGCATCAGGGCGACCTCGCCACGGTAGGGCGCAAGGCCGCCGTGGTGAAGCTCGATTCCCTTCATCTCACGGGCTTCATCGGCTGGCTGTTCTGGGGCATCGCGCATGTCTATTTCCTGATCGGCCTGCGCAACCGGGCCGTCGTGGCTTTCACCTGGCTGTGGAACTACCTGACCTACCAGCGGGGCGCACGCCTCATCACCGACGGTCCGGCGGAACAGAATACGGCCCGGGACGAGAAGGCGCGGCCGCTGCCTACCTCCGTCGAAGTGAGCCGCGGCGCCGACCGGGAGCAGCGTCGCTCGGGCCGGGCCGACTGGCGTTAGAGCGATAAGGCGACAGGGCCCGGAATCACCCGCCGTTCTCGCGGTAGGCGCCGCGATGGATCGCGTCGAAGCCGCGATCCGTCAGCTCGATCGTTCCGGCATCGGGCACCGCGACATAGCCGAGATGGGCCAGTTCCGACACGGCCACCGCCACTGCGGGATCAGTCCCGAAATGCGCGTCGAGCGTGGCCATGGTGAGGCGCGCTCCCGGCCTGCGGTGTGTCTCCCGCATGTAATCGAGGATGTCGCATGCAGTCTCGCTCAGCTCCATGGGCGTGTCCCCCGATAGGCCATGTCCCAACGCTCCCTCGGATCAGTCATCAGCCCGGATCTTGAAGAGGTCGGGATATTGCCGCGGTTGAGAACGCAGGTATTGCGGCGGCGCCTTGACGGCTGCGCCGAAATGCGCGGCGGCGTGCCAGGGCCAGCGCGGGTCGTAGAGAGCCGCGCGCGCAATGGCGATCAGATCGGCATCGCCCGTGACGAGGATCGATTCCGCCTGCACGTAATCCGTGATGAGGCCCACGGCGATGACCGGCATCCCGACTGATTTCACCGCGCGGGCGAGCGGCACCTGATAGCTCGGCCCCACGGGAATCTTCTGCGCCGGCGTCAGGCCGCCGCTCGACACGTGGATCGCGCTGCAGCCGCGGGCCTTGAGGGCTTTCGCGAATTCCACCGTCTCCTCGATGGTCCAGCCGCCCTCGGCCCAATCCGTGCCCGACACCCGCACCGTCACCGGGCGCTCGGCCGGGAACGCGGCGCGAACGGCATCGTACACCTCGAGCGGAAAGCGCATCCGGTTTTCGAGGGACCCGCCATATGGGTCCTCACGCCGGTTGGACAACGGGGAGAGGAACTGGTGCAGCAGGTATCCATGGGCCACATGGATCTGCACGGCTGCGAGGCCGAGGCGTCCGGCGCGCCGCGCCGCATCGGCGAAGGCCTCACGCACCCGCACGAGGCCGTCCCGATCAAGCGCCGTGGGAGGCACCTCGTCGGCTCCGTGCGGGATCGCGGAAGGCGCCTCCGTCTGCCAGCCGTTGGGATGGTCGGGCGAAATCTGCCGGCCGCCTTTCCAGGGAACCTCGGTGGAGGCCTTGCGTCCGGCATGGCCGAGCTGGATCGCGATCGGCATGTCGGACCAGCGCCGGACTCCGTCGAGAACACGGCGCATGGCGTCTTCGCATTCATCCGAGTAGAGGCCTACATCCCCGTAGGTGATCCGGCCCTCGGGCGTGACCGCCGTCGCCTCGATGGTCAGGAGCGCCGCCCCCGAGAGCGCGAGCTGGCCCAGATGGATCAGGTGCCAGTCGTTCATGCAGCCGTTTTCGGCCGAGTACTGGCACATGGGCGCGATGACGATCCGGTTGGCGAGTTCGAATTCTCCGATCCGGAAAGGCGTGAACAGCTTCGCGTGCGACATGGGCTGCCTCTCGGTTGCCGATGGATTTCGTCAGGAATGCGGTGGCTCCGGAACGCCCGTCCGGGTCTCATCGCTTGAGATGAAGATAACCGGGATCGAAGTCGCCTGCCAGCTGAAGGGCCTTCCAGTCCGGGATGTGGAGAGAGCCTCCGCGCAGGACGATCAGCCCTTCGCTTCTCAGATCCTGGAGGACGCGGTTCACGTGAACCGTCGAGAGGCCCAGGGCGTCGCCCAGTTCGTTCTGGGTCACCGGCAGCTCGTAGCCGTCCTCGCCGGCAAGGCCGACCGCCTTCAGACGGACTTGGAGCTCGCAGAGAAGGTGAGCGATGCGCTGATAGGCCGAGCGGCGCCCCATGCCGACCATCCATTCGCGGAACATGGCCGCATCGATGAGCGTGTCGCGCCAGAACGCGGCCGCGAGACCGGGGTATTGCGCCAGAACACGACGCAGGCTCTCGTGCGGAATGAGGGCAAGGCTGCTCGTCACGAGCGTCCCGACGCTGTGGTCCATCACATGCAAATGAAGGCTCTGCAGGTCGGGAATGTCGCCGGGGATGTAAAAGCCCATGATCTGACGCCTGCCGTCGGAGAGAACCTTGTACCGGCAGACGAAGCCGCTCAGGACCAAGCAGCATTCCGAAGGCCTGTCCCCGTCGCGGACGATGTCGCTGTCCGCCTCCATGACCTTGACGGCCATGGGCAAGTCGAGCAACGCCTGCCTTTCCTCGTCGGACAGGCTGACGATACTGTCGAGCTTCCACAGCAGTGGATTGGTGTTGACCTGTCTATGCATGACGAAGCTCATCATAGCATCTCCAGCCGCGTCGGCAGAGTGCGACCGCGCGACCTTGGACCAGCAGGGGTTACGCTCGCCATGCCCCCCATGAACACATCTCTCCTGGGGCAATGCGCGCGCGGAACATCTGTTGCGTCCCCCCCCCCGTAAATTCTGCACGGGACCCGGTTTCGCGGAACAGGCGGCCGTAAAATGTCTTTCCCTTTTGGAATGTAATCCGAGGTCCGCTTCATGAATAATCGTGACATCATCGTCATCGGCGGATCATCAGGAGCGACCGCCCCGCTCAAGACCATCCTGGGCGCACTTCCGGCCGAGCTGGTCTCCCGCATGGCGGATGACGGGCGCCGGAGCGGCCGCCGATCGGTCGCCGAGATGTACGAGGCGAGGGCTCTCGAATACCGGCAATACGCCGACACCCTGCGCAAGGCCGTCCTGCAGTCTATGACATCGCTTGCCTCCCGCATGGACGAAGCCGGGCCGGAGAGCGACGGATAGGCCATGGGAGATGATCTTTGAGAGGTGGTGCAATTCTCCGTAGTATGGCAAACCCCCTCCCGAGCTGGGAAACTTGACCGTGGCCGCCAGGAAGAGCGAGACGACGTCCTCCGAAACCGCCCCCAATACCGATATCGGTTCCAGAAGTGCTTCCTTTATCGTTGCGGCGGGAGTCTCCGGGGCGGAGAGCCATTCCCTGGAGCGCTTCCTGGCTGAGCTGACCATCGGAGAGCAGATGGCCGTCGTCCTCGTCTTTCATCACCGGGAGGCGCTGGACGATGGGCGGTTCGCGGCGACGCTGGCGCAACACGACCGACACCTCACCCAGGCGGTTCGGGGAGCCCTCGTCGAATCCGGCCGGATCTATTGGTCTGCCCTCAACACCATCCTGACCGTCGAGGACGGGCGTTTTCAGATCCGTGACGCCCAGGAACCGCCGGGCGAGCGGGGCACCATCGACAGCTTCCTCATCTCGGTGGCCCAGGACAGGGAAGAGAAGGCCATCGGCATCGTCTTCTCCGGCACCAACGGGGTCGGAACGCTCGGCATCACGGCCCTCAAGGAGGCGGGTGGCCTGACGCTCGCGGAGGAAAGCCCAGAGCTGTCCGTCGAAGGTATCGCTCCCAACCACAGCCCCGTGGCCGTCGCGGATTTCGTCCTGCCCCCGGAGGAGTTGGCCAAGCGCGTGCAGTTCCACGTGAGCCACGCGGCCCGATACGACGAGGCCGCCCATCTCGAAGCGGAGGCCGCCGAGGTCTCCGATCCCCTGGCCGGCGGCTCCTTCATGCGCGACGAGCATGTGAAGCATCTCGAAACGGACCTGCGCGTCACCCGCGAAAGGCTCCAGGCGACCATCGAGGAACTGACCACCGTCAACGGCGAGCTCGCGCATGGGGTGCAGGAACTCGGCCGCTCGAACAGCGACCTGAAGAACCTTCTGGAAAGCACGCAGATCGCGACGATCTTCCTCGACAACGACCTGCGCGTGATGAACTACACGCCGGCTGTGACCGAGATCTTCCAACTCGTCGAAACCGACGTGGGACGGCCGATCGGGCACATCAAGTCGCGCATCGCCTATGACGAGCTCCAGGACGATGCTCGCCGGGTGATCCGCACGCTCGGCAGCGTCGACCGGGAGATCGAGGATCCAGCGACGGGGACGCGCACCATGGTGCGCGTGCTGCCCTATCGCAGTATCGACAACTACATCGGCGGCGCCGTCGTCACCTTCATGGACGTCACGCCCCTCACGCGGGCGCAGCAGGCCCTGCGCGAGAGCGAGGAGCGCTTCCGCGCCATGGCCGAGCAGGCCGAGGTGGGCATCGCGATGACGGACCGCGACGGGCGCGCCATCTATGTCAACGACCGCTATTGCACGATCCTCGGCCTCACCCGCGAGCAGATCGTCGGCCGGGCGATCCAGGAGCTGACACCGATCGAGGCGGAAAATCGCAGCGACGCCATGCTCGAGCGTGCGCTCTCGAGCGGCGAATCCTTCATCGGCGAGAGGCGCCACCGCCGTCCCGACGGCTCGATCATCTGGGTGCGCAACAACGTCAGTGCCCGGCGCGATGTGTCCGGAACCGTGGTGGGCAGCCTGATCATCGCGATCGATATGACCGTGCGCGTGCGCGCGGAGGAAGCCCTGCGGGAGAGCGAGCAGCACACGAAGCTCCTGCTCGCAGAGCTCCAGCATCGCGTCCGCAACACCCTCGCGGTGGTGCGCTCCATCACGCGGCGGACGGCGGCGAACAGCAACACGGTCGACGATTACGCCATGCATCTCGAAGGGCGGATCGAGGCCTTCGCCCGCACGCAGACCATGGCGACGCGCTCGGCCGATTCCGTCATCGACCTCGAGGAGCTGGTGCGGGACGAGTTGCTCGCCCATGCGGTGCGAGACGACGAGAAGGCCCATGTGGAAGGGCCGCCCGTCCGGCTGCGGACCGTGGTGGCGGACAAGCTGGGCCTGGCGATCCACGAGCTCGCCACCAATGCGGTCAAGTATGGCGCGCTCTCGGAGACCGGCGGCCATATCGACGTGACCTGGACCATCGAGGGCGGCGACGGCGAGCGGACTCTCAAGCTGGAATGGCGGGAGACCGGCATTCGCATCGCGACCGCGGCCCCCCGCCGGCGCGGCTTCGGCACCGAGCTGATCGAGCGCAGCCTGCCCTACGAGATCGATGCCAGGACGGCGCTGGAATTCTCGCCCGGCGGAATTCGCTGCGTGATCGAATTCCCGCTCAACCAGCGCACCGCCCTGCTGGGCCGCGTCCAGGCCCCGGATGGCTCGGACGAGGACGAGAGGCCCGACGAACGCCGCTCTCCCCCGTGAAGATTGGGCTTGACCTGAACGGCCGCCCCGTTCTCCATTTGGCCGTCGCGAACTGCCGCAGGCCCACCCTCCAGCCTTGAGGATCCGCATTGGACTGGGACAAGATCAGACTGTTCTACGAAGTCGTCAACGCGGGGAATTTCACCCGTGCCGGCGAGAAGCTCGGAGTCAACCAGTCCTCCATCAGCCGGCAGATCAGCGCCCTCGAGCACGAATTGAAGGTCCCGCTCTTCCACCGGCACCCGCGCGGCCTGGTTCTGACGGAGCACGGCGACGTGCTGTTCAGGGCCGCGCAGGACATCCGCCTGCGCCTGGAGGAAACGCGCCAACGCCTGACCGAAACCAGCGAGCGGCCCGCGGGCGACCTGCGCGTCACCGCGACGGTCGGCATCGGCGGCATCTGGCTCGCCCGGCGCATCACCGAATTCATCGATCTCTATCCCGAGGTGCGCATCCAGCTCATCCTCACCAACGATGAGCTCGATCTCGCGATGCGGGAGGCGGACATCGCCATCCGCCTTCGCCTGCCGGCCCAGCCCGACCTGATCCAGCGCCGCCTGTTCACCATCCAGTACCACGCCTACGCGGCCCATACCTATATCGAGCGCTGCGGCGAGCCGGAGACCATCGCGGATCTCGACAATCATTCGATCCTCTGCCTCGGCGGCGACCAGCCGTCCTTCATCCTCGACCTGCATCGCCTGACCACGCTCGGACGCAATCCGAGGGATCCCCGCCCGAGCCGGTTCGTGGTCAACGACAGCCTGGCCCTGCGGCAGGCGATCGAGAACGGAGCCGGGATCGGCATGGCGCCGGACTACGCCATGAGCACCAATCCGCGGGTCAAGCAGGTCCTGCGCGACGAGGAGATGCCGACCCTCGACAGCTATCTCGTCTATCCGGAGGAGATGCGCTCCGTGGCCCGCGTCCAGGTCTTCCGCGATTTCCTCGTCTCCAAGGCGCAGCGCTGGGACTTCTGAGGCGCGTCCCGGCGCGTCGTCTTCAACCCGGAGGACGCGGCGGAGAAAATCCTCCTCCCGCATGGGATCCGATCCACCCTTCAACCCGTTGAACAGCGCGTCGTGTGGCGCGGACCCAAAGCTCCAACCTCATTTTCTCCACGATTCTTAGGCTACCTAACGTTTTCCCGAAAACCCTCAGGGCATCCCCCATGTCACGGTCCGTTCTCGCTGTTCTGTCGATTGCCGTCGGCCTTCCGTTCCTGATTCTGCTCGCTCTCGTCTCGTCGTCGGGCGTCAGCGCAAGCGTGTTCACGAGCGCCATCGGCCTCGTGATCATGTCGGTCTTCCTGATGCTGGTGGTTTACGAGATCAAGCGGATCGTCGACCTGCCGCCGGACGCGCACTGAGATCCGAACATACGAAAAGAGCATCGTGCGCACCTTCAGGCGCACGATGCTCTGAGTGTCCTCCCGCATCTTTGCACGCAAACCGTTCCCGTTTTTGCGTTCGATGCTCTTGATTGTCTCGGGCACCGTTTCGAGTGGCCCTGGAGGGCTGCACGATGCTCTTGGATTTTCCGTTTTATATTCTTACGCGAAATCGGTGTTTCAGGCTGCGGCGCGCGACCGGTTCGGATTTTCTTCCGCCGTGGCATTCTCCAGAGCCATCAGCAAAACGCCAATGTCTTCGTTCAGGAGATTGATGGCATTGCGCGCATATTCGCGGAAATCCTGCCTGATGGCCTCAGCCTCGGCATCCCACAGGCAGTCCTCATGCTCGGCATCGTAGAATGCGCGAGCGACCAGCTCCACTTGATAATCCATTGATGCCCCACTTCACCAATTCAGGTGTCATTGTTTTCAAATCAGGCCCGCAGCGCGAATACGCATTTACACTTATTATTTCGCTGATCCGCCGCGAGGACGTACTAGGCTTACAGTCCCGTTCGACTGATCCGCAACTCGCCACATGAGCTACCCCCAAAGGAGTAGGCCGCCTTTCGGCGGCCTCTCTTATTAGGAAAAATCGCATAAGTGAGCCGTTTCAGGTCACAGGAACGGCGCTTATTCTCACTCGCCCGCCTCCAGTGCGCGGACATTATCCTGTGCGAGATCGAAATGCCCGGTCGCCCATATCGCTGCCTGGGTCCTGTTGGTGGCCTTCACCTTCCGCAGGATCGCTTTGATATGCACCTTCACCGTGGCCTCCGCCACGCCGAGCTCACGCGCGATCACCTTGTTCGAGGCCCCCCGTGTCAGACAGCGGAGGATCTGGGCCTCCCGCTCCGACAGCTTTTCGAGAGCCTCGGTAGAGATGTTGCCGGGCGCACCGGCAGCATCGGAATGCGCCCGATCCTGACGGACCCGCTCCAGGAGAGCCAGCCCGATCGAAGCCGGGATGTAGGTTTCACCCAGGATGACGATTTCGAGAGCCTTGACCAGGGCGTGCCGTTCCATGCTCGTCGGGCAGAAACCGTCCATGCCGGCGCCGCAGAGTTGGATTGCGGTGTCCGGTTCCATGGCATCGGCCAGGACGACCACGCGCGAGAGCGGGTGTTGCGCCTTGAGCGTATCCACCATGGTGACGAGCTCCTGCGTCGGTCGGTTCTCGCAGATCATGAATAGCACCGGCATCGTATCGTCGAGCGCAGGGAGGTTCGACGGGTCGTCGCACTGCCCATCGACCAAGGCGAAGCGTGTGCCGGAGAGCACGTGACCTATGCCGGTGCGAAGCAGGAGATTCTGACAGATCAGGACCGTGGCGACATTCTGGAAAGGATCCTGCGCGACAGCAAGAATTTGTTCTTTGTAGACAACATCGTGCCTCATATGTGCTGGCCCCCATTCGTTCAGCGGTATGTCGAACAAGATCGTGACACCGTCCGCATACGACACGAGGCGATATGCCTTGGTCGAAAGGAGTCCGATCCATTCAGCCGATCCCAAACGGATCGAGCGTGGCAACAACCATCCCTACAGGCATTAGTTCCTTGATACTACGGCCCACGAAGGGGTAACTCTTCCTCCTGACGAAGGCCCGAAAGAGTCTCCGTTGCATCGCACGGGTGCACAAAAGGCGCATTGCCGAAGTCACGGGACGAGAGCCGCAGATGCCGCCTTTCGCGTCCCACGCCTCGATAATCAATACTCGTCTGAATGGAGAATGCGATGCAGCCGGCGACGCAGCATACGCGCCGTTTCGAGAATGAGCGCGTTGACATTCGCGTGAACGGATCGTGCGGGAGCAGAAACAGCAATTCGGCCGAACTCAGACGGCCGGGGCAATAATCATTCCGGCTGAGCGTGATCTTCCAAAGCCTGAATGAGCTCCATGCATTTCGCCGCGACGACCGCCGCCACCTTGGGATCCCCGTGGTAGTGCCGCATGGCAACGGCATTCGCCTGCTCGAACAGGTCGGTCAGATTTCCGGAGATGAACGGGCGGGAGCTCGGAAACTCGAAAGTCTTGGACTCGGAGCGGGATTTCGATTTCGCAGAATGCTTCGGCTCGAACAGCGTCAGCACCTCGCACCGATCGGCAATCTTCTTGAGATCTTTGAAAGCGATGATCTCCGCCATGTCCCACTCCACGCAACACTTCGTGCCCCGCTTTATCCTCTTCCGACGCAAAGGTCATGGGGCCTGCATCGAAAACGGGCGGTTCTCGAAAACCGTTCCAGAGAATAATCGCAGAACCCGTGAAAGTGACCCGTCTCTTCCGGGTTACGCCGGGGTTGTGAGGCGCGCGATCCCGGAATTCTTACTTATCGATTCCGGGACAGGTGCGGGATGGGAGCACCTGTCTGATCGGGATCACCGGCACAAACCGGTGATGACGTGTGATGAATCATCGCTCCCACGAGTGCCGCGGCCCTGCCGGCCGTCTAGCTCCGTCGATGCTCCAGGCGCCCGGGCCGGTGAAGACGAAGAGCAGGAACACGAAGCAGAAGAGGATCGCCGCGTCGCCGCCGTTGAGCGCCGGATAGGGGCTCTGGGGCGCATGGAACATCCAGTAGGCCACGGCCATCTCGCCGGCGAGCAGGAAAGCGACGGGCCGGGTGAACAAGCCGATCAGGATCAGGAAGCCTCCGGCGAGTTCGAGAACGGCGCCGATTCCGAACAGCGAGAAGAGCGCCGGCACGCCTCCCTCGGGAGGGGCCGGGAAGCCGAACAGCTTCTGCGTTCCGTGTTCCATGAAGATCAGGGCCGTGACGATCCTCAGGACGGCCAAGGCATGGGGCGACCAACGGTCGAGGGTGGCGGACATGCGAATGCGAACCTTCTGCTGGGGTCGGAGCACCGCGGCGAACGCGGATCTCCGCCGGCCGGGTTATAAGGCGGGCGGGACAACCGGCCACCGCCTCCTCGGTGCCGACGAGGTCGCTGGAACCCGAAGGAGCCGAGCGACGGCCTGCCTTGTTCCTCACGCTAAATTGAGGCCTCCGGCGTGCTTCCTGAGACGATCCAACCTTGCCCGGTGGGAGATTCGTGTCAGCTTCTCCTGGCACTTCGCCTCATCCCTCCCTGATCCTGAGGAACAGCGCAGCAGCGTCTCTGGGGAGCGATCAGACCGTACTGGGCGCTCGCTCATCCTGAGGGTCGGGAACATATGAGTCGGACATCGGCGGAACGGAGGTCGGGATGGATTTCAGGCGTCTCAGCATGATCGCGGCCCTCATGGCGGCGTCGCTCTGGCTGCCCGCCTCCCCGGCCAGGGCGGAAACGGAGGTGGACGTCGCGCTCGTCCTCGCCGTGGACGTGTCCCGCTCCATGGATCCGGACGAGCAGGAGCTTCAGCGCCAGGGCTTCATCGAAGCCTTCCGCTCGCCTCAGGTGCACGACGCCATCAGGAACGGCATGGTGGGCCGGATCATCGTGACCTATTTCGAATGGTCGGGCGTGGATTACCAGCGCGTGATCGTGCCCTGGACCGTGATCGACGGCCCGGATGCCGCCGTGAAATTCGCCGACAGCCTGCACGACAATCCGATCGGCCGCCTGCGGCGCACGTCGATCTCCGGCGCCATCGACTTCGGCGCCAAGCTGCTGGAGCAGACCGGCGTCGAGCCCATCCGCCGCGTCATCGACATCTCGGGCGACGGGCCCAACAGCAGCGGACGGAGCGTCACGGCCGCCCGCGACGAGGCCGTCGCGAAGGGCATCACCATCAACGGCCTTCCCATCATGCTCAAACGCCCGACGGGATTCGGCGACATGGAGAACCTCGACCTCTACTACAAATCCTGCGTCATCGGAGGCGAAGGCGCGTTCCTCGTCCCCGTGCGGGAGCGCCACCAATTCGCCGACGCCATCCGCACGAAGATCATCCGCGAAATCGCCGCCCTCTCCGCTCCATCGCTGATCCAGAAGGTCCAGGCGGAGCCGCCCGTCAGCTGCCAGGAGGGCGAGCGCGGGATGTATCGCTGGGACCGGAACTGACGTGATCTGAAGATCTGAGGTGAAGGCTCATTCCAGCGTGATGTTGGCCGTCCGGATCACCTTCTCCCACTTGGCCCCCTCCTCCTGCATGTAGGCGGCCATCTCGGCGGGAGAGCCCTGGAGCACGTCGATGCCGGCGCCGACCAGCTTGTCGCGGATCTCCGCATTGGCGACCACGCTGCGATAGGTGTCGTTGAGCTTGGCGATGATCTCCGACGGAGTGCCGGCCGGCGCAACGAAGCCCTGCCAGGCCCAGGCCTCGAAGCCCGGCTGATCGGCCGCCACTGGCGGCACGCCGGGAAGCCCCGCGAATTCCTGCGGCGATGCCACGGCGATCGCCTTGATCGGGCCGGAAAGCTGCGAGCGAGCCGTGGCGAAATCGATAAACATCATGTCGACCTGCCCGGCGACCAGATCCTGGACGGCCGGCGCAGCGCCCCGGTACGGCACATGGGTGAGCTTGATCCCGGCCCCCTGGGAGAGCAGCTCCGTGGCCAGATGGAACGGGCTGCCCAGTCCCGGCGTCGCGTAGTTGATCTTGCCGGGATTCTTCTTCGCCTCGGCCACGAGTTCCTGAACCGATTTTACCGGCAGCCTGTTCGTATTGACGAGGAGCACCAGGGCGAAGCGTCCGGACAGGGAGATCGGGGCGAAATCCTTGTACGGGTCGAAGGAGAGCTTCCTGTAGAGCGTGCGGTTCGTCGCGAAGGTGGCCGTATCGCCCAGGAGCAGCGTATAGCCGTCGGGCTCCGCGCGGGCCACCGTGTCGGCCCCGATATTGGTCCCGGCGCCGGGCTTGTTCTCGATGACGAATTGCTGGCCGAGCTTCTCGCCCATGGCGCCGAAGACGAGCCGGGCGAAGAAATCCGTTCCCCCGCCGGCCGCATAGGGCACGATCACCCGCACGGGCCTCGTAGGATAGGCCGATTGCGCGAAGCCCGGCCAGGGCGCCAGGGCAGCGGCGGACCCGGCGGCCAGGGTCTTGAGGAGGGTGCGGCGGGTCGGATTCATGGCGTTCTCCCGGGAATCGATACCGTTATGAGGGCTTGTGCGACCGGCGGGAGATAGCGTGTCACCCGCCACAAGGCCGACCTAAGTTGAGGCCTAGGGCGTGACCCATCCGGTTTTTTACCGCCGCGCCTGAACACGGCGGCACCGCCTGCATTCTCTTCTTGAGCATGCAAAGCCTCGCCAAGACAGGAGATGACGATGGGCGTGAAAAAAGAAGAAGACGAACTGGTCGATGCCGGCTCGGAATATTCCTTCCCGGCCAGCGACCCACCCTCCTACATGGGCGGCTCGGCCGTGGCCGGTCCTCCGCCCCAGGACGAGCCGGCTCGCGAGCCGGTGAACAAGAGCGTGTCCGACCCGGACGAGGTGAAGCCGGCCGGCGACGCTCCGCAGGGCACCGATCCGGGCCAAGCGCCCAAGCGGCCGTCCGGCGGCAACAATCCTTAAACCTCCTCTCGGCCTTCCCTGGCAGGTCCTGGTGACAGGCCTGCCAGGGAATGTGGCAGCTCCTTCCTGCCGGTTACCGGATCTTTCATCCTGCCTTCATCTTGGCAGTGGCATCTGCCCCGAGTGACCCTAGAATGGTCCGTGATCCCCTCCGGGATCGACAAAGGATTTCGAGAACTGGCCCCGACGGGGCCGCCTCAAGGAAGTGATCTGCTCCGATGGTGACCACCCGTATTCCGACGACACCGTTTTCCGACCAGCGTCCCGGCACGTCCGGCCTGCGCAAGAAGGTCACCGTCTTCCAGCAGCCCCGTTATGTGGAGAACTTCATCCAGGCGATCTTCGACACCGTCGAGAACAAGGACGGCTCGACGCTGGTCATCGGTGGGGACGGACGCTTCTTCAACGAATCCGTCGTCCAGACCGCGATCAAGATGGCGGCGGCGAACGGCTTCGGCCGCGTTCTCGTCGGCCAAAAGGGCCTGTTGTCGACGCCGGCCGCCTCCTGCGTGATCCGCAAGCACAAGGCCATCGGCGGCCTCGTGCTCTCGGCTAGCCACAATCCCGGCGGACCGGATGGCGATTTCGGGATCAAGTTCAATATGTCCCACGGCGGCCCCGCGCCGGAAACCTTCACGGAAGCCGTGTTCCGCAAGGCGAGCGAGATCACCGAATACAGGATCGACGACGGGCCCGACATCGACCTCGGCACGATCGGACAAAGCAAGGTCGGCGACATGGCCGTCGAGGTGATTGATCCGGTGGCCGATTACGCGGAGCTGATGGAGCGGCTGGTCGATTTCGACGCCATCGCCGGGCTGTTCCGTTCCGGCTTCCGCATGCGCTTCGATGCGCTGAGCGCCATCACGGGTCCTTACGCGAAGGCCATTCTCGAAGGCCGGCTCGGCGCCCCGGCCGGCACGGTAGTGAACGGCGAGCCGAAGCCCGATTTCGGCGGCCACCATCCCGATCCGAACCCGGTCCATGCCCATGACCTCATGGAGCTGATGTACGGCCCCGACGCGCCCGATTTCGGCGCCGCCTCCGACGGCGACGGTGACCGCAACATGATCGTCGCGAAGGGCCTCTTCGTGACGCCGAGCGACAGCCTCGCGATCCTCACGAGCCATGCCCATCTGGCGCCCGGCTATGCCAAGGGGCTTTCCGGCGTGGCCCGCTCCATGCCGACGAGCCGCGCTGCCGACCGGGTCGCGGCGAAGCTCGGCATCAACTGCTTCGAGACGCCCACGGGCTGGAAGTTCTTCGCCAATCTCTTGGATGCGGGCCTCATCACCCTGTGCGGCGAGGAGAGCGCGGGCACGGGCTCGAACCATATCCGCGAGAAGGACGGCCTCTGGGCCGTGCTGCTCTGGCTCAACATCCTGGCCGTCACCCGCAAACCGGCCGACCAGATCGTCCGCGAGCACTGGGCCACGTTCGGGCGTGACTACTACACGCGCCACGATTACGAGGAGCTCGAGACGGCCCCGGCCAATGCGCTGATGGATGCGTTGCGAGCCAAGCTCCCGACCCTGCCCGGTCAGCGTTTCGGCACCCTCACGGTCCAGTCCTGCGACGACTTCGCCTATACGGACCCGGTCGACAAGTCCGTGACGCCGAAGCAGGGCATCCGCATCCTCTTCGCGGAGGACGCACGCGCCGTGTTCCGCCTGTCGGGCACCGGCACGTCGGGGGCGACCCTGCGCGTCTATCTCGAACGCTTCGAACCGAATGCCGACCGGCACGACCTGCCGACGGCCGAGGTCCTGACTCCCATCGTCCAGGCGGCGAACGAGATTGCCGAGATCGCTTCCCGCACGGGTCGTAACGAACCTAGCGTCGTGACCTGACGCGGTTAGTAGGTTTCCCAGAGTCCCGGCGTCGCCAGTTCGAGAAGGTGGCCGTCGGGATCCCGGAAATAGACGCTGGTCCCGCCGCGGGACCAGGTCGTTCGGCTCTCGATGGGGATATGGCGCTCCTGGAGCCGTTTCTCCCACGCCGGCAGCTCATCGGCCGAAACGGCGAAGCCGATATGCAGTGGCCCCCGCCCGTCATGGCCGGGGATCGTCCCGCCGGGCGTGGGCATGTCCTGCCGCGACGCACCGCGCAGGAAGATCAGCAGCACACTCTTACCGGCCACGTCGAAGGCATACATGCGCGCATTGCCGAAAAGCACTCTCAGGCCGAGATCATCCTCATAGAAGGCGCGCGCCCGCGCCAGGTCGTCGACATAGAGCGCGGTCTCGAGAACGGCGTTGAGCGTGGGCATATAGGACCTCGTAGCAATCTCGCTGCCTGCATTTTGTCCACGGCCGCCTGTTCCATGTCCAGTAATGCTTGAAAAACCGCAGGTTTCAGGGCGGCGAAAAATTGGGCAATGATGCTGACCTTTTGGTCTTGAAACGGGCCTTCCGACCCCTTACTTCTTGCAATGCAACACGGCGATTGGCGTCGCAGCGTTGCTGCCCTTCTTGGGCGTTTCCTCCCTAAACTTCGGGCCGTTGGCAACAACGGCCTTTTTTCTTGCCCGAAGTCAGGATCCCTGAGGCGTCTCAGGACCGGAACATCCCGGAATCCCGATGGTTTCCCCTCCAACGGAGCCCGGGAGAATCAGATGTCCACCCGTTCAGACAATCATCATGCCGACATTCCGCCGACGCGCACGATCAAGCCTATGGATGCGCCGCCTCTGACCGAGGGCTCGACCACCGCGCAGTTGAAGGGTGACATCGACAGCGGCCGCACGGGCGACAAGACCCAGGTGTTCGACCCGGGCCTCTCCCCGTTGGGTTCCGACGACGAGGCCGCCGGAACGCCGCCGACACCGGCGCAGGTTGATCAGGCCCGCCATCAGGAATCCTCCGTGCGCTGGAAGGAAGGCGCCGAAAAGGACAGCTATGCCCACCAGGATTCGCGCAAGGCCCTCTACGCCTTCGTCGGCTTCATCGGCCTGGTGCTCGTCCTGTTCGTGGGCGCCGTCTCGATCTTCTGAACGGGTTCAAAGCGGCGCCACGCTGTCCCGGATCACCAACTCCGTCTCCAGTCTGATCCGCTTGGGCGACGGCCGCCCCTGCAAAAGATCGATCAGAGCCGATGCCGCAGCCTGTCCCAGCTCCCGCCGCGGCTGGCGGATCGTGGTCAGCGACGGCTCGGCCACGACGGCGAAGTCAATATCGTCGAAACCGGCCACCGAAATGTCGTCCGGAACCCGGAGCCCGGCGGAAAAGAGGGTGCGCATCAGCCCGATGGCCATCTCGTCGCTGGTGCAGAACACGGCCGTCGGGCGGTCCCGGCGCGCGACGATATCCCGCCCCGCTCTCACGCCCGCCTCGATGGTGTAGTCTCCGGGAATGACCTGGACCGGCTCGAACGGCAGGCCGGAGGCCGCCAGACCATCCTTGAAGCCCTGGAATCGCTCGCGTTCTAGGATGTTGCTCGCGGGACCGCTCACATAGGCAATGCTGCGATGGCCCAGGGAGGCCAAATGCTGGGTCATGCGGGAGGCGGCGGCGCGGTTGTCAATCTCGATCTGCGGGATGTCGGCGCCGGGAATGCTCTCGCAGAGCGCCACGAGCGGAATCGTGATGCGGGCCGAGATTCCTTCGCCTCCGCGGCTCTGCCCGAACAGGTGGCCGTTCAGGAGGATCGCACCGTCGACTCGGCCAGCTGCCGTGAAGGCGGCGAAATGCGCCTCCTTCTCGGGCGAGCCGTCGAGATCGCCGATGATCATGCCGTATCCGGCCTCGAAGAGGGTTTCCTCGATACCCCGCAGGATCTTGGAAAAGAACGTGTTCGCGAGGTCGGGCAGGACGACCAGGACCATGTAGGTCTTCTGAGAGCGCAAGGTGCGCGCGGCGGGGTTGGGCACGTAGCCGGTCTTGGCGATGGCCTCCAGGACCCGCGCACGGGCCTCGGGCGATACCCGCTCCGGGGTCGCAAGGGCCCGGCTGACCGTCGCGGTCGAGACGTCCGCGAGCTTGGCGACATCCTGGATCCGCGTCGCGCGGACGGAAATGGCCTCAGACCCCGACCCGTCCTTGTGCCCGATGTCGTCCATGAACCTCCCCCTACGATGGTTCTGTTTGACAGAAGCCGGGGTTTCGGTAAAGTTTCATGTAATCGATTACATGCGGCCGTTGTCGCGCCCGTCGATCACCCTACATCGTGAATAGTCCCGCCAAGAGGACAAAGCGACAATCCAGGAGGAAACCAATGCCAGCCCGCGCCACGTCCAGCTGATCAGCACCGCATCCCTTCGATGATCGTCTTCCCCAAGCGGAAGCGAGTGATGCCGCTCATCTGGAGCCGTTCATGGAATCAGTTCTTCGCGCCGAGAACATCTCGAAATCCTTCGGACCCATCGAGGTCCTGAGTGGCATTTCGCTGGATCTGAAGCCCGGCGAGGTCCATGCGGTCATCGGCGAGAACGGGGCCGGAAAGTCCACCCTGATGCGCGTCCTCTCGGGCCACATCGCGCCGACGAAGGGCAGCCTGCACCTGAACGGCCGGCCGATCACCTTCTCGGGTCCGGTGGATGCGGAGAGCCACGGCATCGTTCTCGTGCACCAGGAGATCCTTCTCGCGCCCGACCTGACGGTGGCGCAGAACCTGTTTCTCGGCCGCGAGATCAAGCGTTTCGGCTTCGTCGACGACAAGGCCATGCGCGAGCGGACGCGATCCATCCTGCGTGATCTCGGCACCCGGATCGACCCCGACCGGGAGGTCGGCCGCCTGTCCATCGCCGACCGGCAGCTGGTACAGATCGCCCGCGCGCTGCTCGTACCGCATAAGGTCGTCGCCTTCGACGAGCCGACCGCGGTGCTCACGCCCATCGAGGCCGAGAGCCTGTTCACGATCATCCGCAAGCTGCGCGCACAGGGCGTGGCGGTGCTCTACATCTCGCATCGTTTGAACGAGGTGAAAGCGATTGCCGATCGCGTCACCGTTTTGCGCGACGGCCGCCACGTGGCGACGCGCGACATCGACGGATTGGAACCGCTTGAGATGGCGCGCCTCATGGTCGGCCGCGACATGTCCAAGCTCTATCCGGAAAAACCCGCCACCGCCTCCGACCAGCCGCTTCTCACCGTGCGCGATATGGCCGTGCCGGGCTATGTGGAGAACGCCTCCTTCACCCTCCATCGCGGGGAGATCCTCGGCTTCGGCGGCCTCATCGGGGCGGGCCGCACCGAATTGTTCGAAGCCCTCGTGGGCCTTCGCCCCGGACACGGGACCATCACCCTCGACGGCCGGCAGGCTCGCTTCCGCGACGCCCGTGAGGCGATGGAAGCGGGCATCGTCTACCTCTCCGAGGACCGGAAGGGCAAAGGCCTGCTGCTGCAGCAGAACCTTCGTATGAACCTGACATTGGCGGCCCTGGAGAAGTTCAGCCGCGGCTCCTTCCTCGATGGAAGCGGCGAGGAGCAGGCGCTCGACAAGGCGATCAAGGATTTCGACATCCGCACCCGCCGCCGCGACCTTCTCGCTGGACAGCTGTCCGGCGGCAACCAGCAAAAGCTCCTGCTCGCCAAGATGATGCTGGTGGAGCCGCGCATCGTCATCATCGACGAGCCGACGCGCGGCGTCGACATCGGCACCAAGGAGCAGATCTACCGCTTTATCGCCTCGCTCGCTGCCGAAGGCCGCGCCGTCGTCGTCATCTCGTCCGAGATGCAGGAGCTGATCGGCCTGTGCCACCGGGTTGTCGTGATGCGCAACGGGCGCGTCGCCGGCGAAGTCGCTCAGGGCGACCTGTCCGAGGATTCCATCGTTTATCTCGCCACCGGCGTCCATGAAGAAAGGGCGGCGGAAATCGCCGCAGGCCACGCATGACCGAAACCGTGCTTCGCTCCACCGCCGAGAAGCGGCGGTTCAATGTCGACATGCGGGCTCTTTCGCCCTTCATCGCGCTGATCGTGCTCATCATCGCGGGCGCGCTGATCAACCCGGATTTCCTCACCGCGTCGAACCTGCTCAACGTGGTGACGCGCTCGGCCTTCATCGCCATCATCGCGGTCGGCGCCACCTTCGTGATCGCCGGCGGCGGGCTCGATCTCTCGGTCGGCTCCATGGCGGCGCTCACGGCGGGCGTCATGATCCTGACCCTGAACAATCTTGGCGGCGGCGACGTGGGAACGCTCGCGCTCGGCATGCTGGCCGCCATCGCCCTGAGCGCGGCCTGCGGCCTGGCGAACGGCCTCATCGTCACCTTCGGGCGCATCGAGCCCTTCATTGTGACGCTCGGCACCATGGGCATCTACCGCTCCCTGGTGATCTGGCTGGCGGCGGGCGGCACGATCACCATGCGCAACTACGACCTGCGCGAGCTCTACCGCCCGGTCTATTTCGACAGCATTCTCGGTGTTCCGATTCCCATCATCGCGTTCCTCGTGGTGGCGGCCATTGGGGCGCTGATCCTCTATCGCACCTCCTTCGGCCGGCACGTGGTGGCGCTCGGCTCCAACGAAGATGTGGCCCGCTACTCGGGCGTTCCGATCTGGCGCGTGCGCACGCTCACCTACGTCATCCAGGGGATCTGCGTCGGCATCGCCGTTCTGGTCTACGTGCCACGCCTCGGTTCCGCCACGCCGACGACCGGCCTTCTGTGGGAGTTGCAGGCCATCACGGCCGTGGTCATCGGCGGCACCGCGCTCAAGGGCGGTGTCGGTCGCGTCTGGGGAACGGTAGTCGGCGCCGTGATCCTCGAACTCGTCGCTAACATCATGGTGCTGTCGAACTTCGTCTCCGAGTTTCTCGTGGGCGCGGTTCAGGGCGCCATCATCATTGTCGCCATGCTCGTGCAGCGGTCCGTCCACCGCGGGCGATGAAACCGGGCTCAAGCCACCGGACAAGGGACAAAGGCTTGAAATCAACGCTTCAGGGAGGAATGAGATGAAAGCAACGGTACTGAAGATCGCGGTTGCCGCAGGCCTCATGGCCGGCGTCGCCACCGGGGCGATGGCCCAGCAGAAGAACGTGACGATCGGCGTCTCGATTCCGGCCGCGACCCACGGCTGGACCGGCGGCGTCGTCTACCACGCGCAGGAGACCGCGAAGCTGCTCGAGAAGGGTTATCCGGGCCTCAAGGTCATCGTGAAGACCTCCCCGGATGGCGCCTCGCAGGCGAACGCCCTCGACGACCTGACCTCGCAGAAGGTCGACGCGCTGGTGGTGCTGCCCTTCAACTCCGACGAGCTGACGAACCCCGTCCGCGAGATCAAGAAGCGCGGCACCTTCATCACCGTGGTTGATCGCGGCCTCAAGGATGCGTCGATCCAGGACATCTATGTCGCCGGCAACAACCCGGAATTCGGCCGCGTCGCCGGCAAGTACTTCGTCGACAACCTGAAGCAGGGCAACGTCGTGGTCTTCCGCGGCATTCCGACGGTGATCGACGAGGAGCGCGTATCGAACTTCGAGAAGGCCCTCGAAGGCTCGGGCGTGAAGGTGATCGACAAGCAATATGCCAACTGGAACCGGGACGACGCCTTCAAGGTGATGCAGGACTTCCTGTCCAAGCACCCGAAGATCGACGCGGTGTGGGCTTCGGACGACGACATGGCGCTCGGCATCATGGAAGCGATCCGTCAGGCCAAGCGCGAGGACATCAAGTTCGTCCTCGGCGGTGCGGGCATGAAGGACATGATCAAGAAGGTGATGGACGGCGACAAGATGATCCCGGCCGACGTCTCCTATCCGCCGTCGATGATCTCCACCGCCATGGGCGTCACCGCGGCGCATTTCTACAGCAACGCCCCGATGCGCGGCACCTACGTGCTCAATGCCCAGCTGATCACGAAGGACAACGCCAAGGACCACTACTTCCCCGAATCGCCATTCTAGTTTGATGGCGTGGACCTCGCCTCTCCCCGCCGGGAGAGGCGAGGCAACGGAAAGCTGCTCGATCTCCGTGCGGCTTCCCCTTGCCAGTTCCTGCCCTCACCCACGCCACATCGGGAGTTCACCCATGAAGACCATGAAGGGCCCCGGCCTTTTCCTTGCACAATTCGCAGGCGACGAGGCTCCGTTCAATTCGCTCGACTCGATCTGCCGCTGGGCGGCGTCCCTCGGCTACAAGGGTGTTCAGATTCCTACCTTCGACCCGCGCCTGTTCGATCTGAAGAAGGCGGCGGAATCGGAGACCTATTGTGACGAGATCGCCGGCATCGTGCGCTCGCACGGCATGGATATCACGGAGCTCTCCACGCACCTGCAGGGTCAGCTCGTCGCCGTTCATCCGGCCTATGACGAGGCCTTCGATGGATTCGCGGCTCCCGAGGTGCGCGGCAATCCGAAGGCCAGGCAGGAATGGGCGGTGAACCAGATGCTCATGGCGGCGAAGGCCTCCAAGCGCCTGGGCCTGAACGCCAGCGTCACCTTCTCGGGCGCGCTGGCCTGGCCCTTCATGTATCCCTGGCCGCAGCGCCCCGCCGGCCTCGTCGAGACCGCCTTCGAGGAGCTGGGACGTCGCTGGAAACCCATTCTCGATGCCTACGAGGATGCGGGCTGCGACGTCTGCTACGAAATTCATCCCGGCGAGGACATCCACGACGGCGCCACCTTCGAGCGCTTCGTCGACGCCGTCGGGGGACATCGTCGCGCCTGCATCAATTACGATCCGAGCCACTTCCTGCTGCAGCAGCTCGACTACGTCGCCTTCATCGACCTCTACCACGAGCGCATCAAGGCCTTCCACGCCAAGGACGCGGAGTTCAACCCATCCGGGCGCGTCGGCGTCTATGGCGGCTACGAGAGCTGGATCAACCGCGCCGGACGCTTCCGCTCGCTCGGCGACGGGCAGGTGGATTTCAACGCCATCTTCTCCAAGCTCGCGCAATACGACTACGATTCCTGGGCCGTGCTGGAATGGGAATGCGCCCTGAAGCATCCCGAGGACGGCGCGCGCGAAGGTGCGGAGTTCATCAGCGCGCATATCATCCGCGTGACGGAAAAGGCCTTCGACGATTTCGCCGCCGGCGGAACGGACGAGGCGGCGAACCGCCGGATGCTCGGCATCGACGCCGGCTAAGCGACAAGGGGGCACCTATGACGATTGCAGGATCACCGGATCAGAAGCTCAACCGCCGCTTGCGCCTCGGCATGGTCGGCGGCGGGCGCGGCGCCTTCATCGGCGCGGTGCACCGCATCGCCGCCCGCCTCGACGACCGCTGGGAGCTGGTGGCGGGCGCCCTCTCGTCCGACCCGGAGCGGGCCAAGGCCTCCGGCGAGGACCTGCTCCTGAAGCCGGATCGCATCTACGGCGATTTCAACGAGATGGCGCGCCGCGAGCGGCGGCTGAAGGACGGTATCGACGCCGTCGCGATCGTGACGCCGAACCACGCCCACGCGGCGGCCGCGCGCGCCTTTCTCAAGGCGGGCATCCACGTGATCTGCGACAAGCCGCTCACGACCACGCGCCGCGAGGCGGACCAGCTCGCCAAGCTCGCGCGCGAATCCGGTCTCGTCTTTGCGGTCACGCATAACTACACCGGCTATCCGCTCGTGCGGCAGGCCCGCGCCATGGTGCAGGCGGGCGAGCTCGGGGCGCTGCGCGTGGTGCAGGTGGAATACGCGCAGGACTGGCTCGCCACCCGCATGGAGGAGACCGGCAGCAAGCAGGCGGAATGGCGCACGGATCCGGCCCGCTCAGGCCCCGCTGGCGCGGTCGGCGACATCGGCACACACGCCTTCAACCTCGCCGAGTTCATCGCCGGCGACGAGATCACGTCCCTGTCGGCGGAGCTGCACACCTTCGTGGAGGGCCGCAGGCTCGACGACAACGCCCACATGATGCTGCGCTTCGCATCGGGCGCCAAGGGCATGCTCTGGTGCAGCCAGGTGGCGGCCGGGCTCGAGAACGGCCTGAAGATCCGCATCTATGGCGAGAAGGCCGGGCTCGAATGGCATCAGGAGAACCCCAACTATCTCACTTTCTCTCGCCTGGGCGAGCCGCCGCGCACGATCCGCCGCAACGGCTACGGGGCCGACGAGGTCTCCCGCGCGGCCTCGCGCATTCCGGGCGGGCATCCGGAAGGCTACCTCGAAGGCTTCGCGCAGCTCTACACCGACGTGGCCGAGCAGATCGCCGCCCGGATGGAGAACCGCGAGCCCCATCCCTTTTCGCTCCAAGTGCCCACCGTGGAGCACGGGGTGCGCGGCGTCCGCTTCATCGAGGCGGCCGTGCGCTCGTCGCAGCGCAAGGCCGCCTGGGTCGATCTATAGACCGTTGCGAATGGGGCCGGCTCGGCCGGCCCCATTCGCCTCTTCCCTTGAAATCGCCTCCGCAATCATGACGTATAGGGTCGACGCCTCCAGCGGATCAGACGATTTCAAGATGGTTTCCACGCATCACCACCACGGCCTCGAGGACCTGAACGACACCCAGAAGCGGGTGCACCGGATTCTGTGCTCCGCCCAGAACCCGCTCTCGGCGTATGAGGTCCTTGACAAGATGCGGGCGAAGGGCGCCGTCACGCCGCCGACCGTCTACCGGTCCCTGGACAAGCTGATCGAGAAGGGCCTCGCCCACCGGCTCGAGAGCCTCAACGCCTATGTGGCCTGCAAGCACCCGCACCACGAGCACGACATGGCGGCCTTTGCGATCTGCGAGAGCTGCGGCCTCGTCAAGGAATTCACCGACCCGCATATCAGCGAGCGGCTCTCCCATTGGGGCGACGGCCATGCGTTCCATACCAAGAAGGTCACGGTCGAAATCCGTGGGCTGTGCGAGAGCTGCGCCAAGTAGCGCTTATCCTCAGGAACATCGGCCTATATTATTACGTTATTACGTTTTTTATTTCCCGGCATGAGCCGTATTTTTGCTCATACGCTCAGTTCCTTTGCGGAATATTCACAGCTAGAGACCCACTCAGTAACGATAGCACATTGTCAGCCACACTTTTTCCCTATATGAATATGTAGGTTCCGTAATAACAGGAGTGTGGCTCATGAGCACAAAGGCCCTCAGGAAAGAAGAAGAGGAAAACCTCCTCCGTCGTGCAGACGATCTGTGCCGCCAGAACAATCTCAGGCTCACGCCGATTCGCGAGCGCGTCTATCGCGAACTGGTTCAGAGCGGCGGCCCGGTTGGAGCTTACGATCTCGTCGACCGTCTCAGCAGCGAGAAGAAGCGGCTGGCCCCGGTCACGATCTATCGCGCGCTCGACTTCCTGCGCGATGCCGGTCTCGTCCATCGTCTGGCGACCCAGAACTCCTACGTCATTTCCCACGGCCAGCCGGACGTGAACGCGATGAAGATCATGTTCGTCGATTCCAAGACGGGCGAGACCATCGAAGTCCATTCGACCGAGGTCGCGGAGGCCGTGAAGAAGGCCGCCGAGCAGGCCGGCTTCAAGTCCGTCTCCCCGTTCATGGAAGTCGAGGGCGAGATCGCCCATTGATTTCAGACAGGAAGGCAGGAACGATTTCGGAACCCTGCCTTTCGAGCTCTGAACGTCAAAAGGCCGGGCATTGCCCGGCCTTTTCTTTGTCGTGATGGAGCGGCTGCCTCACTCGGCCGCCAGGGCCTGGTGATGGGAATGGGCGTCCTCCGTCCGGCCGGCCCGCACCGTCTCCTTCGAGATGAAGGTGTAGAACATCGGCACCACGAAGAGCGTGAAGATCGTGCCAATCGACATGCCCGAGGCGATCACGAGACCCATGGAGAAGCGCGCCGCAGCACCGGCGCCGCTGGCATAGAGCAGCGGCGCGACGCCGAGCACCATGGCGGCCGTGGTCATGAGGATGGGGCGAAGACGCACGCGGGCCGCCTCCTCGATGGCCTCACGCTTGTTGACGCCGTGCTTCTCCTTCAGCTCGTTGGCGAACTCCACCATCAGGATGCCGTGCTTGGTGATCAGACCCACGAGGGTGATCAGGCCGACCTGCGTGTAGATGTTCAGCGTCGCGAGTCCGACGTTCAGGAAGATCATGGCGCCGAACATGGAGAGCGGCACCGACATCATGATGATGAACGGATCGCGGAAGCTCTCGAACTGCGCCGCCAGCACCAGATAGATCACGATGACCGCAAGACCGAAGGCGAGGAAGATCGAGCTTCCCTCCTGGATCTCCAGGCGCGACTGGCCGGAATAATCCTCGTAGAAGCCCTGGGGCATGACCTCCTTGCCGATCGAACGCAGGGTCGCCAGGCCCTCCGATGTGGTCACGCCGGGCAGAGGCAGCGCCGAGACGGTCGCCGAGTTGAGCTGGTTGAACTGCTCGATGACCGCCGGGGCCGCGTCCGTCTTGATGCTGACAAGCGCGGAAAGCGGAACCATGGATCCGTCCGAGGCCCTCACATAGTACTCGGCCAGGCGTTCCGGATTCAGGCGGTCCTGCTGCCGCACCTGGCTGACCACGTCGTAGCTCCGGCTGTCGCGGTCGAACTTCGAGATCGGCGCGCCGCCCACCAGGGCGCCGAGCGTGTTGCCGATCTCGGAGACCGGCACGCCGAGGGCGGCGGCTCGGTCGCGGTCCACCGTGATGCGGGCGCGCGGAGTCTCGTAGGAGATGGAGTTCTGAACCACGATGAACTTGCCGGACTTCATCGCACGCTTGCGAATCTCCTCGGCCACCTCGTAGGCCTGGGACGAGTCGCCGATGGTCCGCAGCACGTACTGGACCGGCAGGCCGTCGCCGCCGCCGGGAAGCGACGGAGGTGCGAAGGCGAAGGCCTGCACGCCCGCGTTCTGGTTCAGGAGGTTCTGGATGTCCTGCTTGGTCGCGGCGCCCTTCTTGTCGCGCTCGCTCCACTCCTTCAGCTTGAAGCCGAAGAAGCCGCCGCCGCCGCCGTCGATGCCGACGATCAGGAAGCTGTCCTCGATCTCGGGGATCTTCTCGCCCGCCTTCGTGAACTGCTTGGAGAAGGCCTGGGTATACTCGGCCGTAGCGTATTTCGGCACGTTGACGATGCCGAGATAGGCGCCCTGATCCTCTTCCGGCGCGAGCTCGGAGGAGGTCTTGGTGAACAGGAACGCCGTGGTGCCGAGCAGGACCGCGACGATGACCAGGGTTACGCCGCGATAATCCAGCGAGCCCTTCAAGCGCCGCCCATACCAGTTCTCGAGCCGCGTAAAGGTGCGGTCCACAAAGGCGGCGAACCGTCCCTGGCCGCCATGCGCCTTCAGCAGCTTGGAGGACATCATGGGCGAGAGCGTCACCGCGATAATGCCCGAGATAATCACCGCCCCCGCGAGGGTGAAGGCAAACTCGCGGAAGAGCGAGCCGGTCAACCCTTGCGTGAATCCGATCGGCGCGTACACCGCGGCCAGCGTCACCGTCATAGACACGATGGGAAGGAAGATCTCCTTCATGCCCACGATGGCCGCGTCGACGGGCTTAAGCCCCTCCTCGATGTGGCGGTGGATGTTCTCCAGCACCACGATGGCGTCGTCGACCACGAGACCGATGGCGAGCACCATGGCCAGCAGGGTCAGGAGGTTGATCGAATAACCCAGCACATAGAGGAAGAAGCACACGCCGACGAGCGAGAGCGGGATCGTCACGATGGGGATCAGCACCGAGCGGAAGGAGCCCAGGAAGAGCAGGATCACCACCACGACGATGAGGGCCGCCTCGCCGATGGTCTTGAACACTTCCTCGATGGAGGCCGAGATGAAGTTCGACGCGTCGTAGACGATCTCGACGCTCATGCCCTTCGGCAGGGTCGGGCGGATCGCATCGATGGCCTTCGTGACTCCGGCCGCGACGGTCAGCGGATTGGCCGAAGGCGTCGGCGTGATGCCGATGAAGGTGCCCTGGCTGCCGTTGAAGCTGACGATGGTGTCCGTGCTCTTGGGGCCGAGTTCCACATCCGCCACGTCGCGCAGGCGCACGACTTGGTCGCCCGCCGAGCGGATCGGCAGCATACCGAAAGTCTCGGGCGTCTGCAGCGTCGTCTGCATGTCGAGCCGGTAGGCCACGTACTCGCTCTGCGTCTTGCCGGGCGCCGCGAGGAAGTTGTTGGCATTGATCGCCTGAACGACATCGCCCGCCGTGACGCCGCGAGCCGCCAGGCGCACGGGGTCGAGCCAGACGCGCATGGAGAAGTCGCGCCCGCCGAGGATTTCGGCATTGCCGACACCGTCGAGCGTCGCGAAGCGCGGCTGCACCACGCGGGTGAGGAATTCGGAAACCTGCTCCGGATTCATCTCCGTGCTGCCGAAGGTCAGGTACATGAGCGCGAAGCTCTGGCCCGTGCCCTTCATGATCACCGGATCCTCGGCCTCCGAGGGAAGCTGCGCACGCACCTGCTGCACCTTCGCGGTGACTTCGGTGAGCGCCGCGTTCGGATCCGTGTTCAGGCGCATGCGCACCGACACCGTGCTGATGCCAAGGCGGCTCTGCGTCGTCACGTAGTCCACGCCTTCCGCGCTGGACACGGACTTGGCGATGGGCGTGCTGATGAAGCCCTGGATCAGGTCGGCACTGGCGCCCGTATAGACCGTCGTGATCGTGATCGTGGTTTCCTCGACCTCAGGATACTGACGAACCTGGAGGCTCATCAGACCCTGCGCGCCGAGCAGCAGGATCAGGAGGCTCACCACCATCGACAGGACGGGGCGGCGAATGAAAAGT
This sequence comes from Microvirga sp. Mcv34, assembly GCF_024519725.1. Classification (GTDB taxonomy): domain Bacteria; phylum Pseudomonadota; class Alphaproteobacteria; order Rhizobiales; family Beijerinckiaceae; genus Microvirga. Next base: position 73,116 of record NZ_JALJRK010000012.1, on the reverse strand, counting down.
TCGGTGAAACTCATGGCTTATGCCTATTGCCCGCTCGCCAGCTTGGACGCGTCGAGCTTCGTCACATCAATGGTGTTGTCGATCTTGACCGTCGCACCGGATTGCAGCTTGTTCTGCCCGGAGGCGACCACCTGCTGACCCGGATTGACACCCGAAACGATTTCGAGAGCGCCGCCACGGCGCCGGCCGGTCTTCACGAAGACCTGCTTGGCGATGAGGACCGGCTTGCCGTCCTTCTGCTCCTCGTCAATCGTGTAGACGTAATCGCCGTAAAGGCTGGCGATCACGGCCGTCTGCGGCACGGTCATGACGTTGGGCTGCTCCGGCAGGATCACCTCCACATGGAGGAACTGGCCGGGAAGGATGGCTCCGTCCTTGTTGTCCTCGACGAGAGCCTGGACCGCGACGAGCCGGGTCTTGGGATCGACGCGCGGGTCCTTGCCGGTGACACGGCCCTTGAACGGGAGATTGCCCTCCGTGGTGCCGAGATGGATCTCCTGACCGAGCTTGACCTCGCTGGCGCGCTGCTCCGGCACGGTGAAATCGACCTTCATGGACGACAGGTCCTGGAAGCTCGCGATGACCGTTCCGGGCTGCAGGTACTGGCCCACATCGACTCGCGGAATGCCGATCACACCCGAGAAGGGCGCCTTCAGAGCCTTCTGCTCGATGGTCGCCTGCAGGCGCGCGAGGCGGGAGCGCGCCGCCGCCAGCAGGGCGCTGGCCTGATCGAGGTTGGCTTCCGTACCGTAGCCGCGCGACGAGAGCGTCTTGGCGCGCTCGAAGCTGCTCTCGGCCGTCTTGACGTTCGCCTGAACATCCTGGATGTCCGCGCGTTCGACCGTATCGTCGAGCTGGACGAGAACCTCGCCCTGGCGGACGTTCTGGTTCGCCTTGAACTTGATCTCGCTGACGATGCCAGCCGTCTCGAAGGCCAGCTCGACGCCATTGGCGGCCTTGGCCGTGCCGATAGCGCTGATGCTCGGCGTCCAGGTCTTGGCCTCGACCTTGGCGGCCGAGATCACCTGCGGCGGCTGCTGCATGTCGGCGAAGAACTGGGTGATCATCTTGTCACGGAAGAAGTTGAACCAGATCAGTCCGGCGCAAAGTCCGATTGCAAGAATAAAGACGAGAGCAACTACAATGCGCCGTTTCATAGGCTTTTTCCGAGAGTTAGGGCCCATTCCCGAGGGCCCTTGTACGACTATGGTGGGTGCGGCAACAGCGTACTTTACCTTGACGCCCATGCCGTGAGAGGGAATTTATATACCGGCTGGACGGTTTAGTTGCAAGTGCGTCCGCGCACAAGATCAAGAGATGTAGATGTTGTTTCCCTGTACCAGAGGCCGCAAGAGTTCCCGCGAGAAAATCCTCGACGCGGCGGCTGAACTCGTCGCCGAAATCGGCGCCGGCCGGCTCACCCTGGATGCCGTTGCCGAGAAGGCCGGTCTCAGCAAGGGCGGGCTTCTGTATAATTTTCCCACGAAGGAAGCCCTGTTGCAGGGCATGATCCAGCGCATGATCGACCAGGTCACCTCGGAGAAGGACGCCCTGAGGGCGACGGTCGAGCCCGGGCCGAACCTGGAAGCCCGCGTGGTCACGAAGACCCTGCTCAACATCTGCTGCGGCGGCAAGATGCAGGAATTCGCCACCGGCATGATGGCGGCCACGGCCGAGAATCCCGGCCTCCTCGACCCGGTCCGTCAGGTGATCGGCAACACCTTGAAGCAGCTGAAGGCCAATTCGGACGATCTCGACGCCGCCCTGGTGGGCTGGCTCGCGACCGAGGGCCTCAGCAACCTCGAGATGCACAATCTCAGCCCGTTCACGGACGAGGACCGCGACCGGATCGTCAAGGCCATCGACCGGGTCGTGGTCAAGGGCATCGCCGAGTAGAAGACCCGCTGGGATTGATGCAACGCAATCAATGAATTGGAGGTTGCAAAAGGAAGACAGTCCTATAGCCTGCATTGCCGCAACATAGTTGCGACACTAATCAGAGCTATGGGGGAACTGAATGACTTATTCTCTGGAACAAGCCTATCTGGAATTTATGGATAATTACGGTGGGTCTGTGGCTATCACCTATGGCGGCGCGCAGGCTGCTTGGGGCGCGGACCAGCAAGTGGGAAGCGGTGTCACCTGGAGGGGATCGGGCTCGGTCGCCGAGCAGCACGAGAACCAGCACGTGGAAGGCAGTCCAGGCGAAGGTAAAGCCGAGACCGTTGACGAACTCCCTGAATATGATGACGACAACTACCCCGCCGTAATCACCGACGAAAACGGAGTAGTTCATAAATATTACCCTGATGGCACGCAAGAAGCCACTAAAGACGGAAAGACCTATAAACTTTGCCCCGACGGCACACTTACTATCAGGGAGCGAACCGATGGGGGATATAAGACATACATTTATCCACCTGAGGCCTATCCGCCCCGTCAATACCAACCGAATGAAGGGGAATTATACGAGTACAGGGATCCTGTATTGCCTATCTTCAAGCGGCCGCCTGGATTCAAAATTATCAGGACAAGTCTCTCAGATGAGAGCCATTCCTCGTTCATCATCACTCCGGTAACGGATGCGACGTCGGGCAGCAGCGCCATCATGAGTGGCGGCGTGCTCGTTGGCGGGGATGGTAACGATACGCTGATCGGCGGCACCGGCGATGATCTCATCAAGGGTGGCGCGGGCGCCGACGTGCTGGATGGCGGCGGGGGTATCGACACCCTCGACTATTACGACGATTTCACCGGTGTGTATATCGACCTGCGCACCAACACCGCTCTGTATGGCCAAGCAGCCGGCGACGTCATCAGCAACTTCGAGAACGTGGTTGGCGGCGTGGGTGCGGACACGATCTACGGCAGTGCCGGCGCCAACGAGTTGAAAGGGTGGAGCAGCGACGACATCATCGCCGGTGCCGGCGGCAATGATACCCTCTGGGGCGGCTCCGGCAACGACCGGCTCGAAGGTGGCGAGGACAACGACGTCATCGTTCCCAGCTCGGGCCGTGATACGCTCGATGGCGGCAATGGCATCGATACGCTTGATAGCCGGAGCCTCACGGTGCGTGTTTTCGTCGATTTAAAGAGAAACTATGGGTTTTTCAGCGAAGTCCAGGGTTACGAAAGCCAGATCAGCAATATTGAGAACGTGGTTGGTAGCTCATACGCCGATAGAGTCCGAGGCAACTCAGATGCCAACGAGATCGATGGCCAGGGTGGCGACGACAACCTGTCTGGTGACGACGGCAACGACATGCTCTGGGGCGGCGCCGGCTCCGACGTTATTAGTGGCGATGCGGGCGCAGACATGCTGGACGGCGGCGAGGGCATTGATTTCCTCGAATATAGCAACGACGAGACGGGCGTATACGTCGATCTGCGCACCGGCTCGGCCGCTTATGGCCATGCCGAGAGCGACATCATCCGCAATTTTGAGAACGTGATCGGCGGCCTCGGCAACGACACCCTCTACGGCAGCGACGAGGCGAATGAAATCAATGGCCTTTCTGGAAACGACATCATTGACGGAGCAGGTGGAAGCGACGAAATTTTTGGAGACGAAGGTGATGACACCATCTACGGCAGTGGAGGCGATGATCGCATCTACGGCTCGGAAAATAACGATGTCATTGCCGGCGGTGCCGGCGCCGACACTCTGGATGGTGGTTCAGGCATCGACACGCTGCTCTATGGCGAGGCAGAGGCCGCCTACGTGGACCTGCGCACCGGTTATGTTGCCGGCCAAGCGACCGGCGATGTGATCAGAGGCTTCGAGAACGTGACTGGAGGCTCGGGCAACGATACCCTCTACGGCAGTGCTTATGCCAACGAGCTCAATGGCCAGGGCGGCAACGACACCCTGGCTGGCGCGGATGGCAACGACACCCTATGGGGATCCAACGGCAACGACCGCCTTGAGGGTGGCGCCGATAATGACGTTGTCTCGGGCGGTGTGGGTGCCGATACGATGGATGGTGGCAGCGGCATCGACACGCTGGTCTACAGCGATTACGGCATCGACACCGTGCTCTTCGGCGGCGTGGATGGGGTTTATGTCGATCTGAGGACGGGTGCGACTGCCGGGCAGGCCGCAGGCGATGTGATCAGCGGCTTCGAGAACGTGGTCGGCGGGATAGGCAACGACACTCTCTACGGCAGTGCAGAGGCCAACGAGCTCAACGGGCAGGGCGGCAACGACACACTGGCGGGGGCCGACGGCAATGACACGCTCTGGGGAGGGTCCGAACATGACTGGCTCGAGGGCGGCATCGGCGATGACCTGCTCGCCGGCGGCTCGGGCAACGATCGCCTGGTCGGCGGAGCCGGCAACGATGTGCTGCATGGCGAGGCAGGGCGCGACCTGTTCGTGTTCGAGAGCGCGCTGAATGCGGCCGGCAACGTCGACCGGATCGCCGACTTCAACGTAGCCGAGGATTGGATCGCCCTGAGCGGAAGCGTGTTCGGCGGCATCGGCACGTCGGTATCGCTGGTGATCGGGACAGGTGCGACGGCCAACAACGCGGCGCAGATCGTGTACGACAATTTGACAGGAGCGCTGTACTACGACCCGGACGGCGCAAGCCCCGCCGCGCAGGTGAAGTTCGCCCAGCTCTCCACTGGCTTGGCGCTAACGGCGGCCAACTTCGTCCTGATATAAGCCAAAGATCCCCACGATAACGAAAGGAAGGGCCGGTCACATAGACGGCCCTTCTTGCGTTCAGAGGAACGGGGACGGGGCTGCTGTGTCAGATCACTTGCAAAACAAAGCCGGGTCGGCGAGTGACAGCGTCCAGATCATCGCATGAGGTCTGGAGAAGATCCCAGGTGAAGAAGTTCAGACCCGTAGGATGGGTGGCGGCGATACCCACGAGCCAGTCTCTGAAGTCAGACCTTCGATGAATGAGTTTCGGTCATCCTCCGCCCAAAACAGGAACAAACATTTCGGGCGTGTTCGCATCCTCGAGATCGTCTCAGGCGATCCAGGATGGATCGCTCAGAACCTCGTCCGTATGCTCGCCGAGGCGGGGCGAGGGCCGGCCGGCAGCCATGGCCTGACCATCCATGACGATGGGGGAGCGGACGGACGGGATGGCCCCGCCTTTAGCGGCTTCCGAGGGTAGATCGATCCTCATGCCGCGGGCGATCACCTGCGGGTCGTCGAAGACGTCGGCCACCGTATTGATGGGCCCGGCCGGGACGCCTTGCTTTTCCAGGGCCGCCAGGAGATCCTCGCGGGCAAACCGGAGCGTCAGTTCGGTCAACACCGGCACGAGCTCGGCGCGATGGCCGACACGGCCCGCATTGGTCCGGAAGCGCTCGTCCTGCGCCAGCTCGGGCTGTCCGAGCACGGACACGAAGCGGCCGAACTGGCCGTCATTGCCCACCGCCACGATCACATGGCCGTCGGCCACCGGGAACACCTGATAGGGCACGATGTTGGGATGGGCGTTGCCCATGCGCCGGGGCGATTTGCCCGAGGCCAGGTAGTTCATGGCCTGGTTGGCCAGAACGCTCGTCTGCACGTCGAGAAGCGCCATGTCGAGATGAGCCCCCTCGCCCGTGATGTCGCGCTTGCGCAGCGCTGCCAGGATGCCGACCACGGAATAGACCCCGGTGAAGATGTCCACATAGGCCACGCCGATCTTCTGCGGCTCGCCGTCGGGATCCCCCGTCAGGTCCATGATGCCGCCCAGGCCCTGGATCATGAAGTCGTAGCCGGCCCGGGAAGCATAGGGGCCATCCTGCCCGAATCCCGTGATCGAGCAATAGACGAGGCGCGGATTGACGGCTTTGAGGCTCTCGTAATCGAGCCCGTACTTCTTCAGGCCGCCGACCTTGAAGTTCTCGATCACTACATCCGCGTGAGAAGCGAGCTTGCGCACGAGCTCCTGCCCCTCGGGCGATTCGAAATCGACCGCGATGGAGCGCTTGCCGCGATTGCAGGAGTGGAAATAGGCGGCCGAAAGATGCTCGCCCTCGGCGCCCTCGACGAAGGGCGGTCCCCAGCCGCGGGTGTCGTCCCCGGCGCCGGGCCGCTCCACCTTCACCACGTCGGCGCCGAGATCGGCGAGAAGCTGCCCCACCCAAGGGCCCGCGAGGATGCGCGCGAGTTCGAGGACTTTAAGACCTTCGAGGGGCTTCATGAGCGTCAATCCATCACGACATCGAGGCCGCGCTTCAATCCGATGAAGGACGAAACACGACGGGCGGCCAGAAGCGTCCCGGCCACGTAGGGAGCTGCCGACGAACCCGCATCGTGGCGGATCACCAGACGCTCATTGTCAGCGCCGAACACGGCCTCGCAGGACAGGACAAAGGACGGCATGCGCAGGGAATGAACCTGCACCGGCTCCCTCGCCCCCAGGGCGCCGCCGCGGGTCTCCTGCACGCCCGTCAGCTCGCCGACCGCCTTCGAGGTCGCGGGCTGGCGCACCTCGCTGAGAAGCTCCGCCAGCTCCCGCGCCGTGCCGGAAGGCGTGTCGGGCTTCTTGGCGGACGCGTAGTCGATCACCTCGACGTCCGGCACGTAACGGGCTGCCTCCAAGGCGAAGCGGCGCAGAAGCGTCGCCGTGATTGAGAAGTTCCCCGCCGCAAGTACCCCACGCTCTGCCGCCAACGCATAGCGGTCGAGTTCGGCGTAATCCTCGGCCGAGAGACCGGACGTGCCGATGACCACATGTCGGCCCTGCGTCAGTGCCGTAACGGCATGGGCCTTCACGGCTCCGGGCTTGGTGTAGTCGATCACTACGTCGGACGGCGCGGCAAGCGCCTCTTCAAGGGTGGCGCTGACCGGAACACCCAGTCGGGGCAACCCCGCGGCCTCGCCAGCATCCTGGCCGGCGGCGCTGCGGCTGACCGCCCCCGCGAGCACGAGATCGTCGGCGGCGGCGATCGCCGCCACGAGGGCCCGACCGACCCAGCCGGTCGATCCCGCCAAGGTGATCCGAAGTGACATGAGCGACCAGTCCTCTCTCAGAAGAACGCCTGCAGGCCCGTCTGCGCCCGGCCCAGAATAAGGGCGTGGACGTCGTGCGTTCCCTCGTAGGTATTCACGGTTTCCAGGTTCTGCGCATGGCGCATGACATGATATTCCTCCTGGATACCATTGCCGCCATGCATATCGCGGGCTTGGCGGGCGATCTCGAGGGCCTTACCGCAATTGTTGCGCTTGACCAGCGAGATCATCTCGGGCGCTACGCGGCCTTCGTCGAAGAGGCGGCCGACGCGCAGGGAGGCATGAAGGCCGAGGGTGATCTCGGTCATCATGTCGGCGAGCTTCTTCTGCACGAGCTGGGTCGCGGCGAGCGGCCGGTCGAACTGCTTGCGGTCGAGCGTGTACTGACGCGCCCGGTGCCAGCAATCCTCCGCGGCCCCCAGGGAGCCCCAGGAAATGCCGTAGCGCGCCCGGTTGAGGCAGCCGAACGGCCCTTTCAGGCCGGACACGTTGGGAAGCAGCGCATCCTCGCCCACCTCGACATTGTCCATGACGATCTCGCCGGTGATCGAGGCGCGGAGCGAAAGCTTGCCGCCGATCTTCGGCGCTGAGAGGCCCTTCATGCCCTTCTCCAGCACGAAGCCACGGATCTGGTTGTCGTGCGCCTCGGACTTGGCCCAGACCACGAACACATCCGCGATGGGAGAGTTTGAGATCCACGTCTTGGAGCCGATGAGGCGATAGCCGCCATCGGTCTTCACCGCGCGGGTCTTCATGCCGGCCGGGTCAGAGCCCGCATCCGGCTCGGTCAGGCCGAAGCAGCCGACGAACTCGCCCGAGGCGAGCTTGGGCAGGTACTTCCGGCGCTGCTCCTCGGAGCCGTAGGCGTAGATCGGGTACATGACCAGGGAGGATTGCACGCTCATCATGGAGCGGTAGCCGGAATCGACCCGCTCGACCTCGCGGGCCACGAGGCCGTAGGCGACGTAGGAGGCGCCCGCGCAGCCGTAATCCTCCGGCAGGGTCACGCCGAGAAGGCCCAGCTCGCCCATCTCGTTGAAGATGCCACGGTCGGTCTTCTCCTCGCGATAGGCCTCGATCACACGCGGCAGGAGCTTGTCCTGGGCGTAGGCGCGGGCCGTGTCGCGGATCATGCGCTCGTCGTCGGTGAGCAGATCGTCGAGGAGGAACGGGTCATCCCATTTGAACTTCGCATATTCCTGAGCACCGGCCATGTCGGTCATCCTTCCCGAAAGTATCTGCGGTCAGCCTAGCAGGCTCACCAAAGCCATTGAATTTGAGCGGCAAAATCGCGCTGGACAGGGAAAATGTAAATCGACATCTTCGCAGCAGGTTATTCTCAAATGGAATGAACGTGTTTCGTCGCGGCTTTCTGCCCAATGTGGGCAACCTCCTGGCCTTCGAGGCCACAGCCCGCCATGGCAGCGTGTCGAGAGCCGCCGAGGAGCTGAACCTGACGCAGAGCGCGGTCTCGCGCCAGATCCAGCAGCTGGAGGAATCCCTCGGAGTTTCCCTGTTCAGCCGCTCCCGCCAGCGGGTCGTGCTCACCGATGTGGGGCGCATGTATGCCTCCCAGGTCCGCAGCACCCTGTCCGAACTCTCCGACGCGACCCATCAGGCCATTGCGCTCTCGGGCACGAGCGGGGTCCTGAACCTCGCCACCCTGCCGACCTTCGGCACCCGCTGGCTCATTCCGCGCATCCCAGACTTCTTCACCCGGCATCCCGGCGCGACGGTGAATTTCGGCGTACGCCTCGTCCCCTTCGATTTTGACACCGACCCGTTCGATGCGGCCATCCATTTCGGCGAGCCTCATTGGCCGGGGGCGGTTTGCGAATTGCTGCGGAATGAGGAGGTCGTGCCCGTCTGCAGCCCGGCCTATCGGGAGCGGGAGAATTTGCGCACGCCGCAGGATCTCACCCGCGCCACCCTGCTCCAGCAGAGCACCCGCCCGACGGCCTGGGCGGAGTGGTTCGCCAGTGTCGGCGTGAGCGTCGGCAATCCGCTGCGCGGCCCGCGCTTCGAGCAATTCGCCATGGTGGCCCAGGCCGCCGCGGCGGGGCTCGGGGCCGCGCTCATCCCGCACTTCCTCATCGCCGACGAGCTGGCGTCCCGCCGCCTCGAGATCCTGTTTCCCCAGAGCCTCGTCAGCGGCGGCGCCTATTATCTCGTCTATCCGGAGCACAAGGCGGAGACGCCGCTCCTGCGCTCCTTCCGCGACTGGATCCTGAGCGAGATCCGTCAGGGATAGACGCGCTTCGGCTTCATGACGCGGCGGCTCAAGGTGAACGCGACGATCCCGCAGACCACGATGGCACTGACCATCGAGAGCGGGGTGCCGTTGTAGAAGGCGCTCACGAGCACGATGATCACCGCGCCCGTGCTGAGCTGGAGCGTCCCCATGAGCGCCGAGGCGGTCCCAGCCACGGGCCCATGCTCCTCGAGCGCCAGAACGGCCGTCGAGGGGATGACATAGCCGAGGCAGCCGAAGGAGACGAAGAGCAGGCCCCAGAGAACATAGACATTGTCGACGCCCAGGATCGTCAGCACGAACAGCAGGATCACCAGTGCGGCGAAGCAGGAGATCGCGGTTCTCACCACCCGCTCGGCGCCGAAGCGGCGCATGAAGAAGCTGTTGAACTGAGCGCTGCCGATGAACGCGATGGCGTTCGACGCGAACACCATGCTGTAGGCGGACGGCGTGAGGCCGTAATGCTCGATGAAGATGACCGACGATCCGGCCAGATAGGCAAAGAAGCTGGCCTGGCTGAAGCCGCCGATGAAGGCGAGGCCCAGGAATCGGCGGTCCTTCAGGAGGCCCCGGTAGGTGGAGAAGGCATGTCCGATGCCTTTACGCTCCGCGTTCGGCTTGTGGGTCTCCGGCAGCAGGAAGAGAACGACGGCGAGGCCGGCAAGGCCGATCACGGCGATGGCCCAGAAGATCGCGCGCCAGCTGAAGAAGGCCGTCAGGGTGCTGCCGGCGAGCGGCGCCAGGATGGGAGAGACGCTGAAGACCAGCATCGTCGTGGCCATCAGCCGGGCCGCCTCATGGCCGGTATGCAGGTCCCGGATGATGGCCCGGGGAATGACCATGGCCGCACAGGACCCCACGCCCTGGAGGAAGCGGAAGGCGATGAGGGTCTCCACATTGGGCGCGAAGCTGCAGCCGATGCCGGCCAGGACGAAAAGGCCGAGGCCGAAATAGAGCGGCGGCTTGCGGCCGAACCGGTCCGAGAGCGGCCCGTAGACGATCTGGCAGACCGCAACGGCCAGGAAGAAGCTCATCAGGCTCATCTGCACGGCGCTGACATCCACCTGGAACTCGCGGGCGATGGCCGGGAACGACGGCAGGTACATATCGATGGCGAAGGGCCCGACAGCCGAGAGCATGCCGAGGACGAGCGCGTTGCGCAAAAAGGCGGACTTCATGGAGAACGGCTTTCGTAGCCCCGGCCGACGAGCCGGGATTGAGAAAACGGCCTGTCCATCGACAGGACAGGTCAAACAATCTGGACAGAAAATGGCCCCGGCTCACCTAAACTCAGGAGCACCGCAGGATATGCGCCGCTTGTAGGCCCTCCGGTGCAGCGGTTCAAGACGGCTGCCGTCCGTCATTGGATTATAGTCCGCCCTGGCTATAATACTTACGTTTCGTTAACCATGAATGGTCATAGCTGATTAACCATCCAGCCGGATGGGCCGATCCGCTAAGCCCCGTCCCTCCTTCACGGCAGCCCATGCGGCCGCCTGGCCAGTTCCAGAGATATCAAAGTTCTTCATGACCGCCTCGATGCCACCGAATCAGACGTGTCTCAGCATGGCCCATTCCGCTCGGCGCCCGGAAACCTTCCGTCCGGCTCGGGCCGTCGCACGCAAAGCGCTGAGCTGTCTTGCGGCCGGCATCGTCCTGATGACCGTGTCCGCCTGTGCAGGACGCTCGGACCTGGGCTTCGCGAGCCTCATGTCCGAAGTTCCGGCCGCGCGGGCGATCGTCGTTCCCCCGCCGGGCGGTCCGTCCGTGGTGGCCGTGCTGCAGCAGCAATACCAGGACGGCCTTTCGCAGGAGATCGCCCTCTCGACGGCTTCCCTCACCACGGGGCAAAATGCCTTCTACGTGAGCCTGCTCAACAACACGGCGGGCAACATGGAAGTCCCGAATTCCCTGACGCTGCCCTCCATGACCCCGGACCGGCTCCAGCGCGAGATGGAAGAGCGGATGCCGGGTGTCGAGATGGAGACCTCGCTGGTCTACGTGCAGAACCGCTTCGGCCCCTTCGGCTTCGCCACCGGGCGCTCCTCCACGGGCGACCTGTGCCTCTATGCCTGGCAGCAGATCGAACCAGGCGAACCCGCCATCTTCGTGCCGGGCGGAGCGATTTCCGTTCGCCTGCGCCTCTGCGATGCGGACGCCAGCGTGGATCAGCTGCTGCGCGTCTTCTACGGCTACACCATCGCGGCCTATTACCGTCAGGAATCCTGGAACCCATACGGGGATCCGCCCTCGCCGCCCCAGCATCTCGGAGAGAAGGACGCCCCGATGTATCCGCTGGGCCTTGGGGACAGCGAAGGACGGGCCACGGTTGCCCGCCGGCGAAATAATATCGAGAGCACGCGACAGGTCACGACGTCCGTTCGGGCGCCCCGCCGCACGATCGACAAGGATACGATCGCCCCTGCCATACAGTCTCCTGCCGCGCCGCCGGAACCCGCCGTACCGAGCGGCTACCCCATCGTGCCGCCGCCCCCCGTTCAGTAACGTCATGCCCTTATTGAAACTAAGTTACACAGAGTAATATTCCGTTTACTGCTGTGACATTAGGCCTAACTGTCACTATAGAGATATTAATAGACCCGTCTTTAGTCTTAAACTAAGTGTGCAATCTCCCACTCAATCCTTGAGCCGAGAATCCAAACGATGCGAGCAGGTCTTATCGTGGCCTTTTGGGCCGTGGCGGCGGTATTGATCATCTCGATCGTTGCTCTTCCAATCAGCATCCAGGCACACCTCGTCGCGGGCCTCACGGTCGTGGCCTGCATGATCATCCTGAAGTTCTTCCGGGCCCAGGGCATCTGGCGGCTGATCGCGCTGGCTCTCGGCACCGCCATCGTCCTGCGCTATGTCTTCTGGCGCACCACCAGCACGATCCCGCCGATTACCGAGATCACGAGCTTCATCCCGGGCTTCCTGCTTTATCTGGCCGAGATGTACAGCGTCATGATGCTGTTCCTGAGCCTCTTCGTGGTGTCGAGCCCCCTGAAATCCCGCAAGGCGCCGCAGATCGACCCCGAGAACCTGCCGACCGTCGACGTGTTCGTGCCGAGCTACAACGAAGGCGCCGACCTCCTGGCGACGACCCTGGCGGCCGCGAAGGCCATGACCTATCCCGAGGACAAGGTCACGGTCTGGCTGCTGGACGACGGCGGCACGGACGAGAAGTGCAATTCGAGCAACGCCAAGACTGCCCAGGAAGCCCGTGAGCGCCGCGCCGAACTCCAGGCGCTCTGCGACGTCATGGACGTGAAGTACCTGACCCGCGCGCGCAACCTGCACGCCAAGGCCGGCAACCTCAACAACGGACTCGAGAACTCGACCGGCGACCTGGTGGCCGTGTTCGATGCGGACCACGCCCCCGCGCGCAGCTTCCTCATGGAGACGGTCGGTTATTTCACCAAGGACAAGAACCTGTTCCTGGTCCAGACTCCGCACTTCTTCATCAATCCCGATCCGCTGGAGCGCAATCTCGGCACATTCCAGACCATGCCGTCCGAGAACGAGATGTTCTACGGCGTCATCCAGCGCGGTCTCGACAAATGGGACGCGGCGTTCTTCTGCGGCTCGGCCGCCGTGCTCCGGCGCGAGGCCCTTCAGGAAACCAACGGATTCAGCGGCGTCAGCATCACCGAGGATTGCGAGACCGCCCTCGAGCTCCATTCCCGCGGCTGGACGAGCGTCTACGTGGACAAGCCGCTGATCGCCGGCCTTCAGCCGGACAGCTTCGCGAGCTTCATCGGCCAGCGCTCCCGGTGGGCGCAGGGCATGATGCAGATCCTGCGCTACAAGTTTCCGCCTCTCAAGCGCGGGCTGAAGATCTCGCAGCGCCTGTGCTACATGTCGAGCAGCATGTTCTGGCTGTTCCCGTTCTCGCGGTTCTGCTTCCTCATTTCGCCGCTCTGTTATCTCTTCTTCTCGCTCGAGATCTTCACCGCGTCGGGCGGCGAGTTCCTCGCCTACACGTTCACCTACATGATGGTGAACTTCATGATGCAGAACTATCTCTACGGCCGCTATCGCTGGCCGTGGATCTCGGATCTCTACGAGTACATCCAGACGATCTACCTGCTGCCGGCCGTGCTGTCGGTGATCGCCAATCCCAGCAAGCCCACCTTCAAGGTCACGGCGAAGAACGAATCCATGGCGGAGAGCCGCGTCTCGGAATTGGGAACGCCGTACTTCATCATCTTCGGCATCCTGATCCTCGGCGTCATCGCCACCGGCCTCCGTGTCTGGGCGGAGCCCTATAAGGCGGACCTCACCCTTGTGACGGGCGCCTGGAACGTCCTCAACCTCATCATCGCCGGCTGCGCCCTGGGCGTGGTCTCCGAGCGGGCCACCCGGCGCCATAGCCATCGCGTCCGCGTGGAGCGTCCCTGCCGCTTCATCATGGGCGACGAGACCATCGACGCGGTCGTGAGGGACGTCTCGGTCGGAGGCGCAAGGGTCCACGTTCCGCCGTCGGCCGAACCGAAGCTGAAGAAGGGAACCGCCGGCACCCTCGAATTCCAGCCCTTCTCCAACCTTCCCGTCCAGCACCTGCCCATGGAGATCCGCAAGGTCGGGATGGACGACAAGGGGCTGCTGCTCGGCTGCCGTTTCCTCATCGAGAAGCCCGAGCATCGCCGGATGATCGCCGATCTGGTCTTCGCGAATGCCGACCAGTGGAGCCAGTTCCAGAAGAACCGGCACCACGACATCGGAGTGCTCCGGGGAACGCTGTGGTTCTTCATGGTCGCGTTCTACCAGACGGGACGAGGCCTCTCCTATTTCTTCGGCCTGCAGAAGATCGGCGCCTCGAAGCCTCAGGTACCGGCCGTCCCTTCGGCTGCCAAATAGAGGTTCATCGTGCGTCGGGTCCTGATCTCCTCTCTGCTGGCCATACAGGCGCTGGGCGCGCAGGGCGCCGTCGCGCAGACGCCCTTCAGCATGTCGCCGGGCGCGCCGAGCACGCCCCCGGCCACCCAGCCCGCACCGCAGCAGCAACCGGCGCAACAGGCTCCGGCTGCGGCTCCCTTCGAGATGCGCCAGCAAGGCGCCGCGCCGTCCGGTCCGTCCACGGCACCGCCGGCCGCTCCCTCCCCGTCCGTGCCTCCCTCCGGCGGGACAGCGCCTTTCAACGCTGCGCCCCAGAGTCCGACCCCTCCGGCCCAGGCCGGCACTCCTGCCCCCGCCAGACCGGCCGCGCCGCCTGCGGCTGGAGCCTCGGCGGCCCGCAACGCGACGCGGATCGAACGTCCCATCCTGCCCTTCGAGACGCTCCGCCTCGAGGGCGAGACCGATGCCCGGTCCTGGACGGTCCACCTCACCCAGGACGAAGCCTCGAGTGGCGCCAGCATCGCCATCGGCTACAAGAACGCCGTCGTGGTCATGCCGGAAGGCTCGCGCCTGCGGATCGCGATCAACGGAGAATCCGTGGTCGACACGCCGATTTCCTCGTCAACGGACATCAAGCGCCTGACGGCATCGATCCGCCCCGGCCTCCTGCGTGCGGGGCAGAATATCGTCCGCGTGGAGGCCTTCCAGCGCCACCGGACGGACTGCACGATCGAGGCCACCTACGAGCTTTGGACCGACGTCGACTCGGCCTCCACGAAGCTCGTCTTCGCCGAGGGCGCCACCAAGACCCTGCGCGGCCTGGACGACCTGCCCGCCGTCGGTGTCGATCATGAAGGCGTGACCACGATCCGCGTGGTCGCCCCCAAGATCTATCGTCCCGAAATTCGCGACCGCCTGCTGCGTCTGGTGCAGTTCGTCGCCCTGCGCGGGCGCTATGCCCATCCGGTCATTCAGGTGGTGGAAGCCGATCCAGGCCCGTCACCGGTCGGCACGATCAAGGTGGCCATGGGCTTGGCCAGCGAGTTGCGCGGACTGGTCGCCGGCGTTCCGGACGCCGCGTCAATCCAGCCTCTGACCATGATGATGCAGGAGCCGGGCTCCCTGGGCTCGACCCTGGTGGTCTCCGGTCCGAGCTGGCAGGACCTCGATACTGCCATCGGCATCGTCGGAACCCGTGGGCTGGGAGGCGCCCAGTCCGAGCGGGGCATGATCGACACCGCCTCATGGCAATGGCCGGAAGTGCCGACCGCCTTCGGCGCCCAGAACTTCCGCTTCGCCGATCTCGGCGTCCCGACGCAGGAATTCTCCGGGCGGCGGCTGAAGGTGGGCTTTTCCATCAACCTGCCGCCGGATTTCTACGCCACCGAATATGGCGAGACCATCCTGCATCTCGATGCGGCCTACACGTCCGCCGTGAGGCCGGGCAGCCACGTGAACGTGTTCGTCAACGGCATGATCAGCACGCAAATGACGATCACCTCGCAGGGAGACATCGTCAAGCGATACAACGTCCGCGTGCCGCTCAAGAACTTCAAGTCCGGGCTCAACCACATCACCATCGAGGCCGCGCTGCTGACGGACGCCGACGAGCGCTGCACCCCGGGCGAGACTCTTTCCGAGACGAACCGCTTCGTCCTGTTCGACACCACCACGCTCGAGTTTCCGACCTATGGACGCATCGGGCGCCTGCCGGACCTCGCGGTCCTGAGTTCGGGCCGCTTCCCGGACGAGGATCTCCCCACGACCGTGGTTCTGGCCCGGCCCGATCCCCTGAACTATTCCGCAGCCGGAACCCTGCTCGCCCGCATGGCGCGCAGCGCCGGCACGCCGGTGCGGGCGCAATTCGCCAATGCCGCATCGGCGGACGACGAATCGGTGCTTTTCATCGGCGCCGTCGATCAGATTCCCGCCGGTCTCCTCAACCGCGTGAAGGTGTCGGAGCATCTGCGCATGATCTGGCCTTCGACACCGACCGCAGGCGACAGGGCGGGACCACAAACGGCCAACACGGATTTCAGCCTCCCGGCACCGCAAGGGTCACCGGACCGCATGGCGGCCGCCTCCACGGACGAGGTCCGCAAGCGCTGGTCGGAGACGTTCCAACGCCGTGGCGTTCTTCAGCAGACGATCGGCACGGTGCAGGACTGGATGGAGAAGACGTTCAACCTGTCTCTCAAATCCCTGTCGCTGAACGAGCGCGCCGACGCGCCCTATGAGCCGCCGCAGCGGGCGTCCCTGCTGGTGGCGCAGAGCCGCACCGACGCCTCCGGGGTCTGGACCCTTGTAACGGCTCGCACGGACAGGGCCCTCGCGGACGAGACGGCTCGGCTGGCGAATCCGATGATCTGGTCCCAGGTTGCCGGCCGGGCGGTGGCGCTCGATCCCAGCGAGATGAAGCTGCAGATCGAGCCCATCAAGGAATACCGCTTCGTGCAGACGCAGCCCCCGTCCCTGACGAACCTGCGCCTGGTTGCGGCGAACTGGATGTCCGCGAACATCCTTCCCTATGCGCTCCTCTTGCTGGCGTGCTGTACCTTCCTGGGCATCGCGACCTCGCTGCTCCTGAACCGCCTGGGACGCCGCTCATGAGAATGAGGATGCGCCGTCTCACCCCGCTCCTGCCCTGGCTCTGTGCCACCTTTTTCCTTGCCATGGCGCCAATGGCATCCTCCCAGACCCTGTCAGTGCAGCCTTTGAACCTGGTTGGTACGATCTCCCAGGCGGATTGGGAGGCCTACCGCTCGCGCCTCGTGGAGGACAACGGGCGCGTGGTCGATACGGCCAACGGCAATATCAGCCACAGCGAAGGTCAGGGATACGGGCTTCTGCTCGCCCTGGCGGCCGCCGACAGGAGCACCTTCGAGAAGATCTGGAACTTCACCTTCACCGAGCTTCTCATCCGGGACGACGGTCTGGCTGCGTGGAAATGGGATCCGGCCGCGAAGCCGCGGGTGACGGACCGCAACAATGCCACCGACGGCGACCTGCTCATCGCCTACGCCCTGGCCAAGGCCGGCGCGGCCTGGCAGGAGCCCCGCTACACGACGGCCGCGCAGAAACTCGCGAAGGCCATCGGCAAGACCACGTTTGCCCGTAACGGGCAATCCTTGACCCTCCTGCCGGGCGCCCACGGCTTCGGCGCGTCCGACCGCCCCGACGGCCCGGTCGTCAACCTGTCCTACTGGGTCTTCGAGGCCTTCCCTGTGATGGCCGCCCTGGCGCCCGAGTACGAATGGAACCGGGTCTGGCGCGACGGCGTGATGCTGCTGCAGCAGACGGTAGCGGGCCGCGTCAGGCTCCCGGCCGACTGGATCTCGCTCCACAACGGTCTCCAGCCGCAACCGGCGGATGGCTTTCCTCCCGAGTTTGGTTACAACTCGTTAAGGATACCGCTTTACCTGTTGAGAGCAGGGATGACTGATTTGGAGTGGCTGAGAGCTCTCAGGCAGCGCTGGTCTGCGGAAAACGAAGGAGTTGCCGTGGTCAATGTGGTGACCGGACAGGTCCGGGAGCGGCTGACCGACCAGGGCTACGCCATCCTGCCCGCGGCTCTGGCCTGTGCTCTCGACGGAACGCCCGTTCCCGAAGCTTTGAAAACCTTCGAGCCGACCCTCTATTATCCGTCGACCCTGTACCTTTTGGCCAAATCCCTGCTTGGTGAGAAATATCCGCAATGCGTCTCGTCGGCAGTGCCATAACGATTGCGGTCGCAATCCTGGGCTTCGCAGCCATCGCGCAGCAGACAGGCACCGGCACTGATCAGCCGCCCGCCGGATCGCCGCCGCCCCCGACGCCGCCTGCGAACGGATCCCAGCCTCAGGTCGATGAATCCGCGCTGCGCTATTTCGCGTCCCAGGGCGACACGCGCCGTGTGAATGCGGAAATCGCACGGTTGCGTGCGCTCTATCCCAACTGGACGCCGCCGAGCGACCTCTCGCAGCTCTCCGGCGCCGCCGGGGGCGCGGCCCCCGACCCGCTCATCGAGCGCCTGTGGAATCTCTATCGTGAAGACCGGATCGCCGAGGTCCGGGCCACCATCACCGAGCGCCAGACCGCCGATCCGAGCTGGAAGCCGCCGGAGGAGCTCGTCACGGCCCTCGACATGGTCGAAGCGCGCCGCCGGCTGACCAATGCGTCCGATACGGGCCAGTGGCGGACGGTCCTGCAGGTGGCGACGGAAAGCCCGGGCCTTCTGACCTGCACGAATGTCGACGTGATGTGGCGGGTGGCGGAGGCCTTCGCCCGGACGGATCAGCCGAACCGGACGCGCGACGTCTATACCTATCTCCTGCAGAATTGCGCCAATCCGGGCGAACGCCTGGCGACCCTGCAGAAGGCCCTGACCCTGCTGCCCGAGCCGCAGGTGACCGCCCTGCTCCAGTTCGAACGCAAGACCGGCGAAACCCCGGACGATTTCACGTCCATCCGGGACGAACTCGCCCGTCGCCGGGTCGAGCGCGCCTCCCTCGACAGCAAGCTCACGGCCTCGGCCGAGGATCTCGCCGTGGTCGAGCGGATGATCCAGAACACCAATGAAGCCGGCCCCGTGCTGATCCTCGGCTGGTACAACTATCACCACGGCAACCCGGCGCGGGCGCTCGAATTGTTCAAGACCGCCCTCGACCGGGACGGCGGAACGAAGGCGGCGGAAGGCTATGCCATGGCGCTGCGCGCCCTCGAGCGGCTCGCCGATGCGGAAGCCTTCGCCTATGAATGGCGTGAGCGGGCCCCCGAGAATATGAAGATCTATCTCGACGTGGCGACCGCGCTCCTCAGCCAGGACCCGCCGCCGCGCCTTGAGCCGCAGGTCCTGGCCCGGATCGTCCCGGTCGTCACCGCGCAGCGCTTCTCGGACGCGGCCCAGGCCCTCGGCTGGTACTCCTACAACACGGAGCAGATCCGCACGGCGCGCGATTGGTTCCGCACGGCCCTCGGCTGGAAGGCCGATGACGAAGCCTCCGCCTATGGGCTGGCCCTGACGACCCAGCGCCTGAACGACCGTGCCGGCTTCAACGCGGTGGTCGCTCAATGGCGCGGCCGCTCGCAGCGCATCGCCGAGCTGGCCGATGGAACGAACCCGGCCGCCCGGCGGCAGCCTGTCGCCGCGCCCGCCGTCGTCGCGCAGGTTCCGGCGGCTCAGCCCGCCGAGAGCACTCCCCCACCGGTACAGCCCCGCCCGGCCTCCTCTCGGGTGACGGTAGAGCGGGTCGAGACCGAGCAGACGTTCACTCGGACGGAAGCCAATGTGCGGCGCCGGCAGAGCCAGGCCCGGTCCACCCTCGGGCGCAGCTGCGCCATCACGCGCAATCCCGCCGGCCTGACCGGCGACAGCGCCCTCACCCGGGGCTGGTGCCTCATGGAGATCAACCGCCCCATGGAAGCCGTGGCGGCCTTCGATCAGGCCATCGCCACCGGCAGCGGCCGCACCCGCGAGGAAGCGGCCTACGGCAAGTCCCTCGCCTACCTGCGCAAGAACATGACCTCCGAGGCGGCCGTCGCGGCCGCCGAGGCGCCGCAGACCCGCGAGCGCCGGGTGGAACTCGGCGCCTCCATCCTGACGCAGCGGGCCCTGGCGGCCTATCGGGACGGGCGCTACGTGGAAACCCTTCTCGCCCTGACCGAGCGCGCCCGGATCGTCCCGGAGCAGAACGACCTCCTGCTCATTCGCGGCTGGTCCTATCTCAAGCTCGGCCGTTACGACGATGCCGCGAAGGTTTTCCGTGCCGTGCAGCAGACCGGGTATTCCGAGGAAGCCGCCGCCGGATTGAACGCTATCGCGGAAGTCACAGGCCAGATGCGGTATTAGCCAGCGGCGCCCAAGCCGGTTGCCAGAGCCCGCCGCGCACCTATCTAATGGCCGAATGGGCTTGTGCCCAAACCCGGTTTCCTCCCTCGATCCGAATCCATGGCCAGTTTGCAGATCATAGTGTTCGACGTGTGCGGCACCCCCTGTGCCCTGCACAGAAGCGCCGCGCGCGAATTTCTGCCCCTGCCCCATCTGTGGCGCCCCCCGGCCCTGCCGCGCCCGGTCGCGGGCTTCTTCAACCTGGGCGGCCATGCGGTTCCGGTGCTTCGGCTCGATGTGCTGTTCGGCCTTCGAAGGACGGACGATGGCGCCGAGGCGAACCTCTATCGGCATCTGATCCTTGTCGATCGTTTCAACGGCCCTGGGACGACGGCGCTCCTCGTCGACAGGGTTCTCGATGTCGTGAGCGTGGCTCCGTCGCAGCTGTCCCCCGTCAGCCAGGAAGGCACCCTGAACGGCTGCGTCGAGGCGGAGGTCACATGGGACGAGCGGCTCGTCCACCTGCTCTCCGTCGAACGCATTCTCATGGCCGAGGAACAGCAGGCTCTCGCGGAACTCGGACGGCAGGCGCAAGATCGGCTCAGCGAATGGACGGTCGAGGCCTGATGGCCCCACGCGCCATCGCCGTCCCGCTGATCGATCCCGGTTTTCCGCACCTGAAAAGCCGCATCATCGAGCGCACCGGGCATTTCTATTATCAGGACAAGGACGACCTGCTCTGGGAGCGGGTGCGCAAGCGCCTGCGCGCCACGGGCCTCGCCGATTCCACGCAATACCTGAACCTCCTGGACGATGCGATCTCGGGGCCGGCGGAATGGGGCAAGCTGGAAGCAGAGATCACCATCGGCGAGACATTCTTCTTCCGTTACGCGGAGCAGTTTTCGGCCCTGCGCGAGACGATCCTGCCGGAGATCATCGACCGGAAGGGCGGCACGCAGCGGCTGCGCATCTGGAGCGCAGGATGCTCGACCGGCGCGGAGCCCTATTCCCTCGCGATCCTCGTCAAGGAGATCCTCGGCGAGCGCCTCGGCACATGGCGTGTCAGCATCGTCGGCACCGACATCAACGACAGCTTCCTTCACCTCGCCAGGCAGGCGCGGTTCGGGAAATGGGCCCTCCGCTCCATGCCGGCTGCGGAACGGGAGCGGTATTTCCTGGAAGCGGGAAAGGACCATTGGCAGGTCAGGCCTGAATTCCGCTCCCTGGTCCGTTTCGAGAAGCACAATCTCCTGAGTCTGCTCGACGGAACGTCCCCCCTCGAGCTCACCGATTTCGACCTCATCCTCTGCCGCAACGTCCTGATCTATTTCCATCCGGACACCGTGATCGGGATCGTCGAGGCTCTGCGCGACCGTCTCACGGAGGATGGGTGGATGCTGCTGGGCCATGCGGAGCCCAACCCTGCCTTTTCCGCCATGATGCAGACCCTGAACCTGCCAGGGACCGTGGCCTATCGCCCCGGCGAGGGGACGACGTCAGCAGCGTCTTCCGTCGAACAAGCTGGCCCTGTCGCGGGGCATTGGGTCCCGCTTCTTCCGCCGCCCAGGCGCGTCGAGCCGGTCAAGCCGCAGCGCCCCGCCGCTCCGCCCACGACGTTTCCGTCCCGGGCGCAAGTCACTCTTCCTCCCCAGACATCGGGTTCCCTGCTGGACGAGGTCAGGGCGAGCGCCGATACGGGCGGTTTCGCGGCCGCCGACGCTCTCTGCCGAAAGGCTCTGGCCTTGGAGCCCCTGAGCGCCGCCCTTCATTTTTACCATGGCCTTATCCTGCAGGGGCTCAGACGGCCGGACGATGCCGAGAAAAGCTTCCTTAAGAGCATCTATCTCGATAAAAGCTTCGCCATGGCTCATTACCATCTTGGATTGCTGTTGCTCGCGGAGGGTCGTTCGGCTCCCGGCCGGCGTGCCCTGACCAATGCGGCCCGCATCGCCGCTGCCATGCCCGACGACAATCCTCTCGACGAGGGCGACGGATTGACCGCCGGGGATCTGCGCAACCTGATCCGGATCCACCTCGAAGCGGCGACACCGCCCAAGCGCAGGAGCTGATCGTGGCGAGATCCGCGCGCCGGAAGCTGAAACTGATGGAACGTGTCCGCGTCCGCTCCGCCGAGGAGCGCATGCAGCACATCCTCGACGAGCGCACGGAACGCCTCGCGGCGCGCAAGGACGGAACCGCGGCTCCGGCGGAAACCCTGCTTCGCGCCCTGGTTTGCGGCACGGGCCGCGAGCGTTTCGGCCTTCCGGTCGATGCGGTCGCCGAGGTGATGCCGCCCCAGAAATGCATGCCCGTTCCCGACGGACCGCCAGCCCTGATCGGCCTGTTCGGCCGGGGCGGGCGCCTGGTCAGCGTGGTCGATCTCGCCCTTGCCCTGGGACTTGAGCCGTCCTCCACGGAGCACGAGAGCCAGCACTTCGTCCTGCTGCGGCGCGAGCAGCCGCAGGTGGCGCTGCGGGTCGAGCGGGCCTATGCGGTCGAGGATGTTCTTCCCCTGGCGGGCGACGACGCGACCGGTTTCCGCAACGACGCGGTGAACGGCTACGGCAAACTTCGATCTGGCCCTGACGGGCAGGACGAAACGCTTTCTCTTCTCGATACCGAGCGCCTTCTGCGCCCCTTCCTGCCCACATCTCTTGTTCCTGGAGCCTGACGTGACGATCTCGATCGCCAACCGCATTCTTCTCGGCTTCGCCGTCATTGTCGCGCTGATGGTGGGCCTCTGCGTCTATGCCATCAA
This sequence comes from Microvirga sp. Mcv34, assembly GCF_024519725.1. Classification (GTDB taxonomy): domain Bacteria; phylum Pseudomonadota; class Alphaproteobacteria; order Rhizobiales; family Beijerinckiaceae; genus Microvirga. Next base: position 50,498 of record NZ_JALJRK010000012.1, on the reverse strand, counting down.
CCAGCTGGACGATGTCCGCCAGTCCACGGAAACGATCGTGACACGCGATCTGGCCTTGATGCGTCAGATCGAGGATCTCGGCGACCTGCAGAACAACATGCGGGGCCTGCGGGAGGAAATTCTCTCCCGCTTCTACCTGCGCGCCCTTGGCCAGCAGCAATCATCGGGCGAGGACCTGACCCGGGCCTGGGAACAGCAGGCCGTCGGCACGGAAGCCGCGATGGCGCAGGCCATCGCGACGGTCAACGACTTCGTCAATAGATCGGTCACCACACAGAGAGCGGATGCCTGGCGGCGCATCGCGGAAATCTTCAGCCGCGCCAGCGGGGACCTGCGCCAGATCCGCACCTTGACGGAGAGGCAGTTCGCGGCCGAGCAGAGCAACGACCTCGCCGCCGTCGCCGCGACCCAGAACGGCCTCAACGCCAGCCGCGAATCCTGGAACAGGAATCTCGTGCAGGCCCGCAGCGTTCTCGGCGAAGCGATCACGATCGGCCAGAGGCGGATCGGTGAAGTCTATGAGCAGAGCCGGATGTCGATCATCGTGGCCGTGGCGGTCGCGGCGCTCCTGAGCGTCCTGATCACCTATGCCCTGCGCTCCTCCATTACGGGCCCTCTCGGCAACTTCATGAGCTTCGTCGAGCGGGTCGGGCGCGGGGAGCTCGGTGGCCAGAAGGCCGTGGCCGGCAAGGACGAGATCGGGCATCTCGGCGCCACGCTCAACACCATGGTCGACGGCCTGCGCCAACTCGCGCAACAGAGCCGCGAGGCGACGGAAAACCTGAACGCCGCGGCGGCGGAAATCCGCGCCTCGACCCAGGAGCAGGCCGCCTCCGTCGAGGAACAGCTGGCAGCCGTGCAGGAAACCGCCGCAACGGTCGACGAGATCACCCATTCCGGAACCCAGATCGGAAAGCGCGCGCAGGAGGTCATCGCATCGGCCCAGGCGGCGGCGCAGACCAGTGTCTCGGGATTGCAGGCGGTCGAGGAAACGGCCCGCGCCATGGACGCGATCCGCGAGCAGGCGGAAGCGGTGGCGGAGAACATCGTCGCCCTGAGCGAGAAGACGCAGGCGGTCGGCGAGATCATCACGTCCGTCAACGACATTTCCGAGCGCACGCATCTTCTCGCCCTGAACGCCGCCATCGAGGCGGCGGCCGCCGGCGAGAACGGGCGCAGCTTCGCGGTGGTGGCCTCCGAGATGAAGACGCTCGCCGATCAGGCGAAGGACGCGACGCTGCAGGTCCGTTCGATCCTGGGTGACATTCAGCGCGGCATCAATTCGTCCGTGATGCTCACGGAAGAAGCGGTGAAGCGCGTGGCCGCCGGCAAGGAGCGCACGGACACCACCCAGCAGACCATCACCGGCATCTCCAGCCAGATCCAGGAAAGCGTCCAGACCTTCCAGCAGATCATCGCCTCGACCAACCAGCAGCAGCTCGGCATCGAGCAGGTGATGGGAGCCCTCCAGAACATCCGTCAGGCCAGCCAGCAGACGGCTGCGGGCACCCGCCAGCTCGATACCGCGGCCGCCAACCTGTCATCCCTTGCGCAGCAGCTTCTCGGCCTCGCCGAGCGCTATCGTCTGTAACCGGCAGAGGATGGGGATGCGCGTGTCGTGACGGATATTCGCAAGCAGCTTTTGGCAGCCTTCGAGGCGGAGCACCGGGAGCATCTTCAGGCGATCCGGACCGCGCTCGACCACGCGGGCGGGGGCGAGATCGACCTGACGGACGTGTTTCGCCGGGCGCACAGCCTCAAGGGTGCGGCCCGGGCGGTCGACCTTCCGGCCGTGGAGGAAGTGGCCCATCAGCTCGAAGCGCTCTTCTCCCAGGTGCTCGATGGCCAGCAATCCCTGGACGAGCCCACGATCGCAGCGGTGAGGCAGAACCTCGACCTCATCGAGGATCTCGTCGCGGACGTCCTGAAGCCGCCGGAGCGGGAGACGGCACCAGCACCGGCGCCGGTTTCGAAGCCTGCCCTCCTCGAGCCGGAACCGGCAGCACCCAGGACGGATGCGCCTGCACAGGCCGATGCCGGCACGGGGGCTTATCTCCGTGTCGCCACAGAGCAGATCGAGGAACTGTCCGATTCCATGCATCAGCTCCTGGCCGAGTTGCAGGCCAATGAGGGCATCGACGACACGTTGCGGCAGATCGAGCTGGAAGTTCGGGGCCTCAGGCGAAGCTGGGACCAGCTTCACGCGCAGGTCAACACGCTGGGTTCCACCGCGCAGCGCGGTTCCGACGGCACCGGCTCCCGCGCTCTCCCCTCCTTCGCGCCGCGCCTGCGTGATTTCGACCAGGGGCTGAAGGCGCTGTTCCGCAGGCTGTCGGCCCTCTCCCGGGACAGGCGGCAGTCGAGCTGGTCCGTCGAACAGGCGGCACGTCAGGTTCGCGACAACATCGACCGCGTCTCCCTCGTCTCGGCGGAGACGGTTTTCGGCGGTTTCGGCCATATGGTCCGCGAAATCGCCCGCAAGGCCGGACGCGACGTGAACGTGCGCAGCATCGGCCTCGACATCCAGGCGGACAGGCAGGTGCTGCAGGCCCTCAAGGATCCCGTGATGCACCTCCTGCGCAATGCGGTGAGCCACGGGATCGAGCCGCCGGAGGAGCGCTTCGCGAAAGGCAAGACGGAGCGGGCCGAAGTCACCCTGGAATTGGCCTCCCGCGGCGGCCGCCTGGTCATCGCCGTCCGCGACGACGGCCGGGGTCCGAACCTGGGGCGCATCGAGGAGGTGGCTATCGAACGTGGGCTGTTGCAGCCGCGCGCTGCCGGTGATCCGCCGCCGATGATGGACCAGCTTTTGTCCCTCGTCTTCGCCCCCGGTTTCTCGACGGCCGGCGAGGTCGACCGGCTCTCGGGCCGGGGCATGGGCCTGTCCGTGGTCGCGGAGGCCGCCCGCAAGTTGCAGGGCTCCGTTCTGATGCGGCCGCGCTATCCCCACGGCACGGAGATTCTGCTGAACGTGCCCTTCACGGCGGCGCGCCAGCCGCTGCTGCTCCTGGAGGCGGAGGAGCGGATGTTCGGCCTGCCCTCCCACGCGGTGGTGCGCCTCCTGCGGCTTACCGCCGACTCGCTGGAAAGTGTGGAAGGCCGTCCCACGGCACGGATCGAGATCGGGGGACAGGACGTTATCGTTCCAGTCGTCGCCCTCGCAGCCCTGACAGGATCCCCGAATGCCCCCCTCCCGACCGAGGCTGGACACGTGAAGGCCGTGCTTGTCCGTCACGGCTCCCGCTCCTGCGCGCTCGCCGTCAATACCTTCCACGATGTCCGGACGATGCTGGTCAGCGATATCCAGGCGGTCGGGCTCAACGACCTGGTCTCGGGCACCGTCCTGCTGGAAAATGAAATGCCGGCCCTCGTGCTGAGCCCCGACAAGCTGGTCGAGCATTGGGTGAAGAACGAAGGCAGCCTCGCAGCCAGCGGCCTCGGGCTCGCCCGGTGGGCTCCCGAGGAGGAGCGGCGGGCGCGGACGATCCTCGTCGTCGACGATTCCATCACGACCCGCACGCTCGAGAAGAGCATCCTGGAGGCGCAGGGCTACGAAGTCCTTCTCAGCGTCGACGGAATCGATGCCCTTCACGTCCTGCGCTCGGGCGAAGCCATGGTCGATCTCGTCATCGCCGACGTGGAAATGCCGCGCATGGACGGGTTCGGGCTGCTGCAGGCGGTCAAGAACGATCCGCGGCTCTCCACGCTGCCCGTGATTCTCATGACCTCGCGGGCCGACCCGGAGGACGTGCGCAAGGGTCTGGATCTGGGCGCGAGCGCCTATATTACCAAGCAGAAGTTCGATCAGCGCGAGCTCTTGGCGACGATCGGGCAGGTGTTGTGAGTATGCGGCGATGAGCATGGCGTCTCAGACACGGGTGCGTGTGATGGTCGTCGAGGATTCCCTCGTCGTCCGTCAGCTGCTCGTCCATATCATCGCCAGCGATCCCCGCCTCGTGGTCGCGGCCGCCGTCAGCTCGGCCGAGGAGGCCCTCCAGGAGATCGGCCGCGTGGAACCGGACGTGGTCTCCATGGATATCCGCCTTCCCGGTATGGATGGGCTCGAGGCGACGCGCCGGATCATGTCGGAACACCCGACCCCCATCGTGGTCATCGCCGACAGCATCGAGGATTCCTCCCTCAAGATCTCCATGAATGCCTTGCGGGCGGGCGCGCTCACGGTGGTGGAAAAGCCCGTCGGCCTCTCCAGCGCCAATTATGCGGGGATCGCCAGCACCATCTGCACCCAGCTCTACATCATGAGCCAGGTCCCGGTGGTCCGGCAGCGCTCCTTCGCGCCATGGCGAGAAAAGGCGACGATCGCACCTGCCAGGCGCGAACCGGAATGGAGCGCGGCCCGCCCGAGCATCATGGGCATCGCCGCCTCCACGGGCGGTCCGCCGGCCCTCGCGAAGGTCCTGGGGGCTCTCCCGGCGGACTTTTCGCTGCCGGTCCTCCTCGTCCAGCACATGGGCGCTCCGTTCATGGAGGGCTTCGCCTCCTGGCTGAACGGACTGCTGCCCTTGAAGGTCCGCCTGGCTCAGGATCAGGAGATCCCGGCTGCGGGCACCGTCTATGTGGCGCCCGGCGACCGGCACCTGCTGCTTTCCCCTGCCGGGACCCTGAAGGTGAGTGCCGAACCTCCCCTGGGCAACCAGCGGCCCTCCGCCACCATGCTGTTCCAGTCGATGGCCCGGTCTGTCGGCCGGAGGGGCCTCGGGGTCATCCTCACCGGCATGGGCGAGGATGGCGCCCAAGGCCTCGTCGAGCTGCGCCAGGCCGGAGGCTATGGACTGGCCGAGGACGAAAGCACCGCCGTCGTCTACGGCATGCCCGCCGCCGCAGCCCGCCTGGGCGGCGTCAATGTCAGCCTGCCCCTCGACCTGATCGGCCCCCGGATCCTGCGTCTGGCGCGAGGAGAAGGCGAATGAGCGCCGGTTCCGTCGCTCAGGCGGCCGAGATTCTCCTGGTCGAGGATTCGGAAACCCAGGCCCTTCAGCTGCGCCACATGCTCGAGACGAACGGGTTCAACGTCTCCTGGCGGTCCACCGCGGAGGCCGCCCTCGACAGCCTGAACGAGAAGCTGCCCGATCTCGTCATCGCCGACTACCATCTGCCCGGCATGAACGGAGACGAACTGACCCGCCAGATGCGCCTCAACGTAAGGACGCGGGCGATCCCGGTCATCATGCTGACCGAAGCCAGGGAACGGACCGTCGAGCGGCAGGGCCTGGAGAGTGGCGCGGATGCCTACATCTCCAAATCCGCCGAGCAGGACCTGATCGTGCTGCGGATCAAGGCCCTTCTGCGCCGCCGCTCGTCTCCGATCGGAAATTCCCAGGAAGAGCGGCAATCGCCGAGTTTCGGCACCTTCCGCCGGGCCTGCGTCCTGATCGTGGACGACAGCCCGACCCACCGCGCCTACCTTCAGAACCTGCTGGCCCATGAAGGCTACGCGGTGACGCCCGCCTCGGAACCGGCCGAGGCGCTCCGGTTCGTCCGCCAACGGGAAGCCACCTGGGACTGCGTCCTGGTCAACCTGCTCAGTCCGGGGTTCGACGGCATCGAATTGTGCCGGCAGCTGAACCTCTATCGCGGCCTTGCGCCCCTGCCCGGCACGGATGCCCCGAGCTTCGCCATCGTGGGCCTCGGCCACGAAGATGGCGGCGATCTGCTCGCACGGGCCTTTGCCGCGGGGGTCGACGATATCGTTCCCTCCACGGTCGAGGCCGACGTGATGCGCGTGCGCATCCGCGCGCTCGTCCGGCGCAAGCTCATGCAGGACGAGAACTGGCGCATCGAGGCGGAGCTGCGCGAGCGGGAGCTGGCCCTCGCCAAGGCCCGGGCGGAGGCCGCCTCCGCCGAGGCGCTCGCCAATGCCAATCGCGAGCTGGCGGAAGCCAACGATCTCCTCAAGGGCACGCAGGCGCAGCTCGTCCAGGCCGCCAAGATGGCGTCCCTCGGCGAATTGGTGGCGGGCATTGCCCATGAGATCAACAATCCCCTCGCGTTCATCCAGGCCCATCAGGGAACCGTGGAGAGATTGCTGACGGAAATCGCCGCGAAGCTCCCGCCGGAGGCAGGTCTCGAGCGGCAGGTGCAGAAATCGCGCGACCGGGTCGGCGCCATGAAGCTGGGCCTTGCCCGGATCCAGGAGCTCGTCCTCAATCTGAGACGCTTCTCCCGCCTGGACGAAGGCGATTTCCAGACGGTCAACGTGCCGGAATCGATCGAAACCGTCCTGGCCCTTCTGGGTCACAAGCTCGGCACCCGGATCGATGTGCGCCGCCATTACAACGCGGCTCCGGATCTCTACTGCTCGCCTGCCCTTCTGAACCAGGTCGTCATGAACATCGTCGGCAATGCCGCCGATGCGATCAAGGGAACCGGCGGCATAGACATTGAAACTGAGAGCGACGAGACAACCTATACCATCAAGATCAGCGACACAGGGCCGGGGATTCCAGGGGAATTGCGGGAGCGCATCTTCGAACCGTTCTTCACCACCAAGCCCGTAGGGTCTGGAACTGGACTTGGCCTCGCCATCGCTTATAGCGTCGTCCAGGCCCACAAAGGATCGATTGCGGTGGATGCAGGCCCTCAGGGAGGCGCCTGCTTCACCATCACGATCCCGAGGCATATTGTTTCATGACCTTGTCGAGCGAGATGAAATCAACCCATGGTACGATTCTGGTCGTCGATGACGAGCCGGATATCCTGATTGCGCTCGAGGATCTGTTCGAGAACGACTACCGCGTCCTGACCGCATCCTCGCCGATGCAGGCACTCGACATCATTCGGCACGAACCCGACATCGCCATCATCATCTCGGACCAGCGCATGCCAGAGATGCAGGGCGACGAGTTCCTGGCCCAGGCGCGCCACGAGACCGATGCCGATGCCATTCTCCTGACCGGGTATGCGGATCTCAAGGCCGTCATCGGCGCGGTCAACAAGGGCCGCATCATGGCCTATGTGCCGAAGCCCTGGGATCCGGCCGCCCTCTCCAACATGGTGGCGGCGGCCTACCAGCGACGCATGCTGGCCCGCAAGCTCGACACGGAACGGGCGCTTCTGCGCGGGCTGATGGAAAGCACGGGCGACCTGATCTCGTTCAAGGACCTGGAGGGCCGCTTCGTGCGCCTGAACGCCAGCAAGGCGCGAAGCCTCGGCTGCGGTACGGAAGATTGCCTGGGCCGCAAGGAGCGGGATTACATCTCGCCGGAGCGTGCCACGATGATCGAGGAGGCTGAGCGCCGGGCCATTGCGGCGCGCACGCCCGACGAGGTGGTCGAGGAGCGGACCGCACCCGACGGCACGACCCAGTGGATCCTCATCAACCACATTCCGATCCTGGACGAGGCGGGCACCGTCACGAACCTGGCCACCATCGAGCGCGACATCACCGAGCGCAAGCTGATGGAAATGCGCCTGCGACAGGCGGACAAGATGCAGGCTCTCGGCACCCTCGCGGGCGGCGTCGCCCACGACTTCAACAACCTGCTGATGGCCGTCCTCGGCAGCCTGGATCTCGCCTCCCGCCGGGCTCCCGACGATCCCCGGCTGACCCGGCTTCTGCAGAACGCCACCTATGCGGCGGAACGGGGCGCCTCTCTGACCCAGCGGCTCCTGAGCTTCAGCCGCCAGCGGGACCTGCGGCTTCAGGCCGTGGATGTGAACCAGGTCATCACCGGCATGAACGATCTGCTGACCCGCACCCTGGGCGGCGTGATCCGGATCGAACGGCATCTCAGCGAGGGCCTGTGGACCGCCATGGTCGACCCGGACCAGCTCGAACTCGCGATTCTCAATCTGTGCATCAATGCCCGCGATGCCATGGCCGAGAACGGCATCCTGACCCTCTCGACCCGGAACGAAACGGTCGACGAAGGCCGGATCCCTGATTTGGGCGGCGGCGAATATGTGGTGATCTCGGTCGTGGATACCGGAAGCGGCATTCCTCCGGAGGTCCTGACCCGTGTCCTCGAACCCTTCTTCACCACCAAGGAGGTGGGCAAGGGCACAGGCCTCGGGCTGCCCATGGTGTACGGCCTGGCGCAGCAATCCGGCGGCACCGTAACCATACACAGCGCAGTCGGATCGGGTACGACGGTGGAGCTCTACTTGTCCCGCGCCGCCGCGGAACAGGAGAAGGGGCCTCAGGAGAAGCAGGCGGTCGCCCACGACGCGCCCAAGGTGCGCATTCTTCTCGTCGATGACGACGCCGACGTTCGGACGGTCACGGCTGCCTACCTGACAGAAATGGGGCACCGGGTCGTGGAGGCCGCGGACGGATTGTCGGCCCTCGATATCCTCAAGGCGGATCATCAGCTGGACCTCCTCATCGCCGATTTTGCGATGCCCGGCATGACGGGAACCGACCTCGCCGACAAGGCGCGGGAGATCCGGCCTGGCCTCGGGATCCTCCTGGTGACGGGATATGCCGATCCGAAGCGGCTCCCGGACGACTACCTGATGCTTCACAAGCCGTTCAGCCGCGCAGATCTCGCCGCGAAGGTCACCGAGGCGGCCCGCATGGACCAGGATCACGGTTCGTCCGCCTGACATTCCTGGAGGAACCGTGGATTGTGGACAAAAAGTGTTCTGTCCACTTTTGGCGAGAGTGGCGTGGAATCGCGGAAAATTGACGCTCCCGCCCGCTGATTCCAGCTGCCGCTACGGCAGAAAATGGTAAATTTCTTTTAAAAATTATCCATTGTTTCATGGACAGATTGACTTTATCGGAGCTTCGCACCTTAACTCCGTCACAGAACGGCCACGAGTAGAGCCGTCTCAGAGGACCTAGGTAATGAAAAAATCAGCCCTTTTCGCAGCCATCTGCGTTCCGGCTTTCCTGGCCGCTGCTCCGCTGGCAGCCAAGACCCTTGTCTACTGCTCCGAGGGCAGCCCGGAGAACTTCTATCCCGGCGTGAACACCACCGGCACCTCCTTCGACGCCAGCGAACAGATCTACAGCCGCATCGTCGAATTCGAGCGCGGCGGCACGAAGGTTCAGCCGAGCCTCGCAGAGAAGTGGGACGTCTCCGCTGACGGCACGGTCTACACCTTCCACCTGCGCAAGGGCGTGAAGTGGCACTCCAGCAAGAACTTCAAGCCGACCCGCGACATGAACGCCGACGACATCGTGTTCATGTTCGAGCGTCAGTGGAAGGAAGAGAATCCCTACTTCAAGGTCACCAGCCCCAACCACTCCTACTTCAGCGACATGGGCATGCCCAAGCTCCTGAAGTCGGTCGAGAAGGTTGACGACTATACCGTTCGCGTGACCCTGAACCAGCCCGAGGCCCCGTTCCTGGCCAACCTCGCCATGATGTGGGCAAGCGTTCAGTCGAAGGAATATGCCGATGCCATGATGAAGGCCGGCAGCCCCGAGAAGATCGACCAGGAGCCGATCGGCACGGGTCCGTTCTACCTGGTCCAGTACCAGAAGGACGCGATCATCCGCTACAAGGCCTTCCCTGAGTACTTCCGCGGCAAAGCCGCCCTTGACGACCTCGTCTTCTCGATCACCCCGGACGCCTCCGTGCGCTGGGCGAAGCTCCAGAAGGGCGAATGCCACGTCATGCCGTATCCGAACCCGGCTGACCTCGAGGCCATGAAGAAGGACCCGAACGTCCAGATTCTCGAGCAGCCCGGCCTGAACATCGGCTATCTCGCCTATCAGACCACGAAGAAGCCCTTCGACGACGTGCGCGTCCGCAAGGCCTTCAACATGGCCATGAACAAGAAGGCGATCGTCGACGCCGTGTTCCTCGGCTCGGGCGTTCCGGCCAAGAACCCGATCCCGCCGTCCATGTGGTCGTACAACGACAACGTGAAGGAAGACGAGTACAATCCCGAAGCCGCCAAGAAGCTCCTGGCGGAAGCCGGCTACCCGAACGGCCTCGAGACCGACCTGTGGGCCATGCCGGTGCAGCGCCCCTACAACCCGAATGCCCGCCGCATCGCCGAGCTGATGCAGGCCGACCTCGCCAAGATCGGCGTCAAGGCCGAGATCAAGAGCTTCGAGTGGGGTGAGTACCGCAAACGGGCTCAGGCCGGCGAGCACCAGATGGCCCAGCTCGGCTGGACCGGTGACAACGGCGACCCGGACAACTTCCTGCACACCCTGCTGGGCTGCGCCTCGGCGCAGAGCAACTCGGGTTCGAACATCGCCAAGTGGTGCTACAAGCCGTTCGACGATCTCGTCACCAAGGCGAAGGTCACGACCGATCAGGCCGAGCGCACCAAGCTCTACGAGCAGGCCCAGGTGGTGTTCAAGGAGCAGGCTCCCTGGTTCACGGTGGCTCACGCCGTGCAGCTGAAGCCGATCCGCAAGGAAGTCGTGGACTTCAAGCTCTCGCCGTTCGGTCGCCACACCTTCTACGGCGTGGACATCAAGGGCAAGTAAGCTCATCCCTTCAACCTACGGCGGAGCGGCTCAAAAAAGCCGCTCCGCCTTTTTACGTTCAGACGATGCTCAGATTCATTTTCACTCGCGTCAGCCTGATCATACCGACCTTCCTCGGGATCACGCTGCTGGCCTTTTTCCTGATCCGCCTGGTCCCGGGCGATCCCATCGAAACACTTGCCGGCGAGCGCGGCATCGATCCTGCGCGCCATGAGCAGCTCCTGAAGGAATATGGTCTCGACCGGCCGATCTTCGTGCAATACGGGATCTATCTGTCCCGCGTTCTGCAGGGCGATCTCGGCAAGTCGATGATCACCCAGGAGCCCGTTCTCAACGAATTCTCGTCGCTGTTCCCCGCAACGGTCGAGTTGGCGCTCTGCGCGATCCTCTTTGCTCTCGTGATCGGGCTTCCTGCGGGCATCATCGCGGCCATCCGACGAAATTCGATCTTCGACCACGGCGTGATGGGCATCTCGCTGACCGGCTATTCCATGCCGATCTTCTGGTGGGGTCTCATTCTCATCCTGCTCTTCTCGGTGCAGTTCGACCTGACGCCGGTCTCGGGCCGCATCGATGTGCTCTACTACATCGAGCCGGTAACCGGCTTCCTCCTGATTGACACCCTGCTCTCGGATGAGCCGGAAGCCTTCTGGTCGGCGGTGAACCACCTGATCCTTCCCACAATCGTGCTCGGCACCGTGCCGCTCGCCGTGATCGCCCGCATGACGCGCTCCGCCATGCTCGAGGTCCTGGGCGAAGATTACATCCGCACCGCCAAGGCCAAGGGCCTGCCCCGGTTCCGGATCATCGCCCTGCACGCCCTGCGCAACGCGCTCATCCCCGTCGTGACGGTGATCGGATTGCAGGTCGGCGTGCTGTTCACCGGCGCGATCCTCACGGAAACCATCTTCTCCTGGCCGGGCGTCGGCAAATGGCTCATCGATGCCATCTTCCGCCGCGATTATCCGGTGCTCCAGGGCGGTGCCCTGCTCCTCGGCGTTGTCGTGATGAGCGTGAACCTTCTCGTCGACCTTGCCTACGGTCTCATCAATCCTCGTATCAGGCATACGCGATGACCACTGAAACCATGGAAGCCCCGGCTGTCGCAGCTCCGACGGCCACCCCTCCCCACCCGCTGCGCGAGTTCTGGAGCTATTTCAGCGCCAACCACGGTGCCGTCGCCGGGCTCGTCGTGATCGTCGTGGTGGTGCTCGTGGCGCTGCTCGCCGACGTGCTCGCGCCGCACTCGCCTTACATCACCGACACCACCATCGCCCTGAAGCCGCCGTTCTGGCAGGAGGGCGGCTCGCTCGCCTATCCGCTTGGCACCGACCCGATCGGCCGCGACATCCTTTCGCGCATGATCTACGGCGCGCGCCTGTCGCTCCTGATCGGCATCGTGGTGGTGACGATCTCCATCATCATCGGCACGGTGCTCGGTCTCGTTGCGGGCTTCTTCCGCGGCTTGACTGAGATCTTCATCATGCGCCTGATGGACATCGTCCTCACCCTGCCGAGCCTTCTGCTCGCCATCGTGATCGTGGCGGTGCTGGGTCCCGGCCTTATGAACGCCATGCTGGCGGTGGCGCTGGTGATCCTGCCGCATTACGTGCGCCTTGCCCGCGCGGCGGTGATCACCGAAACCTCGAAGGAATACGTCACGGCCGCCCGGGTGAGCGGCGCCGGCACGATGCGCCTGATGTTCAGGGAAGTGCTGCCGAACTGCACCGCCCCGCTGATCGTGCAGGCCTCCCTCGGCATCTCGACCGCCATCCTGGATGCCGCCGCGCTCGGCTTCCTCGGTCTCGGCGCGCAGCCGCCGTCGCCGGAATGGGGCACCATGCTGGCCGATGCCCGCGAATTCGTGCTCCGCGCCTGGTGGGTGGTGACCTTCCCGGGTCTCGCCATCCTCATCACGGTGCTCGCCTTCAATCTTCTGGGCGACGGCCTTCGCGATGCCCTCGACCCGAAACTGAAGAGGTCCTGATCATGGCTCTTCTTGAAATCGAGAACCTCGTCGTCGAGTTCCAGACCTCGGTCGGCATGTTCCGGGCCGTCGATGGCGTATCGCTCAAGGTCGACGAGCGCGAGGTGCTGGCGATCGTCGGCGAATCCGGCTCGGGCAAATCCGTTTCGATGCTCGCCGTGATGGGCCTTCTGCCCTGGACCGCGAAAGTGACGGCAGACAAGATGGCCTTCAACGGCCGCGATCTTCTCACGATGTCCGATTCCGAGCGGCGCAAGATCGTCGGCAAGGACATCGCGATGATCTTCCAGGAGCCGGTGGCAAGCCTGAACCCTTGCTACACGGTCGGCTTCCAGATCGAGGAGGTGCTGCGCTTCCATCTCGGTCTCGGGCGCCGGGAGCGGCGCGCCCGCGCCATCGAGCTTCTGACCTTGGTCGGCATTCCCAACCCCGACGAGCGCCTGAGCTCTTTCCCGCACCAGATGTCAGGCGGCCAGTGCCAGCGCGTGATGATTGCCATGGCCATCGCGTGCAATCCGAAGCTCCTGATCGCCGACGAGCCGACCACCGCGCTCGACGTGACGATCCAGAAGCAGATCCTGGACCTTCTCGTGAAGCTTCAGGCCGAGCACGGGATGGGCATGATCATGATCACCCACAACATGGGCGTGGTCGCAGAAACCGCCGATCGCGTGGTGGTCCAGTACAAGGGCCGCAAGATGGAAGAGGCGGATGTTCTGACGCTGTTCGAGAACCCGCGCAGCAACTACACGAAGGCCCTCCTCGCCGCATTGCCCGACAACGCGACGGGTGACCGCCTGCCCACCATCGCCGATTATTTCAAGGACGGAAGCGAGATCGCCGGAGCGGCCGTATCATGAGTGTTGTTCTCGAAGCCCAAAACATCGTACGGGATTACCATATCCCCGGTGGCCTCTTCTCCAAGGGCCGGACAGTCCATGCCGTCAAGGGCGTGAGCTTCACGGTCGAGAAGGGGAAAACCCTCGCCATCGTCGGCGAGAGCGGCTGCGGCAAATCCACGCTCGCGCGCATCCTCACGCTGATCGACCCCGCGACCTCCGGCGACCTGCTCATCCAGGGCAACAAGGTCGACATCGCGAAAGGAGACCTCACGAAGGATCTTCGGCGCGAAGTGCAGATTGTGTTCCAGAACCCCTACGGCTCGCTCAATCCGCGCCAGAAGATCGGCGACGTTCTGGGCGCCCCGCTGGTGATCCACGGCAATGTTCCGGCGTCCGAGCGCCGCGACCGTGCCATGGCGATGCTGAAGAAGGTCGGCCTCGGCGAGGAGCATTACAACCGCTATCCGCACATGTTCTCCGGCGGTCAGCGCCAGCGCATTGCGATTGCCCGTGCCCTGATGCTCAATCCGAGCCTGCTCGTTCTCGACGAGCCGGTTTCCGCGCTCGACCTCTCCGTGCAGGCCCAGGTGCTGAACCTGCTGGCCGACCTCCAGGACGAGTTCAATCTCACCTACGTCTTCATCAGCCATGACCTGTCGGTGGTCCGCTATATCGCCGATGACGTGATGGTGATGTATTTCGGCGAAGCGGTCGAATACGGCACCCGCGACGAGGTGTTCTCGAGCCCGAAGCACGACTACACCAAGACGCTCTTCGCAGCGACCCCGCGGGCTGACCCCGCGAGCATCAAGGCACGGCTTGCGCGGAAGAACGCGGCCTGAAGCATCGAACGCAAAAGCGGGAACCAGCTTTACGTAGAGAGATGCGACACAACAAAAACTGAGCGCATCGGACGTGAGTTCGAATTCACGTCCGATGCGCTAGAGCATTTTCGGTGAAGCGGCCAACCAAAGAAGAGAGCCGATTCCATGCCAATGGAGTCAGCTCTAACAGCCGTCACGCCGGCAACGGCAGTCTCTTGGCTGCCATTGCCTCTTCGACAGCCGGCGTATTGGCCGGCTCCGGCACTTTCTCCTCGCCGGTCGCCGTTTTCAGGCACTGCACCACGGCATCCCGCAAGGATGAGACGTAGTAATCGGCGCCGAGCGTTGCGCGCATTGCCTCGCTCTTCAGGACAGCGTCCTCCGCCGGCCAGAGACCCACCAGGGCAGGCGCCTTAGCCTTCTGCTTCAGACGCCGCAGCAGGTAGCGCAGATGTGCCGGCGTACCGCTGATCTCCAGATAGCTGATGCACACCATCTGCACGCCGGTCATGTCGAGATTGAAGATCTCCCGGCGCGACACGGCCGAATGCGGAATGACGCGCGTGCCGAGTCCATGCTTGTTCAGAAGCTGCGCCAGCATCTCCGATGCAGCCTCGTCGAGAGGACCGCGTCCGGCGACACACAGGATCGCGCCATCCGCCCGCCAGGCCTCCGGGACGTTGCTGTCCGGCGGCATCGGCTGCGCGACCGCCGGTTCCTTGTTGTCGGGCTGCGTGCTCGCAGGAGAGGCGACGGGCTCATCCTTGGTCTCGTGCGGTTCCGGCTCCACATCGCTATGGGGGCTGAGATCCTGAACCAGAGCCCGGATCACATCCTTGACCTGATCGAGCTGGCGCTGAGTGAGGACCCCGCGCGTCGCATCGTTGGCCGCGAGCTGGAGACCCTTGAGTGCCACCTCGTCGTAATAGGATGTAAGGGAGCGCTCCTTCAGCAGGAGCTCCGCCGAATCCAGTGCTTCGTCAGGATCCCCGGCGAGCATGCGCTGGTAGAGATTCTCGGCCGGCGTCAAAGCGGGCCTGTCGCCGAGCAGGACGTCCAGAAATTCGAGCCTCTCCACATGCCGGCCCAGCACCACGAGGCAGAGGGTGAGAGGCGTAGCGATGAGAAGGCCGACAGGTCCCCAGAGCCAGGTCCAGAAGATGGCCGAGATGACCACCGAGAAGGGTGACAGGCCCGTGCTCTGTCCATAGACGATCGGCTCGATCACGTGGCCCATGAGCGGCTCGCCGATCAGGAACAGCGCCATGGCCATGAGGGCCATGGACCAGCCGGGATCGACGGCGGCGGCCAGGAGGATCGGCGGCAGGGCGGCGAGGAAAGAGCCGATATAGGGCACGAACCGCATGAGCGCGGCGAAGACGCCCCACAGGACCGGACTGGGCACGCCGATGATCCATAGACCGATGCCGGCGACGACGCCGAAGGAAGCATTCAGGGCAAGCTGGGTCAGGAAGTACCGACTGAGCCGTCGCGCCGCATCGTCCATGGCCACGGTGGTGCGATGGAGGTCGCTTGCTCCGAACAGACGGATCATGCGGTCGCGCAGATCCTCGCGCTGCATGAGGATGAAGACGAGCACCACGAAGACGATGCCCATCGTGGCGAGCGGCCCGAGCACCGGCAGCAGAACGTCACGGGCCATCTGAAACGGCGTCGGCTCCGGTTCGTGGACCTCGACCGGAAGCGGGCCGGAAGGCTCTGCCGGGGCAGCTGGTGCGGATGCGGCCGGCCTTGCGGGCGCCTGTTCCTGCGGAGGCTCCGCGACGGCGCGGTCGAAGCGGCGGCCGAAATCCTTCAGGAGGCTCGGCAGCTTGCCGAGCGTACCCTCGCGGAGCGAACCGACCTTCGTCTCGATGGTGGTCTGATAGCGCGGCAGATCGCTTGCCAGGCCTGCCAGCTGGAAGCCGATGACCGCGCCGAGGGAAACGATGATCCCTACGGCGACCAGCACGGCCACGATGACGGACGGAACGCGGCCAAGGCGCCACCGGCGCAGCACTTCGACGAAGGGGGCCAACACGAAGGCCAGCAGTATCGCCATCACGACGGGCAGGAAGACTTCCCGGCCCACATAGAGCCCGGCGAGCACGACGACCCCGACGGCCAGGGTCATGAGCCCGGACAGCCCAGGAACCGCGGGAGGCTCGATCTCCGTCTCCGAGGGAGGCAAGGTGGGAGGGCCTGGACGCATGTGAGGTATCTCTGCTGGGCCGCGAGACACTCTCGCCGACCTGCAAACAACGTCTTCGACGGCCAAACGATCCTTGAGCATAACAACAACGCTCCTCCGCCGAGGAAAGCTGGGACCTTTTGCCATCTCCATGCCCGGGAATCCGATCCCATCTCTATGAACAATCCCGAGATTTTGCCCTCAGCTCCCAGCCTCCATGCCCCTCACCCGACGCAATCTCCTGATCGGAGCAGCCCTGGCTGCCTCTTCGACCGCTCACGCCCAACAGGACAAACCGACCCCGATGCCCGTCACGACCCAACGGAACAGCTTCAGAAGCGGCGGCAAGGCCATCGCGGTCGAGACCTTCCAGGCGCCGGGCTCCCTGCCCCGCCCGGCCGTGCTGATGCTGCACGGCGCCGATGGGTTGAGCTACAACACGCAATATCGCGAGGGCGCCCGCAACGTGGCGGCCGCCGGCTATCAGGTTCACCTCGTCCACTATCTCGATCGTACCGGCGAGAAGAGAGCCTCCTTCGGCACCCTGTTCCAGAACTTCATGCCCTGGATGGGCACGGTTCAGGATGCGCTCGCCTTCGCATCGGATCACCCAGGAGCCGACCCGCATCGCATCGGCATCATCGGCATCTCTCTCGGGGCGGCGTTGGGCCTTGCCGTTGCAAGCTCGGACGGCCGCGTGAAGGCGCTGGTGAATTACTTCGGCCCGCTTCCCCAGGGGGCGATCGCCACCACGTCCAAGCTGCCTCCGACCCTTGTCCTGCACGGCTCGGCCGATCCCATCGTGCCGGTTTCGAACGCCTATGCGGTCGAGGCGCTGCTGCGCCAGCAGAACGTGCCGCATGAGATCAAGGTCTATCCCGGCCAGGGCCACGGCTTCAGGGGGGCTGCGGACCATGATGCGTCCGCACGCTCCCTCGCCTTCCTGCAGCAATATCTGGCCGGGGCGGACGCCTCGACAGGTGCGAGGGCCCTTCCCGTGAGCGGGTGAGACGATTAAGACTTGCAGCGCGACGATCATCAGGCAGGAGCGATCATGACGGTTTCAGACACGGCTCTCGCAGGCAATCCCCTTCTCACGCCGTGGACCACCCCGTTCGGGCTTCCGCCCTTCGAGTCCATCGCGCCGGAGCATTACAAGCCTGCCTTCGACGCGGCGCTCGCCGAGCAGCAGAAACAGATCGCGGCCATTGCCGACAGCCTCGAGGAGCCGAGCTTCGCGAACACCATCGAAGCTCTGGAAAAGAGCGGTCAGACGCTGAAGAAAGTCGGCGGCGTGTTCTTCAACCTGGCCGGATCGCATACCAACGACGCGGTCCAGGCTGTGGAGCGCGAGATGGCGCCGATCCTCGCCAAGCACCGCAACAGCATCTTCATGAACGAGGCGCTCTACCGGCGCGTGGCGGCTCTCTACGAAAAGCGCGACAGCCTCGGCCTGACACCCGAACAGGCCCGCGTCCTCGACCGGTATCACACCATCTTCGTGCGCGCCGGCGCCAGGCTTGGACCGGACGAGAAGAAGCGTCTCGCTGCCATCACCGAACGGCTGGCGAGCCTCGGCACACATTTCTCGCAAAACGTGCTGGCGGATGAGAAATCCTATCAGCTCGTTCTCGACGGGGAAGCGGACCTCGAGGGCTTGCCCTCCTTCCTGCGTGAAGCGGCCGCGCAGGCGGCCGAGGAACGCGGCCTGCCGGGCAAGCACGTGATCACCCTCTCCCGCTCCAGCATCGAGCCTTTCCTGCAATTCTCCAAGCGTCGCGACCTGCGCGAGCAGGCCTTCAAGGCCTGGGCGGCGCGCGGCGACAACGGCAATGCGACCGACAACAAGGCCATCATCACCGAAACGGCGGCCTTGCGTGCCGAGCGGGCGAAGCTTCTCGGCTACGAGACGTTCGCCGATTTCAAGCTCGCCGACACCATGGCCAAGACGCCCGACAACGTGCAGAAGCTCCTGAGCGACGTCTGGACGCCCGCCATCGCGCGGGCCAGAGAGGAGCGCGACGACCTGCAGGCTCAGGCCCAGTCCATCGGCGACAACATCGTCATCGAACCGTGGGACTGGCGCTATTATGCCGATCAGGTCCGCATGGCGCGTCACAATCTCGACGAGGCGACGATCAAGCCGTATTTCCAGCTCGACCGGATCATCGGGGCCGCATTCGAAACGGCGAACCGCCTCTTCGGCCTCAGCTTCAAGGAGTTGAAGGACTTCCCGCGCTATCATCCCGATATCCGCGCCTGGCAGGTGGTGGATGCGGACGGTAATCCTATCGGCACCTTCATCGGCGACTATTTCGCCCGCCCGTCCAAGCGGAGCGGCGCGTGGATGAGTGCCTTCCGGTCCCAGGAGAAACTGACCGGCGACATTCGGCCGATCATCGTCAACGTGATGAACTTCGCCAAGGGCGCGGCGGGCGAGCCGTCGCTTCTGAGCTTCGACGATGCGCGAACCCTGTTCCATGAGTTCGGCCATGGCCTGCACGGCCTGCTCTCGAACGTGACCTATCCGCTGCTCGCCGGTACGGCCGTATCGACGGATTTCGTGGAGCTGCCGTCTCAGCTCTACGAGCACTGGCTGTCGCAGCCGGACATCCTGCGTCGCTACGCGACCCATTACCGGACCGGCGAACCGATTCCGGAGGAGTTGCTCGCCCGCCTGATGGCCGCGCGCAACTTCAACCAGGGCTTCGCCACGGTCGAGTACCTGTCGTCCGCCTTCGTGGATCTCGAACTCCATCGCCGCAAGGATCCGAGCGATCTCGACGTGTCGGCCTTCGAGGCGCAAACGCTGGAAAAGATCGGCATGCCGCGCGAGATCATCATGCGCCACCGCACGCCGCATTTCGCGCATGTGTTTTCGGGCGACGGCTATTCGTCGGGCTACTACAGCTATCTCTGGTCGGAGGTTCTGGACGCGGATGCCTTCACGGCCTTCGAGGAAACGGGCGATGCCTTCGACAAGGACATGGCGGCCAAGCTGAAGCGCTTCATCTATTCCGCCGGCAACCTGCGCGACCCGGCTGAAGCCTATACGGCGTTCCGCGGGCGCCTGCCCACGGCCGACGCGCTTCTCGCCAAGCGTGGCCTGGCGCCTGTCGTTGAAGATGCGTGAGGAAAGAAGACGGCGGGCTGCGTAAGCGGCCCGTCACGCCGTACCGGCCGCTAACTCCCGTGACCTCTTGAGCGCGTAGAAGCGAATCTTGACGATCCGCGATGTCTCCTTGGGAGGCGTCTGCGGCGTGGGAAGGGAACGCAAAACACTCTTCAGGAAAGCCGCTCCCTTCGGATCGATCTCCAGAGCTTTCGCATCGAGCACCGGCATGGGGACTGTCCCTTCTTGGTTCGTATCTGTCCGGGAACGCAACGCCTACAAAGAAGAACAATCTTACACCGGCAAAGTTCCCTCGCTCAGCGGGAGAACCGGAACTCGCTGACCTGTCGGGACACCTGCCCGGGCGGCAGGATAGACGATGGAAAATGGGCATTATTGGGGCTGTCCGGAAAACGCTGAGGCTCCAGGCAAAGCCCGCCGTGACGCCCGTAGCGGGTCCCTCCCAGCCCTTCGACCGGCATGTCGATCAGATGGCCGTCATAGAACTGGACGCCGGGCTCGGTGGTCCACAGCTCCATGGACAGATCATTGCGGCGCGACGCCAGCGTCGCCGCATGGCGCAGCTCGCCATAGGGGCCGCGCAGGACATAGTTGATGTCGTAGAGGGTGTGCGACGGGACATGGATCGGCCGTGCCGTCGTGAAGTCATAGTCGGTGCCCGCCACCGCGGTGATCTCGCCCGTCGGGATGAGATCGGGCCGGGTCGGCGTGATGTAATCGCCGGCGATGGTCAACTCATGAGAGGAGATGTCGGGGCTGCCGTCGAGGTTGAAATAGCCGTGGGTGGTGAGGTTGACCGGCGTCAGCTTGTCGGACGTTGCGTCGAGTTCGATCCGCAGGCGCGATGACGGCAGCAGCGTGTATGTGCAGGTCGCCACGAGACGTCCTGGATAGCCCATGTCGCCGTCTTCCGACACGAGGCTCAGGGTCACGCTGGAGGGCGTATGGTCGATGATGCTCCAGATCCGCGAGCCGAAGCCCTTGGCTCCACCGTGAAGCTGGTTCTCACCCTCGTTGGCATCGAGTCGGTAGGCCCTACCATCCAGGGTGAAACGCGCTTTTCCGATACGGTTGCCGTAGCGTCCGACGATGGCACCGAAATAGGGGGAATGGGCGACGTAATCCTCGATGGAGTTGAGCCCCAGCACGACCCGCTGGGGAGCGCCCGCCACCGGCACGGTCAGATCCCGCACCACGGCGCCCCAGGTGAGCACCTTCGCGTCCATGCCGTCGGGCCCCTGCAGTGAGACCTGCAGCACGTCCTGCCCGTCGAGGGTGCCGAAACGCTCGATGGTCATGCTTCCTACCCCTCGAAGATATGGGCCTGCAGGCCGCGGATGCCGCCGGTCTCGACCTTGAAGAGATGGCCCGCCATCGGGTCGATATGAGGATCGTGGCCGATGGACGCCGTGGTGATGTAGAGCGTGGTGAGATCGGGGCCGCCGAAGGCGCATTTCGTCACCTGGGCCGTGGGAACGGGCACGACGCGCTCCACGGAGCCGTCCGGCGCGAAGCGGGTAATGCGCGAGGCTCCCCAGTGGCAGACCCAGACATGGCCTTCCGCATCGACCGCCATCCCGTCCGGGTGCGCCCATCCCTCCGCGAAGCGGACGAAGGGGCGCGGCTCGCCGAACCGGCCGCCTTGAGCGTCGAGGACGTAGACCGTGCCGTCGATCGTGTCGGTCGCGTAGAGCCGCCGCCCGTCCGGGCTGAAGGCCGGGCCGTTGGTGACGATGATGCCGGAATGAAACTGGGTCAGCTCCTTGCCGTCCCAACGCCAGAAGGCCCCGGAGCCTTCCTTCTCCTCGTCGTCCATGGTGCCGAAATAGACGGCCCCGTCCGGTCCCACATGGCCGTCGTTGATCCGGTTGTTCGGCCTGTCGCTGTCGGGCGACACGAGGGGCTGCACCGCACCGGTCTTGAGGTTGAAGCGGGCGAGACCCGACTTGAAGCCGGCGATGACCACATCCTCGTCGGGCGTCAGGGCGATGAAGCCGATCCGTTCGGGGGCATCGATCCGGTAATGCTCCTTGGTGTCCGGATGATAGCGCCAGACGCCCGGGTTCTTGATGTCGACCCAGAACAGGGTGTCGGACCGGTGGTCCCAGACGGGCCCCTCGCCCAGGATGCAGGCGCTCGCCACCGCCACATGGGGCGTTTCCGGATGCACGGCTGGATGTGTCATGTGTCTTCCCCTTGGGACAAGGTTTGTGCGCTTCCCCGCTCCTGCCGGTAACTCCGGCAGGGCGTGATTGGTCCCATCACGCCGACGCGCTATCGGCGATTCGGCCGGCCAGGGCCACGAGGCTCAGGTCGGACCCGGCCGGGCCCATGATCGACAGCCCCAGCGGCGCTCCCGACCGGGAGGCGAGCGGGATCGACACCTGGGGCAGGCCCGACAGCACCGACAGGCAAAGCAGGTTGAGGGCGTTGTTGCGGTAATCGTTCAGGCTCTCGTCGCTCTCCGAGAGGAGCGGCGCGACGTCCGGCATAGACGGCAGGATCAGGACCGCCCCACCGGCCAGGAGCGCGCTGAACCGCTTGCGGAAAGCCGCCCGGATCACCTGCGCCTCCGTGACCTGGGCATCGGTCACCGCCTTCGAGAACTCGAACCGGTCAGCGACCCCGGGACCGAGCGGCGGGTGGTAGCGCTCGATCATCGGCCCGTCGACATTCCAGGCCTCCCGGCTCTGGATGTAGCGCATGGCCCAGTAGAGCGCCGTGAAGCCCTCCGGCGCCACGTCGACCGGCTCGGGCCGCCCCAGCGCGGCTTCCGCCCGGCCCAGGGCCGGCGCGAGCGCGTCCCTCACCTCTTTCTTGAGCAGGCCGAACGCATCCTGCGCCAGGAGCACACGGGGGCTCTGCGGCAGGGGAGCGCTGTCCGGGCCGAGCAGGACCTCGCCCACTCGCAGGAAGGTGGCGCCGTCGCGGGTGAAGTACCCGCAGGTGTCGAAGGAGGGGGCCAGATCGTGGCAGCCTTCGAGGCTCACCCGGCCGTGGGTGGGACGGATACCGAAGAGCCCGCAATGGCTGGCCGGCGCCCGGACGGACCCGCCCGTATCGGTGCCAAGGGCGAAATCGCACGATCCGTTGGAGACGGCCGCGGCGGAGCCCGAGGACGAGCCGCCGGGAATGCGGTCGGGCGCGCCGCCGTTCACCGGGGTGCCGAAATGGGCGTTCTTGCCGCTCATGGAGAAGGCCAGCTCGTCGGTGATCGTCTTGCCGACGAGACGCGCGCCCGCATCGAGGAGCTTCTGCACGATCGGTGCCGTCCGGGTCTTGATCCCCGACATGGCCAGCATGTGGGGCGAGCCGGCGCTGGTGGGATAGCCCGCCACGTCGAACAGGTCCTTGGCCGCGAAGGTCAGGCCGGAGAGCGGACCGCTCGGGGCATGGGCGACGGGAACGGCCGGGTACGGCATGAAAGCATGGGCGGGATCGCGGTCGAGGAGCATGGGTCCTGTCGGGTCTCTGAGGAACGAAGACGGCGAATGTGTCATTGCCTCCGTGTTTCAAGCAAGGCAGGAATTCGCGAAGCTCGGCAGTTTGGGCTTTCATCGAAGCTGGAATGGCCCTAAATCCAGCCAGGCTCTCGATTGCTAAGGAACGCGCAATGGCGAAGATTTCAACGATCCGCTGGCTGGCTTTCGGGGCAGCGCTCGCGCTCGCAGCGCCATCGGTTCACGCGCAACAGGCCCCAATCAAGATCGGCGAGCTGAATTCCTACGCCCGGCAGGCGGCCTTCACCGTGCCTTACCGGAATGGCTGGCAGCTCGCCCTCGACGAGATCAACGCCAAGGGTGGGGTCCTCGGCCGCAAGATCGAGATCGTCTCCCGCGAGGACGGCGCCACCACGGGCGACGCGACCCGCGTGGCGGACGAGCTCGTGAGCCGCGAGGGCGTCTCCCTGCTGTTCGGCTCGTTCCTGTCGAATGTGGGCGTGGCCATGGCGGATTTCGCCAACCAGAAGAAGATCGTCTACATCGCCGCCGAGCCCCTGACCGATGCCATCACCATGGCGCAGGGCAACCGCTACACCTTCCGCATCCGGCCCAACAACACCATGCAGGTCGGCATGCTGGTCGACCAGGCCAAGGCCTCGGGCGCGAAGCGCTGGGCCATCGTGGCGCCCAACTACGAATACGGCCAGTCGGCCGCCCAGGCGTTCAAGCGCCTGATAAAGGAGCGCGTGCCCGGCGCCGAGATCGTCGCCGAGCAGTATCCGGCCCTCGGCAAGATCGAGGCCGGAGCCACCGTGTCGGCACTCGAACAGGCCAAGCCCGACGGCATCTTCAACGTGCTCTTCGGCCCCGACCTCACGCAGTTCGTGCGCGAAGGCAACACGCGCGGCCTCTTCGAGGGCGCGACGGTGCTCTCCCTCCTCACGGGAGAGCCCGAATGGCTCCTGCCCCTGAAGGATGAAGTGCCGGAGGGCTGGACCGTGACGGGCTATCCCTGGGACCAGATTACCGAGCCCAAGCACAAGGCCTTCGTGGACGCCTACCGGGCCAAGTACAACGATACGCCGCGTCTTGGCTCGCTCCTCGGCTACATGGTCGTGTACATGATCCGCGATACCCTCGAGCGCGCGGGCTCCACGGACACGGAAGCCGTCATCAAGGCGCTGGAGGATGCGAAGTTCGACACGGTCATCGGCCCCGTCACCATGCGCGGCATCGACAACCAGTCCACCATGGGCGCCTGGGTCGGCAAGCTCGCGCTCAAGGGCGCCACGGGCGGCATGACGGACTGGACCTACAAGGACGGCACGTCGTTCATGCCGACCGAGGCCGAGGTGAAGGCGGTGCGGAAGGATTGAGCAACTCACCCGACAATCCCCTCCCCCCTTGTGGGGGAGGGCTAGGGAGGGGGGTGCTGGCGCCGGAGCCTGATGGGTCAGCGCTCACACCCCCCTCTCCAACTCTCCCCCACAAGGGGGGAGAGGGTTTGTCGGCGCATCCGATCAACCGTGTTTGCGACAAGAGGAGATAGATCCGTGGATCCCTCCTTTCTGGCCGTTCAGGCTCTCAGCGGCCTCTCCAGCGCCTCGTCGCTGTTCATCACCGCCTGCGGCCTGACCATCGTGTTCGGGGTCACGCGGATCGTGAACTTCGCGCACGGCTCGCTCTACATGATCGGCGCCTATACGGCCGCGACCCTGGTGCCGCGCCTGCTCGAACTCTCCTTTGGGCCCGTGTCCTTCTGGGCCGGCATCCTGGCCTCGGCGGTGATCGTCGGCCTCATCGGAATCATCATCGAGGTGCTGCTCCTGCGCCGCATCTACGGCGCCCCGGAACTGTTTCAGCTGCTCGCCACCTTCGGAGTGGTGCTGGTGGTGCAGGATCTCGTGGTGCTGGTCTTCGGGCCGGAGGACATTCTCGGGCCCCGGGCGCCGGGATTGCGCGCGCCCGTCGACATTCTCGGACGGCGTTTTCCCTCGTACGAGCTCGTGCTGATCGCGGCCGGGCCCGTCGTTCTGGGGCTCGTGTGGCTTCTCCTGCGCAGGACCCGCTTCGGCATGCTGGTGCGCGCGGCCACGCAGGACCGCGACATGGTGGCATCGCTCGGAGTTAACCAGGCCATGCTGTTCACCGGCACGCTGTTTCTCGGCGCGTTCCTCGCCGGGCTCGGCGGCGCGCTCCAGATTCCGCGCGTGTCGGCCAATACCGGCATGGACCTCTCCATCATCGCGGAGGCCTTCGTGGTCACGGTGGTCGGCGGCATGGGCAGCGTGCCCGGCGCGTTCCTCGCGGCCCTCGTCATCGGGCAGCTGCAGGCCTTCGGCATCCTGATCTTTCCGAAGAGCACCCTCGTGGTGGTGTTCCTGCTCATGGCCGTGGTGCTGGCCGTCAGGCCCTATGGCTTCTTCGGGCGCGCCGAGGTCGTCGGCGCGACCCACACGGTGGGAATCGCCAGCCATAAGCCCCTGCCAGGCCGCGTTTACATCCTGCTCGCCGTCGTGGCCGTTCTCGCTTGCTTCCCGCTCGTGGCCGATGCCTATCTGCTCAAGGTCGCGACCGAGATCCTGATCTTCGCGCTCTTCGCCTTCAGCCTGCAGCTTCTCATCGGGGTCGGCGGGCTCGTGAGCTTCGGCCATGCGGCCTTCTTCGGCCTCGGCGCCTATGGATCGGCCCTGGCGGTCAAATGGTCCGGCGCCTCGATGGAGGCGGCCCTCCCCCTCGGGCTCGCGTTCGCCGCCCTGGGGGCGGGGCTGATCGGCGCCTTCGTGGTGCGCCTGTCCGGCATCTATCTCGCCATGATGACGCTCGCGGCCGCCCAGATCATCTATGCGGTCGCCTTCCAGTGGGTCGATGTGACCGGGGGCGACAACGGCATCGTCGGCGTATGGCCCGCGACCTGGGCCTCCGGACCCGTCGCCTATTATCTCCTGACCGCCGCGCTCACGCTTGCGGCGGTGCTGCTGCTGAAGCGCATCATCGACGCCCCGTTCGGCTATGCGTTGCGCGCGGCCCGCGACTCCGAGGCCCGCGCCGAAGCCATCGGCCTGACGATCCGCCTTCACCGCTGGCTCGCCTTCATCCTCTCGGGCGCGGCGGCGGGACTTGCGGGCGGTCTCTATGCTTTCTCCCGGGGATCGGTGGATCCGAGCCTGCTCGGGATCTCGACCTCGGTCGATGCGCTCACCATGCTGCTCCTCGGCGGCATCCAGACGGTGACGGGTCCGCTCGTGGGCGCCGCCGCCCTGCACTTCCTGCGCGACGTCGTCATGCCGCTCACCGCGCATTGGCGCCTGGTGCTGGGCCTGATCATCATCGCCATGGTGCTGATCTTCCCGCGCGGCCTTGCCGGCACGGTCCAACATTGGCGCGAGGAGCGGGCATGACGCTTCTGGCCGTGAAAGACCTGCAGAAAACCTTCGGCGGCGTGGTGGCGGCCCGCGGCGTGTCGTTCGACGTCGCGCGGGGCGAGATGCTCGCCCTCATCGGCCCCAACGGGGCGGGCAAATCCACCGTGTTCAACATGGTCGGCGGCCAGCTGAGGGCCGATCACGGCCAGGTTGTGCTCGACGGGCAGGACATCACCCATGCGGCGCCGCAGAAGCGGTTTCGCCGCGGCGTGGGGCGTACCTTCCAGGTGGCCCAGACCTTCCTGTCCATGAACGCCGTCGAGAACGTCCAGATGGCGCTGATCAGTTGCCGTCGGCGCAGCCACGGCCTCTGGACCCCCGCCCGCGAACGCTATCGCGAGAAAGCGGTCGAACTGCTCGCCCAGGTGGGCATGGCGGAGGCGGCGGATATTCCCTGCTCCGCCCTGGCCTATGGCGACGTGAAGCGCGTGGAACTCGCCATCGCGCTCGCCGGGGAGCCCAAGCTCCTTCTCATGGACGAGCCCACGGCCGGCATGGCGCCCCGCGAGCGGGCGGAGCTGATGGACCTTACGGCCTCCATCGCGGCCTCGCGGGACATCGGAGTGCTGTTCACCGAGCACGACATGGACGTGGTCTTCGGCCATGCGGACCGGGTTCTCGTGCTCCTGCGCGGCCAGGTCATCGCCGCCGGGACGCCCGACGAGATCCGCCGGGACGCGCAGGTGAGGCGCGCCTATCTCGGCGACGAGCATGCGCTGGAGCGGCCGAAAGGACCGGACCCCGCATGAGACGAGAAGCGCTCCTCGACATCCGGAACCTCGATGCCTTCTACGGCCGGGCGCAGGTGCTGTTCGGGCTCTCGTTCCATCTCTACCCCGGCGAGGTGGTGGCGCTGGTCGGCCGCAACGGGGCCGGCAAGACCACGACCCTGAAGGCCATCATGGGGCTGATCTCGGCCACGGCCACCCATGCCACCTTCAAGGGACATTCCCTGGGGCGGCTTCCGACCTACAGGATCGCCCGCCTGGGGTTGGGCTACGTGCCGGAGGACCGGCGCATCTTCACCGATCTCACGGTCGAGGAGAACCTGGGGACGGGGCGCCGCCCGGCCGGGGACGGGCGCCAGCCCTGGACTCCGGAGCGGCTCTTCCGGCTGTTTCCCAACTTGGCCGAGATGCGCGGGCGGCGCGGCAGCCAGATGTCCGGGGGCGAGCAGCAGATGCTCTCCATCGCCCGCACTCTCATGGGCAACCCGGACGCGATCCTGCTCGACGAGCCGTCCGAGGGCATCGCACCCGTCATCGTCCAGATGATGGCGGAGGCGATCCGGGCCATGAAGGCGGAGGGCGTGGCGGTTCTCCTCTCCGAGCAGAACTGGGCCTTCGCGGCCGGCATCAGCGACCGGGCCTGCGTGATTGAGCGGGGCGAGATCCGGTTCCAGGGCACCATGGCCGAGCTGATGGCCGACGAGGCGCTCCGGGCGGAAACCCTCGGGATCTGAAAAAGCAGCTTGCTTGAGAGTGGAGGTTCCGTGATCTGATAAAAACAAACGTTATTTCGTAGGTTTTATTTTAGGATAATTGATAGAAATACCAATCTCTCTAGTCATATTGGAGAAGGTCAGTTGTCCCCTGAGACAGAGCCCGAAGTGTCATCTGCATGGATCATGCCTCCTTGGATGATTGCACTTCTCTTAGCCGTGCTGGCCTCAGCCATAATTCTCCTACGAAGAGATGCTGGCGAGCCATCACTGCTCAGGGTCGAATTGGGTGCTCCCTATGATCGGATGCTCACCCTCAATGCGGGAGAGAAATATCGAACAGAAGATCCCAAAAGACTGCCAGCCGATGAATCGACCTTTTGGAACTTTACCCCATGGGACGGCGCACCGGACGCCCCTGTCGTCGTTTCATATGGCCTGCCAAATGAACTCTTCAGATTGCCATCATCGACCTTCGTCCAAGTCGATTTCATAGCCCTGCAAATTTGGAATCTGAACGTCAAACCCTTGCTGGAGCCAGTTTCAAAGGACGAAGCTTTGAAAGTTGCCCAACAGGTTATGGAAACGTTCGATAAAGTTGCGATCCCTGATAGAAACCATGAGCGACTGGTCGAGCTAAGGGATATCGACAAGAACATCGCACCTCCGGAAAAGATCTATTTCACCGGTAAGATGTTGTTAGGTGAATGGAAAATGCAGCGCCCTACGGGCACGCAAAACATCGATTTAACAATGGAACCAGTCAGGAAAGACTGGCTCGGCAAGCAACTCTATAGTCTTAATATCTACATCTCCCAAAATGGACTTCGTGAACATCTTGAACGTTTAAAGACCGAGGCCCGCAAGATGGACCCTTTGAAGGCGAGCAGGATCCCTTGCCCTGGAAGCGCCTATTCCTGCCAAATTGCAGATCCGCCGGCCTACCTGAACATGCTGAGGAATACTGGCTTAATCACTCATGAGCCGGGCATAGACAAGAAACCATAAGGCCTGCCAGTATTCCCTTTCTAAGAACGAACGAAGCCCTAAACCGTTGACGGACCGGGCCGAAAGGACGATATCAGCCCCTCCGGCGCATCCCCTTCCGCGCCTCATCCCAGAATGCACGACATAAGGATTTCCCGCTTCATGGGCGTCATCCATGTGACCGACCGGGCCGGCCAGCGCCACACCCTCGAGGCCATCGAGGGCTGGCGGGTGATGGAGATCATCCGCGACTGGGGCCTGCCCATCGAGGGCCTGTGCGGCGGCGCCTGCGAATGCGCGACCTGCCACGTCTTCGTTGCCGAGGAATGGCTGGACAAGCTCTATCCTCCGACGGAAGAGGAGGAGGACCAGCTGGACACCGTGATGACGCAACCCAATTCCCGCCTGTCCTGCCAGATCCTCTGGACCCCCGAACTCGACGGCCTGGAGGTCACTCTCGCTCCCACCGGAGCCTGACCGTCAGCCTGCCACATTGATAAGACGGAGAGACCGTGCTTCGAAAGGGTCTCTCGAAGGAGCCTGTTCATGACCGACCATATCGAAACGGACGTCGTCATCATCGGTGCCGGCCCCGTGGGCCTGTTCGCCGTGTTCGAACTGGGCCTCCTCGATATCAAATGCCATCTCATCGACATCCTGCCGAAGGTGGGCGGCCAATGTGCCGAGCTCTACCCGGAAAAGCCGATCTACGACATTCCGGGCTTTCCGATGGTGACCGGCCAGGGCCTCGTCGATAACCTGATGGCGCAGATCGAGCCCTTCCATCCGACCTTCCACCTCAACGAGATGGTGGAGAGCCTGGAATCCATTGGCACGCCGGAAGCGCCCCTGTTCAAGGTCAAGACCTCCGAGAACGGCACCACCTTCACCTGCAAGGCGGTGATCATCGCGGCCGGCGGCGGCTCGTTCCAGCCCAAGAAGCCACCGATCGACAACATCGAGGCCTATGAGGGCACCGGCGTTTACTACGCCGTACGCAAGATGGAGAGGTTCCGGGGCAAGAAGGTGCTCATCGTCGGCGGCGGCGATTCCGCCCTCGACTGGACGGTGAACCTGCAGCCCATCGCCAAGCGCCTGACCCTGCTCCACCGCCGCGACGCCTTCCGGGCCGCGCCCCACACGGTGGAGAAGATGCGCTCCCTCGTGGCCGCCGGCGACATGGACCTGCATCTCGGCCAGGTGACCTCCCTCAAGGGCGAGGCGCCGGTTCTCGAAGGTGCGGTGATCCGCAAGGACGACGGCTCGGAATTCACGGTCGATTGCGACGTGATGCTGCCCTTCTTCGGCCTCACCATGAAGCTCGGACCCATCGCCGATTGGGGCCTGAATCTGCACGAGAACGTGATCCCCGTCGATACGGAGAAGTTCGAGACGAACGTTCCCGGCATCTTCGCCATCGGCGACATCAACACCTATCCGGGCAAGCTGAAGCTCATCCTCTCCGGTTTCCACGAGGGTGCGCTCGCGGCCCAGAAGGTGCATCGCTACGTCTATCCCGAGAAGAGGCTGCTGTTCCAATACACGACCTCGTCAACGAGCCTGCAGAAAAAGCTCGGCGTCGCGGCGTAAGGCACGTCTCATAAACTCACCACGTCATGGCCGGCCTTGTGCCGGCCATCCCATTTCTGCGGTGTCGCGCTCGTCCCCCACTTGCGCAGCCATCCCGTTCCTGAAACTCTCGGTCCCATGACGAACGCGACAGATCTCACCCTCGGCCGCCGCGTGATGGCGATGATCGAGGAACTGGCCCAGTACACGGACGAACCCGGCCGCATCACCCGCCTCTATCTCTCGGGGGCCCATCGCAGGGCCGCCGACGCCACGCTGAATCTGATGCGGCAGGCGGGGCTGAACGCCCATATCGACGCTCTCGGCTCCGTGATCGGGCGCGTCGAGGGCACCGATCCGCAAGCCCCCGCGCTCCTCATCGGCTCGCATATCGATTCCGTCGTCGATGCGGGCCGCTATGACGGCAATCTCGGCGTGGTGCTCGGCATCGCGGTGGTCGAGGCGTTGCGGCAGCAGGGCATCGTGCCGGCCTGCCCCATCGAGGTCGTGGCCTTCGGCGACGAGGAGAACGTGCGCTTCCCGACGAATCTCTCCACGTCCCAGGCTCTCGCCGGCCGCTTCGATCCGGCCTGGCTCGACGGCCGGGACCAGGACGGCGTCGCTTTGCGCGATGCGCTGATCCGCTTCGGCGGCGATCCGGACGGCGCGGCAGCGCTGGCCCGCGACCCGGCGCGCTACCGCGGCTATCTCGAGGTGCATATCGAGCAGGGGCCGCTGCTCGAAGCGAAGAACCTGCCCGTCGGCATCGTGTCGGCCATCAACGGCATCACGCGCGCCCGCGCGCATGTGATCGGCGAAGCGGGCCATGCGGGCACCGTGCCAATGAATATGCGCCGCGATGCGCTCGCGGCCGTGGCCGAGATGATCGGCATCGTGGAGCGCGCAGGCTCCACACGCAACGACACGGTGGCGACGGTGGGCGTCGCGCAGGTGCAGCCCGGAGCGATCAACGTCATTCCCGCTCGGGTCGATTTCACCCTCGATGCGCGCTCGCCGGATGACGCGGTGCGCCTGGCCATGGTCGAGGACATCGTGAGCGAATGCCGGGCTGCTGCGCAAAGACGCAATGTGGATTTCTCCATCGAGCCGTTCATGGAGTCCCCCGCCACACCCATGGATAGGGATCTGATCGGGCAGCTCGAACAGGCTGTGCAGAGTCTCGGCATCGAGCCGCTGCATCTCTCCTCCGGAGCGGGCCACGATGCGGTCGCGATGGCCAATCTCTGCCCCTCGGCCATGCTCTTCGTGCGCTGCAAGGGCGGCATCAGCCACAATCCGGCGGAGTCGATCACGGTCGAGGATGCGGATGTGGCCGCGCGTGTTCTGATTGATGCCGTCCAGCGAATTTCAATGTGAGTAACGTATGATGACCCAGGTGCCTGAGATCGCGCTCGTCGACGATGCCTCCGCGCTCCACCAGATCGTTCTGACGGGACTACGGGGATTCAACAGAACTCTCTTCGCCGGTCATCCGCCCGGCCGGGATCTTTCCATCGCAATCCGCAATCCCGACAGCGACGAGCCTGTTGGGGGCCTGTGCGGCCGCATGAATGGCGGCTGGCTTGATATCGAACTCATCTTCGTGCCCGAGGCCTTTCGCGGCAGGGGCCTCGCCACGCGCCTGATCGCGATGGCCGAGGAAGAGGCCCGGGCCCAAGGCTGTCATTCGGCCTGGATCGACACGCTCAATCCCAAGGCGCTTACGCTCTACCAAAAATTGGGTTACGAGCTTTTCGGCGAGCTGAAGGATTATCCTGTCGGCGGCAGCCGCTTCTTCCTGCAGAAGAAGCTCGGATCTGCTGCATAATCGCCGTCAACCACGCCATTCATCCGCGAGGATGGCCCAGCGCTCGTGGTCGCGCCATTCGCCGCCGATCTTGAGATAGCGCGGCGAGTAGCCCTCCTGGCGAAAGCCCAAGCGCTGGGCGAGAGCGCGGGAAGGCCCGTTGCCCGGCTGGATATTGGCCTCGATGCGGTGCAGCCCGAGTTCGCGGAAGGCGTGCGAGACCACAAGGCTCACCGCCTCGCTCATCAGCCCGCGCCCGTTCATGCCGGCCATGCCGTAATAGCCCATATAGGCGCTCTGGAAGAAGCCGCGCACGATCTCGCTCAGGTTGACGACGCCGACGATCCTGCCGGTTTCCCGCTCACGAGCGATGAACCCTATGGAACGGTCACCGTCGCAGCGGGCGAGGTAGCCCTGGAAGCTCACAGGGTCGCGGCAGGGCGAGACCCAGGGCTCGTGCAGGTCGATGCTGGCGAGATTGGCGGCGATCAGCTCGGCGGCGTCCGAAGCGTGAACGAGACGAATCACAACGCGTGGCAACATGAAGTTCATCCCATCTTCAGGAACCATGGCATAGACATGTCGTTGTCGTCAGCCCCTCCTCAAAACATAAGGAATGGACCATGCGAGCCATCATTCTCCCTGCTTTCGCCCTTGTCCTCGGCGCAGGATTCCTTGCTGCACCGCAAGAAGCCCAAGCCCGTTTCGGCGCCGAGCAGCTGCAGGCGCCCAGCCTCGTGGACGATGTCGCCTGCGTGACGCGCCGCGTCCGCACCGTGCTTCCGAACGGCCGCGTGGTGTTTCGCACCGTGCGGGATTGCGGCGTGCGGCCCCACATGAGGCGTATGGAACGCTGCCGCACCGTGCGTGAGCGCGTGGTCCGTCCCAACGGCCGCGTGGTGTATCGTGACATCCGCCGTTGCCGCTGATCGAGCTCAGCCAGAAGAAAGGGCCCGGGATGACCGGGCCCATTTTTATTCCAGTTCGCCGATGGCGCTCTCGACGGCTTCGACCACGGCGCCTGAGCGCACGAGGTCGAGGGCTTGGCGCATTTCGGCAGCATACCAGCGGTCGCCGTCGAGCGCCGGCGGGATGACGGCGCGGATCGCGTCGAGCGCTGCGCGGGACCCCTTGCCCAGCGGATGATCCTTGGCGAGAGGCTCCACGAGGGTGAGCGCCTGCGCGGCCATCAGCAATTCGCCGGCGACGATCTGCTCCACGTTCTCGACCACGATGCGCGCCTTGCGTCCGCACCAGGTGGAGTTGGAGACGTGGTCCTCGGCATTGGATTTCCCGGGAATGGAATCGACCGATCCCGGCGTCGCCAGCCCCCGGTTTTCCATGACCAGCGCTGACATGGAGCATTGCACCGTGGCGAAGCCCGTGTTGAGGCCGCGCTTGCCCGCCAGCAGGTTGCGCGGCAGCCCGTATGACATGGTGGGGTCGATGAGGCGCGCCAGGCGCCGCTCCGAGATCGCCCCGAGATCCGCCATGGCGATGGCCAGGAAATCCATGGCCTGGGCCATGTACTGCCCGTGGAAATGGCCGCCGGAAATCGACACGTAACCGCCCTGACCGTCATCGAAGATCAGCGGGTTGTCGGTGGCGGAGTTCATCTCCGTACCGATGATGCGCTCCACGTATTCGACCGCCTCGACGGCCGGCCCGTGAACCTGCGGCGTGCAGCGCAGCGAATAGACGTCCTGCACGCGCGGAGCGGCGGGCGTTCCCGGCTGGCGCGGCTCGTCGGGGAAGACGATGTCCCGCGCATCCTGGGAGCAGCGCTTGGTGCCTTCGAGAATGCGCAGCAGATTACGCGCCGTGCGCGCTTGGCCCGGATGCGGACGCGCCTTGTGCACGCGCGGATCGAAGGCCGCGAGCTCGCCGCGCATGGCCTCCAGCGACAGGCACATGGCGATGTCGGCCTGCTTGAGCAGGCGGCGCGCGTCGTGCGTGGCGAGCGCCCCGAGGGCGAGCGACGTGGTCGAGCCGTTAATGAGCGCGGAAGCATCCTTCGCGCCGAGCTCGAAATCGGGATTGAAGCCCGCCTCCTTGATGGCTTCGCGCGCCGGCATCCGGCGGCCGCGGTAGACCATCTCGGCTTCCTCGAAGCCGCAGACCGCCCCAGCCATGTGGGCGAGCGGCGCAAGGTCGCCCGAGGCTCCGACGGAGCCCTTCTGCGGGATGACCGGGTGCAGGCCCGCATTGAGGAAGGCGATGAGGCGCTCCACGAGCTCGACGCGGGGACCGGAGTAGTTCGACGCGAAGGCATTGGCGCGCAGGAGCATCATGGCCCGAGTCACGTCCTCGGAGAACGGCTCGCCGACGCCGGTGGCATGGGCATAGACGGTCTTCTGCTGGTAGGCCGCCATGTCTGCGATAAGGACACGCTGGTCCTTGAACAGGCCGACGCCGGTGTTGAAGGCGTACATGAGCGGCGCATCGTCATGCATCCAGGTGCGGTCGATATAGCTCCGCGTCGCCGCGATGCGATCGCGTGCTTCCGGCGCCAGGGCGGCCGTGGCGAAGTCCCCCTGGGCATCGGCGCGCGCGACGCGCACCACGTCCTGAATGCCGAGAGTGGCGCCATCGAGCTTGACCGTCATCGCTGTTCCTCACGTTGAAGATACAGGGATACCGAGGCTTCGAACGCGGCGCAACCGCCGGTTCTCGGGAGGTTAGGAGCAAGTACAGGACGGAACTCCCCCTGCCCCCTCGCGCGACGTCGTCACCGGCCTCGTGCCGGTGGGCCCGTTTGCGTGAAACGCCGAGCTTCACATGATCGGGATGGCCATGCCGGGGCTGGGACTCCCGTGAGACCCGACGAAAAAGGCCCCGGCTGTGCCGAGGCCCTGCGCTATTCATTGAACTGGCGAATCCGCGTCAGACGCGGCCGAGGCGCTTCGTGGTCTGGGGATCGAAGAGATGGACGTTCGCCGGATCGACCGCGAGGGCGAGCTTGCGGGTGTCGGCCGGGATCTGGCCGGTGGAGGCCTGCACGACGAAGTCGGCACCCGCGACCTTGCCGTGGAAGAGCTGGGTCGCGCCGAGTTCCTCGACGAAGTCCACGTCCATGGACAGCGAGCTGGAGCCCACACCGCCCGCCTGCACGTCCTCGGGACGCAGGCCCACTTCGATGGCGGAGCCGGGGGTGAGGCCGTCGCGCATGTCCGTGACGGCGATCGACTGTCCACCGACCGACACGCGGCCCGGACCTTCGACCTTGCCGGGCAGGATGTTCATGGGCGGGGAGCCGATGAAGGTGGCGACGAAGCGGGTCTCGGGGCGGCGATAGACCTCGGACGGGCTGCCGACCTGCTCGATCTGGCCGCTCGACATCACCACGAGCTTGTCTGAGAGCGTCATCGCCTCGACTTGGTCGTGGGTGACGTAGATCGACGTCACGCCGAGGGCCTTCTGCAGGCGCTTGATCTCGACGCGCATCTGCACGCGCAGCTTGGCATCGAGGTTGGAGAGCGGCTCGTCGAAGAGGAACACCTGAGGCTTGCGCACGATGGCGCGGCCCATGGCGACGCGCTGGCGCTGGCCGCCGGAGAGTGCGCGCGGCTTGCGGTCGAGGAACGGCTCGATGGCGAGGATGCGGGCCGCCTCCTTCACGCGCGTCTCGATCTCGTCCTTGGGCGTCTTCCGGTTCTTCAGGCCATAGGCCATGTTGTCGTAGACGCTCATATGCGGGTAGAGCGCATAGTTCTGGAACACCATCGCGATATCGCGATCGGCGGGCTCCACCTGGTTCACGACGCGATCACCGATCTTCACCTCGCCGTCGGAGATCGTCTCGAGACCCGCGATCATGCGAAGAAGCGTGGACTTGCCGCAGCCCGACGGGCCGACGAGCACGCAGAAGGA
Organism: Microvirga sp. Mcv34; assembly: GCF_024519725.1. Taxonomy (GTDB): domain Bacteria; phylum Pseudomonadota; class Alphaproteobacteria; order Rhizobiales; family Beijerinckiaceae; genus Microvirga. Next base: position 14,568 of record NZ_JALJRK010000012.1, on the reverse strand, counting down.
GCCGTCCTCAATGCCGAGCGACACGCCCTTCACGGCCTCCACGTTGCCCGAGTAGATCTTCCTGACCGTATCGAGGGTTACCCCTGCCATCGTTCCATTCCTTTTGACCGTTGCCCGCGCCTCAGGGGCATCGGGCGAAATTCCAAATGTGTGGGGATGAGCCCTCCCGGAAAATTCGGGAGGGCCCTGCGGGATTTTTCCCGCGTCACTTTTCCGTTTCGACGAGGCCCTTCACGAAGAGCCTCTGCATGAAGATGACGACCAGGACCGGCGGGATCATCGCGAGCACGGCCGTCGTCATGGCGATGTTCCACTCGGTCAGCGCGTCGGTGGTCGTGATCATCTTCTTGATGCCGATCACGATGGTCTGCATCGAGCTCTTCGTGGTGATCAGCAGGGGCCAGAGATACTGGTTCCAGCCATAGATGAACTGAATCACGAAGAGCGCCGCGATCGTCGTCATCGACAGCGGCAGCAGCGTGTCCTTGAAGAAGCGGAACGCGCCGGCACCATCGATCTTCGAGGCTTCCAGAAGCTCCTCCGGAATGGTCATGAAGAACTGCCGGAACAGGAGCGTGCCGGTGGCCGACGCGATGAGCGGCAGGACGAGACCGGAATAGGTATCGAGAAGCCCCAGATCCGCGACGATCTTGTAGGTCGGATAGATACGCACCTCGACCGGCAGCATCAGGGTGATGAAGATGACCCAGAACGCCGTCTTGCGGAACGGGAACTTGAAATAGACCACCGCATAGGCCGACAGGATCGAGATCAGGATCTTGCCGAACGCGATGCCCAGCGCGACGATCAGGGAGTTGATCATCATGCCCATCACGGGCTCGCGGGCCGTCTTGCCGCCGTAGAACAGGGCGCGGGAGTAGTTCTCCAGCGTCTGATCGCCCGGCGTCAACGGCATGTTGCCGTTGATGATGGTGGCGGTGTCGAAGGTCGACGCCATGATGGCGATATAGACCGGGAAGGCCACCAGGATGACGCCGATGACCAGCGTCAGGTAGGCCATGAAGTCTCGAAAGGGACGATTCTCGACCATCAGTACTGCACCTTGCGTTCGACATAGCGGAACTGGACGGCGGTGAGCGCGATCACGATGACCATGAGGACCACCGATTGCGCGGCCGAGAGACCGAGGTCGCCGCCGGAGCGGCCGTCCGCATAAACTTTGTAGACGAGAGTCGTCGTCTGCCCGGCGGGGCCGCCGCCCGTCACGGCATCGATGATGCCGAAGGTCTCGAAGAACACGTAGACGATGGTCACGACGAGAAGGAAGAAGGTGGTCGGCGACAGAAGCGGGAAGATGATCGTCCAGAAGCGGCGCAGCGGCCCCGCGCCGTCGATGGCGCCGGCCTCGATCACGCTCTTCGGAATCGCCTGCAGTCCCGCGAGGAAGAACAGGAAGTTGTAGCTCACATGCTTCCACGTGGCGGAGAGCACGAGCAGGATCATGGCATCCTTGCCGTCAAGCATGGGATTCCAGTTGAACCCCATGACGTTGAGCGGGCGACCGAGAATGCCGAGCGTCGGATGGAACATGAACATCCACAACACGCCCGCGATCGCCGGAGCCACCGCATAGGGCCAGATCAGCAGGGTCTTGAACCCGTGGCCGCCGCGAAGGCTCTTGTCGGCCTGTGTGGCGAAGAGAAGGGCGACGGCGAGCGAGAAGAAGGCCACCAGCGTCGAGAAGATCACGGTCGTGATCATCGCCCGGTAATATTCGGGCTGCTCGAAGACCGCGCTGTAGTTCTCGAAACCGACGAATTCGGATGCAAGGCCGAAGGCGTCCTCGCGCAGGAAGGATTGCCAGATCGCCTGCGAGGCCGGCAGGTAGAAGAAAATGACGGTGATCGCCATCTGCGGAATGATCAGCAGCAGAGGCAGCGTCCACCCTGAAAAATGAGCTCGTTTTTCCATCGCGCTTACGGTTGTCCGGTGACGGTGCAGATGACGGCGTCCACCGGTCTGCGTGGTTGTTCTATAAGATCATCCCGGACGGCTTTCGGCCGCCCGGGATGACAAAGTGTTTTCAGTCGTTCGGTTTTAGCGAACGGTACGCTCGAACTGACGCAGGATCTGGTTCGAGCGGGTGACCGCTGCGTCCAGGGCGTCCTTGGCGGGCTTCTGGCCGGCGAGAGCCGCTTCGATCTCCTCGGAGATCACGTCGCGGATCTGGACCATGTTGCCGAAGCGCAGACCACGGGAGTTCTCGGTCGGCTCCTTGTTGGTCAGCTCCTTCAGGGGCGTCTCAAGCACCGGGTTCTTCTCATAGAAGCCGGAAGACTTGGTCTTCTCGTAGGCCGCCTTGGTGATCGGGAGGTAGCCCGATTCCTGGTGCAGCTTGGCCTGGCGGTCGGTGTCCGACAGGAACGCGAAGAACTTGGCCACGCCCTTGTATTCCTCGGCCTTCTTGCCGCCCATGACCCACAGGGAAGCGCCGCCGATGATCGAGTTCTGCGGAGCGCCCTGGATGTCCGGATAATACGGCATCGGCACCGAGGTGAAGTCGAACTTCGCGTTGGCCTTCACGTTGCCGTAGAAGCCCGACGAGGTCAGGAAGATCGCGCATTCGCCGGAGGTGAAGCGGCCTTCGCTCTTCGAGTCGCGGCCCGAATAGTCGTAGGTCTTGTCCTTCTGCAGATCCACGAGGTTCTGCAGGTGCTTCACGTGAGCCGGAGAGTTGAACTTCATCTCCGTGTCGAAGCCGTCGAGGCCATTGGCCTTGGTGGCCATCGGGATGTTGTGCCAGGCGGAGAACTGCTCGACATTCGCCCAGGAGGCCCAGGCGTTCGAGAAGCCGCAGGTGTCGTGGCCGGCGGCCTTGAGCTTCTTGCCGGCTTCGAAAACCTCAGGCCAGGTCTTCGGGATCTCGTTCACGCCGGCCTTCTTCAGCTCGTCCTTGTTGATCCACATGACCATCGAGGAGGAGTTGAACGGGAAGGAGAGCATCTCGCCCTTGGCGGTGGAGTAGTAGCCGGTGATGGCCGGCAGATAGGCCTTGGGGTCGAACTTTTCGCCGGCCTCGGCCATCATCTGGTAGACGGGCTTCACGGCACCGCGGGCGCCCATCATGGTCGCCGTGCCGACTTCGAACACCTGCAGGATGTGGGGAGCATTACCGGCGCGGAAGGCCGCGATGCCGGCGTTCAGCGTATCGGCGTACTGGCCCTTGTAGCTGACGACGACCTTGTAGTCCTTCTGCGAATTGTTGAACTCTTCCGCCAGTCGGTTCACGACCTCGTTGTTGGCGCCCGTCATGGCGTGCCACCACTGGATCTCGGTCTGGGCGAAGGCGGACGTGCTCGTCGCCAGGCCGAAGGCCAGTGCGCCGAGAAGGGACTTCTTCATCATAGTGATCTCTCCCATGTCATCCCGTCGGGGACGTTCTTGTCGTTCATCACCCCTGCATTAAGGCCGGATGACGTTTCTATGACGAAAACATGACAATCATAGCCGGCTTCAAAATGGAAGCCCCTTTCCGCCAAAAGACTTAACGGCGGCCGACGGGAACAGGCCGGAACGCCTCTTCGTTGAGGAAACAACTCAACGGAAGAGACCCATGCCCCAGATGATCGCCGCCCTGTTCAGGGATCCCGCCCAAGCCCGCCAAGCCCTTCAATCCCTTCTGGAAATGGGCATCGCTCAGAACCGAATCGTCGCTGCCGGCAATGCGGAGGCGCGGGAGATCTCGTCGATCTCGGGCTTTCGCGCGCTCTCGGCCAGGGACGAGACCCTGGACGCTCTCCAAGATTTGAACCTTCCGGAAGCCGACAAGCGGCTCTTCGCCCAGGGTATCCACAGGCATTGCGCCCTGATCGCCGCGCAGGTCGACAAGGACAATGTCGAGGAGGCCCTGCGGGTGCTGGAGATGTTCGATCCAGTCGATCTCGACGCCAGCAGCCGTGAGTGGCTGAGCGAGCACGCATCCGACCGGTCCGGAGCCGATGCGGGCGCTCCACTCGGGGCCGGGATCACCGGCGGTGCGGAAGGCGGCATGACCAACACGAGCGCCCTGCCCGGCATGGGCCTGATGGCGGAAGGTTCGGACGACCTCGGCACCACGGATCTCAGGGCGGACGAGTTCGCCCAATCCAACCAGGGCTCAGGGACGACGACCGGCACCGGCTCGCGCCGCAGCGACGAGCGGGCCGACCGGGAAGGCGTCAACGAACTCGCCGTCGACACCCGGCCGGACCCCGACCAGCCCGGCCTCATGCAGCGCTATCTGAATCGCGGCGGCCGGGTCTGGGCCTATCGGTCATTCGAGGAAGGCGGGCTTTAGATCACGTTCCGCTCGAGCAGCGGACGGTTGGCGAGAACGCGTTCGTGGCCGAGTTCGGACAGGTCGAGCGTGCGGTAGCCGCCGTGGACGATCAGTTCGGCCAGGCCCCGGCCGACCGCCGGGGCCTGCTGCAGGCCATGGCCCGAGAAGCCGTTGCAGAGGTAGAAGTTCTTGAACCCGCCGGCCAGGCCGATGATCGCGTTGTGATCGAGGAGGCTCATGTCGTAAGGGCCCGACCAGGCGCGACCCGGCCTGATCGCCTCGAAGGCCGGGACGCGATGCGCCAGGTTCGGCCAGATGAACTCCTCGAAGAAGGTGTGATCGATCTCCTGCGATGCGGGATCCTCGTCGAACCAGTCGGGATCGAGATCCGCTTCCGGCGAGGCGCCGCAGATGAAATGCCCCTCCCCTTCGGGCCGCACATAGGCGCCCGAGGTATCGATGAGCAGAGGGCAGTTCTCGACGGGTCCCTTGCACGAGAAGGTGAAGACGTAGCGGCGCTTGGCCTGGACCGGGATGTCGAGCCCGGCCATGGCGGCGAGCGCCCGCCCGCCGGAGCCGGCGCAATTGACGAGCGTGCCGCAGGCGATCCGGGTTCCGTCCTTGAGGCGCACGGCCACGATGGTGCCGCCGTCCCGCTCGACCTCCGCGACCTCGCCCTTCATGTATTCGGCGCCGAGCGAGCGCGCCTTCTTGCGGAAGGCCTGCAAAAGGCCCCAGCCGTCGAACCAGCCCTCGCCCGAGCGTCCCCAGGTGCCGGCCGCGAGATCATCCGCGTTGAGCCAAGGGAAGCGGGCCTTCAGGTCGTCCGGCTTCAGGAACAGGATATCGGCACCCTCGGCCGCCTGCAGCGCCTGGTTCTCGGCCAGGATCGGGGCACCGGCGTCAGACGCACAGTAGAGATAGCCGCCCTCCTTCAGGCCGATCTCGGGCCGGTCGCCGTCAACGGCAAGACGGTCGCCGATGGAGCGCAGGAAATCGATGCCGTAGAGCGAGATCCGGATGTTCACCGCGCTCGAATATTGCTGGCGGATCGAAGCCGCCGACAGGGCCGAGGCGGAAAGCTGGTAGGTCGGATCCTTCTCGATGACGACGACGCGTCCCTTGAAGCCGGAATCGGCGAGCAGGTGATAGGCCGTGGAGGAGCCCATGACGGCGCCGCCCACGATCACGACATCGGCTGAAGAAGAAGCTGCAGAGGTCATCGTTCGAATTTCGTTGAGAGGATGATGGAGGATTGCGTGCGCTCCACCCCTTCGACCGCGCCGATCTTGTCGATAGCCGCATCGAGGGAGGGAACGTCCTCAGCCTCTACCACCGCCAGGAGATCGAAGACACCCGCGACCGAATGAAGCGCGCGCAATTCTGGCATGCGCTGCAGCGCCGAGACGACGCCGCCCGAGGCCTTGGGGGCCACCACGATGGTCACATGCGCCCGCACCATGCGGCTCGCCACCTCCTCGGCCAGGCGCAGGGTATAGCCGGCGATCACCCCCCGGCGCTCGAGGCTCTCGACCCGGGCCTGCACGGTCGTGCGGGAGAGCTTGAGCCTCCGGGCCGCCTCCGCATGGCCGATCCGGGCGTTCTCCCGCAGGAGCGCAATCAAGGCACGATCCGTGGCGTCGAGCATCAGAATGACCAGTCACTTTGGCGATCTGCCGATAAATACTCGTCTTTCCGTCAGCCTGTCCATGGCGTTCTGCAGGGGTTTGCCTTTTTCTGGGGCCATCACAGGGAGAACTCCATGCACTCGATCCTCGTCATCGGCGCCGGCAAGATCGGCTCCACCATCGTCGACATGCTTCACGAGACCGGCGACTACGACGTCACCGTCGCGGATTCGTCCGCCGCAGCTCTCGAAGCGGTCGCCAAGGGTGGCATCAAGACGGTCCAGCTCGACTTCAATGACGCGGTCGCCCTGCAGAATGCTCTCAAGGGCCGCTACGCCGTGCTCAGCGCCGCCCCCTATCACTTGACCGGCCACGTGGCCCAGGCCGCGCGCCTCGCCGACGTGAACTATTTCGACCTGACCGAGGACGTGGCCACCACCCGCATGGTGAAGGAGCTGGCGGAAGGCGCCACCACGGCCTTCATTCCGCAATGCGGCCTCGCCCCGGGCTTCATCTCCATCGTGGCCCATGACATCGCAAGCCGGTTCGACAAGCTCGACACCGTGCGCCTGCGCGTCGGCGCCCTGCCGCAATATCCCTCGAACGCCCTCTCCTATAACCTCACCTGGAGCACTGACGGCGTCATCAACGAGTACATCGAGCGCTGCGAGGCGGTCGTGGACGGCAAGCTGCGCGAAGTTCCCGCCATGGAGGAGCTCGAAGAGTTCTCCCTCGACGGCACCCGCTACGAAGCCTTCAACACCTCGGGCGGCCTCGGCACCCTGTGCGAGACGCTGGAAGGCAAGGTGCGCAACCTGAACTACAAGACCATTCGCTATCCTGGCCACTGCGCCCTGATGCGCGTGCTGCTCAACGACCTTCAGCTGCGCAACCGCCGCGAAGTCCTGAAGGACATCCTGGAGAACGCCGTTCCGGCCACCATGCAGGACATGGTCATCGTCTTCGTGACCGTGACCGGCGAGCGCGACGGCCGCTACGTTCAGGAGACCTATGCCCGCAGCGTCTACGGCCAGAAGGTCGCCGGCACCCAGCGCACCGCCATCCAGGTGACCACGGCGGCCGGCATCTGCGCCATGCTCGACCTGCTCGTAGCGGGCCAACTGCCGAAGCAGGGCTTCGTGCGCCAGGAGGAGATCGGCCTCGACACGTTCCTCGCCAACCGCTTCGGCCGCGTCTATGCGGGCGAGCGCCTGGACGAGGGCCACGAGCCGGCGGTGAAGAACATCCGCCTCGACGCGGTGGCCTAAACGCGACCTCGACATCATGGCGTCCCCGGACTTGATCCGGGGAGGTGATGACGAGGCGAGGCGGCCCAAGCCGTCGGGTTCTTGACTAATTGGCATGACCCTATTCGGGAAAAGCAGTTCCCAGGCTTCCCGGTCATGCATTAAGACGGTGGCATGATAGCCGCCGTCGTTTCGTTTCAAAGACAAGCGAGGGTGGCGGGCCCCATGGGCCCAAGCCCGCATCCAGGGAGAACCAACATGACCGCGAGCCTGAAACCCGTATCCTCCGCGCCCGCTTCCGTTGCGGATGAGGCCCGCGCCATTCTCGCGCGCCTCGGCGTGCCGGAAAGCGCCTTCGCGTCCGGCGGCCGCCCGGCCCTGTCGCCGATCACCGGCGAGGTGATCGGCCATGTGCGCGAGACGACGCCCGACGAGGCCAAGGCCGCCATCGGCCGCGCCGACGCCGCGTTCAAGGCCTGGCGCAAGGTCCCGGCGCCCAAGCGCGGCGAGTTCATCCGCCTGCTCGGCGAGGAACTGCGCGCTGCCAAGGACGACCTCGGCCGCCTCGTGACGCTGGAAGCCGGCAAGATCGTCTCGGAAGGTCTGGGCGAAGTGCAGGAGATGATCGACATCTGCGATTTCGCCGTCGGCCTGTCCCGCCAGCTCTACGGCCTGACCATCGCGACCGAACGCGCCGATCACCGCATGATGGAGACCTGGCATCCGCTCGGCGTCTGCGGCGTTATCTCGGCCTTCAACTTCCCCGTGGCCGTGTGGTCCTGGAACGCGGCGCTCGCCCTCGTGTGCGGCGACAGCGTGGTGTGGAAGCCCTCCGAGAAGACCCTGCTGACCGCCCTTGCCACCCATGCCATCGTCGAGCGCGCCGCCAAGCGCTTCGGCGGCGTGCCGGAAGGTCTCTGTGAGGTGCTGCTGGGCGGCCGCGAGATCGGCGAGATCCTCGTCGAGGATCACCGCGTCCCGGTTCTCTCCGCCACCGGCTCGACGGCCATGGGTCGCCAGGTCGGTCCGAAGCTCGCCGAGCGTTTCGCCCGCGCGATCCTTGAGCTCGGCGGCAACAACGCCGCGATCGTGGCTCCGTCGGCCGATCTCGATCTCGCTCTGCGCGGCATCGCCTTCGCGGCCATGGGCACGGCGGGCCAGCGCTGCACCACCCTGCGCCGTCTCTTCGTGCACGAGAGCGTCTACGACCAGCTCGTGCCGCGCCTCGTGAAGGTCTATGGCAGCGTGAAGATCGGCGACCCGCGCGCGGAAGGAACGCTCGTCGGCCCGCTGATCGACAAGGCGGCCTTCGACAATATGGAACGTGCCCTCGACGAGGCCCGCGCGGCCGGCGGCAAGGTGCATGGCGGCGGACGCTACACGGATGTGGCGAACGAGGGCGTCTATGCCCGCCCCGCCCTCGTCGAGATGCCGAGCCAGACCGGCCCGGTGACGCGTGAGACCTTCGCGCCGATCCTCTACGTGATGCGCTATTCGGATTTCGACGAGGTGATCGCGCTGCACAACGCGGTCGGCGCCGGCCTCTCCTCCTCGATCTTCACCCTCAACCTGCGCGAGGCCGAAGCCTTCGTGTCGGCGGCGGGTTCGGATTGCGGCATCGCGAACGTCAACATCGGCCCCTCGGGTGCCGAGATCGGCGGTGCCTTCGGCGGCGAGAAGGAGACGGGCGGCGGACGCGAGTCGGGCTCCGATGCCTGGAAGGCCTATATGCGCCGCGCCACCAACACGATCAATTACGGCTCGACGCTTCCGCTCGCCCAGGGCGTGAAGTTCGACGTGGACGCCTGATCCTCGTAAGAACACGGCGGAGGGCAGAAATGCCCTCCGTTTCTTTATCTGCCCTCTCATATCGCGAGCCTTCCATGACAGCGCCCTCCCGCACCGGCGGCCAGATTCTTGTCGATCAGCTGACTCTTCACGGGGTCGATCACATCTTCTGCGTTCCGGGCGAGAGTTATCTGGCGGCGCTGGATGCGCTGCATGATGCGAAGATCGACGTGACGGTCTGCCGCCAGGAAGGCGGCGCCGCCATGATGGCGGAAGCCTACGGCAAGCTCACCGGACGCCCCGGCATCTGCTTCGTCACCCGCGGCCCGGGCGCGACCAATGCCTCGCCGGGCATCCACATCGCCAAGCAGGACTCGACTCCGATGATCCTGTTCGTCGGCCAGATCGAGCGCGGCATGCGCGAGCGCGAGGCGTTCCAGGAGCTCGATTACCGCGCCGCCTTCGGGCCGCTCGCCAAATGGGCCACGGAGGTGGATGATCCGGCGCGCTTCCCCGAGATCATCTCCCGCGCCTTCCACGTCGCCACCTCGGGCCGTCCCGGTCCCGTCGTGATCGCGCTGCCGGAGGACGTGCTCACGGAGATGGCGCAGGTCGCCGACGCGCCGCGCTACCAGATCGTCGAGACGCATCCGGGCCTCACGCAGATGGCCGAGCTGCAGAAGCTGCTGCAGGGCGCGAAGAATCCCGTCGCGCTCCTCGGCGGCAGCCGCTGGTCCGAGGTGGCGGTGCAGCGCTTCGTGCGCTTCGCCGAGCGTTTCGAACTGCCGGTCGCCTGCACGTTCCGCCGCCAGATGCTGTTTCCCGCCGATCACGCCTCCTATATCGGCGATCTCGGCCTCGGGGTGAACCCGAAGCTGCTCACGCGCATCAAGGAAGCCGACCTCGTCCTGCTCGTCGGCGGGCGCCTCTCCGAGGTGCCGAGCCAGGCCTACACGCTGCTCGACATTCCGGCCCCGCAGCAGAAGCTCGTTCACGTCCATCCCGATCCGAGCGAGATCGGCCGGGTCTATGCCCCGCATCTCGCCATCAACGCCTCGCCCGTCGCCTTCACGGCGGCCCTGGAGGGCGTGCATCCCCCGGCTTTGCTGCCCTGGAGCGAGGGCACGAAGACGTCACATGCCGATTATCTCGCCTGGAGCGATCCGAGCGCCATCCGCACCGCCGGCGGCCTGCAGATGGGCGAGGTGATGGCTCACCTGCGCAAGGTGATGCCCGCTGACACGATCTTCTGCAACGGCGCGGGCAACTTCGCCACCTGGGTCCACCGCTTCTGGCCCTTCCGCGAATACGGCACGCAGCTGGCGCCGACCTCCGGGTCCATGGGCTACGGCGTCCCGGCCGGCGTCGGGGCCAAGCGCATCCGACCCGACAGCCCCGTGGTGGTGTTCGCGGGCGACGGCGACTTCCTCATGAACGGCCAGGAATTCGCCACCGCCGTGCAATACGACCTGCCGATCCTGGTGATCCTGCTCGACAACGGCATGTACGGCACGATCCGCATGCACCAGGAGCGTGAATATCCAGGCCGCGTCTCGGCCACGATGCTGAAAAACCCCGACTTCGCCGCCTACGCGAAGGCCTTCGGCGGCTACGGCGAGCGCGTGACCCTGACGGAGGAATTCGCCCCCGCCCTGCAGCGCGCGCTGACCTCCGGCAAGCCGGCGATCCTCCACTGCATCATCGACCCGGAAGTCATCACCCCGACCATGTCGCTGACACAGATCCGCGAGAAGGCGATGGCGGGGAAAGCTTAAGATGCAGCCTTGCTAATGCTGTACAGGCTTTCTCACCGTTAGCAGGGCTGTAAAATCTGGATCTATCACTTCAACGTCTTCATCGCTTAGTTGATAGACTCCCGGAGCAGCAGGTTCGATAGCGTCAGTAATTGGCGCTATCGTAAAAAGCTCGTCACTTCCGCTGAGCTTAAGAACGATGCCTTTTCTCTCGTCACATGAGATGACAGTGCCAAATAGTTGGCGTCGATTGGCCAGAGAACCATTGCTATCAAGGTACGTAAGGCCGACAAGCAATGTCTTGCCAATTAGGTCCGCAGCAAGCTCTGCATCGTAGCTTGGACCTTCGGCAGAATCTTCTTTTATCACTGACAGTTCGCTCTCCCTAAAGAGCGCTGCATAAACCGCTCTCATTGTTACGGAAGGAGCATATGCTCCCTCCGTAACAATGTATACTAAGCCGCCTTCGCCTCGTCGAGCCGCTGGGCCACGAGCGTGCGCAGGGAGCGCAGGTCCTTCACGAAGGAGCGGATGCCCTCGGCGAGCTTTTCGGTGGCCATCGCGTCCTCGTTCAGGGCGAAGCGGAAGCTCTTCTCGTCCATGCGCGGCAGGGGCTGGATCGTCTCCACGTTCTCGGCCGAGAGCTTGCGCGGCAGGTCGCCCTGCGCGTTCGCCAGCTCGTCGAGGAGCGCGGGCGAGATGGTGAGGCGGTCGCAGCCGGCGAGCGCTTCGATCTCGCCGATATTGCGGAAGGAAGCGCCCATCACGACGGTCTTGATCCCCTGCGCCTTGTACGAGGCGTAGATCTTGCGCACCGACAGCACGCCCGGATCGGTCTCGCCCGTGTAGGGTCCGCCGCCCGCCTTCACGTGCCAGTCGAGGATGCGGCCGACGAAGGGCGAGATCAGGAACACGCCCGCTTCGGCGCAGGCCTGGGCCTGGGCCTGGGAGAACAGGAGCGTGAGGTTGCAGTCGATGCCTTCCTTCTGGAGAATTTCCGCCGCGCGGATGCCCTCCCAGGTGGAGGCGATCTTGATCAGGATCTTCTCCCGCCCGATGCCGCGCTCCTCATAGGCCTTGATGATGGCGCGCGCCTTGGCGACCGTCGCTTCGGTGTCAAAGGAGAGGTCGGCGTCCACTTCCGTCGAGACGCGGCCGGGCACGATGTTGGCAAGCTCGGCTCCGAACGCCACCGCCAGCCGGTCGCAGATGGCGGACACGACATCATCCCGCGACCCGCCATGGGACCGGCCCCAGGCCAGGGCCTCCTCGATGATGTGGCCGTAGGCGGGCGTCTCGACCGCCTTCAGGAGCAGGGTCGGGTTGGTGGTGCAGTCCTGGGGCTTCAGGCGGCGCACCGCGTCGAGGTCGCCGGTATCGGCGACGACGACCGTCATGGCGCGCAATTGCTCGAGCTTGGAGGGCATGGGGATCTCCGTGGGTTGTCCTTTGGCGTCTGACTTAGTCCCATAAGGGGCTCGCGTGAAGGGCAAAGCCTCAGACAAAAAGCCCCCGATGGGCCCGCACGCGGCTCAGGATGAAGGAATAAACCTCCTCCACCCGGCGTAAGGACCGCACATCCGCGTGGGTGACGAGCCAATAGGTGCGAAGGTACGACACCTCGGGCAACACCACCCGCAGCTCCGGGAACTGGCGCACGGCGTAGTCGTGCAGGATCCCGATGCCGACGCCCGCGCGGACCGCCTCGGCCTGGGCCACCACGCTGGCGCATTCGAAGCGGCGGGCAGTATATTTCTCGAGGCCCGAGAAATAGTCGAGCACCGGGCTGTAGAGCAGGTCCGCCACATAGGTGACGAGGGTTTTTCCGGACAAATCGGCCAGTTCCGTCACCGGCCCGTGGCGGTCGAGATAATCCTGGGAGGCGTAGAGCCTCAGGCGGTAATCGGTGAGCTTGCGCGAGACGAGACGCCCTTCCGTCGGCTGCTCCAGCGTCACGGCGATGTCGGCCTCGCGCTTGGACAGCGAGAAGGTGCGCGGCAGGGCCACGAGCTGCAGGGTCAGGCCCGGATGCCGCTCGGCCAGCGCCCCGAGCTCGGGGGCGAGAAAATAGGTGCCGATCCCGTCCGGCGCGCCGATGCGCACGGTGCCCGACAGGGCGAGGTCCGCCCCGCCGAGCTCGCTCGCGACGGCAAACGCCTGCGTCTCTATGCTCTCCGCGTGCTTCAGGAGCCGCTCGCCCTGTTCGGTCAGGGTGTAGCCCTGGGGACTGCGCTCGAACAGCTTGGCCTTGAGGGCCGCCTCCAGGGCCGAAACGCGGCGGGACACGGTGGTGTGGTCGGCCTCCAGCTGCCGCGCCGCCACGGTGAGACGGCCGGCGCGGGCGACGGCCAGGAAAAAGCGGAGATCGTCCCAGTCGAAAGCGCTCATGGCCTATCTTGGACCTCCCTTAGGCCCCCTTTGGGCCTACCTTGGCCATATTGGCATTTTCGCACAACGGTGCTTCGGTTTCACCCATAGTCGTGCGATTTCAACAATGATAGAAGAAGGGCACGAAAAACACTCTCAGGAGGAGACGACGCCATGCGCGAGGTCGGACATTTCATCGGCGGCAAGCAGGTTGCCGGCAAGTCGGGTCGCACCACCGAATTCTTCCAGCCCATGACCGGCGAGGTTCTCGGCCGGGTGGCGCTGGCCTCCAAGGACGAGCTGCGCCAGGCCGTCGAGAACGCCAAGGCGGCGCAGCCCGCCTGGGCGGCCACGAACCCGCAGCGCCGCGCCCGCGTCATGATGAAGTTCCTCGAGCTCATCGCCAAGGAAACCGACAGCCTCGCCGACGTGCTCGCCCGCGAGCACGGCAAGACGGTTGCCGACGCGAAGGGCGACATCCAGCGCGGCGTCGAGGTGGCCGAGTTCTGCACGGGCATTCCGCATCTCCTGAAGGGTGAGTTCACGGAAGGCGCTGGCCCCGGCATCGACATGTACTCGATCCGCCAGCCGCTCGGCGTGGTGGCCGGCATCACGCCGTTCAACTTCCCGGCCATGATCCCGCTGTGGAAGCTTTCCCCCGCCATCGCGTGCGGCAACGCCTTCATCCTGAAGCCGTCCGAGCGCGATCCGGGCGTGCCGATGCGCTTGGCCGAGATCATGATGGAAGCGGGCCTTCCCGCTGGCATCCTCAACGTGGTCAACGGCGACAAGGAAGTGGTGGACGCGATCCTCGATGATCCGGACATCAAGGCCGTGGGCTTCGTCGGCTCCTCGCCGATCGCCCAGTACGTCTATTCCCGCGCGGCGGCGAACGGGAAGCGCGCCCAGTGCTTCGGCGGCGCCAAGAATCACATGATCATCATGCCCGACGCCGATCTCGACCAGGCGGCGGACGCCCTCATCGGCGCCGGCTACGGCTCGGCGGGCGAGCGCTGCATGGCCGTGTCGGTGGCGGTTCCCGTCGGCAAGGCGACGGCCGATGCGCTCATGGACAAGCTGATCCCGCGCGTGGAAAGCCTGAAGGTCGGCCCCTCCACTGATCCGTCCGCCGATTTCGGCCCGATGATCACCCGGGCCCACATGGAAAAGGTGCGCTCCTACGTGGATCTCGGCGTCCAGGAAGGCGCCAAGCTCGTGGTCGACGGCCGCGACTTCAAGATGCAGGGCTACGAGAACGGCTTCTACATGGGCGGCTGCCTCTTCGACGAGGTGACCACCGACATGCGCATCTACAAGGAAGAGATCTTCGGTCCCGTCCTGTCGGTCGTGCGCGCCAAGAACTACGACGAGGCCCTGCGCCTGCCCTCCGATCATGAATACGGCAACGGCGTCGCGATCTACACCCGCGACGGCGACGCCGCCCGCGACTTCGCCTCCAAGGTGAATGTGGGCATGGTCGGCATCAACGTGCCGATCCCGGTGCC
>NZ_JALJRK010000129.1 GCF_024519725.1 Microvirga sp. Mcv34 | reverse complement strand
GGGCGGCTCGACTTCGACATTCCCGATGCCGGCCTCGACAAGGTGGATATCACGGACAGGCTCAATGCCCTGATCCAGCGCGACGCACCGGTCACCGATCGCTGGATCACCGACGCGGAACTCGACGCCAATCCGGGGCTCGTGAAAACGATGTCGGTGAAGCCACCGCGCGGATCGGGTCGGGTCCGTCTGGTCGAGATCGAGGGGATTGATCTTCAACCTTGCGGCGGCACCCATGTGCGACGCACCGGCGAGATCGGCACGGTCGCCATCACCGACATCGAGAAGAAGGGCAAGCAGAACCGCCGCGTTCGCATGTCCCTGGTCGACTAATCCAAAGGAGCTGCCCCATGTCACAGCCTTTCGTTTCGACCGCTTGGCTGCAGGAGCACCTCAGCGACCCCAACTTGACGGTCGTGGACGGCTCCTGGTACCTTCCCGCCCAGAACCGCGACCCGCAGGCGGAGTATCTGGCGGGCCATATCCCAGGCGCGGTGCGCTTCGACATCGATACGGTCAAGGATAATTCGGCCTCCCTGCCCCACATGCTCCCTTCACCGGAGGACTTCGCGAAGGCCGTCGGCGCCATGGGGATCAGCGAGGACATGACCATCGTCGTTTATGATGGAATGGGCCTTTTCTCGGCGCCACGCGTCCGCTGGACATTCCAGATCTTCGGTGCACACAACGTCTCGATCCTCGAAGGCGGCTTCCCCGCCTGGAGAACCGAGAATCGCCCCATCGAGACGGGCCCCGAGAAGCCTCGCTCTCCTCGAACCTTCAACCCGTCTTTCGATGCCTCGGCCGTCGCGGACGCATCCACAGTACAGGAGGCGCTCCGTACCGGCGCTTCGCAGGTGGTCGACGCGCGCGCTGCGGCGCGGTTCAGGGGCGAAGCGCCCGAGCCACGTCCTGGCCTTCGGTCGGGCCATATGCCCGGCAGCCTCAACCTACCCTTCGATCAGCTTATCGAAAACGGTCGCTTGATGGATAAGGCGTCACTGGAAGAAGCCATTGCGCGAGCGGGCATCGATCTCGACCGACCGGTGATCACAAGCTGCGGCTCCGGTGTCTCCGCTGCCGTTCTCGGCGTCGCCTTCGAAGCGGCCGGACGACCAATCAAAGCGATCTATGATGGGTCGTGGACCGAGTGGGGCGGCCGTGAGGACCTGCCCGTGGCGACGGGCGAGGCGAAAGAAGGCTGATCACGGCTCAGCTTCCTTCGAACGCACGGTGAAGTGGAAGGGATCGCCCGCATAACAGGCGGCGCTGTATCCTTTCCTTGTTTAAACGGCCAGAGCGTCGACGGATCAAAGGACGGCTAAGCTCCAAAGTCCGCCCTGCCCTTACAATGCCGAATTAGAGGGCTATCTCCTTGGACCATAAGGATTTGTAATCGAAGCGTACCATCGTGATCCGTGCGGCCCCGCAGCGTTGCCGATCCTTCAACGGTCCAGTCCGCACCTCTAAGAAGGTCGCCTCATGACCGAAGATCAGAAATTCCTCGCAGTCCTGCGTCAATCTGCCGAACCCAACGTCGTCGATGCCATGGAAGTCATGATCCGGGATGCGCCGGATCATGAACTGAACCGTATCAACGCTCTCACCTTCGCGGCCCGGAATGGGCTCGATGAAGATCAGGTCATCGGTGCCTTCCTGCATGCCGCCCGACTCGGAATGTTCGAGATGTCGTGGAATGTGCTCTGCCCCGGATGCGGTGGAGTGCTCGAATCCGGCATGAGTCTCAAGTCCATCAAGCAGAGCGAATACAGCTGCGCGCTTTGTGCGGCCGGATACGAGCCGACCCTCGACGAGATGGTGGAGGTGACGTTCACGGTGAGCCCCCGTGTCCGCAAGATCGCTGCCCACGAGCCGGACACTCTCCCAATGCACGAATATGTCCGCCAGGTCTTCTGGAGTTCCGGAATCGACCTGCCGGAGGACTATGAACGCAGGCTCGACGAGATCGTGCTCGACGCGGTCGACCTTCCGCCGGGCGAGCGGGCGATCCTGTCCCTGCAGCTTCCGGCCGAGTTCGTGATCGTATTCGATCCGGTTACCCACGCCGCCCAGTTCATCGATGTGAAAGGGGAACCTACGCGAGAGCGGCAAAACCTCACGCTTGTTCTCAATGAAAGCCACCCGCAGAACGACACCTTGGTCATGCAGCCCGGCCCGTTGCGGATTACCCTCGAGAACCGAACCAATCGACGCGTTCTGCCCGCCGTTTGGGTGGCCGGCGATGTCCTGCACCACATGCTGGAACGGCGGCGCCCCTTCCTGACGGCGAAACGTCTGCTCACGAACCAAACCTTCCGCGACCTCTACCGCACCGACACGCTCGACATCGACCAACGCCTGAAGATCACCAGCCTTACCTTCCTTTTTACCGACCTGAAGGGCTCGACGGAGCTCTACGAGCGCGTCGGCGATCTCGTGGCCTACGATCTCGTGCGCGAACATTTCCGCGTCCTCCACGAGATCGTCGCCGCCGAGGCGGGGGCGGTGGTCAAGACCATCGGCGATGCCGTCATGGCGACATTCCCGACACCGGACCATGCGATCTCGGCGGCCTTGCGGATGCGCGAAGCCATGCGCAGCCTCAACGACGAGCGCGGAAGCGAAGATCTGTTGCTCAAGATCGGCATTCACGAGGGGCCATGCCTCGCCGTGACTCTGAACGACCGGCAGGATTATTTCGGCCAGACGGTCAACATTGCCTCGCGCGTCCAAGGCCTCGCCGTCTCGCGTGCGATCTTCGCGACGGATGCCGTTGTCGAGAACCCGCAGGCCTCGCAGATCATCCAGTTGCAGGGACTGCAGCCAACCCTCCAGAAGACCGCGCTTCGCGGTATCAACGACGAGTTTCTGGTCTACGAAATTCCATAAACAGCGGAATTCAGTAGAAACAGTTCGCGTCCGCAGGGCGAGTAGGAGAAGGATACGGTCATACCGTATCCTTCAGAACTATTCTCGATCATCGTCAATCACGCCCGCTCGCGTCTTCGCCGATGTCCTTGAGCAAGTGCGGACTGAGCCTTGCGTGCAGCGCGGACCGCAGCTCGGATCGGGCGGGTGCTTTTGCGGGTTCCCGACCGCGTTCGCGGGCAGTCGGAATCAGATCAATACGAACGGTCAGCCAAACAAGGGAAAGGGTAATCTGCTTCATCGAAACCTGCAGCCTTGATGATGGGAAGGGTTGCGGCGTGGGTGCATGGGACCAAGTAAAAAGCCATGTGACGCCTCCTTCGGCTGAGGTTGATGAATGCGGCCGATCGATCGGTCGCACGAACAGATTAAGCGATCTTCAGTGAATTAGCCAGACGGGCCTCCTGAAGTTGCTTCTCGAACCGGTATTCCGCCGTCTTGGAGATATCCGTGTGCAGACGCTGTCCGGCGAGCTGCGTGTAGCCCCATCGCCCGTAGAGCCTGTGCGCGGTCGTGAAACGGGTATCTGACCAGAGAACCATACGGTCGGCGCCTTTTGCCCGGGCGTGGCTTTCAGCCTGACACACGAGCATCGCGCCCAAGCCGCGCCCACGCTGATCCGGGCGCACATAGAGCCGATGCAGTTCGGCCGTTCCCTCTTCCGGAAAATCGATGGCGACGCAGGCGCAAACGCGTCCGCGTTCGTCTTCGACAGCCCAGAATGCGCCGCCGGTCGCGGCATAGGATGCGCTGGGGACCAGCAGGTCCGGCAGGTCGTCATGAGCGTCAACGAAGCAGCCCGGATATTCCGCATAGCAGAGCGACAAGAGCCCGAAGAGATCCTGCGCATCGTGATCGGCGACGGGCCGCAGCTGGAATGCTGATGAATTCAGTTCGGATGTCGATGAGGTATAGACCATGGCAGGCTCAACAAATTTAGATCGGCGTCGGAGGTGCGGAGGCCTTGAGCGATGTCCGGCCGAGGAGAAACCGGCGGACGCGATCCGTATGGCGCTCGGTGAGCTGCGCGAAGAGGAAAGCCGCCACAAGCGCCGAGATCACGAGACCGGCGAAGGCCGCATAGACGGCCATGTCAGGGACAACCAGCGTCGAGGGCCAGCCGAAACGCTCGATGAGGCCTCCCAGCAGGACAGTAACCGGCACATGGATGAGATAGAGCGAGTAGGAGAAATCGGCCCCGATCCGGACAGGCCTCCTCAGGGGACACCAGCCGAGGAGCTGTCCGTTCGCGCTGGCAAGCGCCGTGCCGAGTCCGACCATGAGATCGGTCGTGTAGACCGGCACGATCTGCGCACGGGACAGAACGAATCCGACCGCCACGACAGCAAGCCCGAACAGCCCTGCCGCCAGTGGCAGCTCCCGTGCACGGACGATTTGGGCCGCCAGCGCGCCGGCAAGCCAGATCGCGAGCCAGGGCAGCCAATGGGACAAGGGGCCAGCGAGAGCGCCGAGCCCGACAAGCACCAGGGCTATGCCTCCGACTCTCGCCGGGCGGGAGAAACGGGCAAGTGCGAGGCCGAACAGGATTGGGGCCATGAGGTAGAACACCCATTCGTAGCCCAGGGACCAGAGCGGCGGATTCACTCCCAGTGGCTTGCAGAAGATCCCCTGCATGGCCGCGAGATTGCAGGCCATCTGCGGCCAAGTCCAGTCGGAGGTGAAGCTCATGGGCATCAGCGGCCGCTCGGCGAAAAACCGTGTACCACCAAGAAAGAATCGCCCGGCCCAATCGAAAAGCAGAGCCAGGGCGAGCGCCGGAAGGAGCACCAGGTAGATCCGGGAGAACCGGCTGGCGAGATAAGACCTGGCATCGAACCGGCGCTCGCGGATCGAGCGCCAGACCGCGCCACCGACCAGGAAGCCGCTCACGGCGAAGAAGATCGCCACGCCTTCCCGATGAATGCCCGTGAGGAAGTAGAAGACCTTCGTTCCGAGGCCCGGATGGGGAATATCCTGGAAGCTCGTAAAGAGGAGCCCGCGTGTATGGCCGAACAGCACCAGCAGCGCCGCGCCGAAGCGCAGCAGGTCGAGGAACGGCCAATGCCCTCCCCGCGGCGGAGCGGCGACGCCAGTGAGCGGATGCGGCTGCGTCATCGATCTTCCCTTTCCGGGACCAGCGTGTCTGCTTCTCTTTCAAGCATGTCGTGCAGCAGGCGGTAGGCTCGCGCCGACAGGTGGACACCGTCCGTGGTCATCCCCTCCCTCGCCAACCCACTTCCGTCGCCGAAGGCTGTCTGGAGATCGACAATTCCGGCGGCGCGACCTTCGGCGATCCGACGGATGTGCCGGCTGAGGGAGGCCATGGCGTCAGGGGAATAGAAGCCAGTCAGCCGCTTCCCCGGCTCGATGGGCGGCGGCGTCAGGACGACGACGGGGACCTTTGCGTCGCCGAAATGGCCGAGGATCCGCTCCAAATGACCTGCGACGCCCTTGAGATCGCTCTCCGTGCAATCCTTCTTGGCATCGTTGGTGCCGACGAGAAGCACGGCGACGGACGGTAGGACCGATTGCAGGAGAAGCGGCACCCGCGGCTCCAGGGCTTCGGTCCAGATGCCGGAATAGCCGGCATTGAGCACCGCGAGGCTGCCGATCCGGTTCCAGTAAAAACCTTCGACGATGGAATCCCCGATGAAGATAAGCCCGCCCGGACCCACGGCAGCCTTGTGCGAGCTGATCACGATGTCTCGGATCAGCCAGTGCGGGGCAAAGGGGTTGGGCTGCGAGGTCACGGGGTCAAGCGCCTTGCAAGAGCCCCGGCGGACGTGATCCGCCGGGAAGTCCGACAGGCCTACTCGATGCCGAGCTTGGCCTTGAGGATCTCGTTGAGGGCCTGCGGGTTGGCTTTGCCGCCCGTCGCCTTCATGGTCTGGCCGACGAACCAGCCGAGCAGCGTCGGCTTCGCCTTGGCCTGCTCCACCTTGTCCGGGTTAGCCGCGACGATCTCGTCCACGGCCTTCTCGATGGCGCCCATGTCGGTCACCTGCTTCATGCCGCGCTTTTCCACGATCTCACGTGGGTTGCCGCCTTCGGTGAAGACGATCTCGAACAGGTCCTTGGCGATCTTGCCGGAAATGACGTTCTCGCCGATCAGTTCGATGATGGCGCCGAGTTGCGTAGCAGAAACCGGAGATTGCGTGATGTCCTTGCCCTCCTTGTTGAGACGGCCGAACAGCTCGTTGATCACCCAGTTCGCGGCGGCCTTGCCGTCACGGCCCTTGGCTACCTCCTCGTAGAAATCAGCGGAAGCGCGCTCGGCCACGAGAACGCCGGCGTCGTAGGACGCCAGGCCGTAATCGGCCATGAACCGGGCCTTCTTCTCATCAGGCAGTTCCGGCAGGTGCTGGGCGAGATCGTCCACATACGCCTGGTCGAACTCGAGCGGCAGCAGGTCCGGATCGGGGAAGTAGCGGTAATCATGCGCCTCTTCCTTCGAACGCATGGAACGCGTCTCGCCCTTGCCCGGATCGTACAGGCGGGTCTCCTGGTCGATCTTGCCGCCGTCCTCCAGGATGGCGATCTGGCGCCGCGCCTCGACCTCGATGGCCTGGCCGATGAAGCGGATGGAGTTGACGTTCTTGATCTCGCAGCGGGTGCCGAACTCTTCGCCCGGACGGCGAACCGACACGTTCACGTCGGCCCGCAGGTTGCCCTTGTCCATGTCGCCATCGCAGGTGCCGAGATAGCGCAGGATCGTGCGCAGCTTCGTCACGTAGGCACGAGCCTCGTCCGCCGAGCGCAGATCAGGTTTCGAGACGATCTCCATCAGGGCGACGCCTGAGCGGTTGAGGTCCACGAAGCTCATGGTGGGATGGAGGTCGTGGATCGACTTGCCGGCATCCTGCTCCAGGTGCAGGCGCTCGATGCGCACCGTGATGGTCTCGCCGGTTTCCGGCACGTCCACGATCACCTCGCCCTCACCCACGATCGGGCTCTTGTACTGGCTGATCTGGTAGCCCTGCGGCAGGTCCGGATAGAAGTAGTTCTTGCGGTCGAAGGTGCTGCGCAGGTTGATCTCGGCCTTGAGACCCAACCCTGTGCGGATCGCCTGGCGCACGCATTCCTCGTTGATGACGGGCAGCATGCCGGGCATGGCCGCGTCCACGAGGGAAA
The DNA here is from genome assembly GCF_024519725.1 of Microvirga sp. Mcv34. Taxonomy (GTDB): domain Bacteria; phylum Pseudomonadota; class Alphaproteobacteria; order Rhizobiales; family Beijerinckiaceae; genus Microvirga. Next base: position 1,563 of record NZ_JALJRK010000129.1, on the reverse strand, counting down.
CGTGGCTGTTCGGATCCCCGCCAAAGGCCGTCGAGGCGCCGGAAAACAGCTTGGCCTGGCTCGTCACCTGGGCATGGATCTCCATGCCGACGACGATCTCCCAATCGCCTGTCGCACCTTTGATGAGCTTCTTAGGGTTGACCGGAGCGTTCATGAACCTTGCGCCTTTGATCTCTTGTCTTTCCTGCCCGGAGTACGAGCGCCCCGTAAACGGGTCAACCCCCTTCGAGATGAACGGATGTTCAGGAGGATGAATCGGACGTTAAGATCAGCAATATTTTATGCACAGATTTCGAAAATAATTGCCACGCTGGGCGGAAACCCTATCCGACATTCGGCGTTGTTCGGGAGGTAAAACGGTCAAGGAGTTTCAAAATGGCAATGGATCCTATGGATCGCGAACCCAATGTCTACAATCGTGAGACCAATGTCTACGATAACACGGGGCGTGGTTCCAACACACTTGCTTACGTAATCGGCGGCCTTGTTGTCGCGCTTGGTCTTCTGGCCTTCCTCTTCTATGATGGCGGCAGCAACGAACCGAGCACGACCGGCAGCACCGGCACCCAGACGGAGAGTTCGTCGCCGAGCACCGGCTCGACCGCTCCGGCTACGCCGATGACCCCGTCGGCCCCCGCGGCTCCCGCAGCTCCGGCTTCCCCCTCCTCCCCGGCCGCTCCGTCGGCACCGGCTAACCCGCAGTAATCCCGCCTCCCGCGGAACTGCCTGCGATGGGTCCGACCTCTGGGTCGGGCCCATTTTCGCGTGAGCTGCCGGCACGCCCCGAGGGACCATGGCGAGGAACCAAGGCCGAGCGGGAACGGTTGGGCTTATCGACCGAAACGCACAAGGAGGACCGAGATGGCGGACAAATCGAGTTTCACCCCTGAGGAATGGTCCCGCATCGTTGCGAGCCCAGTCGTCGCCAGTATGGCGATCACCGCGGCGGATCCGGGCGGCCTCTGGAGCCTGCTTCAGGAGTCCATGGCAAGCGGATGGGCCCTGCTTGAAGCCAGGCAGGACGCACAAGTCACGCCTCTCGTGAAGGCCGTTGCCGACGATATCGCCGGCACGGAAACCCAGAACGCCGTAAGAGAAGCATTTCAAGCCAAGTTCAAGGGGAGCCAATTCGCTGACATCAAAGGCAAGGCCGTCGAAGAACTCCACGCGGTCTCCAGCCTGCTCGACGCGAAGACTCCCGAGGAAGCGCCCGCTTTCAAGGCATGGCTATGGAGCGTTGCGCGTAAATCGGCTGAGGCCGGCAAGGAAGGTGGTTTTCTGGGGTTTGGCGGCGTCGCCGTCAGCGACGCCGAGAAGGCGACCCTGGCGGACATCGCCACGGCTCTCGGCAATCCGGAAGGATCCGGCGCCGGACTTGCGGACACCTAGAGCATTCTGGCCAGAGCGATCCCGGTTCGCCGTCAAAAATGCAGCTCGTCAAAGAAGCGGCCTGGTTCGACGGTGGTGGAAGGGGCTCTGGCGTGTCGTAGGCCAGCGCTGCGTCGGCTCCCGCCTGGTTGCGTGGGCTGGGTTTCGTTCGCCGCAGTGGGGCGTTGTGTGGCG
>NZ_JALJRK010000128.1 GCF_024519725.1 Microvirga sp. Mcv34 | reverse complement strand
CCTGGACCAAGCTCAAGGGCGTTGCGGCCGCCCACGCCTGAGGCGCGCAGGCGACGGGGTAGAACGTCGGCCCCTGGCCGCGCCGGCGCGGGAACCCGCAGAAGAGTTCGGGCAGTCGCCGGAGCTCGATGTAGACGGAGGCGTGGAACAGGCCGTCGAAGATCCGGGCCGCCTCCCGCTTGAAGCCGTAGCGGGCGAGCCCCAGCCCGATCAGCGCGTTGTCATGCGGCCAGACCGAGCCGTTATGGTACGACATCGGGTTGTACCGCGGCTCCGTCGACGCGATCGTCCTTACGCCCCACCCCGAAAACGAGGACGCCTCCATGAGCGTTTCTGCAATCCGTGCTGCCCGCTCAGGCGGCGCAATGCCGGCGAAGAGTGCGTGTCCTGCATTGGACGACCGGACACGGCAGGGCCGCTTGCCACCATCCAGCGCCAGAGCGTAGGTGCCGAGATCCTCGCACCAGAACGCCTGGTCGAACCGCCGCTTCATCTGCTCGGCTTCCGCCTCAAGCAAAGCCGCCCGCTCCGGCATGCCTAAGCCGGATGCGATGAGCGCGGCGGCGCGCTTGGCGGCGTAAACGTAGGCCTGGACCTCACACAGTGCGATCGGACCCTGGGCCATGCTGCCGTCAGCGTGGAAGATGGAGTCGTGGCTGTCCTTCCAGCCCTGGTTGATGAGCCCTTCTTGCGTCCGGCGCCCGTATTCGACGAAGCCGTCGCCGTCGCGATCACCGTAAACGTCGATCCAGCGCAGGGCGGCCTCGATATTGGGCCAGAGCCGCTCCAGGGTGGCAACGTCCCTCGTCCGCTCCAGGTAGGCGCCGCCCAGCATGATGAAGAGCGGCGTCGAGTCGACGCTGCCGTAATAGCGCCGGAACGGCACCTCGCCGAGTTCGGCCATCTCGCCGTATCGCACCTCGTGCAAGATCTTGCCGGGCTCGGCGTCCGCTGCCGGGTCTTCCGAATTCGCCTGGTTGGCGGCCAGGAAGCTGAGGACGCCGCGGGCCAGCGCAGGATCCATCCACAACGTCTGGTAGGCCGTGATCAGAGCGTCGCGCCCGAAGGCGGCGCTGAACCATGGCGTGCCGGCATAAGGGTAAGGCCCCTCGGGCGTATCCGTCACCAACATATACAGATCGGAAACGGAGCGTCGTATGGCTTCGTTAAAGATCTCGTTCGAAGTCGCGATGGAGGCGGCACGCGACGAGGACTGGCGCAACGCGCGTCGCGCCTCGACCATCGACGACAGATAATGCTCGCGCGGGCGCCGCAGGGGCACGGCGTCGTCGCATCGGACCTCGACGAAGATCACTGATCGCTGCCGAGGCGCGACCTCGATGTCGAACACGGCGCGTCCCGACTCCAGGTGTTCAGGAGCCGGATCGAAGCGAAGACGTGTTGTTCTGGTCTGGTCATCGAGGCCGCTGTAAGTGAGGGTGACGCACCCAGAGCCGACGTCCGCCGGATGGAATGTTCCCCGGCGCATGCGGCGCGTGCCGCGGACCTCGAAGAGGTCCGCGAAGTCAGCCTCGAAACGCAGTTCCAGCGTGAGGCGCTGTGGCCGGTCGCCAAAATTGCGCACAAGCAAGCGCTCGAAACAGGTCGACTTCCAAAGGAACTTGGACCGCCTGATATGGATCACGTCGTGTTCCAAGAGGAGCCGGCCCGTCCCGTCATGCAAATCCGGGTTGGTCAGATCGCAGGTGAGCACGGCGTTGTCGTCGCGCAGCGTCGACGACAGGAGGATCGGCTGGGCCCCGTTGATCCGCAGATCCAGATGCGAAAGGTGACGGGTGTCGCGGTGGAACACCCCGTCCGGGCTCCCCTCCCCGGACAACACGTCGCCGTTCCGGTCGAACACCCCGAAGGTATCCCCGTGCTTCAGGGTCCGCGGGCGCCGCTCCTGCAGCGAGGATTGCGACGCAACGGCGAATTGGCCCAAGCGGACGTCGGTTGGGTCATCAGGCACATCGACATGCAGGTTCATGTCGTCGTCCTCCACCAAGAAAGTGAACCAAAGCAACGCTGATCTTACGCGACCGCATGCAAGCCGGACCCGGTTCCGTTGGCACGGCGCAGATGGGTCGCATCGCGGCGCACGCCAGGCAGGCTTCGGTAGATGTCGAGGTAGTCGGCCGCCATCCGTTCGACCGTGAAGCGCCGTTCGAAGCAGCGTCGCACCTCGGCCCTCTCCAAGACCTTGAGCGTGTGGACGGCGCCTACAGCTTCCTCGACGGTGTCGACGATGAAGCCGGAGCGCCCCTGCTCGATCACCTCTGGCACCGATCCACACCTGAACGCGATCACGGGGGTGCCGCAGGCCATCGCCTCGATCATCACGAGACCAAAGGGCTCGGGCCAGTCGACCGGGAAAAGCAGGGCGGCGGCATTGCCGAGGAAATCGGCTTTCTCGCTCTCGTTGATTTCGCCGATGAACTCCACGTTCGGATGGGCGTCGACCATGGGCTTGATGACCTCGTCCCAATAGGCCTTATCAGCGTTGTCGATTTTCGCCGCCATCCGGAGGGGCATTCCGGCCTCGGCGGCAATCGTGATCGCCCGGTCGGGGCGCTTCTCCGGCGAGATCCGCCCCAGGAAGGCGAGATAGCCACCGGTGCCTCGGGGTCGGAAGGGCAAAAGATCCCGGGGGAGGCCGTGGTAGACGGTGCCGACCCAGTTGGCCTGCCCGATCGGCTTGCGCTGATCGTCCGAGATGGAGACGAGCGGAATGTCCGGGAACATCCTGTAGAACGGGGCGAGGTCGACGAGGTCGAGCCGTCCATGGGTGGTCGTGACGGTCCTGTCCGCGAACTCGCGAATGAGCGGGAAGTGCAGCAGGTCGATGTGGAAGTGGATGACATCGAATTCATCCGCCCTCTGCCTCACCTCCTCCAGCATCATGATGTGGTAAGGCAGCGGATCCTTGACCGACGGATTGAGGCGCAGCGCCAGATCGCAGCAGCGGACAAGCTTGGCTTTGGTAATCGAATCGCCTGAAGCAAACAGGGTAACATCGTGCCCCTGACGGACCAGCTCTTCGGTGAGATAGGAGACGATCCGCTCGGTCCCCCCATAGAGCTTCGGCGGAACCCGTTCATACAATGGAGCCACTTGGGCAATCTTCATCGGCAAGACCTCCTCTAAGAGCGAAGAATCGACAATGAGATACGCGCGGCCGGGGAAAGTCGGCCCGCACGGCACAGAGCGGTTTCGAGATAGGAAACGCGCTCAAGCTTGCAAGGGCCGGGACGGCAGTGAAGACAGTGCCGGCCCGGCAGGTTTTTCATCCGGTGGCTTATGCAGCCTCGTCCCGGAGGTCCGTCGGGCAGGCGGTTGCCTTAAACGAGGGTCTCGGAACGACGGCGAGCGGCGGGCGGCCCTCCGACGTGACAGCGCTCGCGGCTCGCCGCGCTGCATCGATCTGGCCGTAGACCCGGAGCCACTCGAAACCGGGCTTGTAACGCAGATCCATGAGCGGGCGCAGTTCAGGCTGGGCCAGGTCCATCACGGTCGCGTCGCGCCAGCGCCTCTTCGTCGGCTGTCTGCGGCAGAATGGCCAAAGCCGCCTTACCTCCTCCTCGACCTGCAGCACGATTCTGCCACCCATGGTGCGGCGAAGATCGAAACGTCCGGTGAGGGACATCGCTTCCTCTCCTTTCCGTTATTCGTCCCGCTGGCCCAAGAGGGACAGCAGAAGCTGGAAGAGGTTGAGGAAGTCGAGGTAAAGGCTCAGCGCTCCGAACACCTTGCTCGTGAGAGCGGCGTCGCCATGGGCGAGGCCAGCGACATACTCCTCCTTGATCCGCTGGGTGTCCCAGGCGGTCAGTCCCGCGAACACGAGCACGCCGATCACCGTGATCGTGAACTGCAGGGCGGAGCTTGCCAGGAACAGGTTGACCAACGAGGCCAGGATCAGCCCGACCAAGCCCATGAGGAGGAAGGAGCCCCATCCGGAGAGATTGCTGCGGGTGGTGTAGCCCCACAGGCTCAAGGCGCCGAACGCCGCCGCCGTAATGAAGAAGACGCGTGTGATGCTCTCGCCGGTATAGGCCTGGAGCAAAGCCGCAAGGCCGACGCCCTGGAGGGCCGTGATGCCCCAGTAGATCCCCTGGAGCCCTGCCGGAGACAGGCTCCGTGCGCCGAACGATGCGATCATGATCAGACCCAAGGGAGCCAGCAAGGCGACCCAACCGAGCGGGGTCAACTCGCGCGGCCCGGAGTAGAAGAGATCGCCCAAGGGCGTGTTCGCCACTGCGTAAGCGACGGCGCCACTCAGGGCGAGCCCGAGCATCAGGTAGTTGTAAACGCCGATCAGATGCGCCCGCAGGCCGGCGTCGAACTCAACCCGCGACCGCGTGAAAGTGCCTGACCCAAATCCGTATGGCGCCAGGCGAGAATTGTCACTCCACCAAGACATGACAAACCTCTTCAAACTGTTGCCGACTAGGTTCAGCGATGACTTGAAGGGCCCCCGCCGTCTCGTCCGGAAACCTTGCGGTCCTCGCAAGGACAAGACGGTACGGACTGCCTCCTCAGAGTACATCGGCCAACCTGAAAGAACAGGCTTGGCACTCTAGATTTGGGAGCGCCAACCGAAGCTATCAAGACTTCAATCCCCCTCAGGTTCCAAGCGCATCGGCCCCTCCGTGTTTGCCCCCTGGCTCGCAGAAACGCGACTGTCACACGCCGTTTGATCGGCTCCGGGAACGGGAGCTTGCCCGTAGGCGACCCGGTCCTGTGCGGGTCAGGCGCCGTCGTCTGCTGGAGAGATGAAAGCTTTCAGAAGACGGGCCGACGGCTCCAGACAGCCGTGCGCGCGGCCGTCACCTGGGCGGCCGGGTCCGCACGGTACGAGCCCGAGCCCAATCCGTTGGAGCTAAAGCCCGGCGTCCTGCTTGAGGCTGCGCCGTCCGGACGCTCTTGCGCCTCGTCACGCAGGGATCGATGCGCGTCACCATTCAAGCGACGTCCAGATTGAGAAGTGGCGATACGTTCTCTCCGTGATATCGAAATAATCCCGGATGTCCTGTGCATCCTTCGGATCCGAAACGGTTCTGACAAACTCTGCGAAGGCATCGCGCAGGGCATCAGCGGATGGATGTCCCGCTCCTATCCCATATGCGCAGAGATCGAGAGCCAGCCCTACCTGTTCGGCTCGTTGCGGGGAAAGCTTTTCAAGGGCCGGCGTGACGAACCGGTGCGGGCGTATTCTCCACTGTTCGGCCAGTTGCTCTTTGACGATCTGTCCGTCCCGTCTCCATCGGACGCATCCGAGTCGCTCCAGAGCCGCAATGAATCGATCACTTGCCGTGGCGGTATGTGCCGTCATGTGAGGTGTCTCCATTCGAGCGGTTCGTGAGTTGCTGTTGGAAACCTTTGGCCGCGGATCCTCGCGTTCCTGATCGTGAAGCACCAGGAAACAGCCATGAGGATAATCGACCGATCCAGCTAATGCCGGACAGACCGCAAAGTTCTGTCCGGCAAACCGGATCAGCCATGCGATGCAGGAGGCCTTGCGCTCGCCGGGCCCAGGGCTCATCCGTTGTCCTCGAAGCCGGGATAGAGAGTGATCCCACCGTCGACAAAGAGGGTGGTGCCGGTCACATAATCGCTTTCATCCGTCGCCAGCCACAGCACGGCTTTGGCAACGTCCTCCGGCTCACCAATGCGGCCATAGGGAATGAGCCGCAGCAGCTTTTGCAGCGCCTCCTCCGTTTCCCAGGCAGGCCGATTGATCGGGGTGCGGATTGCGGCTGGTGCGATGCCGTTCGCCCGGGTCCCCTCTCGCGCCGTCTCCTGCGCAAGGCTCTTCATCATGAGCATCACCCCACCTTTCGAGGCTGCGTAGTTGGCGTGGCCGGCCCAGGGGATGACCTCGTGGACAGACGACATGCAGATAATCTTGCCACGCGCCCGGGACAGGTCAGGGCGTTTCTCCTGGGAGAGGAACTGCCGCACCGCAGCCCTGCAGCACAGGAATTGCCCCGTCAGGTTCACATCGATCACCTTGCGCCAATCGACGAGGGTCATCTCGGCAAAGGGGGCGTCTCTCTGCAGCCCGGCGTTGGCCACGAGGATATCGAGGCGGCCGAAGCGCTGGATCAGTCAAATACTCCCTGGACGGCAGCTTCGTCGGACACGTCGGCTTCTAAAGCGACGGCGTCGCCGCCGTGGGACAGCACTTCGTCCGCAAGCCGCTCGGCGGCTTCACGTTCTGAGCGGTAGTTGATGGCTACCCTGGACCCCGCGCGGCCAGCGCCTTGACAACGCTGGCGTCGATCCCGGACGATCCTTCTGTGACAGGCGCATACTGGCCTGCCAAACTCATCAAGCCTTCCTTTCTGCTGCGATCACGATCTCGCCCCTTGTTCACGACCGAGTTTCCGCCGCACAGATAGAGAGGCCCTTCAATCGGAACAGGGCGCAAGAGACAGAAGCGTGGCGGCTGCTTGGTTCGCTTCCGCTGTGCAACTAAATCCCGTCGCCAGATGTTCAATATGGTCTGTATCCAGTCGCTTTCGCCAGGCGCAAACCGGGGTCCCGCGGTTTCCTCTGGCGATCGCAACCGATGGGAATGAGGCAAGCCATGGTCGACAGCTCTCGGCAGAACTCTGCTACAATTCTGCAAGATGCCTATCGTCTGCTGTCACTTGTCGCGGGCGATCCAGTCATCCTTGCCATGGGCACTCCCCAAGACCCCTTGATGAGACTCCGCGACGAGTTCCTGGTGGGCGAAGTTGCTCGTCTCCTGGTCAGCACGGCGGCTATGAGCCGGATCCGAAATGAGCAGCTGAAAATGCGGCGGGATGAACCCGCACAACCCGGACTTCACTCAGGAGCGGAAGACGAGTGCGGGACGCTCTGGCCAGATATTATGGAGCAGGTTGAGATCCCCCTCACCTTCCAAGAAGCCTGTGACAGGATCGTTCACGCCAATAACATTGTGCCCGAGGCAGCCGGAAGCCCAGCCGAAACGCCTTTCTCATCCAATATCGTCCTGAAAGGCCGCTTGGAAGGCAGGGCATGGGCAGCCCATATCGACATGGTCGCGTATGTGCGAGCCTGTGCGAAGAGCATCGAAGTACCGAATGATCTCGATTGAATGCCCGCGAGCAGGCATTCAATCGATCGGTGACCTGATGATGCTCAATCGAGACTGATCTCTGCGTCGCCTAACCCATCAGCAACCGGTACATATATCCGGGATGATCTCTTTCGGGTCTCGGTTCAAGAGCCGCTCATATTTCTTCGAAATGTCAGCCCGTTGCCGAAGGCCAGGTTTTTGGACTTGCTCCCTGTTCACCTGGTTCAAATCCTGTCGATCCATGGCGGTTTCTGCTTGGGAAACAAGCGTTTGCTCCCGCCGCGCGAGGACTGGCTGAATAGCCCCAACGATCAGGAGCAACGCTGCAAGGAGATGCCATCGCATAGGAGTTCTCTTGTGATCTGAAATAACCTCGAAGTCATGTTTGCATTCATCGTCGATGACTGAACCATGCCGGGTCGTCATCCAGGCTGGGCTTTAGCGGCCCCGGGCCGCTCACCCATGAGCCGCATGCCAACCTGCACTTTCCGTCGATGACACGGGCATGCCTGCCAACGGGCATGACGGGTCCTAGGAACGCTCCTGCTGCCATAGCGCCTGAGAGAGGGACGCCGAGTAACCTTTGGCGGCCGGTGGCGCGGCAGCCCGCTTGCGGAACCACGTTGATCTGTTTCGTCCGTCCGCACCGCACGATGTGCCTGCGGGTATCGGAGAGATGTCAGGAAGCCCAAAGCCAGTGGGAGCGACAACACCGTCATCCCTCCGGAGATGACGCTTCCCAGCACGAACGGTGTCAGCATTCTCCGCATCCCGGACCTCTCCATCTGTGTGGCCGGTCCAAGCCGGCCACACGCTGAGCAGGATATGGGCGAGTTGTCACGCCACACCCTTAGTTTGCCCGTCCAACCCCTACGCCGCAGCCCGCTCCGTCTGTCCGTGAGAGACGTTGCCGATGACAAGGCCAGTAGGACCAACCCGGACCGGCACGGTCGCGCCGTCGTGGATCTCGCCGGCGAGGATGGCTTCGGCCAGCGGATCCTGCACGTGCTTCTGGATCACGCGCTTCAGCGGGCGCGCGCCGTAGGCCGGATCGTAGCCCTTGTCGGCAAGCCAGTTGCGCGCGTCCTCGTCGAGCTCCAGGGTGATCTTGCGATCGGCGAGCAGCTTCTGCAGGCGGCCGAGCTGGATGTCGACGATGGCGCCCATCTCCGAGCGCTTCAGCCGGTGGAACAGAATGATCTCGTCCACGCGGTTGAGGAATTCGGGCCGGAAGTGCGAGCGCACCACGCCCATGACCTCATCGCGCACCTCGTCGGTGTCATGGCCTTCCGTCTGGTTCACCAGATATTCGGCGCCCAGATTCGAGGTCATGATGATGAGCGTATTCCGGAAGTCCACGGTGCGGCCCTGGCCGTCCGTGAGGCGTCCGTCGTCGAGCACCTGCAGCAGGACGTTGAACACATCCGGATGAGCCTTCTCGATCTCGTCGAACAGCACGACCTGATAGGGCCGGCGACGCACCGCTTCCGTCAGCGCGCCGCCCTCCTCGTAGCCCACATAGCCGGGAGGCGCGCCGATGAGGCGGGCGACCGAGTGCTTCTCCATGTATTCCGACATGTCGATGCGCACGAGCGCGG
>NZ_JALJRK010000127.1 GCF_024519725.1 Microvirga sp. Mcv34 | reverse complement strand
ACGTGCTGTTCTTCCCGATGCACTTCCTCGGCCTGTCCGGCATGCCGCGCCGCTACGCGGATTATCCGGATGCCTTCGCCGGCTGGAACATGGTGTCGTCTATCGGCGCCTACATCTTCTTCGCCGGCCTGTTCATCTTCATGTACGGCGTGATCTATGCCTTCATCCGCAAGGAGCGGGCGGCCGACAACCCGTGGGGTGAGGGTGCAACGACGCTGGAATGGACCCTGTCCTCCCCGCCTCCGTTCCACCAGTTTGAGACGTTGCCGCGCATCGTAGACACCCGTCACTGATCGGGGCGTCGGTCGCAGCCATTCCATGCATTCATCAGCCTTGCCGCGCTCGGCCCTCATTCCGCGGGAACGGGGACGCTAGCATCGTGCTCCAAGCTTGCCTTCGGCGCCTCCGCCGGCGCTGGGCCGTTCCCGGGCTGTGGCTCCTCCGCCTGGGCTACCGCTCGAAGGCCTGCCAAGGCAGCCTCCAGATCGTCATTCCCGGCATTCTCCGGGTAGACGGCATAGGCCGGGAGCGGGAATTCCGGCGCATGAGGCACCAGGTGCAAGCGGCCGCTTGCGAGATAGGGCTGGGCCACGCGTTTGCGAAAGTACCCCGTTCCTCCGACCTGCACGATGTAGTCCAGCCCGAGCGGCCCCAGGCCGATGGAGAGGCCGGGGTTGGAGAACTGTGGGAAATTCAGGCCATGATGCGCCGCGAAATCCGCACCCCAATCGACATACACGTAGTCCGGATCCGACACGCCTTCTGTTGATGGATCCGTCGTGACCAGGACGAGCGTCTCCTCCATCAGCATCTCGACCTGCAGCCCCGGCCATTGTCTTGGCGAATACACCACCGCTAGGTCGAGCACCCCGTCGGCAACCTGGCGCAATAGGCCGTCCGACAGGCCGACCTGGGTCTGGAGGGCAAGGTCGGGGGCGTTGCGTCTCATCCACACCATCCAGTTCAGGAGGAGCGGGTTCCAGAGCGTCAGCTCGCCCCCCATGGCGAGGACCGCCCGGCGGCCGACCGGAACCGCGACCTGGTGGCGGGCCCGCTCCCAAACCTGCACGAGGGTCGGCGCGAACCGTAGAAACTGCTCCCCGGCGGCGGTCAGGGCCACACCGGCCTTGTTGCGGATGAAGACCGGGCGCCGAAGCTGGTCCTCCAGGGAACGGACGCGGGCGCTGACGGTGGTCTGCGTCACGTTCAGCCGCTCCGCGGCGCGGACGAAGCTTCCAGCCTCGACAATGGCCAGAAAGGTACGGGCGAGTTCGATGTCCATGGCGACACCCTTCGTTGGGTTTGGAGGCGCACGGGGCTTGAGAGGGAAAACCGCCGCAGGTCGCGGCCGCACCGGCGGCCGAGCTCTCCGGAGCAGCTCCGGCTGCTTCTGTGAGCCCCGGGCTCGGGCCGCGGCGGCGCCCGAATGAGCCCGGGGCTAGGTGCCCGCGATCAGGTTACCTGCGCGATGCAAGCCGCGGCTGAAACTCGGCAAGCTCAACATGGTTCATCGAGGATATGCCCCCCGGCGGGGAAGTCAAACGGAGCCCACCATCACCCTAGCGGTCGGAGGCCTCTCGCAGCAGGGACACCATGCCGCCGTACCCGCGGGCCTGTGCGAGCTGGAGCGGCGTCGCTCCGTTGCGGTCAGGGATCCTGGCGTCGGCGCCGGCTTCGAGGAGCGCCCGCACAGTTTCGGTGTGACGGGCCCCACCGTCCCCGAGGATCACCGCCTCGATCAGGGCGGTCCAGCCGAGATTGTTGACGTGGTCGAGCGGTGCGCCGGCCCAGATAAGCTCGCGGACAATGCCGTCGTGGCCGAGGTGGGCCGCGGCGATGAGGGCCGTGCCATCGTACACGCTGGTGATCAGCTTTGCGCTCGCACCTACGGCGAGCAGCGCCTTCAGCGTCGGCACGTCATCCCGGACCGCCGCGATGGTTACGGCATCATAGCGCTGGTTGTCGAGAAGGCTGGGATCCGCCCCGTTGGCGATCAGCTCCCGGGCTGCCGTCCCGTGACCTTGGAACGCCGCCACATGCAGCGGCGTGCGCCCGTTGCCATCCCGGGTGTTGAGATCGGCGCCCGCCTGGGCCAGGCGGCGGATGTCCTGGTCCGAGCCTCGGGCTGCGGCCGCGTGCAGACCGCGGTAGACGGAGACTTCAGTCTGTGTGGGTGGCGTTTGCGCGGAGGCCGCGCCCCCGGAGAGGCCCAGGATGACGAGCAGTCCGACCAGTGCGAGTGGATTGGCCATGGTCTGTCTCCACGTGGTGCGGCGGCCGGTGCAAATGCCAGCCACCGCATTGGCGATCACTTCAGTTTCGCCTGGATCTTGGCAAGACCGGCATTCGCGCATTCCTCATCAAGGTGCCCGCCCGGGGCGCCGCCAACGCCTACGGCCCCGATCACCTCGTCACCGGCTTTCACCGGCACGCCACCGCCGAGCAGCAGAAAGCCCTCGATGGCCGCCAGGTGCCGGGCGGCCGGGTTCTTGTCGGCATTCTCCATGATGGCGGTGGTGGTGTTGCGGGCGGACACCGCCGTGTAGGCCTTGGCGCGGCTTGCCTCGACGGTGTGGGGCCCGGCCCGGTCGGCCCGGAGCACGGCGCGCACAAGGCCGGCGCGATCCACCACCGTCGCCGTCACGTTGAAGTTCTTGGCGGCGCACGCCTCGACGGTGGCCTGGGCCAGCTCCTGGGCAATCGCCAGCGGTATGTTGCGTTCCTGAAGGACTTCGGCGCCGGCGGCCGCAGGGGCCAGGATGAGAGCCGCGACAACGGCATTGCGAATGTTCGACATAAGACTTCTCCTGTGGGGACCGCTCGGATCCCGGTGTGTTCGACACCCGGACCTTAGCCAGACGAAGCCCGGTGGGTTATCGGTGCGGCCCCGGAGCGGTCTCCGTAGTCCTACGGAGGCGTGTGGGTCGGGCGAGCCAGGAGCACGAGGCGCACCATCTCGGCAACCGAAGTCGTGCCCAGCTTTTCCGCGAGGTTGGCGCGGTGGGTCTCAACCGTGCGCGGTGAAACCCCCATGGCCCGGGCGATCTCCTTCGTCATCCAGCCGCGGGCCACCATGTCGAGGATCTCGCTCTCGCGCTGCGTGAGGCGGGTTAGCAGCGCCCGCGCCTCATCGGCCTCGCCGGCTTCACGTCGCTGCACGTCAAGCCGCGTGAAGCCCGCCTCGATGGCTTCGATCAGCACCTGCTCGTCGACTGGTTTCGTCAGAAAGTCGACGGCGCCGCCCTTGAAGGCGCGCCGGCAGGCATTGACGTCGCCATGCCCGGTGATCACCACCACCGGCATGCGCTCGCCCTCTGCGGCAAGCCGCTCCAGGAGCTGAAGGCCCGAGAGGCCGGGCATCCGCACGTCGGCGACGATGCATCCTTCGGCCGTCTGGTCGCGCCGCTCCAGAAAGGCGAGGGCGCTTGGGAAGGCCTCGACCGCGAACCCAGCCACGCGCAGGAGCATCCGGAGCGCGTCGCGGACGTCCTCGTCATCGTCGACAAGGAACACGGTGCGGGAGGATGTCTTCACTCGGCCGCCTCCTTCCGTTGGTCACCGAGCCGCGGCAGGCGGATCGTGAACACGGCACCACCCTCCGGCGCATTCGCCGCCGTGATCCGCCCGCCGAAGGCCTCGACGATCCGCTCGCAGAGCGGCAGACCAAGGCCCATGCCGCCCGGCTTGGTGGTGAAGAACGGCTCGAACAGGCGCGGCAGATCGACGGCAGCGATCCCCGGCCCCCGGTCTCGGACCACAATCACGGCCGTGTCGCCGCCAGCGGTTGTTGTGATCGTCACCGTCCGCCGCTCCTGCGGCAGGGCCTCGACGGCGTCCGCGGCGTTGCGCACGAGATTGTGCACGACCTGCTCGACAGACACCCGGTCAACCACGCTGACAGGATCGCCTGGGTCGAGATCAAGCTCCAGAGCAACGCCGCGGCGCTCCAGATCGCCCTGCATCAGCTCCGCGACGTTGCCAACCAGCTGGTTGAGGCTTGCGGGTTCGGGTGCCGGTCCGCTGTTCGACACGTAGGCGCGCAAACGCGCAAGGATGTCGCCGGCCCGCTTGGCGAGGCGGACGTTCGCGTCGAGCACGCCGATGATCTCGTCTCGATCCGCTGAAGGGGAGCGGGCGAGGCGCAGGCCCGCCTGGCTGCGGCTGAGGATGGCGGTCAGAGGCTGCGTGAGCTCATGGGCGATGCCGGAGGCCATTTCGCCGACCGTGTTGACCCGCATGGCATGCGCAAGCCGGGCCTGGTGCTCGTGAAAGCTCGCCCGCTCCCGGGCCTCCCGGGCCGCCCGCCGCTCGCGCAGCACCAACCCCGCGAGAAACACTCCGATCCCGGTAACGACTGCCACAAGCGCAACGGCCACGGGCGGCAGAAGCTCGCCGAATCTGGGCTGCCGGGCAACCCGCAGGAGGAGGGGCTGGGACCGGCTGCCGAGCGCTTTCTCGAAGGCGAGGTTCGGCAGAAGCCCATCAGATGAGGTCGTCTCTCCCACGTGGACGATCTCGCGTCCAGACGGTTCGCGCAGGGCCAAGTTCGTCCCCACGGGCAGGTCGGCCTCTGGTTCGATTAACCGCCGTGCGTCGACCGTCATCACCAGGACACCCGCTGGGACCGTGGCCTCGGGGAGTCTTTTGACCAAGTGGTAGGCTTCCGCGCCGTTTGGTTCAGCCAGCACAACCGCTTGTCCAGCCGAGAGATTGGCAGCGGTTGCTGCAAGCCCATCAATCCCCGGCCTGCCGGGCTGAAGCTCACGGGTCGTGAACACAAGGTTCGGCAGGGGCGCCAAGCCGACGACGTCGATGGCCGTGATGCGGGGGTAGAAGCGCAGGACGGCCTCGGCGACCGCACTCAAGGTCGTGAACGAGCGCTCAGAGCTGGCGAGCACGGCGGCGAGGCTCGTCAAGTGCGCGTCATGCTGATCCGCCCGTTGTGAGACGACACGGTGCAGGGTACGCGCCTCGACCTCGAAGCCGTCGCGGACGCGGACGAAGTTGACGGCCGAGACAGCGGCCGCCGCGACGACCGTCAGCGCAAACCAGACACCAAGAGTTCGTGCGGCACGACTATTCATGAGCGGGGAACAGAACAAGCATGATCATGAGACTAGCGTCGCGATAGCCGCCCGTCGACCGCCCGGCGTTGCTGCGCCGGAGGTGGATACCGGCTCGGCCAGGTCCATTGCGCACGGACAGAGGCACCTTGAGGCGATGGTTGCTTCAGTTCAGTCCGCTCACGGAGAGACCGTCTCATGCACCATGATGGCGCGAATGGCGCTGAGGTGATCGAACATGGCCTGCCGGGCCGCCTCAGGATCCCGTGCCGCGAGGGCTTCGACGATAGCCAGGTGCATGCGCCCCTGCTGCGCCGCATACTCCTTCTTGCGGGCCCGCCGGAAGGCGAGGTCGTGCTGCCGCTGCCAGCGGGCGCGGCCACGCACCGATGACAGGACATCAAGGAAGGCGATCAGCAGCGGATTGCCGGTGATCCGGGCGATCCCTTTGTGGAAGGCGTCGTCCGCCTGCTCGTAGGCCTGCCAGTCGGGCGCCTCGCTGCTCCGGAGCGCGTGGCCGCGCAGAAGGGCGATCTCGTCGGCGGTCGCACGCAGTGCCGCTTCGCCCGCGATGGGCGGCTCGATCAGGAGCCGGGCGTCGAGCACGTCGGCGGGAGACGCCATCTCGGCTAGAACCGACGGCCGGATCGGCTCATGGGCCGGGCGCGGCCCGACGAAGGTGCCCTGACCCACATGCCGCCAGATCAAACCCTCCTTCTCTAGGATGTTGAGCGACGCCCGGAGGGTCTCGCGGCTGCAGCCGATCCTGGGCGCCAGAATCCGCTCCGGCTCCAGCCGGTCCTGTGGACCGTAGGCCTGCTGCCGCAGGTGGGCGCGCAGGCGCCGGGTGGCATCGGCTGTCGTCAGGCGTGTGCCGGGCATGTAAGCAGACCAATTATTAGACCAATTTTGATCCAGCCTATGTAGCAGGTCTGGCGGTGGCGCGAAAGGTGCCGCCGTCAAGGGAATAGAGGAGAACGTCTGATGCGAGCCACGATTGTCGACCAGTTTTTTGGTGACGAGCCGAGCCATGACCCGACTGTCCGCGTGGGTCGCTCCATCGGCACCGTCCTGGGGCTGTCGATCTATCCGATGTTCGTCTGGATCGTCATCGACGGTCTCTTTCGCATTTTGTGAGCCGTGACCAGGCTGGACCCGCGTACCTTTGGGAGGATGCCATCCTGCCAAGGAGGCATGAAGCCGGCAGACCAGATCCAACTGGGCCTTCCCACCCAGGTCGTCCTGGGTTGGCTACTGACGGCGGTGGCCGGCTTTGTCGATGCCGTTGGATACATCGGTCTTGGGGGGCTGTTCGCGTCCTTCATGAGCGGAGCCAGCGTGTCGCTCGGCGTCGGGCTCGGCGACGGCGACTGGGGACCCGTCTGCCAGGGAGCGATGATGATCGCCTCATTCCTGGGCGGCGTCACGGTTGCGACCGTTCTGGCCGGTTGCATGGGAGCATGGCGCCTCCCGGCCGTCCTGCTGCTGGAGGCGCTCCTGCTTGCGGCAGCGGTTGCCCTGGCCAGCTCGGGATGGACTATCTCGACTGCAGTCCTCCCGGTCGTGGCGGCCATGGGCGTGCAGAACACCGTCTTGCAGCCGGTGAGCGGGGTGCGGCTGGGCGTGACCTTCATCACCGGCACGCTGGTGAGCCTGGGACGGTTGCTCGGCCAAGCCCTTCTTGGGCGGGCGGAGCCCTGGCGCCTGGGTGGCCATGTCCTCCTGTGGGGGGCACTCGTGGCCGGGGCCGTGGCTGGCGCGATCCTTCACGTCGCATTCGGCCCAATGGCCCTGACGGTTCCAGCCACATTGGTGGCCAGTCTGGCGATGCTCAGTGCGGTGCCCGCGGGGACGCAATCCCACTCGGCAGGTCCGCAGGAATGCCATCGCCAGGATCTGCTCCGGAAGGCAGATGGGCCTGACGGCACAGGTCGGCGCGATGGCGATCCGGCACCCAATCACCCCTCCGTGTGGCCGTACTACTGAGCGCCGCCAACACGCAGTTCATCATCGAATTGGAATGACTCATGCGTAAGATCGACCCATTTCTCCTGCTGATCATGGCAGCTGTCGCGGTGGCCAGCGTCCTTCCCGCGCAGGGCGCCAGCGCGGAGATCCTCGATACCCTTGGGATCCTGGGTATCGCGCTGCTATTCTTCGTCCATGGCGCAGCGCTGCCGCGAGAGGTCGTGATCGAAGGCCTCGTGCAATGGCGGCTGCATATCTTCATCTTCGCCATCACGTTCGTGATGTTCCCCGTGGCCGTGATACCGTTCGGTGTCCTGCCAGAGGCATTGATGCCGGCGGACCTGCTGCTTGGCTTTCTCTACCTGGCGGCGTTGCCCTCAGCGGTGACGTCCTCCATCGCCTTCACCGCCATGGCCAAGGGCAACGTGCCGGCGGCGATCTGCAGCTCGGCCGCATCCAACGTCTTTGGGCTGCTGCTGACGCCGGTGCTGCTGTCGCTGCTCACCCGGACCTCCGTCGAGGGTGGCTTTGACCTCACCGAGGCCCTGGGCGACGTGGTGCTCCAGCTCCTGGTTCCTTTCGCGGCCGGGCAGATGGCCCGCCCGTGGCTGGCCAGCGTCATGGCCCGGCACGAGCGCCGGATCGGCCAGCTCGACCAGGGCGTGATCCTGCTGATCGTGTACACGGCGTTCTCGCAGTCGGTGGTCGACGGCCTGTGGTCCCGGCTCCCGCCTGCAAGCGTAGCCCTGACGGCGGTGCTGTGCCTGGTGCTGCTGACGGTGGTGCTGGCCGTGACCGCCTTCATCGCCCGCCGGGTTGGCTTCTCCCGCGACGACGAGATTGCGGCGGTGTTCTGCGGCTCCAAGAAGAGCCTGGCCTCAGGCCTGCCGCTGGCGAAGGTCCTGTTCGCGGCCGCTCCCGGCTTCGGCATGATCGTACTGCCGATCATGTTCTACAACCAGATCCAGATCCTAGTGGGAGCCGTCCTTGCCCGGCGCTACGCGCAAAACGGGACGGCGATGGCAGCCTCCGCATGAAGTGTCTGGGAGTGCACACGACAGGTGCGAGCCGGCGCAGCCGGGCATTTCAGGAGGCTTGGACAGTACCGGGGTAGTCAATTCCGTGAGGGAAGGGGCGGGCGCCGGGCATGAGAGACGCTGGCTCGATATTGTCGGGTCCAAGGATGTGGAACACGGGGCACCCGAAGGTGAGCAGGTGGTCGGTGATGATCCGGCGGTGGCATCACTACTACACCGCCTCGGCGCACATTATGCCCGTGATGTTCCTGCCGCCGAGATCGCGCAGCCTGGCCAAGCTGGAGCGGAATGTGTCGCTCAAGGCGTAGCCGGCATAGTTCCGCAAGCTCTTGTTCTCCCAATACTCATTAGGGGAAGGAGGCATCTGGCGCTGCTTGCCGCGCAGCCCGCCGAGCTCGGCGATTTGTTCGTAGCTGATCTGAGATCAGGCTGTCCGGCAGGGCATCACGGTTGAACTGCTCAGGTTTTCGGAGAGCGGTTGCCGGGGAGTTGCCAAGCTCCATAATGGCCTCCTTCACTAGGCAAAGTCACGATGAAAACCGCTTTGGAGTATCGTAAGCACGCCCAGGAGTGCCGCCTGCTAGTGTTGTGACTCTAACGCTTGTTTCGCACGGGCGACCTTTTCCAGGATCG
>NZ_JALJRK010000126.1 GCF_024519725.1 Microvirga sp. Mcv34 | reverse complement strand
CGCTCGTCCGTGCCCTTGGGGCGTTCCAACTGAGAAATGACCAGCGCCAGCGTGCGGAGTGGCAACGGGCCGCCTCGCACGACTTCATGGCGGGCGATCCGGCGCGGGCCCTGGAAGCCTATGACCGGGCCGGCCTGATCTGCTGGGCAGACGATCGCCACAGCGCCCTGAAGGCTCTCGTGGATGACTATGTTGCGGCACGCCAGGCTTTCCCTGGTGTTTCAAGACCCAACGGAAATGGACCGGCCCGCATCATCCTGACTGGGCGGGCGCGGGACGTCGCTGAGATCACCAATCGCGTCCGCAGTGCCCTCAGGGAAAGGGCAGAGCTTGGCGAGGAAGTGCTGGTGCGCGCTATCCCAAGCGGCAGCCGCGAACCAGTGATGCTGGCCTTGGCCGCGGGCGACGACGTGGTCTTCGGCGAGGATATCCAGGTGCAGGGGCAGACAATTCGCCCTATGGATCTGGCGCGGGTTGAGCGCATTCAAGGGGGCCCTAATCCGACGTTCACCTTAATGCTGGCCAGGACCGGAGCGACGATCACGACGCAGCTGTCCGCCCTTGTCGGGGTCCGCTCCGGCCAGGCGCAGGCTCCGAAGATGCAGCACGGGTATGTGTTACCGGTGCAGGCCGCCGCCGGCCTGATCGTCTATGACGGCTACGTTGCAAATCTGCGCGGCATGGGCCGCGAGGGTCTGGCCATGGCGATGACCCGCCACCGGCGGCAGGTGCAACTGTATGTCGATACCTCGCGGGTTCAGGCTCCGCGCGCGGGGGTGGCGTGGATCCGCAACGCGGTCATGGAGGAGGCGCGGCTCAGCGAGCGCAAAAGGAATGTCAGTGATTATGTGCCGAACCTTCGCGCGTTCGTCGGGGTTGCACGCCCAGAAGGAGCGGGCTCCCACCTTAATACATCGGCGGGAGCGCGGAGCGGGGGCGCTAGTTTTCCAGGCGCGCCGGTCGAGAGGCCAGACTCTGTTAGGCTCGCGGTGTCGCAGCATGTCGACGCGGTCCAGTCGCTGCGGGAGCGGATCGCCGAACGCCTGTCCGGGCCGCGTTACCCACTGCCCGAAGTCAAAACCAAGTTCCTTGCGCGCGTGGCTGCGCGCCGCTCTAGCCACCTCTCCGATGAGGATGCGGCGACCGTACGGAAACACGAACGTCTCTGGCACATGTTCTCGCGAGGGCCGAATGAGCATTTGCTGACGGCTCGCAACATCGCGCCGGAGGTGCTCCAGCGCTTCCGTGCCGACATTCGCACATCCCCTGACGGTCGTCCTGCGTTTGCCCACCGGGACCGTGTGGGCCGGATCACCGGCATCGAGTATGAAAGATCCGCGGAGCAGGGCAGGGGCGCGAGGCCTGACATCCCGTTTGATGGCGAAAGAGCGCTCACGCAGATGGGCGACAGCCGCAACCCGGCCCTCATCTATTTTGCGCGATCCGGCCTGGAAGGGTTGTCGCTTTATCAGATCGACCAGAGCCCGGAGCGGGCCTTGCTCGTCTCGCTTGCGGGACACCCCGGCGGCAATGCTCTCGACCAGCTCCGGGAACTCGTTCGGCGCTGTCCCGGGGCAACGATCCAGATCGCGGCAGACAACGACGACTTCGGCCGAGGTTTTGCCCGCACGATCGAGGAGCAGGTCCGTGAGGCAGGCGGTGCCAATGCCGCGGTTTTGGTCCGGACGCCTGCGGACGGCTTCTGGAGCTGGAACGACCAAATCCTGGGGTGGACTCGTGCAATGGCCGCGGCCTTGCAGGCCGAGGACGAAGCCCGGTCAAGGGCCAAACAGAAGAAGGAAGCCCCGCATCGTGCCACTCAACAGAATGCCGGGTACGACCCGCGCGACCGTTGAGGAACAGGCCTGTAGTGTCACTGCAAGGTAGAAATGTCTCAGGTTTCGGCAAATTAGAAATGTCACAGGGCTCTATGGAGCCTCTGCCGGGGCTGCGCAGACCTCAATGATCGCAGCAGCCCCGGCAGAGGCAGTGGGATGGGCCCTCTTCGCCGCGATGTGCCGCTCGGTGAAGGACATCCGACCGCGGCGCCCTTTCGGACGGGCGACATAGCCGCCCGCTTCGCTGTTCGTCTTGGTGCGTACGGGTCTGAGCTCATCCTGGCGAGCCTTCGCCCAGGCCAAAGCTTCCGAAAGCCGCTTGTTCTCGACAATCGCCGCCTGGGTGACCCGCTGGTTTTTATCGAACATGCGATAAGGCAGGGCGACGCCTTGCCAGCGCACCTCGAGCCTTCCGTCAGGAAACTCGTACGTCTCGACGTACTTGCCGGCCAATCCCGTGCTCAGCGGCGTCTCGTCCAGGATAATCCGCTTGCGGTCATAGGAGAGCGCCAGTTGCTGCGTGACATAGCGCTGCTCGCGCCAAGCCAGAATTGTGTCGAGTTGAGCTGGGGCGTGCTCCAGCGGACGATGCAGATCCTCCGATCGCGCGGGAGCGATCGCAAACCGCTCATTGAAGCGCGCCACGAAGGCTGGAAGATAGGCGTTCGCCGCTTCAAGCGTTGAAATCCCCTCGAGCCGCAGCTCCTTCACCAACCGATCCTGCAGCGTGCGGTTCACCCGTTCCACCCGCCCCTTGGCTTGGCTCGAGTTCGCGCACAGGATCTCGATCCCCAGTTCACTCAGCGCTCGGCCGAACTGGGTCATGCCTTGGCCGCCCTGAGCCTGCGCCTTCGACACGCGAAAGATCGAGTGCTTGTCGGAATAGAAGGCGAGGGGCCGCCCGTGGCTCGTCAGATAGCTCTTCAACGTCTCGAAATACGCAAAAGCGCTCTCTGATGGGACGAAGCGAAGCGCGACTAAGCGGCTGGTGGCATCGTCGATGAAGACGATCAGCGTGCAGCGGGGACCACGATCCTCGAACCAGCGGTGTTCACTGCCGTCGATCTGAACCAACTCGCCAAAATGATCGCGGCGCAGACGCGGCTGATGAAGCTGCCGCCGCTGCTTGCGCGACAACCAGAGCCCTTCCTCCCGCATCCATGTGCGCAGCGTCTCCCGCGAGATCCTCAGGCCGTGGCGCTCCAGAAGCATCTGGCATGCGAAGGTCGGTCCAAAGTCCCGATAGTTCTCAGTGACGTAGGCAATGGCCAACTGGCGCACATGCGGCCCCAGTCGACGATTGGAGGGCCGTCCGCGGGCCCGGTGACGAAGGCCAGCCGCACCCTGATCGGCAAACTGGCGGGCGAGCCGATGCGCCTGGCGCCTGGTGACGCCCATAAGGCCGGCCGCCGCGGTCATCGTCAGGCGGCCTGCAAAAACCGATGCCAGCACCTCAGCGCGGCGAAGCTCTCGTTCGCTCATCTCCACCCAGCCCATGCCACACTCCCATGCACTGCCGTTCAGGGGAGTGTGACATTCCTAGTTTGCCACGGTGGGACATTTTAACTTTGCGCCTACAGATAACATTTCGCATTTACCTAGAGGTATTCTCAAATCCCTCAGGTATCGTAGGTGGTTAGACCTGATTGACATGTCATCCATGGTCAGTGCGATCGAGGTGCCACCGCCATGCTCGCGGTCAAGAACAGGCCTGCGGCCTGCCGCCTCCGGCGGGGCCCTGCGGGCCTTCTTGACCGCTCCGCGTGCCGGCGGCTTGGGGTGTCCATGCCATGATGGCTTCGCCCGTCATGGCTCATGACGACCCATAACTTGTTAACCGGCTGCGCACCTCGAGAAGTTCGGTCACGGCGCGCTGATGCCGGCTGCGCCATTCCTCCGCCTCGCCGAGCGCGCGCTCATAGCGGCGATCCAATTCCATCTTCTGCTGCCGCACCTCGGCCAGCTCCGATTCCAACCGCTTGATCTTGTGGCGCAGCGCCACCTCGATCGTTGCGGCATGGCCGGCCGAGCGAACCCGGACCTCCTCGCCATGGACCGTCACAACCTGCTGAAGCGCCGTCGTGCGCAGTTGCTGGATCACCTCCTTGAACTGGCGGTAAAGATACTCGCGGCTGACGTTGGCGCGCTCGGCCACGGTCTTGAACGAGATGACCTCACCGTTCCGGCGCATGGCGCCCAGGATCTCCTCGACCGCACGCCGCTTGGTCACACTCCGCTTCTGGGCTGCCGCAAGCAGCCCGCTGGTATTTTCGCGTCCGGCCACTGTAGCTTCCCTCCGCCCTGATCGTCTTGATGATGGTCTTGACGTTCGCAAGCCCCTGCTGGGTCCGCTCCATCCGCTTTCGACCAATGTCAGCCATGCGCCGGTGGCCGTCCTGATCGAAGCCTTCCACCTCGCCTTTGAGGCGGGTGAGACTGGCAGCCATGGTGCGCATTTCCCTCTCGAAGAACGGCAATTGCCCGATATCGGCCCGGAAGTACGAGCACGTGAAGCAGGCCCCATTGTGTTCGCACCATTCGCCGATCTGGCCCGGGAGCGAGCAGAGGCCGCCAGGGACGTCAACCGCCAAAGAGGCATCCTTGCGCAGCGCCAGTTCGGCGACCTTGTCGTCGACCTCGCCCTTGATGGAGATGAACTTGCCGCCCCCCTTCTCGAGGACGGCTTTCTTCTTCAGCTTCAGACGCTGGTTGACGTAGATCAGGCTCATGTCGGCCGAGGCATGGCCCAGTTCCATCTGGATCATCATGATGTCGTAACCGGCCAGCGCCAGCTCGGTGCCGTAAAAATGGCGCAGGTCATGCCAACCGAACCTGTAGATGCCGCCGTCCTTGTCACGAATGCCCTGGCGAATGATCCACTTCGCAATCACGTCCCGGGTATGCCCAGGACTGAGATGGACCTCGGCATCGCCGAGCCTATGCGGGAACAGGTATTGTGTCTCGCGGCGCCATGCCCTCCGGACGTCGTCCTGCTGCTCCTGGATGGCCTGGATGACCAGAGCATGGGCGGCATCGTTCCTGTGCAGCGGCTTGGTGTTCCAGCGCTTGACCTTGGACTGATAGAAGGTCAGCAGCATGAAGTCGGCATCGTCCGGATCCGGTGCCAGGCAGTCGAACGCAAGGGCATGCAGGTCGATGGACCGCATGCCCGTGTAGCGGGCGATGATCAGAAGGCGTTTGCAGACAACCGGCAGGGAGTCGAACCTCAGGAAGATCTGCTCAATGACCTCCTCGGACACCATCGCGTCTTCGAGATTGCGCTCATATTCATGCGTTCGGGGATGATAGCTGCGAACCCTGCGAACGTTTCTCTTATCGAAGACAAGGCGGCGCCAGCGGTATTCCGGGAGGTAGGCGCAGGCCCACTGAAGCATGTTGAGCGGATCCGTATACCAGTTCTGTCCGGTGAACCCCTTGTCGTTGCCCCACGACAGGAACGTATGCTCGATGAACTCCTGTGTGATGTGTTCGGGGCGAGGCGAGGAATGAAGGCTGTACAGGCATGCCTCGATCTGTCCCAGTGAGGCAATGTAGGATGGAAGCGTGCGCGGCGAGAGTTCCTTGTGCTCGATTTTGTTGAGAATGTAGCGCCGCGCTACGGTGCGCAGCCACGGAAGTTGGATGCGGAAGAAGCTGAGGTAGGGGGCTTTGGACCGCGTCACCGGAACTTCATCCGCAGGATAAACATCCTCCAGGAGCACCAGGTCCCTGGCCTCCACCGGCTTGGCCTTCTCGCGCAAGAGGATGAGGGTGAACACCAAGGCATTGGCCGCAGCACTGGCCACGGGCCCATAGGCTGTCTCGTGGATCGTGGCGTCCCGACGCCATTTGCGCTTCGTGGGACGAGCCGAGTAGTCCCGCGCTGCCAGCCACTGCTCGAACAGGCTCCGCAGGGGCGTGCTGCCGCGGCCTGACCCACTCTCGATGGGGTGCCCGAAGTCGATCAGGTGGCGGACCGGAGGTGCATGAGTGGATGCAAGGTCAGCACAGAAGGGGATCAACTGAACCGCTCTGGTGTACCAGCGATAGTGCCGGCTCTGTGGCCGTGACAGGCGCCAGGCAAAAAATGCCTTGAGCTCCGTCTTGTAGAACTCCGGCACATCGGCGAAGTCGAAGCCAATCCCACCCAGCAACGCATCGGATAGCGGTTGTCCGCGCTGCCGGATGATCGATGCCGGTCGGCCCTTTCTGCCGCGTTCTCCATAGGTGTTGTTCTCAACACAGCCACTCCTGGGCTCAATCTCCTGGGCGTCGCGGAGGATTTGAGCGTGCCTCGCCCCGCCATAACTGTCCGGCGCGTATAACGCGGATCCGGCATCGATCCCGAAGCATTCCCGAAGCGTATGGAAGCCCCACAGGTCTCGCTCAAGCAGGGCAGGGTGCAAGGCAGTCAGATAGGCCCGCAGGCTCCCAAGATAGGCGGCTTCCGGGTCGCAGCTTCGGGCGAGTGTCAGAGCCATTTGAGCTTCTCCTCCGCCACGCCGATACGCCGCAAGTCATTCAGGCGCTCTTCGACCTCCGTGTGGTTCTTGAGCTGCAGCTTCTTGTACTCGGCATTGAACAGGTGCTTGTAAATGGCATTGGTCGTCTGCGGGCTGACATGCCCGAGGCGGTCGGCGACATCGAGCAGGCTATAGCCCTGAGCGATCGCCTCGCTGGCATGGGTATGGCGGAACATATGCCAGGTGAACGCAATGCCAGAGTTCCGGACCAGACGCTTTTGAATGTCGTAGACGTTGCTCTCGGTCAGTCCGCGGCCGATTTGCGCTTTCGCGATGTTGCAGAACACATAATTCGTGCCGGTCTCGAAGGCCGGAAGGTATTCGTCGCTGGCGACATAGTCCTCGTACATCGTCATCACGAAGTCGAGCACCGGGATCGGCCGCGCCTTGGCGTATTTGACGCGCGCTTTGTTCTCGTGAAGGCGCGGCGTGACCCAGATGACGTTCTCCTCCAACCGGAAGTCCTCGTGCAGCAGGCCCCGGGCCTCGCCGATCCGGATGCCGGTCGTGTACAGGAGCACCACCAGGAAGGCGTCGCGCATAAGGCTGGCCGCCTCGATGATCCTCAGGACCTGCTCCGGCGTCAGCCGGTGGTCGACGGCCCGCTTGGCGGAGGCCGCCTTGGCCTTGTGGTCCGACCGGCTTTCGGTATGGCGCCGCGCCTTCCGCTGCATGATATGGGCCAGGAAAGGCTTGTAGGCGTCGGGATGATACGTGCGCGGCCGCTCGCCGGCATCAAAGATCAGCGCGGCGTGGCGCATGTCCAGAAAGGTGTAGAAGGCCTTGATCGCAAACAGGATCTGGTTGTGCAGGCTGGCGGAAACGTCCACGGGTTCCGGGCGCAGCGGGATGATGTTGAGGGCGGTCTTCAGATCCAGGATCGGGCCATGGCGGATCACCGCGGGAATGAAGCGGTCGAGGTCCAAGGGTGCGATCTCGCGGAAGCTCTTGCCTATGGTGGCGAGATAGTTGCCGAGCCGGACGACGTGCCGGGCGTAGTGCGCGACAGTGCTCGGGGCGTGATGGCGCGCCTCCAGATAGATGACGAACTCGCGGATCTCGGTAACGATGGCGTCGCCGTCATAGGCGGTCCAGGTGACGTGGCCGCTCGGGAGGACGATGCGCTGCAGGTGCATGGGCCGTCATCCGCGTCGTTGACACCTGATTCTACGATTGTCAGGGACCGGCGCCAAGCCCCCGAAGGAGTAGGTCGATCACGTCGTTGACATGACCAAGCGACCTATAGGTGTTCGCATAAGGAGACTTTTGACAAGAAGTCTGTGGCCAGACACGAGATCGCCTTGCTGCCTAAATGAGCGAGTCGACATCAAGAGAACCTGGCGATAGATTACCGTGTGAGAGCCTCAATCTCGTCATCGGTCAGCCGGCGCTCCTGTCCGTTCGGCATCAGCAAGCACAAGCAACCCGCATTGTCCGTGAAGTACACGGGATTTCCTTTTCTCTGATGCTCCGCAACAGCCTCGGCAATGGCCTCCCGGATTGCACACCTGAGCTGCCCGGACCATTCAGGTCCTGCGTACTCAAGATCCTGGGGCTCGGCCATCATCCCTTCCTCCGCGGTATCCGCCCCGACTTTACCAAAGTTGCTCCCGGCCATGAAGGAAGCCTATGACGGGTCTGCCGCGGCGATGGATTAGCGTCAACGTAAGCGACAGCCAGATCCAGATGGTGCTCTTTGATGGTGGGATAGGCTGCTAATATACGATCCCGCGGATACCTGCCTTCACGGACGCCGCCAAGTCATAGGCCAAGACCCGTGTGCCTTTGATGACCGGCATGCCACCCAGGGTTTCGGGATCCGAGACAATCGTGTCGTCTCGGCTTGCGTTCGTATCCTCACTGGAAGTCAAGCGCACCTTCCGCAGCCCGAACGACCTCTTCGATATGCCCTGATCGCAGCCGGTCGATCGGTGCCGCACTCTCGGTGTACAGATTGGGCGTCACCAGCCACTCCCACGCCTCCTCCGGTGATGGAAAGTAATTGGCAACTCGATCGAGCCCTCCGATCGGTCGGGAATGCTCAAACTGCCGCGCCGGATAGACAAACCCTTGGGTGTCTTTGCGGAAAGCAATGACCCTCCCGCTCTCTCGCCAACTTTCGAGCGTCGCGGCGGAGATACCAAGCTTCTCCACCATACGGTCCGCAGCCAGGAGTTCGGATGCGGCCCAGTCTGTCGAGTCATCATCGACTGTGATTTCGGCCAGCAGCGCTTTACCCTCTTCCAGGCTGACTAGGCGCCCGAGGCCGGACCTCTTATGGAAGTGTACGCCCTTCCTGGTATCGGCGAGCGGCCTACCCAAAGGCCGAGATGTCTCATGGTCAAGATCTGCAAGATCGTCTGCAAGGAGGGCCGTAATGTCGTC
>NZ_JALJRK010000125.1 GCF_024519725.1 Microvirga sp. Mcv34 | reverse complement strand
ATCCCGCCCAAGACCGTCTCCAAGGACGACGCGGAGGTGCTCGCGCACCTGCAGGATACCCTGAAGCGTGTGGTCTACGGTCAGGATAAGGCCATCGAGGCGCTCTCCTCGGCGATCAAGCTGGCCCGTGCCGGCCTGCGCGACGCGGAGAAGCCGATCGGCTCCTACCTGTTCGCCGGCCCGACCGGCGTCGGCAAGACCGAGGTGGCCAAGCAGCTCGCCGCGTCGCTGGGCGTGGAGCTGCTGCGGTTCGACATGTCGGAATACATGGAGCGGCATACGGTCAGTCGCCTGATCGGCGCGCCTCCCGGCTATGTGGGCTTCGACCAAGGCGGTCTCCTGACCGACGGCATCGACCAGCACCCGCATTGCGTGCTCCTGCTCGACGAGATCGAGAAGGCCCATCCGGACCTGTTCAACATCCTGCTCCAGGTCATGGACCACGGGAAGCTGACGGATCACAACGGCAAGCAGGTCGATTTCCGTAACGTGATCATCATCATGACCACGAATGCGGGTGCCGCCGACATGGCCCGCCCGGCCTACGGCTTCACCCGCACCAAGCGGGAGGGTGATGATACGGATGCGATCAACAAGCTGTTCACGCCCGAGTTCCGCAATCGTCTCGATGCGGTCATCTCCTTCGCCCATCTTCCGAAGGAAGTGGTCCAGAAGGTGGTCGAGAAGTTCGTCATGCAGCTCGACGCGCAGCTGGCCGACCGCAACGTCTCGATCGAGCTCACCGACGAAGCCCGCGACTGGCTGGTCGAGCATGGCTATGACGAGGCCATGGGCGCCCGTCCGATGGGCCGGCTGATCCAGTCGACCATCAAGACGCCGCTGGCCGACGAAGTCCTCTTCGGTCGCCTGAAGAACGGCGGCGCGGTCAAGGTCGTGGTCAAGACGGACGAGATCGGCCTGGAAAGCCTCGGCTTCGAATATGTCGAAGGACCGGTGAAGCCGAAGCCCGAGAAGGACGTGACCAACGCGGCCAAGAAGAAGCCCAGGGCCAAGACGGCTTCTTCGAAGACGAAAAAGTCCGTGAAACCGAAGGGATCGGATGGTAATGGGGGCGGAGGTGTCCGCACCGTTCCGAAAGTTCCATTGGTTAGAGCATGACGAGTGAGATACACGAGGGACCCCTCGAGGCGTCCCGGACCCTGGACGCTCCGGCGAAGCTGTCGTGGCGCGAGAAGCGCTACCGCCGTCGTCGCCGGCGCGTCTGGTTCGAGGAGATCATGGGTTGGATCCTCGTGCCGGTGATCATTTTTGGTTGCTATTGGCTTCTGACCATCCTCCTGAACGCAGTCGGCACGTCGCCGGCTGCGATCATGGAAGGGATCGACGCGATCATCTCCAGCCTCTAAGGCTGGCTGGTCCTCATGGAAAGCTGCGGTCCTGAGGCACGCATCGACGCTTAGCCGCTTTTCGCACGGCTGAGCCGAGTGTTTCAGTCGTCGTTGGCCGAATTCAGCTGATCGGGCTTCAGGCCCTCATCAACCTCGTTGTCGTGCGCCCTGACGAGCCATTCCAACTGGTCCTGGACGAAATCCGGGTCGCTGTGGAAGCGCATGGCGCAGGCGACCAGGAAAATCGCGACCTCGGGCAGGTCCTCGTCGCCGAGATCGGGCAGGATCAGCTCAAGCTCCGTCATGTTGCCCGAGGTGAGGATAGCCGCTTCGGTGGGAGGGATGATGGTGCCGCTGCTGTCGAAGTCTTGAGCCATTGAGCTGATCCTATGCCTTTCCGGGAATTTCATGGAGGGAGGGAATTACCCTCGCAGATTTAAGGCGAGCACCGGCGAGGTAAAGCCTTTGCCCATCCCAGCGCGGAATTCAAAAGAAAAGCCCTGCCGCAGGATCTGAGGCAGGGCCGGTTCATTCAGCGCAGAGGCCGAGCTTACGGATAGGTGCAGACGTATCGCATGCCGTTCGTCGCCAGGAAGGTTCCCGTCGCCGGATCGTAGGAGCGGTACTTGCGCGCGCAGTAGGCCGCCATCTGCGGATCCACCGTGCCGGGAGGGGCGGGAGGGGCGGCCTGCGCCTGGTTGGCGAGTGCGCCCGCAATCAATGCGCCTGCCGCGACGCCTGCAACGCCGGCTGCGACGGCAGCGCCATTGCCTCCACGACGGTAGTAGTACCGGTCGTGGTAATAGGGACGATAGCCGCGCCTATAATACTGAGCATAGCTCTCATTCGGATAAGCCTGGTCGATCCGGGGCAGGGTGCGGGCCTGCATCGGGCTGGCAGCGGCAGGCAGTGCGGACAGGAGCACTGATGCCCCAACCAGGGCCGTTACAAAATTGCGCATATCAAACTCCTCGTTTGCGAAAGCTTCGGCAGAGGGCCTGCGGATAATCGGTGCGGAATATAGCCCCAGCGGTCAAGCTCGCACAATCCCGAACTTGGTCCGAGTTCCAGGGTCCCCCGTCACGTCGATCTTGGGTGCCGTGCTTCGGGAATTGGCGTCGAACGAGCGACTGCCAAAGGCTATACTTCCCCAATCGTTCTGAATGGCTAGATCCTATAGTCAAGGTGTAAGTGTGCTTCAAAATCTGTGCTGATGAAGTGCTGGTGGATGTCGATCCGAATATCCGGATTCGCTTCCGATGTGCCTCAAGGGGAGAGGGGGTGTTCTTTCTCGACAGCGGTACTGGATTTTTCGGAATAAATCGCCAATGATGTATGTGTTCTATTATAATCTCTCGCGGATTGGGCCTCCATGCACCGTCTCACGCTCCTTACGGCTGTGATTGCCCTGGCCGGTAGCTTGACGTTTTCGTATGCGGCCGAACCTTTGCCCGCGGCTAAGGGAGAGGTTTTGCTGACGGTGACTGGAGAGATCGATGTCACCAACGCGCCGGGACGGGCCGAATTCGATCGGGCGATGCTGGAAGCGCTCGGAAGGAAGAGTCTCACTGCCACCTTCGTCATCAGTGGCAAGACACATCTTTTCGAAGGGGTCTCGTTGCGCTCCGTCCTGGAGCGAGTGGGCGGCAAAGGGGCAACAGTTCGGGCATCGGCCTGGAACGACTACGAGGTGGATATTCCCTGGGATGACCTCAAGTACGATCCCCTGATCGCCATGTCGGCGGACGGTCAGATTTTGACGCTCCGCGACAAGGGGCCCTTGTGGATCGTCTACCCTCGGGACGATTACAGCGTCCTGCGGGATGATCTCCACGATTCCCGTTGGGTCTGGCAACTCAACCGGTTGCGTATCGCACGACCATGAGACTCACGTTTAAAAACTACAAGGCTGCACTGATCACCCTGGCCGCCATCGCGGTGCTGGCAGTCTCGCTCACGTTCACGGTCTGGCGCCTGCTCAATGTCGAAGAGGATCTTCGGCGGGAAGAGACGCACGCCAATCTCTGGCAGGTTTCCCAAACTCAGTTCGAAGCCTCGATCCTGGCTGAAAGCCTGGCCCGGGCGGCCGCGGGAGAGACTTTTGCCGATCGCGAACAGACACCGGAGTTCAGATTGGCGATCCTGATCAGCCGGATGGCCATTCTGATGGATGGACTCCAAGGGCAGGTCATCGAGAAGGTCGGAGCTCTTGGAAGCCTCAGGGACGCCTATCTGCAATTGACCTATGCGGAGCCGCTCCTCAAGGATCGCATCGATCCGCAGACGGCACAATTGTTGAGGGTGTAGGTTCGCGATCTCGCCTACCAGTTGAGAGATGTCGCCAACAAGGTCATGCTCCTGAACCGAGGCGAGATGGCGGAAAAGCGCTCGATGTATCTGCGCTACGTCTTCGAGAGCTTCGCCTTCATCGTCGGTATCGCTATGAGCACGGCATTTCTTCTGGTCCGCCTGTTCAAGGGCATGCAGGAGGCGACCCAGGCTCGCCAGCTTCTCAGGCAGGAACAGCAGCTTTCCGATCTCGTCATCAACAATATCAGTAACCAGGGCATCGTGATGTTCGATGCCGATCTCCGGTGCTTGCTCTGGAACCCGGGCATGGAGGACCTGCTGAACATCAAGCCCGATCAGGCCGTGGGGCAGCATATGTCGGATATCGATCCGATCTTTGCCCAGGAGGGCGTGATCGGCTCCCTAATCCACGCGACGGAGGGAATGAGTTCTATCTTCGAGAACGAGACATCCACCCCCGACGGGCAGGAGCGATGTCTGGAAATCAACTGCCTTCCCGTTTCCATGGCCGAGCGTAAGCTGGGCATCGCCTTCCTGCGCGACGTAACCGAGCAATGGCTCGCTCGCAAGCAGGCGGAGCGCCAGAATTTCGACCTGGAAATCAAGGTGCTCCAGCGGACGGCTGCCCTGCGCCAGGCCGAACGCCGCCTGATCGCGGCCATCAAGTCCGCGTCCGAAGGCTTCGCGGCCTTCGACTGGACGGGGAAGCTTCTCTTCGCCAATGAGCAGATCTGGGCTGCCGCGCCCGTATCCTTGTGGTGCAGTGAGGAAATGGGGCTGACCAGCTTCCTGCAGTGCTTCGCGATGTGCGAAGGCGCCGACACACGTCTCCTGAACGCGGAACCGCCGTTCGAGGAAATCGAGCTCGATCTCATGCTCAGGAAAGACACCTGGGCTCGTCTTTCGCTCACGAAGGCCGACGGTGCGACGATCTTCGTACGGCTGACGGACATCTCCGGCTACAAGCAGGTCGCGAGGGCCCTGGAATCGGCGCTTAGCCGAGAGCGTGAGACGACGAACGCCTATCGCAGCTTCGTATCCATGGTGTCTCATCAGTTCAGAACGCCACTCGCTATTCTGGATTCGAGCGCGCAGCGCATTCTGCGGCGTGGAGCCGCGCTGACGCAGGACGAACTGGTCACGCGCGTCCAGAAGATACGCAATGCCGGCACCCGACTGACGCGTCTCGTCGAGAGCGTCCTGAACGCGGCCAAGCTTGATGCCGGCACGATCGAGGTCAATCCGGCTTCCTGCAATCTCGTCGAGCTCGTCGTGGATATTTGCGAGCGGCAGCGCGAGGTCAGCGCGCAGGCCGATATCCGCTTCGATATTCCCGACATTCCTGTTACCGTCTATTGCGACGGCATGCTCATTGAGCAAGTCGTCGTCAATCTCCTGTCGAATGCCATCAAGTATTCAGGGGATACGCCTGTCGTCGAGATCAAAATCTGGATGGAGGGATCCCGCGCCTTCTGCTCCGTCAGAGACTGGGGAATCGGAATTCCTGCGGATGAATTGCCGAAGATCTTCGATCGATTCTACCGTGCCCGGACGGCATCGGGAATTGCCGGTACCGGAATTGGATTGAATTTCGCCCAAAGGATCATGCACTTGCATGGGGGAGAAATTCACGTCGAAAGCTATGAGGCGGCTGGATCCCTGTTTACTTTCGATCTGCCCATAGCAAATGCCGAACAAGCACAACAGGCTGCATGAGTGACCGACTCCGATGAAAGCTCAAAAAACGATACTTTGCGTCGAAGACGAAGACGATCTGAGGGGAGACATCGCGGAGGAACTGGAGGCCGCCGATTATCGTGTCCTCCAGGCTGCCAACGGCAGCGAGGCGCTCACCCTCCTCGAGAAGCATCGCCCGGATCTTGTCCTCTGTGACATTACCATGCCCGGCCTCGGCGGATACGACGTGCTCAAGGCGCTACGGGAGCAGGGTACGATGTCGGACGTCCCGTTCATCTTCCTGACGGCGCTCGCCGAGCGGAATGATGTCCTCACCGGCAAGCAGGCGGGGGCGGACGACTACCTTGTCAAGCCCATCGACTATGAGATCCTGCTGGCGACCGTCGCCGCTCGCCTCGATCAGGTCACGCGCGTTCAGACGAGTGCCGTCACGAGGGCCGAGGAATCGTGGCAGGAGATCCTGAAATCCTCCAAGGGACGAACGGTCGATGCCCTCTACAAGGCGACTTTCGCGTTCGACCGCTTTCTGGTCGGCGTGGTGATCGTCGACGAAACCGGCGCCATCCGCGTGATGAACAAGGAGGCGCAGCGGATCCTCGCGGAGGATGACGGTCTGGCTGCCGCGCAGGGCATCCTGAAAGGGTCTTCCGCCAAGCAGAACGGCAAGCTCTTTTCGGCCATCGCCAAGGCGTTCGAGGAAGAGACCCTGGACGAGATCGTCTCGTTTCCGCGCAATTCCGGCGGTCGGCCTTACCTCGTCCTGATCCAGGGACAACGCTTTTCCGCAGAAGAGCGCCCCGAAGCCGTGGTGCTGCTCGTCATCGACACGGAGCAGCGAGCCAAGGTCTCGGGCGACACGCTCGTGCGGCTCTATGGCTTGACGCCCTCGGAAACCCGGGTGGCCCTGATGCTGATCGACGGCAAGCGCCTCGAACAGATCGCCGAAGAACTCGACGTGGCCCAGACGACGGTGGTCTTCCACCTGAAGAACCTGTTCCGGAAGACGGACACCAACCGGCAGGCCGATCTCGTCCGTGTGCTGCTGTCGGTGCCGCTGCGCAGTGCCGGTGGGTGAACGGCATCTGAGGGATTCATAAACGCATGAGCGGAGGCGTTAAGCCTCTGCTCACCATTCCGGCGGAATTGTCCCAAGCCCAAGCTTCGCCACAATCCGTTCAGCTTTCAGAGAGGTTTGGGACAGTATATCTCATGACATGAAGAGGACGGCACGTGGCCTTCCTCCCGTCGTAGGTGATGATCATGAAGATCTTCCGACTTGTTTCCGGTACCGCTGCGGCCCTGGCGCTGGTGACCGGCCTTGCTGCCGCTCAACCGGCTGCAGCGCGTGATCGCCTGTCTCCCGGCGCCGCCGTGGCTCTGGGAGCTCTCGGGGGTCTTGCCGTAGGCGCCGTTGTTGGTTCGGCCGTTGCCCAGCCTCAGCCTCCGGTCGTTTACCGGGCTCCGCCGCCGCCGCCGCCGCGCGTCTACGTTGAGGAAGCGGCGCCGGTCTATTACGAGCGTCCCGTCCGCGAGGTCTATGTGGAGCGCTGCACGACCGAGCGTTACCGCGAGTGGGTTCCCGGCTGGGGTTGGGAGCACCGGACCCGCCGGATCTGCAATTGAGGTCCTGAGAGGCCCGCTTCCAGCGGGCCTTTTCTTTGTCCGTCAGGCAACCGGGATTCCGCCTCCGCGTTGATCGCATGAAGCCTCATGCGAGCTCAGCGATGACAGACACACCGAAAGATCAGGCCTCTTCCGACCACACCAAACTCAATCCCGGAGATCAGGCCGAGCCGGGCACTCCCGGAGCGGGTGAGAACATCTGTCCGGAATGCAAGGGCACCGGCCGCATTGGCGTCACGCCGTGCCCGATCTGCGGCGGCACGGGGACGATCATCGAGGGGATTGGCGGCGGTTAGGACTTGTCGGGCTTCGCCATCCAGCGGACCAGGGGCATGAGCGGAATAATCCAGATCAGGCCTAGCACGATGTAAGCCACGGTCTGGAGAAGCTTGGGTGCCTGGGTGATCCGGCCCTCCGCGACGGCCATCGCGAAAAGCGCATAGAAAATGATGAAGGCCAGCATCACCACTGTGCCGATCAGCTTGCGCAGGCGAATGCCCATGGCCGAAATCCTCAAATCATCGACGTCGCGTCGTAACGGTGCGTCACCGGCATGAATTGCCTCTCGAAGGCATAGCCTCTATGTGACGTCCGTATCCCGGGTTCAAGCCCTAATCGACGATGAGAGTGAGCATGGCTGTCGCAGCCTCCACCGAGGGCGTGCCGCTGGCGCGCGTGCCTCAAAGCCGATCCCTGTCCGCCGTTCGCATCTGGATCTACGGCCTCGCCGTCCTGGTGGTCCTGATGATCGCGGTGGGCGGCGCCACGCGCCTGACCGGCTCCGGCCTATCGATTACGGAATGGAGGCCCGTCACGGGCGCCATTCCGCCCCTGAGCGAGCAGGCTTGGCTGGCGGAGTTCGAGAAGTACAGGCAGATTTCCCAGTATGAACTCGTGAACAAGGGCATGACCCTATCGGAGTTCAAGTTCATCTATGCCTGGGAATGGGGCCATCGGCAGCTCGGCCGTCTGATCGGCATGATGTTCTTTCTCCCGCTCATCTGGTTCTGGGCCAGGGGAACGATCAAGGGCCGGCTCGCCCTGACCCTGCTCGGGATCGGCGCGTTGGGTGGGCTTCAGGGCGCCATCGGCTGGATCATGGTCGCCTCCGGCTTGGAGCCGGGCATGACCGCCGTGGCGCCGATCAAGCTTGCCCTGCATCTGACGGTGGCCAGCGTCATCCTGGCCTGCCTGGTCTGGGTAGCGTCCGGTCTGAAGGACCGTTCCGGCTCCATGGACCGGGAAGCACCGACCGGCTACGCGCCCCGCATCCTCGTCGGGCTGATCCTGTTCCAGATCGCACTTGGCGGTCTCGTGGCCGGATCGAAGGCCGGGCTCACCTACAACACCTGGCCCCTGATAGATGGAGCCCTCGTTCCGCCGGCCTCGGCCCTGTTCGTGGTCAAGCCTTGGATCGAGAACTTCGTCGACAACGTGCTGCTCGTCCAGTTCAACCACCGTCTCGTCGCCTACGCCATCGTGGCTTTCGCCTTGTGGCACGCTTGGCGAATTCGCCGCGACGCTCCGAACTCGCCGACCGCCGGCCGGGCGACAGGGATGGCCTTCCTGGCGCTGGCGCAGATGGTTCTCGGCATCGTCACGCTGCTGTTCGTGGTGCCGCTCTGGGCAGGCCTGGCACATCAGGTCTTCGCCATGGCCGTTCTTGCAATGGCGGTCGTCCATGCCCGGGTGAGCAAGGCATGACATGAGAAAGGGCGGCCCGAGGGGCCGCCCTGGAATTCGGTATCTGCCGGTTTTTAGCGGATGACCTGGACGATGCGATGGGTGCTCGGCTCGACGAGGACCGGGGTATCGTTCACGACAGTGTAGCGGTAGTTGCTCACGCCATACTCGGCC
>NZ_JALJRK010000124.1 GCF_024519725.1 Microvirga sp. Mcv34 | reverse complement strand
GAATCGCGGCCGGCTTCATCTCGGAATCCCTGGCCGAATGAAATCGGAATCTGCACTCAAGATGCTGGCACTGCCCGTGGTCCGCGAGGACCTCGATGATCCGGCACTCGGAAATCCGGCGGTGGTCGCAGGTGACCATGGTCTCGAGTTCGTTCCGCAAGGCCGTGAGCCGTGCGATCTTGTCCTTCACCTCGTCGAGATGAGCCTTGGTGATGTCATGCACCTCGCCGCAGGAACGGTCGGGGTCGCCTGCGAGCCCCAGGAGCTGCCGGATCGCCTCAACCTCGAAGCCGAGCTCGCGGGCATGACGGATGAAGTTGAGCCTGCGAACGTCCTCCGGACGATACCGCCGCTGCTGCCCCTCGGTCCGGATCGGCTCGGCGAGAAGGCCGATCTGCTCGTAGTACCGGATGGTCGGGATCTTCACCTGGGTCTGCCGGGACAGCTCGCCGATCGTCAGGGACATCGAAAAAACCTCTTGAACCTCTAGCCGCTAGAGGATGTAGGGTCGCCGTGACTCAAAATGCAAGGACCGGACGATGACGGCAAACGTCGCTCCCCAGAAGATCAGGTATCGCGTCCAGGGCATGGATTGCGGGAGCTGCGCCCGCAAGATTGAGACCGCGCTCACCCGCGTGCCCGGCGTCTCCGACATCAACATCACCACTGCCACCGAGACCCTGCGCCTGCGGGTCGACGGCGATGGCACGGGCGAGCGGGTCGAGAAGGTGGTTCGCGACCTCGGCTACGGCATCACCCCGGTGACGGAGGAAACGCGGCACCACCATGATCATGGGGCCGAGGATGGTCCCTGGTGGCGCTCGGCCAAGGGGCGACTGACGCTCTTCTGCGGCATTGCCCTCGCCGCCGCGTGGGGTCTGGCTGCGCTCCTGCCGAGCTACGAGGCGTGGCTCTACACCGTCGCCATGGCCATCGGTCTGGTGCCGATCGCCCGCCGGGCCGCGTCCGCGGCCCTGGCCGGGGCGCCGTTCACCATCGAGACCCTGATGAGCATCGCCGCCGTTGGCGCGGTGATCATCGGCGAGACCGAGGAGGCTGCCATCGTGGTGCTCCTGTTCCTCGTTGGCGAGCTCCTGGAGGGCGTCGCTGCCGGCCGGGCACGGGCCAGTATCCGCTCGCTAACCAGCCTAGTACCGAAGACCGCCTTTATCGAGCGCAACGGCACCCTGCAGGAGGTTCAGGCCGAGATCCTGGCGGTCGGCGACGTGATCGCCGTCCGTCCTGGCGACCGGGTCCCAGCCGATGGTGTCATCGTCTCGGGCGAGAGCGCCATCGACGAGGCGCCCGTCACAGGCGAGAGCACGCCGAAGCGCAAGGGTAAGGGTGAGACCGTCTTCGCCGGCACCATCAACACGGACGGCACCTTACGGGTTCGCGTCACCGCCGAGGCCGAGGATAACACCATCGCCCGGATGGTCCGCCTCGTGGAGGAGGCGCAGGAGGCCAAGGCGCCGACCGAGCGCTTCATCGACCGCTTCTCGCGGTACTACACGCCGGCCGTGCTTATTGTCGGCGCCCTCGTGGCCATCCTGCCGCCGCTGCTGGCGGGCGAGCCCTGGGGTGAGTGGGTCTACAAGGGACTGGCCGTGCTGCTGATCGGCTGCCCGTGCGCCCTCGTCATCTCGACTCCCGCCGCCATCGCAGCCGGCTTGGCGGCGGGCGCCCGCCGCGGGCTCCTGATCAAGGGTGGGGCAGTCCTAGAAACCCTCGGCAAGGTCACGGCGGTTGCCCTCGACAAGACCGGCACCCTGACCGAAGGTCGTCCCAAGGTTACCGACGTCGTTGCGTTGCAGGGCACCGAGCGTGAGATCCTGGAGGATGCGGCCGCCCTCGACGCCACATCGTCCCATCCCATCGCCAAGGCCATCGTGAGCCGGGCGCAGGCCGAAGGCATCGAGGTCGTCCCCGCCGTCGGCGTCATGGCGCTCGGCGGCAAGGGCGTGAAGGGCCGGTTCCGCCGCCGAGGCCTGTATCTGGGCTCGCCCAAGGCGGCGGCTGACATCGCACCTCTCCCGACCGAGGCCGAGGCCCGCATCAGCGCCTTGCAGGAGGAGGGTAAGACCGTGTCGGTCCTCCTCGTGAACGACACGTCCGTCGGGCTGATCGCAGTTCGGGACGAGCCTCGGGAGGACGCCATCGCCGGCCTGCAGGCGCTCAAGGCGCGCGGGATCACGCCGATCATGCTCACCGGCGACAATGCCAAGACGGCGGCGGCCATCGCCCATACCTTGGGCGTGGAGGCACGGGCCGACCTGCTGCCGCAGGACAAGCTTCGGATCGTCAACGAGCTCAAGGCGCAGGGGCAGGTTGTCGCCAAGGTCGGCGACGGCATCAATGACGCCCCGGCTCTGGCCGCGGCGGATGTCGGCATCGCGATGGGCGGCGGCACCGACGTGGCGCTGGAGACGGCGGACGGCGCCGTGCTGCATGGACGCGTGCTCGACATCGCCCGCATGATCGCGCTCTCCAAGGCCACGATGGGCAACATCCGCCAGAACATCGTCGTGGCTCTCGGGCTCAAGGCGGTGTTCCTGGTCACCACCATCATCGGCATCACCGGGCTTTGGCCGGCCATCCTGGCCGACACCGGCGCGACGGTGCTGGTGACCGCGAACGCCATGCGCCTGCTCGGCTTCCGCGGCAATGCGTGAGGATGGCATGAAATCCACCCCACGCCCATTCGTGCCTGCGCTCGGACTCCACAGCCTGACAGGGTTCTACGATGGCCTGATCGCCCGCTTCCTGGCCGAGGACGCCTGGAAGGCCCGGCTTGTCGCCACCATCGCGCCAAAGCCCGGCGACGTCATCGTCGACCTTGGATGCGGCACGGGCACGCTGGGGTTGCTGCTGAAGGCGGCTTGTCCCCAGACCACTGTCATCGGGATCGATCCCGACCCGGCGATGCTGGGCCGTGCCAGGGCCAAGGCCGCCGAAGGAAACCTCGACATCCGGTTCGAGCAGGCTTTCGCAGACGCCCTGCAGCTGGACAGCGGGTCCGCGACCGCAGTCGTATCAAGCCTCGTTCTCCACCACCTGGAGCAGCCCACCAAGCGGGCCGCGTTCGCGGAGGCCTTCAGAGTCCTGCGCCCGGGAGGCCGCATCGTGATCGCGGACTGGGCGAACCCGGACAACCTCCTAATGCGGCTGGCCTATGTCCCCGTGCAAGTCTTCGACGGCTTCCCGAACACGCGCGACAACCTCCATGGGCTCCTGCCCATGCTGATGCGGCATGCGGGGTTCGAGGACGTCCGCGAGGTCTACCGACGCAGGACGATCTTCGGAAACCTAGCCTTCCTGCAAGGGACGAAGCCTGTCGGGAGGGATGCGCCATGAAAACCCGCCCGGCTGTCCTCGTCCTCGGGCTGATCGCGCTCACGGCCGCCACTGATCTCGCGACCAAGTTCCTTGCCTCCATCCACCTGACGGACGCAGTGGAGCCGCTTCTGCCCTTCCTGAGCCTCTCGCTGGCGTTCAACCGCGGCGTCAGCTTCAGCATGTTCTCTGCGGACACGGATACCGGGGTCGCGATCCTGCTCCTCGTGCAGGCGCTGGCGACCGCCGTCGTGACCTGGTTCGCGCTGCGGGCTCCGGATCCGGGCGAGCGCACCGGGTATGGCTTGATCGCCGGAGGCGCGCTGGGGAACCTGATCGACCGGGCGGCGGATGGGGCCGTGACCGATTTCCTCGACCTCCATCCCATGGCCTGGCGGCTTTTCACATTCAACGTCGCCGACATCTTCATCTCCGCAGGTGTCGTCCTGCTCGTGATCGACGCCCTCCTGAAGTCCCGCGGACCGGCGGTCCGTCCCGATACGGCCGTGCACGAAAGGCGCTCCGGATGAGTGACGATGACGACGACAAGATCCAGGATTACTCCCACGTCACCCCAGCCTACCGGCGGGCCCTGTGGACCGTCGTGGTGCTCAACGTCGGCTATGGGTTGGCCGAGATCGTGGCCGGGTTCGTTTCCGGGTCGCAGGCCCTGAAGGCGGACGCCCTCGACTTCCTGGGTGACGGCACCATCACGCTGCTAGGCCTTCTCGCCATCGGGTGGAGCTTAGTCTGGCGGGCGCGGTCCGCGCTCCTGCAGGGCATTTTCCTCGGCCTCCTCGGCCTCGGCATCCTTGTCACGTCCGCGTACCGGGTGTTCGTCCTCCACCAGCCTGAGGCCGAGATCATGGGCCTGTTCGGGGTGATCGCACTGGTCGTCAACGTGGCATCGGCCTGGGTGCTGCTGCCGCATCGGTCAGGAGATGCGAACGTCAGGGCCGTGTGGCTGTTCAGCCGGAACGATGCCATCGGCAACGTGGCGGTGATCATCGCCGCAGGCCTCGTCGCGTGGACCGCGACGCCATGGCCAGACCTTGTCGTTGCCGTTGTCATCGCTGGGCTATTCCTCCAGTCGTCATGGGCCATCATCAAGGATGCCCGTCGCGACCTCAGAACCGTCCAAGCCTCGGCCTGACCGCCGCGTCGTTCGGGCAAGGCGTCAGAGGGGCCTCAGGCATCCTGTGGATCATGGGTAACGGGAGCCGGACGCCTCAATCCTGCCGGACTTGAAGGCAACCTTTCATGCCGGTTGGCCGGCTTCCGCAGGTTCCTGTGCCTGCGGCAAGACAGCGTTAAAGCCAATCCCTTAGAAAAACGGGGAACCGTCCGGGATCAACCCCGGGCACACAGAATGCGGGGATTCCCACGATGAAGCGTATCGCATTGGCTGCGGGCCTCGTGCTCGCGCTCGCCGCCTGCCAAGGCCAGGACATGTCCACGCGCCACCTGGCGCCGATCCCCGCCGCCACCATGGCGCTGATGGAAACGAAGGGCATGTCGAAGAACGACCCGATCCTGATGCGCTCCTACAAGAAGGAATCCGAGATCGAGGTCTGGAAGCGCGGCCGCGACGGCCGCTACGCGCTCCTCAAGACCTACCCGATGTGCCGCTGGTCGGGGCAGCTCGGGCCGAAGATCCGCGAGGGCGACCGCCAGGCCCCGGAGGGCTTCTACACGGTCACCCCGGCACAGATGAACCCGAACTCGCAGCTCTACCTCTCGTTCAACCTCGGCTACCCGAACGAGTACGACCGCGCGCATGGCCGGACGGGGTCGCACCTGATGGTGCACGGTTCGTGCTCGTCGCAAGGGTGCTTCGCCATGACCGACGAGGCCATCTCAGAGGTCTATGCACTCGCCCGCGAGGCCTTCGCCAGCGGCCAGCGCGGCTTCCAGTTCCAGTCCTATCCGTTCCGGATGACGGCCGAGAACCTGGCCAAGCACCGGCTGGACCCGAACATCGCGTTTTGGCGGAACCTCAAGGAGGGCTCCGACTACTTCGAGATCGCCAGGGACGAGCCGCGCGTGTCCGTCGCCAATCAGCAGTATGCCTTCAGCGGCGACGCCTCGGTCATGACGTCCGTCGCGCAGAAGCGGCAGAGCGACGATCAGCAGGTGGGTGCGTTGGCCGCCAATGGCGTGCAGCCGGTCAAGGTGGTCTACGCCGACGGTGGGCAGCACGAGAGCTTCCGGCAGGCCTTGTACGGCGATGCAGGGCAGGGCGGATCGCTTGCCGTCGACGCCAACGCGCGCAAGCGCCTTGGGGACGTCAGCCGCCCTGAGGCGCTGGCCGCCGGGCCGCAGGAGGTCGTCCTCGCTGCCAACGGCAAGCCAAGGCAGGAGACGTCGTCCAGGCTTGCCTATGCCTCGCAGGGACCGGCGGGCCAGGGACGCGCCGCCGGGGCCGTCCAGCCGTCCGCACCGGCTCCGGTCGCGACGTCTGCGCCGACCGTCCAGGCGGGGAGCGAGGGACGCTCGGTGCTTGATCGCTTCCGGGGATTGTTCGGCGGCTGAACGTCGCCAGGATCGTCCTAGGGCGCTGTCTTGGAGGGCGCCACGGCATGGGCTTGCGGGTCCTCCCTGTGGCGCAAGTCCTCGCGCTCGCGGGTCTTCACGTAGGAGACGGCGTAGAGGATGATGGTCAGGGCCACGAGTGCGAGGGCCAGCGCAAGGTTCCTGCGGCCTCGCCGTTTCCGCCAATCATCCATTCCTGCAGCCCTCCGCGAGATCGAGGCTGCCGACCTAGCACCTCAAGCTGCTAGAGGTTCAAGCCTAAATCTGCACTTAAGAGGAAGGATACGCTCACGAAGCCGAAGTCGAGGGCGCTCTATCCCTCGGCGCATGGCCGGATTCCGTGATGAAGCGCGCCAGCACGGCGAGGGCTGCGGCGAAGTAGACGCCGCCCATCGGGATCCACATGATCAGCCCGGCGAGCCTCTGGTCATCGAGGGGCAGCAGGCCCCAGGCCGCGCCCCGGGCGGCCATCAGGGGGTACCAGACCTGTGGCGACAGGGCGAGCAGAAGGCCGAGCACCGCCGTGTGCAGGAAGGTGAAGAAGAGCAGCATCGCGGCCAGTCCGCTGGCTCCTCCCGGGGTGCGGTAGGTCTCCAGCACCGAATGCCAGAACATCAGGCTGACAAGCAGGAACAGCGCATACATGACGAGGTGCAGACTGACGTCGAGGAGCGCCCCCTGGTAGAGCGCGGGGATATGCCAGAACCAGATGTTCAGGCCGTAGAGAACGAAGCTGACGAG
Organism: Microvirga sp. Mcv34; assembly: GCF_024519725.1. Taxonomy (GTDB): domain Bacteria; phylum Pseudomonadota; class Alphaproteobacteria; order Rhizobiales; family Beijerinckiaceae; genus Microvirga. Next base: position 2,233 of record NZ_JALJRK010000124.1, on the reverse strand, counting down.
CAGATAGGCGTATGGCCGCGACGCTGGCGTTTCCGCTCGCCTCCAGCTACCAGCCGTCATGCGCAGACGGGCCGGCAGACCCGCCAGCAGGACGTTGCCCGGCCGGCTCAGGGCGAGGAACAACGGGGCTCCGGTGACGAGCAGGACGTGCTGAACCATGTGCGCCCAGGCCAGCGTCGATGCCATCCGGCACAGCGGTGAGACCAGCGCCACGACCAGGCAGGCTATGCCGGCGGTGAAAAGAAGATGCTGGGCGAAGGTCGGACAGCGTGCTCCACCATCCTGGAACCACGAACGTAGAGGAAGCCGGCAACGATCAACGCAGCACGACCACGGGCGTGAGGCTCCAGGACGACCAGACCTGCCCGGGTGTCGTTTCCGGAAGGGACGCAAGGCAGAGAGTCAGAAGATCGGGAAGGACGGGTTCGGCGGCTGTGACCGAGCGCGCGGACAGGAGGAACAGGGCGATGACCAGAGGAAGGCGGAAGCGCTTCTTCGTCGAGACCGAGCTGCCGCACATGAGACCCTCCTCAACAAGCTCCGCAGCGTCAACACCGGGTAGGCGGCTTTGTTCGTACAAACGGCTCGTCACCGTACCAATGACGGGACCAGGGATGCCGGAACAGTCTCCCGATCCTCCCGTTTCGATCAGAGGAATTCTGTCAGTGCAGCCAACATTTCCCAGAGCTCGCAGGTCGGCCAGCAGGTGAAGGAGACCATGGGACACTCACACGGGCAGGCCCACTCTCACGGCAGCAAAGGCTCCGAAGATCGATCTCCCAAGCGCGGGCGGCGCCTGCTGATCGCGCTCGCGCTCAACCTGGGCATCACCGCCGCCGAGGTTGTCGGAGGCGTGATCTCCGGTTCGCTCGCGCTCCTGGCCGATGCCGCGCACAACTTCTCCGATGCGGCCTCCGTGCTCGTGTCATACATCGCCTGGCGGATCTCCCAGCGCGAGGCAGACCGCCGCCGCACCTTCGGCTATGCCCGCGCCGAGACGATTGGTGCCCTGATCAATCTCACGACACTGTTCGTGATCGGACTATATCTCGTCTATGAGGCGGCGACCCGGCTCTTCAACCCGGTGGAGGTCGCCGGCACCACGATGCTGGTCGTCGGCGTCATCGCGCTTGTCGAGGATCTCGCGGCGGCCTGGGTGCTGCGAAAGGAGATCGGCAGCCTCAACGTCAAAAGCACCTACCTGCACATGATCGCGGACGCCATGGCGACGGTCGGCGTCATCGTGGGCGCCGTCGCGATCATGACATGGGGCATCACCTGGATCGACCCGGTGATCACGGCGCTCATCGCCGTCTACATCTTCCGGCATGCCTACAAGGAGATCAGGGAGGCCATCGCCGTCCTCATGGACAGCGCCCCGAAGGACTTCGATTACGATGGGCTGTTGGCTGAGCTGAAGGCGATCCCGTCCGTCGAGGACGTGCATCACCTGCACGTGTGGCAGCCCGACGAGGGCAGGACCGCGCTGGAAGGGCATATCGCGGTGTCGGAGCAGGATCTCGCCGCCGTGACGGACCTCAAGGGACGCATCAAGGCGCGGCTCAAGGAGCGGTTCGGCATCGACCATGCCACCCTGGAGTTCGAGCTGGCGTCGCACGTCCGTCACAGCCGCGAACTCCTCCAGGACAGGTGAGGGCCCATGGATTTCCTCCAGGTCCTCGCCTTGGCCCTCCTGCCTGCCGCGGGCAATTTCGCGGGCGGCGTGCTTGCCGAACTCATCCCGACCTCACGGCGGACTCTGAGCCGCGCGTTGCACGTGGCGGCCGGGATCGTCGTCGCGGTCGTCGGCGTCGAGCTGATGCCGGAGGCCCTGGAGGGAGCTGCCCCCTGGCTGGTGGTTCTCGGGTTCTGCCTGGGCGGCGGCACCTTCATCCTGCTGGATGCCGCCATGGAGCGGTTCAGCGGCGGCGAGAAGGCCGCCGGCCCATGGCTGGTCTATGCCGCGGTGTTCATCGACCTCTTCAGCGACGGACTGATGATCGGGGTCGGCTCGGTCGTTTCCTTCAGCCTCGCCCTCGTGCTTGCCGTCGGCCAGGTCACCGCTGACGTCCCTGAGGGCTTTGCCGCCATTGCCAACTTCCGGGACAAGGGCGTGGCCCGCTTCAAGCGGCTCATGCTCTCGGCATCCTTCGTGGCCGCCACCCTCCTGGGGGCTAGCCGATCGTATTCACCTGAGCTTGTTGCAGTGACCTGATTTGCGATTTGGACGAGC
>NZ_JALJRK010000123.1 GCF_024519725.1 Microvirga sp. Mcv34 | reverse complement strand
GGCGAAGAATCCTTCTGTCTCAATCAGTTGTGGGTTGTTCAGGGCCGACTAAATACATTTCATTGTGAATTCGGCAGATTGTTCTGTACCTCTCGAACTAAGCTTTCGGCCCGGTTCTTCGAAAGCCTAGACAATGGTGTTCATCAATCTAGCTGGAGGATCCTATCAGCGGCTGCTTTCCCTTTGTATAACGTATGTATTTTGTATCTGTGCTTGATGCCCTCTGAACTGCCGGCAGTTCAGCACAAGGTCACCCTTCGAGGTGGAGAGTGCCTAAAGTAGATCTAAGCTCCGACAGATCCGTTTCAGGAGAATGTCATGCCTTCCAGCGAGCGATCATGCCAAGCGGATAACCCGGACTGTAGGGGCAAAAAGAAGCCGCATGTGTGACCTGCTCAGTAGCACGGCCCTGTATGCACAATAGCCTTGTACAGGGCCGTGCTTTGCATCGTAGAAACGCTAAACGGGAACACATAGTTCTCCCGATCTCCAAACATGAAACGGGACCAAGAGATCACGCAGGGAAATCGTGAGTTTTGCTCGCCGCTTCATTAGTTATTAGAAAGGAGAACGGTGGATGCTGCCGTCATTCCAGCGGAGTCATGTACGGGGGAAGCTTCGATTCGGGTGAATGCGTGCGCGATATATTGAGATTGATCTTTAGTGCAGAAGACGTGTCAGGCATTATGCAGGCCGACTTCTGCTCCACCTTCCGGCCTGACTACTGCTACACTGACAGCCGCGGTCAAACTAACTGTGTCGCGGTTACGCCACTCGAGGATCGAACGTTGTGTACAGAGGCATGGATTCCGGCGGCGAAGGACGATAATGCTGGCACAGGGTTTTCGGTCTCTTCCCGCAGTTCGTCCCAGACGAGCCTCATTTTTCCCGGGACAGCGTCGTCAAGGAGCTTGAACCGTGCCCCATGAGCTGACCCGCCTTGTCACCGGAGTGGACGGTCTGGATGTGGTGCTGCGCGGCGGCCTCGTGGCGGGCTCATCCTACATCATCCAGGGCCCACCCGGCGCCGGCAAGACCATCCTGTCGAACCAGATCGCCTTCCATCATGCGTCCTCCGGACAGCACGTCCTCTACGTGACGCTGCTCGCCGAGTCGCACGAGCGGCTGTTCGAGAACCTCTCGACCCTGGCGTTTTTCGATGCTGGCCGGCTTGGCAATGGCATCGACTATATCAGTGCTTTCACGACCTTGCGCGATGAGGGTCTCACCGCCGTGGTCAAGCTGCTGCGCCGGGAGATTGCCCGCAAAAAGTCGACTCTGCTCATCCTCGACGGGCTTCTCAATGCCCGCGAGAAGGCCGAGAGCAACCTGGATGTGAAGACCTTCATCGCCGAGTTGCAGGGGCATGCCGCCTTTGCCGGCTGCACCGTGCTCTTTCTCACCAGCGCTCAAGTCGAGGAGACCAGCCCCGAGCACACGATGGTCGACGGCGTGATCCAGCTCAAGGAGGAGGTGGTGGGTGTCCGCTCGGCGCGCCGACTTCAGGTGCGCAAGTCCCGGGGCGTAAAGGCCGTGCACGGCTATCACCAGTTCGAGATCCTGGATCGGGGCGTGGTGATCTACCCGCGGCTTGAGGCCGTCCTCGGGCAGCCGTCCAGGCAGGACTGCCCCACCACGACCCGGACCGGCTCAGGCATCGCCGATCTGGACGCGATGATCGGCGGCGGGCTGCAACTGGGCTCCAGCACGCTGGTTCTCGGTCCGTCGGGTACCGGAAAGACCACCCTGGGGCTGCACTTTCTGGCGCACTCCACCCCTGAGGAGCTGGGGCTGCACTTTGGCTTCTACGAGACGCCGGAGCGTCTGAAGCTCAAGGCCCGGGCCATCGGGCTTGACCTCGATCCACTACTCGCCTCCGGAGCCCTGGAGATCCTGTGGCAGCCCTCGACCGAGAACCTACTCGATGGGCTTGCCTACAAGCTCCTCGACGCCGTGGACCGCCGTGGTGTGAAGCGCCTGTTCATCGACGGCTTTGGCGCCTTTGACCGAGCTGCCATTTATCCGCTGCGGCTGGTAGAGTTCTTCTCCGCGCTCACGAACGAGTTGCGGGCCCTGAGTGTCACGACTATTGGCACCTGGGAGTTGGCTGACCTGTTCAGCCGCCAAATCCAGGCGCCGACACCTGAGGTCTCCAGTGTCATCGACAACCTGATTGCCCTGCGCTTCGTCGATCAACACGCGCAGCTCCGCCGTCTGATCTCGATCATGAAGGTACGCGACAGTGCCTTCGACCCCTCGTTTCGGGAGTTCGCAATCAGCGATCAGGGCGTCACCCTCCCCCAATCCTTCGCAGGATCGGAGCAGGTGCTGACTGGCACCGCCCGGCCCAATGATAAGGCCCGCTCATGAGATGGCACGTTGTCTGAGCGGGAGAAGAGCCAAGGCATGACCACCATCCTCGTAGTCGATGACGAATTTCTCATTGCAGACCTTCTCGTCGATGCTTTGGAGGAGGAAGGCTTTCGGGTGGTCACCGCGTCGAATGGTCGGAAGGCCCTGGAGGTACTGCACAAGGAGGCGCCGGCGCTGGTGTTGACGGACTTCATGATGCCGCTGATGAATGGACTGGAACTGGCCCAGGCCATCAAGGCCAACCCGGATCGGTCCAAAATCCCGATCATCCTCGTGAGCGGGGCACAAGGGGCAATTGCCCGCAATCACCCAGACCTGTTTGTGGCCGTGTACGACAAGCCATTCCGTGTCGAGAAAGTCGTTGCCGCAGTGATAGAGATCGTTGGCACCCCGCCGCAGACATGATGTCCGGCCCTGCATGCGAGCGGTCCTTGAGGCCCGCAGGGCGCTATCGGTTGTGAGGCATGTCAGCTTGAGGTTGGACAAGGTATCGCCCGCCCTCCCAATTCGCGCCGTTTTGTCCTAGGCAGACGGGCAGCACTAACTATCCGGAAAAGCCCCTATGGAGCTGTCATCATCCAGCTTCAGAGTGTTCAATAGATCACATTGCAGGATGCACATCTCGGTCATCATACCAGCAGCATGTCAACTCCTGCGAAGGATCTTAGCGGGTCGCTGCCTCGACCAACTGCGCGATCCATTCCTCCAAAGTGAGTCCATTCTGCTGTGCTCGTGCCATGGCAACTTGGGCGATATTCGGAGGGAGGGGGACATTGTAGATAACATCCTCTACGGTGTTCGGCGTCAGGACAAGCCTCGTCACCATCTGCGAGAACTGCATAACACGTTCGGTCTTTTGGACATCAGACAGAACCGAATTATCAGCAACTGCAGGACAGTAGAATGCTATCAAGTGATTGACCGTGTCAGTACGCGACACGCCGTGCGTCCGCAAAAGGTCAATTGCAGAATTTAGTTTGCTGGGTTCCTCCAGCAGCGGACCTTTCGGGACCAGAAGATCGATTTCAGCAGCAAGGGGCGGCGTGTCGAGATCGCTCAGCCGCGGGCATTCGAAGCCTGCCGCCGTCACAGGATCGGCATACAGATTAATCGTGGCAGCGGCTGCAAGAGTGAAGAAAATCAGATTCTTCATCGATTTAAATCCCTATCCGAACTGAGTCAGGATCCAAGCGACTGTTTAGTGAGCACCATTGCCGATGCGTTCAGCCAAAAGTACCATGAACACCGCTGTCGAGTGATCTCAGGCCTGAAGGCCAACCTCGATGTGGACTGCAGCAGGATACGAGGCGAGCCAATCACGAGAGTTAACCTAGCTCAGGCGGCCAATCTTGGATAATAACATCCACATTGACTAAGTAGGTCGCCATAAGACTTGCAACGCGAGAGCCTCGGGTGTTTGCTGGGGCGCATGCAACACCATGATCACTCTCCCGAGACGTGGCTCGATGAGGCGGATCGCAAGCGGCTTACTGCCGCGCTTGCCGGCGCCCGCGAGGCCCGTGTGTATCGCCGCCTCGAGGCGCTGCTGCTGGTCGCCGAGGGGTATCCCGTAGCCGAGGCAGCCCGCCGCTGCCGGGTCAACCGCTCCAGTGTGCATCGCTGGCTCGTCCAGTACCGGGCCGAGCATGAGACCACGGCACTGATCGACCGGCCGCGCAGCGGGCGTCCGCGCCTGCATCGCCCGCTGACGCCGCAGCGCCTGGCCGCTGCCCTGGCACGCGATCCCCGCCGCTGCGGCTACCAGGCCACGAGCTGGACCGTGCCGCTGCTGGCCCACGACCTGGCCGCCAAGGGCCTCGCCGTCAGCCCGCGGACGCTGCGGCGGCGGCTGCACGAGGCGGGCTATCGCTGGAAGCGGCCCCGCTATGTCTATGTCGCGCGCGCGGCGCATCTGCCGCAGAAAAAGGGGGGATCACCCGACGCCTGAAGGCGGGCTGGCACAGGGGCGATCGACTGCTGTGTCTCGACTGGACCCTGCTGCGGTTGTTTCCGCCGCTGCGGGCCACCTGGGCGCTGAAGGGCACGCAGGCCCTCGTGCCGATCACCGGGCGCAATGCCAAGCGGGTGCTGTTTGGAGCCATCGACCTGCGCAGCGCGCGCCGGGTGGTGCTGATCCGCACCCGCGCCGGTCAGGCTGACGCTCAGGCGTTCCTGCGCACGCTGCGGCGCCGCTACCGGGGCGCCGGCTGGCTCTGGCTGCTGACGGACCGGGCCAGCGCCCACACCGCCCCGCAGACCCAAGCCCTGGCCGCCCGGCTGCGCATCCGGTTCGTGTGGTTGCCCCGGCAGACGCCCGAACTGAGCCCGATGGATCAGCTCTGGCGCGAGCTCAAGCGGCTGATTGCGGCCAATCGGCAGGCCGCGTCCATCGATGCTCTGGCCGCCGAGGCCGCTGAGTGGGTTCTGAGGCTGACGCCGCAACAAGCGTTCCGCAAGGCCGGCATGCTGTCCAAACGCTTCTGGCTCAGAACGCTGTTGCAGAACTTTTGGCGACCTACTTAGAACAAGCGTCGAGACACCAACTCCGCGACGGCACATCCTAGAGCGGGAGGGACCAGTCCGGAGATAGAGTCCGCCGTCGCCGGTTCAGCGATGCAGCAGGTGAACCGAATGGAGTGAGATTTCGACCAAGCAGCAGGGGCGGCGCACATAGTTCCGTTGGTGTGCCTCATGAACTTGCTGTTCGGATTGGTATCTCGACGCCTCAAGGAACGTAGAGGTGGCTTTCCTTCCCAAATGGTCGCATGGTGTCCAGATCACGCCAGTTTTCTACGTAATTTACGGTGAGCCATTGTTACGGTGAGCCGATCGGCATCATGTCTCCAACAATCAAATGAGAGATTTGACAATCATCGTATAACGCAAAGATTAGACTAAGTTATCTCGCAAGACACGATACGGCGCAGGCATGCGTTGAGCATCGCGGTGCCGCGATTGGTGCATCGTATTCACTCTATCATACCAGTGCCGTAACAAACGTACGCTCGATGTTGTATATGCCCGGTTCAAATGTGGCGAAGGTCAGTGCTTCTTGCAAAAATGGCATGGGAGCGGGGTTGTCGCGCATTGCATCGTAGTCGCTGATGCTGCGCCACCGAGAGTACATCGCAACCTTTGTGCCGTCGACACTCCGGTGCAGTGTCGCGGACAGAAAGCCAGGAGCCCGATCGACAATTCCATCAGTGGCTTTTGTCAAAAGGGATACAAGGCGGTCTTGATCCGCGGCACTCACAGTAAATATGTTGATTAGAACAACTCCTTGCTCGGTTTCACTCATTATCCGGCCTCCAGGGCAGTACTACGGGGACCTCCAAAGGAGTCTTCAGGCTAGAAGGAATTGTCTGTGTTTAGGCGTCGCGCAGTATCGATTGGCTTGTAGCCGGGTTACCCGTTTAGCGGGAAAGCCGTGCGAATATGCCTTGCCAGCAGAGACGCCTATCCTCCACCAGCGACATGCGCGGCATGTACGGGAGCGTATCGGCCGCCAACAATCCGCTCTGGCGAGAAGATAGAACCAATATAGGCGATTTCGTCCTGGCTTAGGCCAACATTCGTTGCTGCGAGGTTTTGCTCCACATAGGCGATACGCTTGGTCCCAGGGATTGGTACGATGTCGAATGGCTGAGCTAGAAGCCAAGCGAGAGCGAGTTGCCCTGGACGGCACCCTTTGCTTTCGGCGAGGACCTTGAGTGCTTCCACCGGCATGAGATTCTTAGCGAGGTTTTCCGGTGCAAAGCGGGGATTGGAAGCACGGAAGTCGCCGGCCGCGAAGGTCGCGCCGTGATGAACGGCGCCGGTTAGCGAGGAACGGCCGAGTGGACTGAACGGGACAAAGGTGATCCCGAGCTGGCGGCAGGTCGGAAGGATCTCCGGCTCAACACTGCGTTCCCACAGCGAGTATTCCGATTGAAGCGCCGTCAGTGGGTGTACTCGATGGGCCCGGCGCAACTGGTCCGCGGATGCCTCGCTTAGGCCAATTGCTCGTACTTTGCCTTGCTCGATGAGCCGCGCCATTGCGCCGATTGTCTCTTCAACGGGAACTTTTGGATCAATCCGGTGACAATAATACAGATCGATTACGTCGGTACGTAACCGGAGCAAGCTTGCTTCGCAGGCCGCGATAACATACTCCGGCCGACCGTCGATCACGACGTCCTTTCCGTCCTCGCTCAAGCGGGCCGAAAACTTCGTGGCGAGAACCACCTCATCGCGTCGGCCGACGAGTGCCTGACCGATGAGTTGCTCATTGTGGCCGAAGCCCCGGATCTGAGCGCCTAGGTTGACGTCAGCGGCTCCATAGATGTCTGACGTATCCAGAAAATCGACGCCAAGATCCAATGCCGCCTGTAGCGTCGCGACGGACTGGCCGTCATCTGCTGGGCCGTAGAACTGCGACATTCCCATGCAGCCGAGGCCGATCGGCCGAACAGTCAAGTCCGAGTGCCCAAGGCGCACCCGCGCAGCACCCTCTATGTCTTGTAGCAATCCATCGTCTCTACCACTCATTTTCATCTCCGAAGTTGTGAGCCAGCGCAATAGTGCTTCAGCGCGAGTCCGCGCTGAAGACGTGGCGACGCCGTCCGGCACGGTCGCAATGTGTTGCCGGGCTGAACCGCCAGATTACAGTTGATCCTCAATATCCGACCCTTGGCTAAGCGAAGATAGAACGTTTGCGGCGCTCCAAGCGGCCGGGAAACCGGCGTACGGAGCGGTCTGTACGATCGCCTCCTCAAGCTCCGCTCGGCTGAGGCCATTGGTCAAGCCGACTTGGAGGTGTTTTTCTAGCTCAGATGTCTGCCGTAGAGCGATCAGGACTCCGATTGTAACGAGGCTTCGCTGCTTTCTGTCGAGCCTGTCTCGCGCCCAGATTTTCCCGAACACAAAGTCAAGCGAGAGCTCCGCGATGATGGCTTCCGCCCCAGCTGTTTGAGATAGGCACTCCATTCGTTGTGCGTTGTCCTCGCCGCGTAATTCGGCATAGATCCGTGAACCCTCATTCGCTACCGTCTTCATGCTGCCACCGTTCCTAGCAAAGCCTTCGGCTCAAGATATGACTGCAGCCCGAAGACGCCGTACTCGCGGCCAATTCCGGATTGTTTGAACCCGCCGAACGGGACATCCGGGTGATGTGGAGCGCCATTGATAGCGATCCGTCCGGCCTCCAACTGATTCGCGACGGCAGCTGCCCGCGCCGGATCGGCGGAAAGGACATAGGCATGGAGGCCATAAGTTGTGTCGTTTGCGATCTTTATGGCTTCTGCTTCATCCTTGTAAGTGAGGACGCAGAGGACAGGCCCGAAGATCTCTTCACGAGCAATCACCATGTCGTTGGTGACATCAGCAAATACGGTCGGTCGTACTGTGTAGCCTGAGCTTCCGTCTGGATGGCCCTCGCCTCCGGCTACCAACGTCGCACCCTCTTCTATGCCTTTCCTGATATAGCGCTGCACACGCTCGTATTGCGTCTGGCTCACCATCGGTCCAATGGCCGTTGTCGGATCCCGTGGGTCACCAGATTTCAGCTCGTCAATGACTCCCTTGATAGCCGTAATGGCTTCCTCTCGCCGAGCCTCGGGAATGAGGATGCGCGTACCGTTGATGCAGGCCTGGCCACTGTTGCCCAACCCAACCTGCACGGCAATCGGGATAGCCTTAGAAAGATCCGCGTCATCCAGAATGATTGTTGGCGACTTGCCTCCGAGCTCCAGCGTAACACGCTTGATAGTGCTCGCTGCCTCACGCAGAATGGTCTTCCCAACCGCCGTTGAGCCAGTGAAAGATATCTTCGCCACATCCGGGCTTGCTGTAAATTCAGCACCTACGACGTTGCCGCGGCCGTTGACGACATTATACAGGCCTGGTGGCGCACTGACTTCGTGGAGTGCTTCCAGGAGGACCTGAGTCTGGGTGGCACTCATCTCACTAGGTTTGATTACCGCAGTACATCCGGCGGCCAAAGCGTACGCAAGTTTCGTGCAGATAAAGCCGGCGTTGCTGTTCCATGGGGTGATCAAACCAACCACGCCAAGGGGCTGCATGATCACGTCGGCATTTCCGATCCTTTGGGTGAGATCATAGCTCTGTAGTGCGCGGGCAGCATCCAGGAAGCTGTTTGCGGCATGGCCTGCCATCCAGTCAGCACGAGAAACCGGCGCGCCATACTCAACGATGATAGCCTCCAGCAACTGGTCTTTTCTGGCCAGGACAGCATCGTGCATGCGCTTAAGAAGTGAAACCCGCTCCTCTTTCGACGATCTCGACCAGGCAGGAAAGGCCATTTTCGCGGCAGCTATGGCGTCGCGCGCGTCTTCCTCGTTGCCTAGGCGGACGCGACCGATCACGGCCCCGGTAAAAGGGTTATGCAAATCAAAGAGTTCCGTTCCGTGCGGAACAACGAAACGGCCATCTATTACTACTGTGTCATAAACTGACGGGTCGGGGTATAGTCGGAGGTGCCATCATACG
>NZ_JALJRK010000122.1 GCF_024519725.1 Microvirga sp. Mcv34 | reverse complement strand
GAAGCGGCCGGTGGACGTCACCAGCGCCGCAAACGCACTCGGGCCGACTACGTAGCCAACGAAGATCAGGATCGTCGTGCCCGCCGTCGTTTCGCTCACATGCGCCCGTGGCGACAGCCGCGCGATCTCCGCGATCTGAACGCCGTTCCAGCTCGACACCGTCACACCGGCGATCGCTGCGAGCGTCAACAGCGCCGGCATCGGCCAGTTCGGGCCTGTCGCGGCAAGCACGAGTGAGCTTGCGGCCGAGGCGATCGTCACAAGGCGCAGCGTCACGATCCCCAAGCCGATCCGGTCCGAGACCCAGCCGAGCGCAACCCGGCCAACAATGCCGGTCGCCTGCATGACTGCAAAAATCAAACCCGCTTGCGGGAGGGTCAGGCCTAACTTCGTGACCAGATAGGTGACCAGGAACGCGAACCAGCTGCCCTGGCCGATGGCGAGACAGGCTCCGACGAACGCAAGCCGCTTGAGATCCGGCGCAGCCCGAAGGAAGGCCAGCGGCCGGCGCAGATTCTCGAGCGACAGAAACAGACGTGGCCGCAGGCGCAGGTCGCGGTTGCGCTCCGCATCGACCCGCTCGCGCAACGACTGAACGGCCGCAACGGTCAGCAGCGCGACGATAGTGGCGAACGCGAGAGCCATGCGCCAGCCGGCCCAATCCGCCAGCACCGGAAGGGACACTCCGGCGAGCACGCCGCCGATCGGCACGCCCGCCTGCTTGATCGAGAAAATCAGATTGCGGTGGCGAGCCGGGGCGTAGCGTTGCAGAACATCGCTGCCGGCCGGCGTCGACGGACCGTAGCCCAGACCGATGAGCATGGCCCCGAGCACAGCGGCGCCCGCCACCGGCACCGTCAGCACCAGCACACCGACCACGCCGAGGCTGAGGCCGATCTGCAGCGCCCGAATCGAGCCCGTGCGCCGCATCAGCGGAGCTCCGCTGAGCAGAAAGAGGATCGAGCCGACGGTGTTCAGCGCGGTGAGATAGCCGATCTCGGTCTCGGACCAACCCAATTCGGCCATGAGAATCGGCGCCAGCGTCGGGATCAGGCGAGACAGGAATGCGCTGGTGGCCTGCATGGTCAGCATCGCAAGCAGCGGCCCCATCCATCCCACGGCCGGCAGGGCACGTACGGGCTGTCCCTGCTCAGGTCCGATTGGCGCGTGCATCGGCGTCAGGTTCCGGTCTGCCGCAATGCGGAGCGCGCGGCCTGGGTGAAAGTGCGCATAACGGAGGCTATTCCTGTGGTCCCGACCCAGCGCGGCCGCTGGAATCGATTTCGAGGAAACCCTCGAGGCTGGAATTGCAGCCCTCGTGCGTGAGGCCCGACTGCTTGACGCGGCCGAACGGCGCCATCGCACTGGCGAGCGCCGGGGTGTTCACGCCCGCTATGCCGCTCTCCAGAGCTTCCACCACGCGCCAGACCCGAACCAAGCAGGCACAAGCTCACGACGCCTTCTCCACTTCAGCGATCGAGTAGAGCGCATCCCAGCTCTGAGCACAGTGGCCAGCTTCAATGCTTTCCACAACGCTCTTTAGGCGCCTCAAGTGGGGCACGGACCGGCCGACAGTTTCAGCAGCCTGAATCACCCGACCTATCTGCCAATCGACCTCCGTCTTGCGCCGGTGAATCTTCAGATCGCGCCAGACGCCGGTATATTGGTTGTCGTGGCTCTTCCAATAGACCCGCTGCGCCTCCCACGATGCGTCTTGGGCTGAGGTGTTCAACGGCGCATCGAGACGGAAGGCTTTTGGGTCGAAGCCATCGCAGTTCTCGGTGCGGACGCCGCTGGCGTCCGCGACGCCGACCGTTTCGCCTGCCAGGATTGCCAGCACAGCCCGCGCGCGTGGATCGTCGTAGATTTCCAGCACAGGCGCATCGACAACAGCCGTCCCGAAATAAACCGCTCCCAGTGCCATCTTGGACCAGAGATAGCCGAAGATGTTGTCGGTGATGTCGACCTTTTGCTGGGCCGACAAAGCCGCCTGAAGCGCCTCGATCCGCGGGCCGCGGCTGCCGTCCAGTTCCCCGATTTTGAAACTGCCGGTGCCGCCATAAACGATGTGGCCAGGGCCTGTGTAATAGCCGCCGAATGTCAGATAGGCGCCAAGCGTGCGGGACGCACCGACCAGATTGGCAATCTTGTACTCTTCGAGGCCGTTCTGCAGGGAAAGGACATAGCCGTCTGGTGCCAGTGCCTCTGCAAAAGGTGTCAAGGCCTCAACCGTGTCACGGGACTTCACAGCAAGCAGCAGCCGCTCGACTGGGCCGTCGTAGGTTCCGGGCGCATAGACCGGGGCTCGCACCACGGCGTCGAGGCTGCCGCTGAGCTTGAGGCCATGCTCGCGAATGGCATCGGCGTGGGCCGCATTGGCCTCGACGAAAACCACATCGTGACCCGACCGGATCAGATGGGTGCCGACGATGCCGCCAATCGCGCCGGCACCGACAATAACGAAGGGGGACGACATCAGCGCATGTTCCTCGAGAGCGGCATATGGGTGCGGCCGCAGTGCGAGCCACCGGTGACCTTCAGGATCGATCCCGTCGTCCAGGGGGAGGCCTTGTCGGACGCGAGAAACACCACCGCCTCGGCAATGTCGTCTGGATGACCGGTGCGGCCAAGCGGGGTGCCACGCAGCATCAGGTCGGCGTAAGGGTGGAGGTCGGTTGCGCTCTCCCTGGTCCAGACCTCGTCCATGACCAGACCCGGGGCCACCGCGTTGACCCGAATCCCGTGAGGGCCGAACTCGATCGCCATCACCTCGGTCATCATGCTGACGGCGGCCTTGGAGCCGTTGTACCCTGCTCCGCCGGCGCGCGCCGATGTGGCCGCCCCCGAGGAGAGATTGACGATGGCGCCCTTGGTGCCTTCGTCGATCCAGCGCCGGGCCAGGGTTTGCACGGGAAGCATCGTTCCACGCACGTTGACGGCGAAGATCCGATCCCAGTCCTCGACCTCGACCTCGAGCACCGGGATATTGGGAAAGATGCCGTGGGCATTGATCAGCACGTTCGGCAGGCCAAGGAGAGCGGTGGCCTCATCGACCATTCGGACGACGTCGGTTTTGTTCGACACATCCCCCGCCACGGCAGCGGTTCGCCCCGGGGCCGCGAGCGCCTCGGCTGCCGCGCGGGCCTGGGCCAGATTCAGATCCGCCACCACCACTTTTGCGCCCTCGCGCAAACAGCAGTGGGCAATGGCGCGGCCGAGACGGCCGGCGCCACCGGTGACAAACGCCGTTTTTCCTTCAAGCAACATGGTCGGAGATCATCCTATTCCGCAGCCAAGCCGGCTGTCGTGGCATTGAGGCGAGTGAGGCAGGTTTCCATCGCATGGATCGCGTCGGCCAATGCGACCGCCACACGATTGTGCGCCCGCATCATTCCAACGTGGAGGAACTTGGCCGCATCGCTCTCTGGATCGAGCGTTGCAAAGCGCCGAACAGGCTGCAATCCAGGATAAGCGTGCTGGGCCAAAGCCGGATCCTGGGTAAAGCGATCCTTTTCGGTATAGTCGACGGGAACCAGCGCCCGTGACACCGCTTTCAGCGTCACGTTGATCACCTCGGCCTCAGTGCCGTCAGCGCTCTTCGCCTTGGCATTGAGCTGACTGGCCAGGTCCTCTAGCCGCTTGACCCGCTGCATCAGGAGGCCGAGATCAAAGCTCCGGCCAGCAGCAGCCTGAAGTTCGCTCAGCGTTGCGGAGAGATAGCGAGCATGTTCGGCATAATCGAGCGGCAGCACGGGGTCGGTGAGAAGGCGCCAGACCGCATGCATGTAGATCTTCGTGTCGCGAACCAGGATTGCCTCGTCGATCTTGTCGAGCGTGTCGGCCGGATTGTGCCACCACCAGCCGGTGCCATGGCCGACCCGGTTCCCCCCTCCGAACACCGACGCGGATGCGTTGGTCTCGGCATCAGGCGAAGCGGGCTGCTCGCTCATATTCTGGAAAATGCCAGGAACGCCGATGCCCCAGAAGGACTGGTCTCCGGCGCGGCTTTGCCGACGATTATTGAAGGACTGGCCACTGTGGGTCCCGACTGCCTCCGCCGCGAGGGGGCGCAACTCGGCGGCACAGCTCGTGTCACCCACGATCGTGTTGCCGAGGCCGCCCGTTGAGTCGACGTTCACGTGAACCAGCGCGCGCTTGTCGATGTCCTCCCAGTGGGCGTCGGAATACCAGGCAGAGCTCGAGTACCGCCCTTGCGAATGGCCCGACCAGAACACGACGCGCAGACCCCGCCGCCATGCCGTGCGGTGAAGCGCTGCGATCCGCGACACCTCCATCATGGTCGCGTTTGCGCCGCCGTTATCCATGACGCCGAAGTACCAGGTGTCATGATGGCCCGTATAGAACACGTAGGGCTGGGTCTCGGGGTCTGGCCCTGGCATCATGTCGGCGACGAGGATGGGCGTCTTGCGCCAGCCGGTATCGACCTCGGCATGGAGTGTCATTTTCAGGCCGGGGTTGGCCTTGATGGCCTCGCGCACCTTTTGGCCTTCATCGAACGGGATCTGGACGATCACTGTCTTGGGCAACCGGCTGACAGTCTCATGGGTCGGGCTGCCCCACACGGACGAAACGCACATTTCGTGCAGATGCTCGTGCGGGCTGATGTGGATTTGGCCGGCTGCTCCGGCTTCCGAGGCCCGCAGGGAGGCGCCGGGATTGGCAATCCCGTCGATCAGCACGATCTTGCCCGTAACGTCCTGGCGCATGAAATCCTCCGCCCCTCCGGCTCCCAGATCGACGACGGGGGCAGTCAGCCCCCCTTTCGGCGACGAGCGGGAGAAGGAGTGCGTGATGGCGCGCAGGCTTTGACCCTTCAGGACCGCCTCACCCTTCACAGGCACGCTGATATAGGCGTCGTGTTGGATGATCTCGGTCCTAAAGCCATAGGCGCGCATCCGCTCTTCACAATAGCGAAGGCTCTCAAGTTCCGTCGGCGTGCCGGCGACCTTCGTGTAGCGGTCGAAGAGCCGCATGTGCTGCATCATCAGCGGGCCATCGACGGCAGCGATTACGGTGTCTAGCGTGGGTTGGGTCATGCGGACGTTTCCTTTCCGGCACCGCTGAGTTCGAGCGGCAGCTTCTGATTGCGCAAGACGAGACTGAGCCCGCCAATGATGGCCACGGCGAACAGGATCAGGACTGTGGACAGTGCGGCGATGGTCGGATCCTGCCACTTCTGCAGGTAAAGGAACATCTCGATCGGCAGTGTGTTGTCGCCCGGCCGCACGAGGAACAGCGTCGTCTCGACCTGGTCGAACGACGTCACAAAGGCAAAGACCCCGGCGACCACCATCGATACGGAAATTTCGGGGAAGATCACGCGGCAGAACGTCTCCAGCGGCCCTGCCCCGAGATCCATCGCAGCTTCCTGCAGCGTCCAGTCGAAGCTGAACAAGGCCGCTGAAACCAGCGATATCACGAAGGGGAGGACGACCAGCATGTGGGTGAGCAGGAGGCTGGAATAGCCGCCCAACGTCCCGATGCGCACAAAGAACATGAACAGGGCGACGCCCAGGACGATCTTTGGCATCACGATCGGCGAGAGCATGAAGGCCTTGACGAGATTTGGCATTGGTAGGCGATAGCGGACCAAGGCATAGGCGGCCATGGTGCCGATCACCAGGGAGCCAAGCGTCGCCAATGCGGCCAAGACCAGACTCCGCCATGCTCCTGTGTAGAACGCGGCCTGTCCCGCAAGGTTCTCGTACCAGCGCGTGGATAAGCCTTCCGGGGGGAACACATTGTAGGCGACCGACGAGAAGGAGTTCACCACCACGATGGCAAGCGGGGCGAGGATGAAAATAATGCCAAGGATCGTAAAGGTCCACAGCGCCAAGTAGCGGAGCCGAATCCCGGAACCCAACGTTCGCATCTTACGCCTCGCTGTACTTGAGAAGGCGATTGCACAGCGCCACCACAAGGATGGCGATGACGAGCAGGACCAGACCGCCGACGGCCGCGACCGGCCAGTTGATGTCCGATGTCGCGTTATAGACCTGCAGCGGCAGAACCAGCACACGTCCGCCGCCGAGCATGGCGGGGGTCACGAATGCGCCGAGCGCCAGCGTGAAGGCAATCTGCACCGCCGCCACCACGCCTGGAAGCGTCAACGGCAGCGTGACGCTTCTGAACGTCCGCGCCCACCCTGCCCCAAGGTCCATGGCGGCCTCCCGCAGAGCCGGATCGATCCGCGTCATGGAGGAATAGATGGGAAAGACGACGAAGGGCAGGAAGACATGAGCGAGGCTGAGCACCACGCCGGTCAGATTGAACACGAGCGACACCGGCCCGTTTGTCAGGCCCAGCCCCTTCAACGCCCAGTTCACTGGTCCCTGATCCGCGAGCAGAACGATCCAGCCATAGGAGCGAACGACTACGCTGACAATGATCGGCGAGAAGATGATGAGCGACAGCCAGCGCTTCATCCAGGGACGCTCCAGCCGCCACAGCGCGTAAGCGAGCGGATAGCCGATCGCTAGCGCAAGAACGGTGGTGAGCGCTGCCATCCAGAGCGTGTCGAGCACGATGGTCTGGTAATAGGCATCGAACAGGAACCGCCGGTAGGTCGTCAGCGAGAATTCCTCGATCAACTTTCCACGTCGGAACGTGTAGAAGGAATACTCAAAAAACGTGAGCATCGGCAGGACGAAGGCGTACAGCATGAGCGCCAGACTCGGCGCGAGCATCAGCCAGGGGGCCACCTTCTGTCGCCAGCCGCGGCGGTGCACCGGCACGGCCACGGCCACAACCGGCGCTGCTGCCGTAAGGGCCTCAGACATCACCGAACAGGCGGGTCACGCCCGGCTCCCAGCCAACATCGACGAGGCTGCCCTGTGGCAAGGGGCGCGAGATACCATCGTGGCCAGCCTCCACTGTGATCTCGATCCCTGAAGGCTCGAGAATCATCAGATAGTGAACAGTCGACCCGGCAAAGATCGCGTCGCGGATACGTCCCTGCATCTGGATTGGCATCGCACGCGCCGCCTCTCCGAGGCGAATGCGCTCATAACGAATGGCGATCCAACCCCTGCGGTCGGCAGGTTTCTGGGCAACAGAGGTCGGGAAGGCCAGGCCGCCCATGGAAACAGTCGCGAGGCCCGTTGCGGCATCGGCCGCCGCACTCTCCACCTCGACCGGCAGCAGGTTGGCGTTGCCGATGAAGTTGGCTACGAAGCGTGTTGCGGGATGATCATAGATTTCCTGGGGCGAGGCGAGCTGATCGATCCGGCCATTGTTCATGACCGCGATCTGGTCGGACATCGTCAGGGCCTCGCCCTGATCATGCGTCACGTAGATGAATGTCGTGCCGACCTCACGCTGAATTCGCTTGAGTTCGAGCTGCATCTGCATTCGCAGCTTGAGATCGAGCGCGCCAAGCGGCTCGTCGAGCAGAAGCACCTTGGGCCGCTTCACGAGGGCGCGCGCCAGAGCCACGCGCTGCATCTGGCCGCCGGAGAGCTGACGCGGCTTGCGGTCGGCGAATGGGCTAAGTCCGACAAGCTCCAGCGCCTGGCCGACGCGGGTCCGGATGGCCGCGCGCGGCAGGCGGTCAACGGTGAGGCCGAACGCGACGTTGTCGAAGACCGTCATGTGCGGAAACAACGCCCAGCGCTGGAACACCATATTCGTGGGGCGGCGGTAAGGCGCAACTCCGGCCATGTTCTCACTGGAGATGAAGATTTCTCCTCGGTCCGGGAATTCAAAGCCGCTCGTCATCCGCAGCGTTGTCGACTTCCCGCAGCCTGAGGGCCCGAGCAGCGAAAAGAAGCTGCCGGCAGGCACCGTGAAGGAAATGTTGTCGACGGCGGTATGGCTGCCGAAGACCTTGGAGACATTTTTGAACTCAACGTCGGGCGTCACGTGGCCGATCCTCGCTTGTCCTGCGCGTTTGTCCGGGGAGCCCTATTGGGCTCCCCGCCACTTCGCTCAACGCAGCTTGAACTTGACCTCGCGGTCCCAACGCTCCCGCCATTCAGCGGCATCCTGAGCGATCGAGCCGTAGTCGAGGACGATCGAGTTGGCAGCAAGCTCCGCATTGAGGAGAGGATCGTTCTTTTGCTCGGCGTCGAGCTCAGCGTTCTTCACCAGCGGAACCGCGAATGTGAGCTTGGCATAGCGACCCGAATTGGCCGGCGACATCATCTCGTTGAGAAGGTCCTCGCAGACGGCTTTCTGAGCCGGCGTGACACCGTTGACCATGGCCAGATAGAGTGGGAAGCCGATCGTGCCTTCCTTGGGAATGGCAAAGCCAAGGGGAGAGCCCTCGCGCATCCAGACATAGGAGAGACCGGAGAACCACGGAGCGACCCACGCATCGCCTGAGACGAGCAGGTTCTTGACCGCATCGTTCGAGTCGACAAGGGCGCGGAAGTTCTTGGCATTCTTGGACCAGACCTCGAAGCCCGGATCAATGTTGTCCTCACCGCCGCCGTTCAACTTCGCAGCAATGACCAGCATGCGATTGTCGTAGTCGAACATCGTAACCCGGCCACGGAACTTCGGATCCCACAACTCAGTCCAGCTCTTTGGCGGCTCCTTGATGGCGTTTTTGTTGTAGAGGATGCCAATGCCGGACATCATATAGGGCGCGCCCTTGTTCTCAGGCCGCGCGTATTTCGGCTCGATGTTCGCCAGATTGGTCACGCGCTTTGGATCCAGCGGAGCCCAGAGGCCCTCCACATCCCCCTTGGTGATCGAGTCGACGTTGAAGAAACCACAATGGACCAACGGCTTATCCGGCGTCGTCCGGTAAGCAGCGACCATCTTTGGGTAAGTGATCGTGTTGTTCGACTCCAGAATGTTGATCTTAACGTCCGGATGGGCCTGCTGGTACTTCTGGATCACCTCGGTCGGAACAACACCCTGGTTGGATCCAGCCCATATGAAAAACGTGATTTCCGGGGGGTCTGCGCTGGCAGCGCCGCTAAACAGACTGGCAGTCACCGCGATGCTGGCCGCCGCGACAATCCGAGATGCCTTCATGGTCCTCATCCCTGGTTTGGGCCGGACGGGGCGCATCCAGCTCCACGAGCCCTCACTCCGCATTGCGAAATTTTTTTGCGTTCTTGTTGCGGTACACGTAAAATTTATGTCCA
>NZ_JALJRK010000121.1 GCF_024519725.1 Microvirga sp. Mcv34 | reverse complement strand
AGCATCGCACAGCCCACCAGATTTCGGAATCACCCGTCAGTGACACAACACTAGGTCCACGGGCGTCTCATTGTGACGACAGCGCCGTGGTGATGCGATCCTGACCTCCCACCCCAAGACCCATGAGACCTCAGTACTAAAACTCCCTTCCCATACGGCGGCGTCGGGATCACCGAGTGTACTGAAATGCCGGACACGTCACGCACGGGATGCTGTAACCAAAGCGCCGTTCCCACCGAATTTAAGTACAGGAGCACCAAGATTGCGCTCCCAACAAGATTGGAGCCTCACTATGAAGGAACGCTTTCTTCTCGCATTCGCCGTTGCGGCGATCATTTCAGGCGCCGTCCACGCCCAGCCCATCATGTCCGGGCACCCTGCCGGCTCTGGCTACAACGATCCCGGACAAGCCTACTCAGGCGCGCAAAGACCTTATCGCAGTCTGACTGGGCAGTTCCCGGAGGGAAGCTTCCCCCCAGGGCACAGGCCGACGCCGCTGCAAGAGATGTTGGCACGGAACGGAGCCGCGGCAGTTGACGCCCAGCAATACAACAACTGGATCAAGCGCAACAACTAGATATTCAGTCCCGGCATTTGGTGGATTGGATTGAGCCTGAAGCGTTTTGGTTCGGCTGTCCAGATTTTGCAGATGTACTCGTAAGGTGTGAGGCCCTTCAGCGTCTTCAGGCGTCGGCCGAAGTTGTAGGCTGAGATGAAGTCACCGAGGTGCCGCCGCAGCTGGGCATGGCTGTCGTAGTGATAGCGTTTGACGGTCGCGTCCTTGATGGTGCGGTTCATCCGCTCAACCTGCCCGTTCGAAGCGCCATTCCCACCGAATTTAAGTAGAGGAGCACCAATATTGCGCTCCCAACAAGATCGGATCCTCATTACAATGAAACAATTTCTCCTCGCATTCGCCCTTGCGGCGGTTATCTCAGGCGCTGCCCAAGCCCAGCCTGCCCTACCAGGATACCCCGCCATCTTTGGCGACGACCATACCGGACAAGACTACCCGGGCACGCAAAGACCGCGCCGCAGGCTGACGGAGCAGTTTCCGGAGGGGAGCTTCCCGCCAGGATACAGGCCGACGCCGCTGCAAGAGATGTTAGCTCGGAACGGAGCCGCGGCAGTCGACGCCCAGCAGCCCAACAACTCGATTGCCCGCAGCAAGTAGCACTCGGCGGCCCAGGCGAACCTGAGCCGGGCCATCCCGGCCGCCGAGTTGACTGCACGGGTTCCTGCCAGCCAACGGGACGGAAGCACCGCCCTCGGGCGAGGCCACTCGGAGGTAAACCCCGCAAGCCGGTTCCGACACGCTGGAAAACGCGCGGAGCGCAAGACGCTGCGCCAGCCAGATACCGGGTTTGAGGCTCAGCCGGTGGAGGACCGGGGCCTCCCCTCCAGCAGTCTGCTATGCGCCCTTAGGCACAGGAATGCAATGATCATCCATTCACGCCCGGAAGCGGATCCCGCGGGAGCCACCGCAGAGGCGGCAGCCCTACGAGGAGATCTGTGCCGTCGTCACGTTCACTAAGTGGTTCATCCGGTAAGTTATGCTGCCTTGGGCAGCAGGGCGATACCGGGTGAGCGGCGCGGCCGATGGCGGCGGCGTTGACCCCAGACGAAGGGATGGCGGTGCGGGTTCCAGTAGACCGTCGAGCGGTGGACCGCATCGCTGATCTGCTCCCAGCTCCCGAACCGCCGGCCTGCCAATGCCAGGGAGCGCAGGATCTTCCACGAGGGTTCGATCAGGTTGAGATAAGCCGCGTATTTGGGCTGGAACACCATCTCCCAGCGCGGATGGGCGAGCAGAAACAGCAGCACGTCCGTGGTGCGATGCGAACTCAGGTTATCCATGATCGCGTAGATCCGCTCGGCCGTGCGCGGAATCCAGGTCTCAACGTGCTCTAGGAAGTCGGCCCAGTGGGCGCCGCCGCGTCCTGGATAGGGATGCGTGAGCGCCTCGCCGGTTGCGGGGCAAAACGCACCAAAGACATAACCCTTGGCACGCCGGCCGTAGTCGATCTCCTGCTTGGCCCGTTCGGCCGGCCGTCTCGACATCAAGGCCTAGGAGAGAGGCAATGGCGGATGCGCTCTCCCGGTGATTGGTGCGCCAGATGATCTGAGCCCGTTGCATCATCTGAGCCGGAGCGGTATGCGCGTGAGCCAACGTCTGGACCCGTGCACGCTCCTCAACGGTCAATCCCGTAAGCAGATCGGTGTCATGGGTCACCTCCCGCCAGCAGGCCGCGATTATACCCCCTGAACATGCCGGATGCACCACTAAGAGCACTTGGCCGAAGTCCGAACGCGAGTACCAGCAGGCCCGGAACGTAGCGTGTGCCGAGGATGTGAGGCGGGCATGGAACTCCGGATCCTGCTTCTCATCCTGTTCCGGCCTTACTTTCGCGTGTTAGAGATGACAGCTCTGAGAGGCTCCACACCGACTGCTCCGGCAATAACCTCATTCCCGATGACAAAGCCCGGCGTGCCGTTGATCCCGAGCTTTTCCCCAAGCCCCATGTTCTCTTGGAGCGTGGCGTCAATCTCACTGCTTTGCAGTTCCTTTTCTAGGCGGGCCATGTCGAGACCCACTTCCTTGGCCACAGCTTTGGCGGATTCCGCATTGGCCTGCCCGCGTCTCTCCATCAGCTTGGTGTGAAACTCATAGAGCTTGTCGCCAGAGAGCTGGGCCTTGGCCGCCAGCGCAACGCGGCTGGCCTCGACCGATCCCGGGCCGAGCACCGGGAAGTCCTTGATCACCACCCGCAGCTTGGGGTCAGACTTGATGAGCGCCTTCACATCGGCCACAGCCCGTTTGCAGTAGCCGCAGTTGTAGTCGAGGAACTCGACCATGGTGACGTCGCCCTGCGGATTGCCGAGCACGAAGTCACGGGGCGAGTTCTCGAGCTTGGCACGCTCGGAGGTCAAGACCTCCGCCCGGCCTGCCTGCTCGGCCTGCTGCATGCGGCGTTCAAGCTCGGCGAACGCCTCCTGCAGCACCTCCGGGTTCTTGACGAGATACTCTCGAACGATCCCGCCGATGGCCTCGCGCTGCTCCGGCGTGAACGGGGCAGGCTGGGCCAGCACCGCTGAAGGTAGAGCAAGAGCAGCAAGGAGCGTAATGCGGCGGATGGCAGAGGCAGTGAAGGGCATAAACGGATATCCTTGCTGTGAGACCGTCCTGTTCTCGCCTCTGCGACGGACCGGTCAGCCGCTTGCTGGTTGCAAGCCCCACACCACTACCAATTCGGATTTCCCATGTCGATCAGGGTGGACCGGCCTTCGGTTGGAACGACCCCATACGGGC
The DNA here is from genome assembly GCF_024519725.1 of Microvirga sp. Mcv34. Classification (GTDB taxonomy): domain Bacteria; phylum Pseudomonadota; class Alphaproteobacteria; order Rhizobiales; family Beijerinckiaceae; genus Microvirga. The sequence continues at coordinate 5,806 of NZ_JALJRK010000121.1, read as the reverse complement.
AGTTCACAATTGTGCTAACGTCATGCTGTGGGATAGGGGTCTTCCATAAGGCAACCGGCGTGCAGATCGAAGGTTCGTCGTGCAAGTCGGACCATCGCAGGCACGCGACCTGCTGAACTCCCGGGCAGGCGCGTTCATCAAAAGAAAGAGCCAGGCGGGATCCTGGGCGCGGCCAAGGGACAGGGCTGGTAACAGGATCGGGTCAAGGAATAGGATTCGAGGGCCCTTGAGCGACAACCATAAAGACTGCAGATAGCACACTGGCCAGTAGAAACCCGCTGACGACAAGAGTGACGAGCGGGATGTGGCGGCTTTTCCAAGCCAAGCTAGCAGCCTCCTCATGCTCTCGCCGGGGTTGATCAAGGTCTGGTTTGGCATGATTATTCTCCATTGGAATTGTCCGCTTTAGGAATCTGTGCACAGGGGAAGGGCCAAGAGGATCAGCGCGTTGCCTCTGTGGCACGCGAGCTCGGATTTGAAGCGATGCCGCCGACCAGATCCGGCGGGCTGGTGATCGGAAACGGCGGTGCCTCGCACACGAGCTCCGATATGAAGCGGTCCCGTCGAAAAGCTTCCGCAGGCTGCTGATAGCAAACGAGTGCGGCAGTGAGGACGACAAGCTCTCATTGGTCTGCTCCTGACTAACCAGAGAGTTCAGGCACGGTCTGACCATGAGTTCGGACTTAAGGGGGCACTGGTTACATACTCAGTTGATCTCTGCGCATCCGACTACAGCGTGTACGTCATGGAGACTACAAGATGGCAGCCCCCTATTGCACCGGCTGACTATAAATTGTGTCTGTCGTGTCATAGTGGAGGGATCAAAGCGTCCACTGTGAAGAGGTTCTGCTTGTTTGCTAGTGCCCTCTAACAGCTTTGGCCCTGATTAGTGCGGTCGGAATAGCGATGTTGTGCCACTCTCGCGAGCTTCGTGCTATGATGCGCGTGTCCTCGACAGGAGGCAGCTATGTGTCAGACAACGGTTCTTGCAGTGGCTATGCTCGCTGGGATGCTTATGCCTTCAGCCGGACTAGCCCAGTCTGGATATAGCGGCTGGCATCACCGCTATCATGAGAGCGGTCACAGCCGCATTCACCATCCTCATCATGGCGGCGTTGTCGGACATCATCGGCATCGTGCTCATCACCACAGGCACCTCATTCATTACCGCACGGTCCGGCACCGGCATTGGGGCTATGGCGGTCTGAAGCTTGCCGCGGCCCGGTTTGGCTACTCCGCCTCTGTTGATCGAAACTGCTTTCTCACGCGGCGCTGGGTGCACTCGCCCCATGGACCGCATCGGATCTGGGTTCGGGTTTGCATTTGAGCTAGGGCAGTCTCGAGGTGGCACCTTGATCTGCCAAACTGCTGCTTCCGAGCGCTCATCCCTTGGCACTCCTTTCCAGACCCTTTGAGGTGATAGACGATGCTGCGGTGCACTCGGTCCTTAGCCACCGTGAACGGTATATTCCTCGTCATCATGTTGGCACCCGCTATCCCTCCTCGCGCTATAGACGCAGAGATGCAGAATACTCTCAGGTTGCCTGATGCCTGAGATCAAGCTGCTCTAGTACTACAGCCGGGCCTTGTGCGTTGTCCTAGACACGGAGGTGTCGCGCCATGACGTACGCAAGCGAGGCCCACCGCTGGGCCGATCAGTTGGACGATCTGTGCACCCGAATTGCGCCCCGCTTCAGCCGCATCGAGCCACGACGACGGGCCCGAGCCTACCTGCAGGGTCTGCTCGCACCTTTGGAGCGCAAGAACGGTTGGCACCTTGCCGAAGCCGCCGGCGATGCCAGCCCCGATGGCGTGCAGGACTTCCTGTCGCGCATGCACTGGGATGCCCAGGCCGTGCGCGATGACCTGTGTGCCTATGTGGTCGAGCATCTTGGCGATCCTGACGCCGTGCTGGTGCTCGACGAGACCGGCTTTCTCAAGAAGGGCGACAAGTCGGCCGGCGTCAAACGCCAGTACTCCGGCACCGCAGGCCGCATCGAGAATTCTCAGATTGGGGTGTTTCTCGCCTATGCCAGCCGGCATGGTCATGCGCTGATCGACCGGGCGCTCTACCTGCCGGACACCTGGGCTTTTGACGCCGCCCGGCGGGCCGAAGCAGGCGTGCCGGAGGAGATCCGCTTCACCACCAAGCCGAAGCTCGGCCAGGCCATGCTCAAGCGCGCGTTCGAGGCCGGGGTGCCCTGCACGTGGGTGGTGGGCGACTGCCTCTATGGCGCTGATTCCCAGACCCGGCGCCTGATCGAGGCGCATGGGCGCGGCTACGTGCTGGCCGTGACCTCGGCCCAGCGGCTCGGGCTCAAGCCGGTGGAGGACTGGCTCGAGGACGTGCCGACGAGAGGCTGGACACGGTTGAGTGCCGGCGACGGGGCCAAGGGCCCACGCCTGTATGATTGGGCCTATCTGCCCTACGGCATCCCGCCGACAGGCTGGAAGTCCGGGCTGCTGATCCGGCGCAAGAAAGGGCGGCCGCATCAGTTCACGTTCTATCTCACCTGGGCGCCGGAGGAGAGTACGCATCCGAGCTGGGCCGCCTTGTGGAAGTGAGGCATTTGGAAGAGCACTGGCTCTATCGACGTCGATATGGACGGTGCTATAGCCATGGACATTCTCAGGGAGCATGGGCCGGTCAGCCGCCTGGACGTGGTCGACACTGGTCGTCGCCGCCGTTTCAGCGATGAAGCAAAGCTGGCGATTGTGGCCGAGAGCTATCGCGAGCCGAAGCAGGTCTCAGCCACGGCGCGCCGGCACGGGATCACCCGCTTTCAATTGAACAGCTGGCGCAAGGCTCACAGAGAAGGACGGCTTGGCGCCGGGTCATGGGATGGGTTTGTGCCCGCCTTGGTCGTGCCGGACGCTCACGCGCCCTTGGAGTCTTCCGTGCCGAATGCGCCGGTGCCGCATCCTCCCTGCGGCCTCGGTCGGATGGAGATTGTCACGGCCAACGGGCGGCATGTGATCGTCGACCGGGATGTCGACATCGAGGCGCTGCTGCGGATCATCCGGGGCCTCGAGGCGCTGCGATGAACCTCTTTCCGATGGGCTCGAGCGTCAAGGTCTGGCTGGCAACCGGGCATACCGACATGCGGTGTGGCTTTCCGACTCTGGCTCTTCGGGTGCAGGAGATTTTGAAGCATGATCCTTTGGCGGGCCACTTATTTTGCTTCCGCGGACGCAAAGGTGATCTGATCAAAGTGATTTGGCATGACGGTCAGGGAGCCTGCCTGTTCACGCGGAAACTGGAAAGAGGTCGGTTTATCTGGCCGAGCGTGGAAGGGGGCGCTGTTGCGATCTCACCGGCGCAGCTGTCTTATCTTCTGTCCGGGATCGACTGGCGCAATCCCCAGGAAACCTGGCGTCCGACACGGGTGTGAGCCGGTTTTACCATTGAAGCTGCTGGGAAATCTGGTTCAATGGTGTCATGTCATCGGCACCGTTCTCGCTGCCTTCGGATCTTGCCAGCGCCCAAGCCGCGTTGTTGGCAGAACGCGAGGCGCGGCTGCGCAGCGAGGCCGAGCGGGATGCGGCGATGGCCGATGCCGCCCATGCGAAGGCGAGGCTGTCCAGCACCGAAGCGCTGATCGCGTATCTGCAGCTGCAGATCGGCAAACTCGAGCGCGAGAAGCATGGCCCACGTCGTGAGCGCACCCAACGGCTGATCGACCAGCTGGAATTGCAGCTCGAAGAGCTGGTGACGGCGGCGACTGAGGATGAACTGGCCGCTGAGGCTGCGGCGGCGAAAGCGCAGACCGTGCGCGCCTTCACCCGCAAGAGGCCGGTGCGCAAACCCTTTCCGGAAGACATTGAGCGCGAGCGCATCGTGGTGGAGGCGCCGACGGTCTGCGGATGCTGTGGCAGCGCACGACTGGCGAAGCTGGGCGAGGACGTGACCGAAACGCTCGAGGAGATCCCGCGCCGCTTCAAGGTGATCGAGACGGTGCGGGAGAAGTTCACGTGCCGGGACTGCGAGGCGATCAGCCAGGCACCGGCGCCATTCCATGCCACGCCACGCGGCTTTCTCGGCCCCAATCTGCTGGCGACGATCGTGTTCGACAAGTTCGGACAGCATATCCCCCTGAACCGCCAGAGCACGCGCTTCCAATGCGAGGGCATCGCGCTGTCGACCCAGACCCTGGCCGATCAGGTCGGCCATGTCAGCGCCGCGCTCCAGCCGGTCTTTGACCTGATCGAAGCCCATGTGTTTGCCGCCGTTCGGCTTCATGGCGACGATACCACGATCCCGATCCTGGCGAAGGGCAAGTGCACGACCGGGCGGATCTGGACTTACGTACGGGACGACCAGCCGTTTGGCGGACCTGCGCCACCGGCCGCGGTCTACTACGCCTCCCGGGATCGGCGCGGCGAGCATCCGCAGAAGCACTTGGCCGGGTTCGGCGGCGTGCTTCAGGCTGATTGCTACAACGGCTTCAATCCGCTGTTCGACCCGGCGAAGAACCAAACGCCGATCACGGCCGCTTTCTGCTTCGCACATGCGCGCAGGAAATTCTTCGAACTGGTCGATGTCTCCAGCAATCCCCGGCGCGGCCGGAACGCCAGGCCGGTCTCTCCGACTGCGCTGGAGGCGGTCAGGCGCATCGATGCGCTGTTTGCCATCGAGCGCGAGATCAATGGCCGGAGTGCGACGGAGCGGCGCGCCGTGCGGCAGGAGAAGAGCAAGCCGCTGCTGGACGAGATGGAGGCCTGGCTGCGCCAGGAGCAGAGTCATCTGTCGCGATCCTCCCCGGTGATCGAGCCGCTCAATTATATGCTCTCGCGCTGGGCCGACTTCTCCCGCTTTGTCGACGATGGCCGAATTTGTCTCACGAACAACGCGGCCGAGAGGGCGTTACGCGGTGTGGCCTGCGGCAGGAAATCGTGGCTCTTCGCCGGGTCCGATCGCGGCGCCGACCGGGCCGCCATCATGCTCACGCTCATCATGACCGCTCGCCTCAACGATGTCGACCCGAAGGCATGGCTCGCCGATATCCTTGCTCGGATCGCCAACCTGCCGGTCTCACGCCTCCATGAAATGCTGCCATGGGAATGGAAGAGATTGCGCCAGGGCGAAGACCCGGTGCCACAGCAGGCCGCCTGAACATCCACCATCATACGACAAACCGGATGACGCGCGACGCTCAAAGTCCGCGCGGCTCCTCGGATGCTTACGGAGGAGACATCCTTGGCTGACTTGGTGCGGATTGCGGGGATGCGCTGGGCGATCGAGAGCTGCTTTGAGGAAGCCAAAGGTGAAACCGGGTTGGACGAGTACGAGGTGCGCTCATGGACGGGTTGGCATCGCCACATCACCCTATCCATGCTGGCGCACGCGTATCTGACCATCGTGCGACAGCACGCCATCGGGGGGAGAGGCCCCCGTCGGGCAGGCCGCGGAGTTGCTGCCGCTCACCGTGCCAGAGGTGCGCCGGCTGCTCTGGCACTTGGTGTGGGAGCGACCGCCTTCGGTTGAGGCGGTCGAGCACTGGTCGGTGTGGCGCCGGCGCCATCAGCAGCGGGCCCGCGAATGCCACTGGCGTAAGCGCACGCGACACCGACGCAAGGCCCGGCTGTAGTACTAGAGCACCGGACATTCAGACGAGTCCATATCCGGCGGCGGTGAAGTAGTTGCGGCATGCCTCGGGATCGACCAGATCACAGATATCGCCGATGGCGCGCCAGAGCGCGTCGAGCGTTCGGGCTTCGGCTTTGCGCAAGTGCGATTTAATCTGGGAGAAAGCCTGTTCGATCGTGTTGCCATGATGCCTCTCAATGACTGCTTCCTGTTGACGTT
>NZ_JALJRK010000120.1 GCF_024519725.1 Microvirga sp. Mcv34 | reverse complement strand
TCCACCAGGGCAGTCGGCAAGGACATGAGCTGGGTGAAGACGGCACTGGGAACCAGCCGGTCGAGCCGTTCGGCGATGCTGAGCAGAGCGCGCTGGCGAACGGCCCGGAACGCCACCTCGAGAAGGATCGCCGCAAACGCGCCCGCCACGAGCATCGGCAGGGTCTCGGGGCTGTATCCCGCGATCACAGTGTCGAAGACGGACATGGTGAAGACCGGCACGGCGAGCCCAAGCACCGCCATCAACCCGCTGACGCCGAGCAGCGCGGGCAGGTCGCCCCGGAATCGTCGGGCGATGCCGCTGAACCATCTCTTGCGCGGGGCCCCGGCATCCATGTCGATCACGAGCATCAAGGTGCCACGCAGGGCTTTCGGATCGCAGGGCTCCACCTCGCCGGTCTCGCCGTCGAGGAGTAGGACGCGCCCCTCCTCGTCGCGATAGACGATAGCCGCGGGCTCGTCCGCCGGAAGCAGGATCGCCGGGAGGCGCCTCGGATCCAGGGCACCCTGCGACACCCGCTCCATGCGGGTTGGATAGCCGAGGATCGCCAGCGTGTTCCGCACATCGGTGATGTCGATATCCGGCTTGACGTGAGGCAGGGCCGACAGCAGATCGTCCACGCTGCCGGGCCACTCCAGCAGCCAGAGCATTGCCGACAGGCAGCGCGCGAGATCGGACGGGGCCAGGAGATCCTCCGGCAGCTCCAGCGGCGCGCATGAACGGTCTTCTCTGACGGGTCTCATGCCACGCGCTCCAAGCGGCCCGCACGGATCGCATAGACCCGGTCGGCAATGCTCAAGGTGGAGGGCCGGTGAGTGACGTTGACCACCGTCACCCTGCCCCGCAGGTCCGCCAGGAGCCGGGCGAGACGGGCGTCGCTGTCCCCGTCGATCTGCGAGGTGATGTCGTCGAGGAGCAGGATGCGTGGCTCTTCGACGAGAGCCCGGACGACGCCGATGCGTTGGGCGGCGCCACGCGGCAGCGGCGTCGCGGCGACGCCGACCTGGGTGTGCCAGCCGCCCGGAAGAGCGCTGGCGACCTGGTCGAGACCGAGTTCCGTCGCCAGGCGAAGTGCCAAGGCTTCGCGCTGCGGCTGATGCATCGTCAGATTCTGAAGAAGCGTGCCCCGCACCAGCGCGGGATCCGGCGGGACCAGCGCGACCAGCCTGCGGGCCGGCCCGATATCAACTTGGCCGAGATCCTGTCCGTCGATCAGGACCTGTCCGCCATTGGCCTTCAAGTCGCCGGCGATCAGGCGCAGAAGGGCCGAGCGCCCCGATCCGTTGGAGCCGGTGATGCCGACGATCTCGCCGGGTTGCACCTCCAGGTCGACCCCTTCGAACAGCCAGTCGGAATAGCGGGGCGTGCGGAACCGGACATCCTGAAGGAGGATGTGTCCGGCCGAAATCTGCAGCAGCGGCCTGTCCGGGCTGCGCTCCTGGGGCAGCGCGCCGATCTCGGCGACGCGCCTCTTGCTCTCGCGGAGCGATTGCAGGCGCGACCAGAGGGCGACGCCGCCGAGAAGGGGCTGCATCGTGCGGCCGACCAGCATGGTGCATGCGCTGAGACCGCCGACGCTGAGCTGCCCTTCGAGAACCAACAGGCATCCGAGGGTGGCGACGCCGATCGTAGCGATCTGGGACAGCAGCATGCCGCCCTCCTGCCCGGTCGAGATGGTATGGGACAGCTTGCGACGCAGCTGGGCGGAACCGTTCTGGAGGCGCTCGTAGCGTCGCTCGAGCAGGGGCTCGGCCCCCAGTACCTTCATGGAGTGGATGCAGTTCAGCGTGTCGAAGAGGAAATTGAAGCGGCGCTCCTCGGCCAAGGCGAGGTTCTGAGCGGCATGGCGCACGCGGCGCCCCGTCAGCACGGCCAGAAGCCCCACGCCGGCGAGGAGCGTCAGGGGCACCAGCACGAGCGGACCGGCCAGATACCAGATGCCGACGAGATAAAGGAGCGCGAAGGGCAGATCGAGCATCGCCTGCAGGGCCGGACCGGACCATGCCTCGCGCAACGTGCCGATGGCGGAGAGGCGCTCCGCGTAATAGCCGTTGCCGTGAGCTTCTAGAGCGGAGAGCGGCGCGTTCAGCAGGCATTGCATGGCCTGGCGATGCGCCTGTGCTTCCGACGTCGCGGCAACGCGGGCGAGCACCCGGCCGCGCACATGACGCAGCAGGGCCTCCAGCAGGATGGCGATCGTTACGGCCGTGGCGAGCACCCCCAGGGTCCCGACGGCCTTGTTCGGGAGAATCCGGTCATAGACCTGAAGCAGGGCAACCGGCAGCGCGAGGGCCAGGAGGGTGATGAGCAGGGTCGCTTCGACAACCGGAATCAGGAATCCGATTCCGAAGCGGCCGATCAGGCCTCTGAACGGGCGTGTCAGCCAGGGGCCGGCGGACACCAGCGATGGTGCCGTGGATGAAACGGCGGACCGATCCATGACGCTACCAATGGCCTTGCGGCCAATAAAAGACGGATGATGAAGCTGGCGAAATATACCGGGCTCTCACCGGTATGGCGGGGCGGCATCATGCCTTTGAGACGGTCTCACCTTTGCGAGCGCTCAATCCGCCATGAGTATCAGCTATTGATAGCTAGAATTCGGAAATATTTTCTTAGTAGTCAACGTAACGGCATATCGAATTTCGCGTTAATGCTCTGGTAAAGTTAACGGCGCAATCCGCGCATATGATCAAATCTCGATACTCGATTGCGGAAGAAGAATATCGCCGAATACTCAGGGCCGCATCGTCTTCGTCTCAGAATGGCAGCCCGGTATAGTTCTCCGCTATCGAACGGGCGGCAGCTCTCGATCCCCGGATGTAGTCGAACTCGGCCCGTTGGATCCGGCGACTGAAGGAATCCGTGTCCGGAAACGTGTGAAGGATGGAGGTCATCCACCAGGAGAAGCGCTCGGCCTTCCAGATCCGCGACAGCACACGGGCCGAGTAGCCGTCGATTCCGGCCGTGGAGCGCTCGGCGTAGAATTCGACGAGCGCCTCGGCGAGAGCCCCGACATCGCTCGCCGCGAGGTTCAGCCCCTTGGCGCCGGTCGGCGGGACGATGTGAGCGGCGTCACCCGCAAGGAAGAGCCGCCCGAACCGCAGGGGCTCGGCCACGAAGCTCCTCAACGGCGCGATGGATTTTTCGATGGAAGGTCCGGTGACCAGACGCTCGGCCGTTTCACCACCGAGCCTGCGGCGCAACTCGTCCCAGAAGCGATCGTCCGACCAGCCCTCGACCTTCTCGTCGGCCGGAACCTGAACGTAGTAGCGGCTGCGGGTGTGCGAGCGCATGGAGCAGAGCGCGAATCCACGCTCGTGATGGGCGTAGATCAGTTCGTCGGCAACGGGCGGCCGGTCGACCAGAATGCCAAGCCAGCCGAAGGGATAGACCCGCTCAAAGGTGCGGATCGCCTCCTCGGGTAAGCTGGCGCGGGCCACGCCGTGATAGCCGTCGCACCCCGCGATGAAATCACAGGACAGCTCGTGCTCGATGCCGTCCTTGACGTAGCGCACCCTTGGCTGGTCGCCGTCGAAACCGTGAAGCGAAACGTTCTCGGCCTCGTAGATCGTCGTCGCGCCTGAGAATTCGCGCGCCTGCATGAGGTCGCGCGTGACCTCGGTCTGGCCGTAGACGGTGACCGTTCGTCCGATGAGCGCGCGAAAGTCGAAGCGGTGCCTGTCGCCGTCGAAGCAGAACTCGACGCCGTCGTGAACGAGACCGTCGGCGTGCAGTCTCTCGCCGACGCCAGCCTTGTCGAGAAGCTCCACCGTGCCCTGTTCGAGCACGCCGGCGCGGATGCGCCCAAGCACGTAATCCGCGCTGCGCCGTTCAAGGACGACGGTTTCGATCCCGGCGTTTTCCAGAAGGCGGCCGAGCAGGAGCCCGGCCGGGCCAGCGCCGATGATGGCGACCTTGGTCCGCATGGTCATTTCCTCCGCAACGACGGTCTGAGCCGCCTTCTTCGCGTCGGTACAGGATGAACCCGACCCGCCGAAGGGCCAATAGACAAAGCGAGCATCGGATTGGACATTTCGAACATTCTGCGCCTCAGGACGGAACGCACGAAATTGGCTCCCGTAGATATCCCTTCCTACGCTCTCTATGGCGAAACGCGCGACGATCCGGCGGCGGACTGGGTCCATTGCGAAACCATCCAGAGCCGCAGCCGCTTGCACAATTACAGGATCATGCCGCACCGGCACGAGAGGCTGTTCCAGATCCTTCATCTGGCCTGCGGCACCGCGGACCTCGTGATCGATGGCGAGGCCAGGACATTGACCGGCCCCGCCATCGTCGCCCTGCCCCCGATGACGGTGCACGGCTACACGTTCTCGCCTGACGTCCAGGGAACGGTGATCACCCTTTTCGACAGCCGGCTGACCCACATCCTCGCGGACATGGACGGCACCCTTGAGACGTTCCGCTCGATTCAGGTGGTCGGCCTTCACGACCACGCGGATGCCGCGCGCGTTCTGCTCGAGGACATCGCATCGCTGACGGCTGAGTTCACCGGACGCGGTTCCGGCCGCTCGGAGGCCATTCAGGCCCGGCTGCTGCTCGTCCTGATCGCACTCCATCGGATCCGAGGCTCGACACGGGACGGCGCGGCCCCGAGCCGTGGACGTCGCGCGCTTCAGCATGCCTTGCGCTTTCGCGAACTCGTCGACCAGGACTTCCGCAAGCATCACCCCATCGAGAGCTATGCCCGCAGGCTCAGCCTGACGCCGCCACACCTCAACCGAATTTGCCGCGAGCATCTCGGCGACACGGCTCTCGGAGTCGTTCATCAAAGGATCATCCTGGAGGCGAAGCGCTATCTGACCTTCACGAGCCTGAGTGCCAAGGAGATCGCCTCTGCACTCGCCTTCGACGATCCGGCCTATTTCGCGCGCTTCTTCAAACAGAAGACCGGTCTCCCGCCCCTCGCCTTCCGGGCTATGCAGCAGAACACGCCCCCCTGAGACGGCCCGCGCGGCGAGGCATTCCCCCTCTTTGCCATGGACAAAGGCCAGAAAGGGAATGGCTACGCCGATGCGACCGATTAAGCTGCCTCGTCAGGACAGTCCCGGAGGCAGTCGATGGATCAGAATGCCGTCAGCACGAAACCCAGCATTCCCTGTGTCGACCAACGCCCCGACGGTCCGGGTGTCTCGCATATCGACCGCTCCGATCCCGCCGCCGCCTATTACCGGCTGCTGGCCAGAATGCGGTCTCCGCTCACCCTACGCGATATCATGATCCGTCCGGTTCGAACGGGCTACATCAGCAATGACCTTCGCCTGGAGGATCTGCCGCCCAGTGCAAGTGAGCTCTATCCGGAAGTGAGCGTCTCGAGCATCTACGTGCCTTCGCCGAGCGGGCCGATTCGTTGCCAAGTCTTTCGGCCGCCGGGATCGGATGACCTGCCGATGATGCTCTATGCCCATGGGGGCGGGTTCACGGTCGGAGGTTCCGAGGACACGGCCTACATCACGAGCCGGGTCGCCTGGGAAAACAGAATCGTCGTGGTGAGCGTCACCTACCGTCTGGCGCCCGAATGGCCTTTCCCGGCGGGTCTGGAGGATTGTTGCGCTGTCCTGGACTGGATGCGTCTGCACGGACAGGAGATCGGGGGCGACCCGTCCTGGATTGCCGTCGGGGGCGACTCGGCCGGTGGGAATCTGGCGGCCGCCCTGCCCCTGAAAGCGCGTGACGAGAACATAGCTTCCCCGGACGCGGCGGTACTCCTGTGCCCGATCACCGACTTCCACGTGGAGCAGCACGAATCCTTCGAGCGCCTCGCGCCCCTTGGTATCATCTACGACACAGCCTTCGTCGGGTACATCCGCGGGGCCTACGCGGTTCAGTACAAGAACTGGTCTCACCCGCATGTCAGTCCGGCGCTTGCGGACCTTCGCGGCTATCCGCCGACGCTGGTGGTGTCCGGAACAGCGGATCCGATCGTCGACGACAATTACGCTTTCGTCCGCAAGTTGCGGGAGAGCGGCAACGAGCATGTCGAGCATTTCGTTCGCGAGCGGATGCCTCATGGCTACTACTTCTTCCCGGGACTGCTGAAGGAGGGCGACGAGGCATTCGCCGCGATGTCTCGTTTCCTGCACGATAGAACACGCGATCTCCGGCGATGAGGAGCGGAGTTTCTCATCGCGCGAGAGAATCCTGATCAGTCGGCCCGGTCTGGGAATCATCCGTCGAAGTATGCGGCGCTGCCAAGCCTGAGATTTACCACCCCGGCCCGATCACTTCCCACATCATGTCACCGACATCCCTGACGGGCTTTCTTCATAACGGCGGTGAATCCTTTCAGAGGGAAGGTGTAGGTCGTCTTGTTCCCGCGCTTGGACGTCGCCTCTACGACCGCGACCCGTCCATTCTCGAGCGCGCGCACGAATTCGATCTCGCGCTCGGTGCGCCGCAGCCAGGCGTGGTTTCCGCGTGGGATCATGGTGAAGGAATGGCCGTCCACCGCAATGCGGATCGCCGTCGGAGCGAAGTCATAACCCGCCTGAAGGCTCGCTTCGGTTCGAACCTTGCCGTGATTGAGCCTGCGCACGAACAGGGTCACACGCCCATGATCGAGATGCTCCGGCTTCATGGATGAAGCGTCGGAATAGACATAGCAGGCGGCAGATTTGTTCTCGTAATCTTTCCACGCGCTCCAACTTTCGCTTGTTCCGATCACTCGCGGAGTCTGTGCAAGGGCATAGGCGCTCGAGAGGACGAGGATTGCGGCAGCTGTGCTTGTGACCTTCATCTACGGGAAACTCGCTTTGGCGGTTGCGGAGCCCGCAACCTTCCAAGGCGAGGTTACCTGAGGGTTAACCTCAGGACTGGAAGGGTTTCCAAGCGAAAAATGCCGTAGATTCCGGCAAAAGGCGCAAGGGCTTACCGCCCATTCAACAAAATGTGAGCGCATGCCGGATGGCGCGTGTCCCGGCACTCCCCGGGACGGAGCCATGTCGTTGGCGTGAGCCTTGATCGGAGAAGCTACTCCGTGCGCTCATTCTGTGCGGCGACGACCTTCGCGGACCGCATGAGGGATTGCAGCGTCTGGGCGTGAAGCAGGCCGGTCACGGTCAACCCGACGAGACGCTGATATTCTTCGATCGCCTGTTGCGTCGTCGGCCCGACGACCCCATCGGCCTCGAGCTTTCCGAAGCCGAGATCCGTGAGAGCCTTCTGGGCCAGAATGACATCCTGCTTCGTGGGTAGGGGTGTAACGCCGCGCACGGCGACCGCGCCGTCGAGCGCCGGCGGGGCATGCAGCTCCTGGAGCGATGCCAGCTGCTCCTTCGCGGTAGCAAGGTTTGCCTCGGTCTCCGTGTGCCTTACCGTAAGCTGCTCGATTTCGCCCTTAGCCAACGCGAGCTGCTCCTGGAGTTTGCGGATTTCTCTCGCGCCGTTCTCCGCCTTCATGCGTTCCGACAGAAACTGCGATTGGTATTCGCGGAGCGCGGACGCCTGGCCGCTCACCTGCTGTTCGAGCTGCGTGGATGAAAGAGCCGAATAGGCATAGGCTCCCCATCCGGTTATGGCTGCAACGGCAATGCCTGAGATCGTGAGGCGGCTGATCGACGAGCCCCTGCGTTCTGGCGTCCGAGTCACGGTGTTCCTTTCGACGGTCGAGGGCCAATGGCCCGAGGAAATACCGGGCCAAGGTGAACAAGAACGTGGTCAAAGAATGACCGGCCTCGATGAGCACAACGATCTGTGATCGAGTTCTGCCTGATATGTTATCGACTGCGAAGACCTCCCGCCTTCACTCGGCGGCGTTCGAGCGAAACGCCGCGATGAAAGCCGGAGCAGCTTCCGAGACGGCCGCGAGCGAATAGCCGCCCTCCTGGATGATCAAGGTCGGCAGGTCGATCTTGCCCCAGATATCGCCGATCCGTGCGAAGGCGTCTGACGTGACATTGAGCTTCGACAGTGGATCGTCGCGGTGGGCGTCCCAACCGGCGGACAGAACGATCGCCTCGGCTCCGTGGGCCTGGACCGCCAGCGCGAGGCGCTGGTTGGCGTCGATGAAGGCCTCGTCGTCAGCACCCGGCGCAAGCGGCAGGTTGTGATTGGCTCCCTCACCCGGCCCTGCGCCGGTCTCATCGGCATAGCCGGCATAGTGCGGGTAGTAGGACGTCGGATCGGTATGAACCGAGCCATAGAAAACGTCGCCACGGGTGTAGAAGATCGCCTGTGTGCCGTCGCCGTGGTGGGTATCGAAATCCACGATGGCAACCTTGGAAAAGTGGTTCCGCAGCACCCCGGCCGCGATAGCGGCGTTGTTGAGGAAGCAGAAACCGGAGGCGCGATCGGCATAGGCGTGATGGCCGGGCGGCCGGCAAAGCGCATAGGACGCTCGTTCGCCGGCGAGCAGCGCCTCGGCGCCGGCAATCGCCGTCTGAGCCGAGGCATAGGCGGCCTTAAACGTGCTATCCATCATGGCGCAGGACATACCGCCGATATACCAGCCGGCTTGGCCCAGAATCCCGGTGGTACGCGGCTTGCCGCGCTCCTCCAGGTCGATCCCTGCCCCGCGATAGGGGTGGACGTTCGGCAGGACCTCCGGTCCGTGGTCGGGAAGTTCCATGAAGCGGTCATAGGCGCTTTCGAGGAACTCCACGTAATGGCCTGCATGGACCGCCAGGATCGGGTCGCGGCCGAAATCGCCGGGATCGGTCGTCGTCAGCCCCTGCGCCTCCAGGACCTCACGGAGCGTCGTTGCCCGATCGGGATTTTCGAAGGGATCCACGATCCGCCCATGCACCATGTATTGCGTCGGCCGATGGGCCAGTTGCGCTTCGGAGAAGAACAGCTTCATGAATGTGGATCCCAGGGACTGATGGTTCAGGAGGCGACGGCTTCCGTCTCTTCGGTCTCGTCGATGGCCGTCCAGGAATGGGTGATCTTGGCCACGGCCCCGAGCATGATCGAGGCGGAGCAGTACTTTTCCTTGGAAAGGTCGATGGCTCTTTCCACCTTGGCCGGTGCTAGTGTTGTGACTCTAACGCTTGTTTCGCACGGGCGACCTTTTCCAGGATAGCC
>NZ_JALJRK010000011.1:60699-102578 GCF_024519725.1 Microvirga sp. Mcv34 | reverse complement strand
CCTACGCGATCAGACCCCGTGGCAAAACGCTTGACGAAAAACACAGTCGCTGAGGAGCGGAGCGTCTCGAAGGACGAGGGCGCCTCCTGTGCACTCTGGACGGTCCTTCGAGACGGCGCTGCGCGCCTCCTCAGGATGAGGTCAGAGGGTGTTGGTACAGATGGCGAAGATTGCTGGGACTGATCTCGGGATCAAGTCCGGAGAACGGCCATGACGCGGAAGGCGCCGCCCGGGCCGTGATGTGGAGGATGTCATCCCCCCTCCCGGGCGAGAGACGGAAAGCAGTGGCTGTCACGTCACTCTTGCGAAACGTTGCCGACTGGAAAGGCGGCGCAGCTGGCGGCGCAGCCAGATCCAGCTGCCGGTGACCAGGAGGCCCAGGAGCGCCACCGACGTGACGAGGTTCAGGATCGCAAGGGCGAAACCGCCCCAATTGCCCTCGTGGATGAGACGCGGCCAGCTGCGGGCCATGGGAACGGCTCCTTCGCGGCTGAGGGCATAGGTTCTCATCTCCCCGTCTTCGGCCATGCGGGCCGCGAGATTGCGGCCGAGAGGCCGGATCCAGCCCAGAGACGACAGGTCGTGTTCGACCGCGAGCACGCGCACGGCCTCCCGCAGGGGCAGAGGCGGCCCGGAGACGCCGGCAGGCGCCGGAGCGGGCGCCAGGGAGATGCCGAAGGCGAGAAGCAGACCGGTCAGGGGACTGAGGATCACCAGCGGCAGCAAGAACCAGGCCATGCCTTTGTGCCAGCCCGACAGGGTGTTGCGCAGCCTCGGCCAGCCCATGAATATCCCGAGCCCGATGAGCGCCAGCATGGCCACCGTCGAGGCGGTCACCAGCCATCCGGCCCGCAGGAGCAGGTGCTCATGGATCTGACGCGCCGCGCCGAACAGGTCGGAGAGCGATCGTGTCGACGGGTCTGCAGGCTCCCCCGTCCCGAGATCGACCGTCACGGTTCCGCCGGGCTGCACGGCGTTGATCGTCAGCGTGTTCTCGTTCGGGCGCAAAAAGAGCGCGCGCGCCGTGCCCTGGGGGTCGTAGCGCTGGAGCAGCCCTTCGACGGTCTGCACCGAAACGGAGCCAGGCTTGATGGCGCTCTGCACCACGATGGGTTCGAAGGAGAGGATCAGGCCGGTCACGATGACGGCCAGCAATGGCAGGGCGAACATCAAAGCCACCCACCGGTGCAGGCGCAACAAAAGGGATTTGCTCATAGGGGATTCAGCTCCGGGCACGAGAACGCCATGATCGTGCCGACCGGGCCGAAGCTCAAGTTAAGGTTCCGTCATGTCGGCGCCAGCAACGTCAGGATGCACTACGCGAGCGCGGCGTCTGCGCGCCTCAGGCCCGTCCCCGCGCACTCTTCGCCGTCTTGACCCGGTGCTCGATGAAGTTGCGGATCTCCCGGGTGCGTCGCTGGGGGTCGAGGACTTCTGCGTCGATGCCGTGCCGCCAGGCAAGATCGAAGCGGGCGGGATCCTTGTCGAGGGTGCTCAGGTCCTGCGCATAGGCCACGGCATCCTCGGCGGTCCGGCAGAAGCCTTCCCTCACCAGGATCTCGGTCCGGCGGCCCAGGATGACGGCGAGTTCGCTCAAGGAGAATTCGGGGTGATATTGCACGCCCCAGAACACGCCCCCGTCCTGGCGGATTTCGGCGGCCTGGACGGGCGAGACGGCATTGCCGGCGAGCACCGTGCAGTCGCCCGGCAGGGCCGTCACCATGTCGAGGTGGATGGCCGGCGCGTCATAGGCTGCGGGCCGTCCCTCGATCAGGGGATGCTCCCGGCCTGCCTCGGTGGCCGTGATCCTGCGGGCGAGGCCCACCTCGCGCCCGAGCGGATTGGGCCGCACGTCCCCGTCCGCCGCGACGGCCGCCACCTGCAGGCCCCAGCAGGAGCCGAAGGACGGGGTGCGGGACGCATAGACCGCCCGCATCAGGTCGATCTGGCTCAGGATATCAGGGGTGCGGTCGTAGATGTTGAGATGTGACCCGGTCAGCACGATGCCGTCATAGGACTCGAGCCCGGCCGCATCCGGCAGGTTCGCCCCCGGGTCAGCCGGAAAAGCGATGTCGCAGACGGCCTCTCCTTCGATCGTCTGAATCACCGCCGCATACGATTCAGACGGCATAAGTCCATAGGCCTCCCTGTGGGCCTGCCTTGCGCCTCGCGTATTGCCCTCGATCACCAGAAACCTTAAGGCCATGCGTGTCACCCGCTTTCTTTCGTGCCGGTTTAGCCGAACGGCACACGGCCGCAAGCGCAATAAGGTCCATCCTCCGATGAAGGTTCTGCAATCGCTGCGGCAAGGGCTCTGGGGGCAGGCCTATCTGCTTCTGGTCCTGACCACGCTCATGTGGGCGGGCAACGGCATCGCCGGCCGGCTCGCCATCGGCGAGGTCTCGCCTATGGTGCTGACCTGCCTGCGCTGGGTGGTCGTGGTGGCGATCTTGATGCCGCTCGTGGGACGGCAGCTCGTGGCCGAGCGGGCGAAGTTCAGGGAGCGGTGGCTTTTCACGCTCATGATGGGCGTGTCGGGCTTCACCGCCTTCAACGCGCTCTTCTACGCCGCCGCCCACCACACCAGCGCGGTCAATCTCACCATCTTCCAGGGCTCGATCCCCGTCTTCGTGCTGCTGGGCATGATCGTCGTCTTCCGCGCCCGGGCGATCCCGCTGCAGATCATCGGCATGATCGTGACCTTGATCGGCGTGATCACGGTGTCCGTCAAAGCCGATTGGGAGATCCTGAAGACGCTGGCGATCAATATCGGCGACGTGTGGATGCTGATCGCCTGCGTGTTCTATTCCGTCTACACGCTGGGCCTACGCTACCGTCCGGCAATGCCGGGCCTCGTGTTCTTCGCCGCCATGGCCCTCGTGGCCTTCGTCAGCTCCCTGCCCCTGGTCGGCGTGGAGATGCTCCAAGGCACCGCGCAGTTTCCCACGCCGAAGGGCTGGCTCATCCTGCTCTATGTCGCGCTCCTGCCCTCGCTGCTGTCGCAGATCTTCTTCATCCGCGGCGTCGAGCTGATAGGCCCGACCCGGGCCGGGCTCTTCGTCAACCTGGTGCCGGTGTTCGGCGCCCTGCTCGCCGTGGTGCTGCTCGGCGAACCCTTCGCCATCTACCACGCGATCGGACTGGCCCTGGTGCTCGGCGGCATCTGGCTCTCCGAGCGGCGGCGGTAAGTACGCTCCACTGTCATTGTTATAGGTTCCGGGTTCGCCTCCGGCGCCCCGAAAGGACGGTCACGTCTTACTAATCCGCGAACACCACGGTCTTGCGGCCGTTGAGGAGAATGCGGTCCTCCAGGTGATAGCGCACGGCGCGCGCCAGCACGCGGCGTTCGATGTCGCGGCCCTTGCGCACGAGATCCTCCGCCGAGTCGCGATGCGTGATCGGCTCCACGTCCTGCGCGATGATCGGGCCTTCGTCGAGATCGGACGTCACGTAGTGGGCGGTCGCGCCGATCAGCTTCACGCCGCGGGCATGGGCCTGGTGATAGGGCTTGGCACCCTTGAAGCTGGGAAGGAACGAGTGGTGGATGTTGATGCAGCGGCCCGCGAGCTTCGCCGCGAGCCCGTCCGACAACACCTGCATGTAGCGCGCGAGCACCACGAGGTCGGCCTTGGAGTTGCGGATGATCTCCCAGACCTGCGCCTCCTGTTCGAGCTTGGTGTCCTTCGTGACGGGAAGGCAGTGGAACGGCACGTCGCCCAGATCCACATGGCTGTAGGTTTCCGCCGGATGATTGGCGATGACGCCGACGGGCTCGAAGTCGAGCTCGCCGATGCGCCAGCGATAGAGCAGGTCCGCGAGGCAATGGTCGAACTTCGAGACCAGCAGCATGACGCGCTGCTTCCGGTTCTGGTCGCTCATCGTCCACGTCATGCCGAAGCGCTCGGCGAGCGGCGCGAAGCCGCTTCTCAGCGCCTCGATGTCGCTCTCTCCCGTCACCGGGTTGAACACGACACGCATGAAGAAGCGGTCCGTCTGCGTGTCGTCGTATTGCTGCGCGTCGAGGATGTTGAGGCCCGCATCGGACAGGTGACCTGCCACGGCCGCCACGATGCCGGGACGGTTCGCACAGGCGAGCGTCAGGACGAAGCGTTGCGACGGAATCGGTGCCATGATGCGTCCCTTAATCCCTGTGGTTAGAACCGTACCGCGCGGGCGCGCTTGACCTGCGGGATCGCTTCGATCCGGCGCAGGAGCTCGTCCGACACGGGCTCGTCCACCGACACGAAGCAGATGGCATCGCCGCCCGGCTTGTCGCGGCCGAGCGCGAAGGTCGCGACGTTCACGCCGGATTCTCCGAGCAGGGTGCCGAAGCTGCCGATGAAGCCAGGCTTGTCGTCGTTGCGCACGTAGATCATGTTCGGCGCGAACTCGGCATCGACCATGATGTCGCGGATTTCGGTCACGCGCGGCTTGCCGTCCTGGAACACGGTGCCGCCCGCATGGCGCGCCATATCCTCCGCGTCGACGATGATGCGGATGAAGCTCTCGTAGTCACGGGCCGCGCTCTCGCGCTTGACCTCCTCGACCGTGATGCCGCGCTCGCGCGCGACCACGGGCGCCGACACCATGTTGATGTCCTGCAGGAAGGGACGCAGCACCCCGGTCACCGCCGCCGAGGTGAGCGCGCGGGTGTTCATCTCCGCGACCGCGCCCTCGTATTCGATGCGGATGCCCTTGATCGGCGCTTCCGTGAGCTGGCCCAGGAAGGAGCCGAGCTTGTCGGCGAGCGCGACGAACGGCTTCAGGCGCGGCGCTTCCTCGGCCGTGATGGACGGGAAGTTCACGGCGTTCTGAATCGCGCCCTGCAGCAGGTAATCCGACATCTGCTCGGCGACCTGCAGGGCCACGTTCTCCTGCGCTTCCGTCGTGGCCGCGCCGAGATGCGGCGTGCAGACCACGTTCGGATGGCCGAAGAGCGGATTGGAGGTTGCCGGCTCCTCGACGAACACGTCGAAGGCCGCGCCCGCCACATGGCCGGAATCGAGCGCCGCGCGCAGCGCGACCTCGTCCACGAGGCCGCCGCGGGCGCAGTTGACGATACGCACGCCTTTCTTGGTCTTGGCGATGTTCTCGGCCGAGAGCACGTTCTTCGTCTTCTCGGTCATCGGCACGTGCAGGGTGATGATGTCGGCGCGGCGAAGCAGGTCGTCCAGCTCCACCTTCTCGACACCGAGTTCGACCGCGCGCTCCGGCGACAGGAACGGATCGTAGGCGATCACCTTCATGCGCAACCCGATGGCGCGGTCGGCCACGATGGAGCCGATATTGCCGCAGCCGATCACGCCGAGCACCTTGGCGGTCAGTTCCACGCCCATGAAGCGGTTCTTCTCCCACTTGCCGGCCTGCGTCGACGCATCCGCCTGCGGGATCTGGCGCGCGAGGGCGAACATCATGGCGATCGCGTGCTCGGCCGTGGTGATGGAATTGCCGAAGGGCGTGTTCATGACGATGATGCCCTTCGCCGTGGCGGCGGGGATCTCGACATTGTCGACACCGATGCCGGCGCGGCCGATCACCTTCAGGTTCTTCGCCTGTTCGAGGATCTTCGCCGTCACCTTGGTGGCGGACCGGATGGCGAGGCCGTTGTAATCGCCGATGATGGCGGCCAGTTTTTCCTTGTCCTTGCCGAGGTCGGGCTGGAAATCGACCTCGATGCCGCGGTCCTTGAAGATCTGCACGGCGGCGGGGGAGAGAGCGTCGGAAATGAGAACGCGGGGAGCGGGCATGGTGCACCTCAGATGTGCCGCCCCTTCTACCCTCCCCTTGAGGGGGAGGGTCGGCTCGAAGAGCCGGATGGGGTGAACGGCGCAGTCGGTTTGATTAGCTATGCGTTTTGTCCGAAGGCGACGATGACGGGCGGCGCTGCCACCCCACCCCGCCGCCCTTACGGGCGTCGACCCTCCCCCTCAAGGGGAGGGTGAAGAACCTCAAGCCGCTTTCGCGAGCTTCGCCTTTTCCTGCGCGAAGGCCCAGTCGAGCCAGGGCGTCAGGGCTTCGAGATCGGATTGCTCGACCGTCGCGCCGCACCAGATGCGGAGGCCTGGAGGCGCGTCGCGGTAGGCGCCGATGTCGAGGGCCACGCCCTCCTTCTCGAGCGCCGCCGTGATGCCCTTGGCGACCTGCGCGACTGTCTCGGGACCTTGTGCCACCACCTCTGGGTCGGCGATCACGAGGCACACGCTAGTGTTGGAAGCGGTTTCCGGAACCTTGGCGAGGTTGGCGATCCAGGGTGTCTTCGCGACCCAGTCGAGGATGACCTTCGCATTGGCGTCGGCCTTGGCGACGAGCTTTTCTAACCCGCCCATGGACTTCGCCCATTCGAGCGCGTCGATGTAATCCTCGACCGCGAGCATGGACGGCGTGTTGATGGTCTCGCCCTCGAAGATGCCCTCGATAAGCTTGCCGCCCTTGGTCATGCGGAAGATCTTCGGCAGGGGCCAGGCGGGCTTGTAGGTCTCGAGCCGCTCCACCGCGCGGGGCGAGAGGATGAGCATGCCGTGGGCCGCTTCGCCGCCCAGAACCTTCTGCCAGGAGAAGGTGACCACGTCGAGTTTCGAAAAGTCGAGCTTCTGCGCGAAGGCCGCCGAGGTGGCATCGCAGATGGTCAGGCCCTCGCGGTCGGCCGCGATCCAGTCGGCGTTCGGCACGCGTACGCCCGAGGTGGTGCCGTTCCAGGTGAAGACCACGTCGCGGTTCTTCGTGTCGACCTGGGAGAGGTCGGGAAGCTCGCCGTAGGGTGCATTGACGACGCGGGCGTCGGACAGCTTGAGCTGCTTGACCACGTCCGTGACCCAGCCCTCGCCGAAGCTTTCCCAGGCCAGCATGTCGACCGGACGGGCCCCGAGCATCGACCACAGCACCATCTCGACGGCGCCGGTATCGGAGGCGGGCACGATGCCGATGCGGTAATCGGCCGGCACGTCCAGCACCTCGCGGGTGAGGTCGATGGCGAGCTTCAGCCGCGCCTTGCCGAGCTTCGCGCGATGCGAACGGCCGAGGCTGTCGGTTTTCAGGTTTGCTAAGGACCATCCGGGGCGCTTCGCGCAGGGGCCGGACGAAAAGAAAGGCGCGCGCGGACGCGCGGCGGGCAGGTTCGTCATGTAATCCATCCTTACAGATGGGCGCCTCTCGGTGGGGAGAGGTGTCCCGCCAACCGGTATGATGGAACTGACGAGGCGGGTCAAGGCGATTTGGCACCGACTTTAGAGCATGCCGCCGCGCGCCCCAGATTGTCTCCTAAAGGAAGCCCTCTTTCATTCATTGCATTTCGCACAGCATGAAATGCTCACTTCAAGCCGGAGGAAACCAAGCGCGCTCCCGTCGGGCAAACCAAAGGCCGCCGGGATCCTCGTCCTTCGCTCCGTTGGCGAGCCATTCGCGCACAACATTCTCGATGATCTCGTCCGACCGTGAACCATATTGCGGCTGCGCGATCCATTCGTGCTCACCCTCAAGCCCACCGCCGACGACCGGCACGGCGCCGCGCGACAGCAGCTCGGCGATGCAGCGACGGACATAGTCCGTCAACGCCTCGCCTTCGAGACCGAAACCATGCCGGCCATCCGGCACGATCTGCCACATCCCCACTGCATCGATGGGCAATTCGTTGGCCACCATCTTGATCCATTCGCTCATGGAGCGATCGAAATATTTATGCCTGAGTTCCTGTGTCATTGCTGATGCACTTTGTAACCGCTTCTTAGAATGGGATGATTATTCTGAATAACATCGACCGTGATGCCATTCTCTTCACTTCGCCTCACACCAAAAATGGACCCATCTGGCCGCCGATACCAGAGACCTCGATATCCCACGGGAGACTGAACAACCTGCGAGCCCGGCGTAAGGGCCTCAAGTAAGCTGTCGAACTCCGAAGATGTTACGGTACGTGTCCGATCGGATGTACTCCTATACCGCATCCCGACATGCTGCCCGTCGGGCATGAGGATTTCCTCCATTGGTCCACGGACGGGCTCCGGTCTGCGCAATTCCCTCAAGCGAGCCGCAGCCTGCATGGCTGCAGCTTCATTGGCGAGGATGGCCCCCTCGACTCCCTCGTAGATGCTCGGCGTCGGTCGCCAGTTCGGATCATGTCGTTGGACCTCCTGCACCAAAGCCCGCGCACGGGCAGCCGACACGTCGAGGCGCACCTCTTGAGCTGGCGTCGTCTCGTAGGCTCGACCGCGAATGACACGAGTGCTGCCACCTTGTCTGGGACGGTTGGAAACGAAGTCGATACGCGAAGCACCCTCGCTGCCTCCTCCGTCGGTCCAACGCCCGCCGCCGGGATTCCCAGCAGGCACGCGCGGCTGGCTCGGGTTGAACCGCTTGAGCATGAGGAACAGGCGCAGGCGCCGAAGTTCCAATTGAGCGCGCGAGAGCGCGTGACGGGCTGCCTTCCAATCCTCCTCTAAAGTCCACAAATCCATAAAAAATCCGTTCAAAAAATATGAATGGATTCTTAGAACAAATAGTGAACATTGTCAAGCTTGCGGCACCTTGTGAGTCTGGCCAAACTCCTGACCTCGCCTCTAAAAAACATTCAGATTACGAAATCGTAATACAAAACATCGTGTTCGCTGCGTTATGTTCGCAGCGCTTGGCATGTATTATGCTAGGACCACTTCCGACAATTACGACCAAGAAGCCAATAAGGTCGAACGACTGAGTTAGGAGCGAGCATGCGTGTGTCCGGTCAACTCGCTGTCATTGCCGTGCTGGGGGCAGCAGGCTTTGGCGGCTGGTACGCCTACAAGGGCGGCCATCTGGCCAATGTGCCCGTGATCGGCGCGTATGTGAGCCAACCCGCAGGCCAGCAGGCCTCCGCTCCCGGAGGCCGCGGACGCGGCGGACCGACCGGCCCCGCAACCGTGGACGTAGACACGGTCAAGACCGGACGCATCGTCGAGACACGGGAATCCGTCGGCACGGTCCGTGCCTATGAATCGATCACAGTGACCGCCAAGGTGGCAGGCATCGTCGGCGAAATCGGCTTCAACGAGGGCCAGAAGGTCAAGGCCGGCGACATGCTGATCCAGTTCGACGCCGCCGAGCGCCGGGCCGAGATCGAGCAGACCATCGCCGAGGGCGGCCGCGCCGAGGCGCTCCGCAACGAGGTCGCCATCAAGCTCGACCGCGCCCGGGCGCTCAGCCGCACCGGCGCCGGAACCGGAGCGCAGGTTGACGACCTGACGGCCCAGATGAAATCGCTTGAAGGCTCCATCGCGTCGGCCCGCGCCCAGCGCAAGGCTGCGGAAGCCCGGCTCGAGGACCTGATCATCCGCGCGCCCTTCGACGGCCGCGTCGGCACCCGCTCCGTCTCCCTCGGCGCCTATGTGGCCCCGGGCACCCGCATCACCTCCCTCGACGACCTGTCGAAGGTCCGCCTCGACTTCGCCGTGCCGGAGAATCTCCTGGGCCGGCTGAAGCCCGGCCAGACGGTCAACGCCACCTCGGCGGCCTACAAGGGCCGCACCTTCAAGGGCAGCGTGTCGACCATCGATCCCCGGGTGGACCAGACGACCCGCACGGCGCGCCTGACGGCCGGGTTCGACAATCCCGACGAGGCCCTGAAGCCCGGCATGTTCCTGTCGGTGGCCCTGGAGGTCTCGAACAAGGAGGACGCGGTCGTGGTGCCGGAAGAGGCCGTCGTCAGCGAAGGCCTGCGCCACATCGTCTATCCGATCAAGGACAGCAAGGTGGAGCGCCGCGTCATCACCATCGGCCAGCGCCAGGGCGGCAAGGTCGAGGTGGTCGACGGGCTCAAGGCCGGCGAGACCATCGTCGTCCTGGGCGTCCAGCGCGTGCGCCCCGGGGCCGAGGTCGTCGCCCGCCCGGTGGGCTCCGCCGCCCCGGCGGCTCCCGTCCCGGCGGCCAACCGGGAGCAGCCCTCCCGCTCCTCACTGAACGTGCCCCAGGCCATCGGCGCTGCGCAGGCGGCCGAGCGGAAATAACGCGCCCTGCTTCTCTCCCCCTCGTGGGGAGGAGAGTTACGTCGAGTTTCGTTGCAAGTTCCTCGCTATCACCTGAATCGACCAGAGCCATGCAGGTTTCAGACCTCTTCATCCGCCGCCCTGTCTTCGCTGTCGTGGTCAGCCTGTTGCTGATCGTGGGCGGCCTCGCATCGCTCATAAACCTGCCGGTTCGCGAGTACCCGCAGGTCGACCGCCCGGTCGTGTCGGTCTCCACCGTCTATCGGGGGGCCTCGAACGAGGTGATCGAGAGCCGGGTGACGGAGATCATCGAGGGCGCGGTCGCGGGGATCGAAGGCATCCGGCAGATCACGTCGCAGAGTCAGAACGACCGCTCGTCGGTCTCGATCGAGTTCGAGGTCTCCCGCGATCCGGAAGCCGCCACCTCCGACGTGCGCGACGCCATCTCCCGCGTCACCGGACGGCTGCCGGACGGCGCCGACACGCCCGTCGTCCGCAAGGTCGATGCGAACGCCTCGGCCATCCTGTGGGTGGGCGTCACGTCCACCAGCCTCGACGCGCTCGAGCTCAGCGACTTCCTCAAGCGCGTCTATGTGGACCGCCTGTCCACCGTGCCGGGCGTGGCCAACGTGAATCTCAGCGGCGAGCGCCGCTTTGCCATGCGGATCTGGGTCGACCGGCCGGCGCTCGCCGCGCGCGGCCTTACGGTGCAGGACCTCGAAACCGCCATCAAGCGCCAGAACGTGGAGCTGCCGGGTGGCCGGATCGAGTCCAGCCAGCGCGAATTCACCGTCAAGACCGATTCCCGCCTCGCGACGCCCGAGCAGTTCCAGCAGGTGATCGTCACCAGCAAGAACGGCTATCTGGTCCGGCTCGGCGAAGTCGCCCAGGTCGAGGTCGGACCGGAGGACACCCGCTTCGAGTTCTACCAGTCCGGCGAGACCGCCATCGGCCTCGGCGTCGTGCGCCAATCGACCGCCAATACGCTGTCGGTCGTCGACGGCGTGCGCAAGGAGCTGGAGGAGCTCAAGGCCTCCCTGCCGCCCGGCACCACGGCGGAAGTCGCCTATGACGAAAGCCAGTTCATCCGCGCCTCCATCGAGGGCGTGCTGCACACGCTCGTGGAAGGCGTCGCGCTCGTGATCCTGGTGATCCTGCTCTTCCTGCGCGACTGGCGCTCCACCATCGTGGCCATGGTGGCAATCCCGGTCTCGATCACCGCGGCCTTCATGGTCATGGCCTTCTTCGGCGCGTCCATCAACGTGCTGACCCTGCTCGCCATCGTTCTCGCCATCGGCATCGTGGTGGACGACGCCATCGTGGAGATCGAGAACGTGCACCGGCGCATCGAGGAGGGCCAGCCGCCGCTGCTCGCCTCCTTCGACGGCGCGCGCGAAATCGGCTTCGCGGTGATCGCCACCACGGCGACGCTCATGGCCGTGTTCGTGCCGCTCGCCTTCATGACCGGCAATACCGGCAAGCTCTTCCGTGAGTTCGGCATCACGCTCGCGGCCGCGATCTTCTTCTCCGGCGTCGTGGCGCGCACGCTCACCCCGATGATGTGCTCCAAGCTCATGGTTCCCGCCCACGGCCGGATCCAGCGCATGACCGAGCCGCTCTTCGAGAAGATGAACGGCGGCTATCGCTGGCTGCTGTCGCGCGCCCTGCGCGCGCCCGTGATCATTCTCTTCGTCGGCGTCCTGGTGTCCCTATCGGCCTATGGCCTGTTCCAGTCCCTGCCGAAGGAATTCGCCCCGACCGAGGATCGCGGCGCCATCATCGTGCGCCTCCAGGCGCCTGAAGGCGCGAGCCTCGACTATACCC
Organism: Microvirga sp. Mcv34; assembly: GCF_024519725.1. GTDB lineage: Bacteria > Pseudomonadota > Alphaproteobacteria > Rhizobiales > Beijerinckiaceae > Microvirga. The sequence goes on along the minus strand of NZ_JALJRK010000011.1, from coordinate 90,801 downwards.
GCGACCGGGTGAAGGAGGTCGAGAGGGCCCTCATGCCCCTGCAGGAGCAGGGCCTCGTCGCCTCGATGCTGAGCCAGGTGGCCCCGGGCTTCGCCCGCCCCTCCCCGGTCAACGAGGGCATCGTGATCGTCCGCCTCGTGCCCTGGGAGGAGCGGACGCAATCCCAGCAGGACATCGTGCGCCAGATGACCCCGAAGGTATCGAGCTTCCCCGGCGCGCGCGTCTCGGTGGTCAACCCGCCCGCCTTCGGTGGCGCCGGCGGCTTCGGCCAGCCGATCCAGTTCGTGCTCGGTGGGCCCGATTACGAGACGATCCGCGGCTGGCGCGACATCGTCATGCAGAAGGCCCAGGAGACCGGCAAGTTCGTCAACATGGACTCCAATTACCGCGAGTCGCAGCCCGACATCCGCGTGCAGATCGACCGCCAGCGCGCCGCCGATCTCGGGGTTTCCGTTCAGGATATCGGCAACACGCTCCAGCTGATGTTCGGCGAGACCGAAGTCTCGACCTTCGTCAGCCGCGGCGACGAATATCCGGTGATCATGCGGGCCCGCGCCCAGGACCGCGCCACGCCCAACGACCTCACCAACACCTTCGTGCGCGCCGCCAACGGCGAGCTCGTTCCGCTCTCCTCCTTCGTGTCCCTGACGGAATCGGCCGCCCCGCAGGCGCTGAACCGGTTCGACCGCCTGCGGTCGATCACGATCCAGTCCTCGCTGACGCCGGGCGTCTCCATCGGCGAGGGCCTGGACATCCTCCAGCAGATCGTGCGCGACAACCTGCCGGCGGAGGTGCGCATCGGCTATACGGGCCAGTCCAAGGACTTCCTGGATTCGACCGGCGCGATCTACCTGACCTTCGCCATGGCGCTCCTGGTGGTGTTCCTGGTGCTGGCCGCGCAGTTCGAGAGCTGGATCAATCCGTTCATTATCATGCTCACGGTGCCGCTCGCGGTGACGGGCGGATTGCTGGCCCTGTTCATCACCGGTCAGACGCTCAACATCTACAGCCAGATCGGCATGATCCTGCTCATCGGCCTCATGACCAAGAACGGCATCCTGATCGTCGAATTCTCGAACCAGCTGCGCGAGCGCGGATATTCGGTGCGGGATGCGGTGATCGAGGCGTCGGTCCTGCGCCTGCGGCCGATCCTGATGACGTCGATCGCCATGATCGGCGGCGCCGTCCCGCTCGCCTGGTCCACCGGCGCCGGCGCCGAGGCGCGCAACGCCATCGGGTCGGTGATCGTCGGCGGCGTCACGGTCTCGACCATGCTGACGATGCTCGTGGTCCCGTCGATCTACCTGCTGCTCGGCGGCTTCACCAAGCCCGCCACCTATGTGAGCGAGCTGCTCGACAGGCTCCGCGCCGAGACGGGCCAAGTCGCCCACGGCGACGACATCCCGTCGCGGAGGAAAGACGTGCCGCCGGCGCAAGCGGCGGAGTGACGCCGGGTCTTTCGGCCTTGCCGGGAAGCCTTAGGCTCTCTCCGCACAGGGCCGGTGATGATTTGGGTAACGAGCCCCGGACGATCCATACAATGAAAAAAGCCCCGGCGATCATCTCGCCGGGGCTTTTGCTTTGAACCAGGAACGGTGTCGTGCCTTAAGCCGCAGCCTTCGACGCCGCCTGGGTGACGGCCTCCACCACGTCGTCGACCACGCTGTTGACGAGGTCCGCGTTGTCGCCCTCGCCCATGACCCGGATGACGGGCTCTGTGCCGGAGGGGCGGATCACGAGGCGGCCGGCATTGCCCAGAATCTCGCGACCGGACTCGATGGCCTTGATGACCGAGGCTTCCTGTAGGGGCTTGCCGGACTTGTAGCGCACGTTCTTGAGCACCTGCGGCAGCGGCTCGAAGCAATGACAGACTTCCGAGACGGGCTTGCCGAGGCTCTTGACCACCGCCAGGAGCTGGAGGGCCGCCACGAGGCCGTCGCCCGTGGTGGTGTAGTCGGACATGATGATGTGCCCCGACTGCTCGCCGCCGAGATTGTAGCCGTTGGCGCGCATGTGCTCGAGCACGTAGCGGTCGCCGACCGCGGTGCGCACGAGGCCGAGGCCCAGGCCGTTCAGGTAGCGTTCCAGGCCGAGATTGGACATGATCGTCGCCACGATGCCGGCCTGCGCCAGGCGGCCGTCCTCCTTCCAGGAGCGGGCGACGACGCCCATGAGCTGGTCGCCGTCGACCTTGTGGCCCTTCTCGTCGACGATCAGCACACGGTCGGCATCGCCGTCGAGAGCGATTCCGACATCCGCGCGCAGCTCGCGCACCTTGTGGATCAGGGCATCCGGCGCTGTGGAGCCGACATCGTGGTTGATGTTGAAGCCATTGGGCTCGACGCCGATGGACACGACCTCGGCGCCCAGCTCCCACAGGGCTTCCGGAGCGACCTTGTAGCCCGCGCCGTTGGCGCAATCGATCACGACGCGCATGCCCTCCAGGTCGATCTGGCGCGGCAGGGTGCGCTTGGCGAACTCGATGTAGCGGGCCTGCACGCTCTCGATGCGCTTGGCGCGGCCGAGGGTGGCGGAATCGGCGAGGCGCCGGGTCAGGTCGGAATCGATCAGGGCTTCAATCTGAAGCTCCATCTCGTCGCTCAGCTTGAACCCGTCGGGGCCGAACAGCTTGATGCCGTTGTCCTCGTAGGGGTTGTGAGAGGCGGAAATCATGACGCCCAGGTCGCAGCGCATGGAACGCGTCAGCATGGCGACCGCCGGGGTCGGGATCGGGCCGAGCAGGAGCACGTCCATGCCGACCGAGGTGAAACCGGCCTGGAGGGCCGATTCGATCATGTAGCCGGACAGGCGCGTATCCTTGCCGATCACGACCCGGTGGCGGTAATCGCCGCGCTGCTGGAACATGAGGCCGGCCGCCTGTCCGACCCTGAGGGCCAGATCCGGTGTGATGATGCCGTTGGCGCGGCCCCGAATTCCGTCCGTCCCGAAGTATTTACGCACGTGCTTTGTCTCCGCATTCCGTAGCGCTAATCCGCGCTTTGGCTTTTTCAAAGCAACCTCCCTGAATTCGGTCAAGGCTTCAGGGCCAATGCGCGCCATCACAAGTGATAAGCGATTGTTACAGCCTTCGGCCCGGCCCTTAGGGAGTATTAGATCTTTGAGGTAAACAAAAAAGAACGCCCGCCGGGCGGCGGACGTTCTGGATTCGACAGATTGACGGACCGTTAGGCCTGCGGCTGGGGCTCCATGCCCCCGTCGCTCTCCCGCGGACGGCCACGGCCGGCGGTCGGCACGGCGGAGCCGCGGCTGGGGGTGATGGCCTCGCCCGTGTCGCGCACCGGCGGCTGGCCATCGAGGAGGTTGCGGATCTCCTCGCCGGTCAGGGTCTCGTATTCGAGCAGTCCGCGAGCCAGGGCCTCGAGGTCGTGTGCCTTCTCGGTCAGGATCCGGCGGGCGTCGTTGAGCCCGTCCTCGACCAGGCGGCGGACCTCCGAGTCGATCTTCTGGGCCGTGGCCTCCGAGACGTTCTGCTGGCGGCCCATCTGCATGCCGAGGAACACCTCGTCCTGGTTCTCGCCATAGGCGACGGTGCCGAGCTCGGGCGAGAAGCCCCAGCGGGTCACCATCATGCGGGCGAGGCGGGTCGCCTGCTCGATGTCGGACTGGGCGCCCGAAGTGACCTTGTCCTTGCCGAAGATCATCTCCTCGGCGATGCGGCCGCCCATCATGATGGCCAGGCGCGAGGTCATCTGCTCGTAGGACATGGACAGCTTGTCCCGCTCGGGCAGCTGCATGACCATGCCGAGCGCGCGGCCGCGCGGGATGATTGTGGCCTTGTGCACTGGGTCGGTGGCCGGGACGTTGAGCGCCACGATGGCATGGCCGGCCTCATGATAGGCGGTCAGGCGCTTCTCGTCGTCGGTCATGACGAGGGTGCGGCGCTCGGCGCCCATCATCACCTTGTCCTTGGCGTCCTCGAACTCGCGCATGGTCACGATGCGCTTGCCCCGGCGTGCGGCCAGGAGAGCCGCCTCGTTGACGAGGTTCATGAGGTCGGCGCCCGAGAAGCCGGGAGTGCCGCGGGCGATGATCTTCAGGTCCACGTCGGGGGCCAGCGGCACCTTGCGCACGTGAACGCGCAGGATCTTCTCGCGGCCGACCACGTCCGGGTTCGGAACGACGATCTGGCGGTCGAAGCGGCCCGGGCGCAGAAGCGCAGGGTCGAGCACGTCCGGACGGTTGGTGGCTGCGATGATGATCACGCCCTCGTTGGCCTCAAAGCCGTCCATCTCCACCAGGAGCTGGTTGAGGGTCTGCTCGCGCTCGTCGTTGCCGCCGCCGAGGCCGGCGCCGCGATGGCGGCCGACCGCGTCGATCTCGTCGATGAAGATGATGCAGGGGGCGTTCTTCTTCGCCTGCTCGAACATGTCGCGCACGCGGGAGGCGCCGACGCCGACGAACATCTCGACGAAGTCCGAGCCCGAGATGGTGAAGAACGGCACATTGGCCTCGCCGGCGACCGCGCGGGCGGTCAGGGTCTTACCGGTGCCGGGGGGGCCGACAAGCAGCACGCCGCGCGGGATGCGGCCGCCGAGGCGCTGGAACTTCTGCGGGTCGCGCAGGAACTCCACGACCTCCTGCAGGTCTTCCTTGGCCTCGTCGATGCCGGCGACGTCGTCGAAGGTGACGCGGCCATGGGCCTCCGTCAGCAGCTTCGCCTTGGACTTGCCGAAGCCCATGGCCCGGCCGGCGCCGCTCTGCATCTGGCGCGACAGGAACACCCAGGCGCCGATGAAGAGCGCGATGGGCAGGATGTTCATGAGAACCGCGATGAACCAGGGGGTCGAATCCGACTGCGGACGGGCGGTGATCTGCACGCCCTTCTGCTGCAGCTTCGTCACCAGCATCGGGTCGCTGGGCGCATAGGTCGTGAAGGTGCGGCCGTCCGTGTAGGTGCCGCTGATCTCCGGACCGGAGATGACGACGCTGGTGATGCGTCCCGCATCGGCCTCGCTGAGGAGCTGGCTATAGGCGATATCGCTGCCGCCGCCCCGTTGGCCAGGGCTCTGGAAAAGGGTCACGAGCGCCAGCACCAGGAGGAAGATGACGACCCACAAAGCGAAGTTGCGGAAATTTGAATTCATCGGATCAGGTTCTGCCCCAGAGGGAGATGATGCGCGAGGAGGTCTCCCCACGCGGTTAAACTCAATGTAGGCACACCGTCTCGCCTTGCCAAGGGAATGCGGCACCTATACGGCGCGATCCGATTACGTTGGCTAAGAGATTTGGCTAACGGCCTCGCCGCCTCGGCGGTTCCGGCCTGATGGTGACCCGGCCCGCGCGGTCCAGCCGAACGAGCGCCCCGGCGACCGTGAAGCTCAGGGGCTCCCCGGCCCCGAGGGCCTCCCTCAGGCGCTCCACGCCGGCTTCGATCCTGTTCAGGCGGCTGTTTTCGAGCCCGAGCCCAGCCCCGATAAGGGCCTGCTCCAGTACCCGCAGGGCGATTTCGAAAGGCTCGCTTGCAAGGATGCTGCCGTCGAACGCCAGGGGGCTGCCCTCGCCGGAGAGCCCTGCCCTCTCCAGGGCCTCCTGGGCCTTGAGGTCGAGAGCCTCCTCCGCCCGGGCGACGCGTTCGGCGAAGCGGGCCAGCCGCGTGGCATCGAGCCCCTCTGCCGCCAGGAGCGGCATGAGTCCGCGCCAGCGCACACGGGCATAGAGCGCATTGGCATTGGACGGATCCTCGACGAAGCGCCAGCCTTGGCTCCGGCAGAGGTCGAGGAGGCGCGCCTTCGGCCATCCGAGCAGCGGCCTCACGTGGACGAGGCCATGACGCTCCGTTTCCCGCCGCATGCCGGCGAGCCCGGACAGGCCCGAGCCCCGGGCAAGGCGCATCATGACCGTCTCGGCCTGATCGTCGAGAGTATGGGCCGTGACCAGATGAGAAGCCCCTGCCGCATGGGCATGGTCGGCGAGGAGCCGATAGCGCGCCTCGCGGGCGGCCTCCTGGATGCCCGTCGCGGGCTTGTCTCCCATCCAGGCGATTGTCCGGTGCGGCAAGCCCAGGGCACCGGCTTCACTGGCGACGAAAGCGGCCTCCTCGACGGCGTCCGGCCGGAGGCCATGGTCGATCGTGGCGACGAGAACGGGGGGCCGGAGGCCGGCCGCGCGCCAGAGGGCGAGCAAGTGCATCAGGGCGGTCGAGTCGGGACCGCCGGAAACGGCCGCGACGATGCCCGAGGCCTGGTTCAGGGAAGCAAAAAGGCGCTCCAGCCCTTCATACGAAAGCGCATCGTCGGGGGGCGGAGGCACGGCCATCGGTCGGCCTTCGTCGAAAATCGTCAGCGGCTCAGCTGCACTTGATGCGCTTCTGCTCGCGGTCGGATGCCTGGCGGACGGGAGCCGAGGCCTGGGGATACTTGCGGTCGAGCTCTGCGAGGACCGCGCAGGCACGGTCCTTGGCACCGAGTCCGTTCAGGGAGATGCCGAGCCGCAGCAGCGAGTCCGGCGCCTTGGCGGCGTCTGGATGCTCAGCCGTGACGTTCAGGAACTGCTCTGCGGCCTCGCGGTAGCGGCCGCGCTGGAGATAGGTCTCTCCGAGCCAGAAGGTCGCCTCGGGCACCAGCTTGTCGCGGGGATTGGACTGGAGGAAACGGCGAAATCCCATTTCGGCCTGGTCGTACTGCTTCTGCGTGAAGGAGGCATAGGCCGCATCGAAATCGGAACGCGGGTTGCCCACGCTCGTCGCCGCGACGCTCGGGCCGGGACGCTCGGCAAGCGCCCCTTGGGGGAGTCCGCCCATGCGGTCATGTCCGCCGCCATCCATCGGCGCACCGTCGAGGCCTTCCTCGTCCTGCTCGATCAACTCGGCCAGCTGCCCGCCGGGCAGCGGCATGGGACGATTCGCGTCCGCCGTCAGGGGGGCGGAGGGAGGCGTTGCGCCGAGCGGACGCGGGGCGCCGGGAGCATCCGGCGCTTCCGAGGGATCGAACACGTCGCTCCGGCGCTGCGGCTGGGCCGGCGCCGGCTGGGCGGGACGCGAGGGCGTCGCGGTCGGCGGCGTCGAGGATCGCGAGCCGCCGCTGCGCTCCTGGAAGCGGAACTCCACGTCCTCCTGGAACTTGCGGAGCTGCTCCTTGAGCTGGCGGTTCTCGTACTGGAGCTGCTCCATCTGGCCGGAGAGCTGGCGGAACTGGCTCTCGAGCCGGTTCAGGCGCACGATCGCGTCGGCCGCATCCTGCGCGGCGGCAGGAAAGACCGAGGTTGTGGCCAGAGCGAGGGCAAAGGCTGAAAAGACAAACAGGCGTTGAAACATGCTGGGATACCGTGAGGGTCCTCGAACGAGGAGGCCGATAACACAAAAGCGCCGCCACGGCGAGAATGTGGCGGCGCTCTGCGAGTTCACGAGGGCTTGAAGTCGAGCATCGGACCCACAAGTGGACACCACTTTTGGGGTCGAATCCGATGTTCTCCCTCTTGGCTGGCGCATCGTTCGGGCACGGAAAACCGGGTCCACTTTTCCGCACGGTGCGCTAGGTGAGGCCTTATGCCCCGGCGCCGCCGCCGAGCACGGTGACCGCGCGGCGGTTCTGCGACCAGCAGGAGATGTCGTTGCAGACCGCCACCGGGCGCTCCTTGCCGTAGGACACGGTGCGGAAGCGGTTGCCTGGGATGCCGCGGGAGATCAGGTAGTCGCGGACGACCTGGGCGCGGCGGGCGGAGAGCGAGTAGTTGTACTCGCGGGTACCGCGCTCGTCCGCATGGCCTTCGAGGATGAAGGTGTATTGCGGGTAGCGCTGCAGCCACTGGGCCTGCTTGTCGAGAGTCGCGACGGCCGTGGGGGTGAGGTCGGTCGAGTCGGTCTCGAAGAACACGCGGTCACCCACGTTGACGACGAAATCCTGGGCGCTGCCCGGGGTGGCGGCGCCACCGGCGCCGAAGCCCCCGGCTCCGTCGGCCATTCCATCTTTGTTGGACGAACACGCCGCCGCCCCGAGGGCGAGGACGATAGCAGCGGCGAACTTGACGGCGCGCAGCGTCATCATTGGCAATACTCCTTACACATACGTTTGCCGAACGTTGTGTCTTTCATATCGGGAGGATGGTTAAGGGAGGGTTCCGTCAACCGCGAAGGGACTCTGGGGGATTAAGGTGAATTATGGCCAAGTTGTGGTAGTTGGAGTTAGGGTTAACCAAGTGTGAACGGTTTCAGGCGTGTCGTTTATTCCTACCCTTAGGTAAGTAAAAACAGGCGGACGAAGCTGGGCTGCTGCCAATTGCCAGTTTCGTGCGTTGAGAGGTCATGAACATCGTGACGACCCAGCCCGGAAGCCATGCGCATCCTTATCGTAAAGCCCTGGACGACCTGCGCCTCGAGCGCGCCTTCTCGCGCATCGCGGACAGCGACCTGCGCCAGGGCAACGCCGTGGCCCTGCTCCGGGACTCGCGCGAAAACTATCCGGCCTGGCTGAAGGCGATCCGGTCGGCCACGAGGGTCGTCCATTTCGAGAACTTCATCATCGCCGACGACGAGACCGGCCGCGAATTCGCCGAGGCGCTGATGGAGCGCGCGTGCGCCGGCGTGAAGGTGCGCGTGCTCTACGACTGGCTCGGCTCCTCGTTCCGCGCCCTGCCCCATTACTGGCGGCGGCTGCGGGAGGCGGGCGTCGAGGCCCGCGTCTTCAACCCGCCCCGCCTGACCGACCCATTCTGGATCCGGCGCAACCATCGCAAGCTGATCACCGTGGACGGGCGCATCGCCTTCGTGTCCGGGCTGTGCATCTCCGACAACTGGGTCGGGCGGAACGGCGCGGAGCCGTGGCGCGACACCGGCCTCTCCCTCGAAGGCCCGGTGGTCGCCGATCTCGATGCGACCTTCGCCGAGAGCTGGGTTCTCGCCGGCATGAGGGCGATCCCGAAATCCGAGCTGCCCCATGCGGACCTGATCGCGCAGGCGGGTTCGGTCGCCGCCCGGGTCATCAGCGGCGAGCCGGGCATGTTCCGAACGTACCGGGTGGACCAGTTCATCGCCGCGACGGCCCAGCGCAACCTCTGGCTCACGGACGCCTATTTCGTCGCCACCACGTCCTACGTGCAGGCCCTGGGCGAAGCGGCCCGCGACGGGGTGGACGTGCGCCTCCTCGTTCCCGGATCGAGCGATGTCCTCGCCCTTCAGCCGGTGGTGCGCGCCGGCTACCGCTCTCTGATCGAGGCCGGGATCAGGGTCTTCGAGTGGAACGGCTCGATGCTCCATGCCAAGACCGCCGTGGTCGACGGCCGCTGGGCGCGCGTCGGCTCCACCAACCTCAACATCGCCAGCTGGGCGACTAATTGGGAACTCGACGTGGTGGTCGAGGATGCTCACTTCGCCGAAGCCATGGAGGCCATGTACCTGGAGGATCTCGCCAATGCGACCGAGATCGTTCCCGGCTGGCAATCCAGGCGCCGCCAGGCCCGGAACATGCGTTCGCGCCGCGGTCATCGCTTCAAGAAAGGTGGCGTCCGCCGGCTGGCTGCCGGCGCCCTCGCCCTGTCGAGCACGGTCGGCAAGGCGGTCGGCTCGCGCTCGCTCACGGCCACCGAGGCGAGCAGCGTCGCGATCATCGGCGGCGCGCTGCTGGCGCTCGCCGTCCTGGTGACGGTCTTTCCCGTCCTGATCGTGTCGCCGATCGTCATCGGCCTCATCTGGCTCGGCCTCGCGCTCCTGATCCGCGCCTTCCGCCTCAAGCGCCGCGTGCGCCTCAGGCGTCGCAAGCTTGCCCTGCGGCGCAAGCTGACCAAGATCAGAGAGAGCGAGACCTCGCCAGGAGAGTAGAAGCCGAAAGAAGAACCGGGAAACCAACGGTCAAGCTTGGCGTTGATCTTGAAGGCGGCATGTCCCTTTTCGAGGAGGACTTCCTATGGCTACAGGCACCACCGGCCCTTTCGAGACCCTTGACCGCACCCACGCCATGAGCCGGATCCTGGCCCAGAACTGGTGGGCCCTGGCGCTCCGGGGCGTCTTCGCGATCATCTTCGCGCTCATCGCCTTCTTCATGCCCGGCGCCACGCTCCTGTCCCTGGTCTGGGTCTTCGCCGCCTACATGCTGGTCGACGGCGTGTTCGGGATCATCGCGGCGGTCAGGGCCGCATCCAACAACCAGCGCTGGGGCCTTCTGGTTCTCGAGGGCATCCTGAACATCCTGGTCGGCGTCATCGCCTTCATGATGCCGGGGCTCACGGTCGTGTTCTTCGTCACCCTGATGGCCGTGTGGTCGCTGATCACCGGCGTCCTGATGATCGTCGCGGCCTTCAAGCTCAATCCGGCCTACGGACGCGGCTGGCTGATCTTCAGCGGCATCGTGTCGGTTCTCTTCGGCGTCGCGCTGCTGGTCGCGCCGCTCGTCGGCGCCGTGGTGCTGACCTGGTGGCTCGGAGCCTACGCGCTCGTGTTCGGCATTTCCCTCCTGGCGCTCGCCTTCAAGCTCAAGGGCTACAAGGACGAACCCAGCAGCGCGGCACCCACGCGCGCCTGAACCCAATAAAAAGGGCCCCAATGGGGCCCTTTTCTCGTCGGATCAGTTGCTCTGCCGGCTTTCGCTCAACAGCGGCGACCAGGTCGGGTCGGATGCGAAGGACGGTGTCGGCACGGGCTGCTCCACGCGGCCTGTGATATCGACCATGTAGAGCTTGCCGCCGGCCTGTCCGCCCGGATCCCGGAAGAACAGGATGTACTGGCCGTTCGGCGCCCAGGTCGGGCTTTCGTTGTGGAAGCCCTCCGTCAGGATGCGCTCGCCCGAGCCGTCGGGCTTCATGATGCCGATGGCGAAGCCGCCCGCGCGCTGCTTGGTGAAGGCGATATAGTCGCCGCGCGGCGACCAGGCCGGCTGCGAATAGGAGCCGTCGCCGAAGGAGATGCGGCGCTGGTTCGAACCGTCCGCGTTCATGGCGTAGATCTGCTGCTTGCCGCCGCGGTCGCTCTCGAACACGATCTGGCTGCCGTCCGGCGAGAACGACGGCGAGGTGTCGATAGCGGCGGTGGAGGTCAGGCGCGTGGTGGCGCGCGATCCTAAGTCCATCATGAAGATGTTGGCGTTGCCGCCCTGCTGCAGGCTCATGACGATTCGCTGTCCGTCCGGCGCGAAGCGCGGCGAGGAGGCCATGTCGGGGAAGTTGCCGAGCACCTGACGCGTGCCGGTCTCCAGGTTGATCACCTGGACGCGCGGCTGCTGGCCCTCGACCTGGGCCGAATAGGTGATGTCCTGCGTGGCCGGCGAATAGCGCGGGGTCACGACAGAGGTGTCGCCCTGCGTCAGGTAGCGCACGTTCGCGCCGTCCTGGTCCATGATCGCGAGACGCTTGCGGCGGTTCTCCTTCGGGCCCGATTCATCGACGAATACGATGCGCGTGTCGAAGAAGCCGCCGAAGCCGGTCACCTTGGTGTAGACCGCATCCGAAATGATGTGGCCGACGCGGCGCCAGAAATTGGCGTCGGTCACGTATTGCTGGCCGGTGAGCTGCTGGCCCGACTCGATGTCCCACAGGCGGAACTCCGCGCGGAGGCGGCCCGAGGGATCGCGCGACACGCGACCCGTCACCAGGGCCTGCGCGCCGGCCATCTTCCAGGCGTCGAAACGCGGTGCGGCGTCGAAGGACGGGCGCTCCGGGAAACGGGACTTGTCGAGCGGCGCGAAATAGCCCGAGCGCTGCAGGTTGCTCGTGATGATGCCCGACACACGCTGGCCGAGATCGCCCTCGCCGGAAAAATCCGCCACGGCGATGGGCATGGGCTGGAACTGCCCGCCGGGGCCGACACGGAACGAGAGCTGGGCCTGGGCGGACGGCGCGAGCGCCGCCATCGGCATGACGACGGCGAGCGCGACGAGAAGACGGGAAACGAAGCGAGTGATCATGGGGTGCTGTCTCAAGCTTGAAGGGCTTTAAGAGAGAGGAGGATCGAACTGGACGTTCAATACTTTCCAATCCGCGTAATACGGGACGAACTTCGCCGGGATCTCGAACTGGCGGCACTTGCGGATAGCCCGGACGGCCGCATCGGCCACCGCCCGGTCGGTCGAGCTGCTTCCCGCCTGGAGGATCCGGGGCTCGGTGCTGAGCGACCCGTCCTGGTTCAGGCGGATATCGAGAATGGGCGCGGTCACTTGGCCGCCCGAGGCGGAAATCGGCGCGCTGTAGCAGCGCTCGATCTGTGAGACCAGGATGCCGATGAGCGCATCGCGCAGACTCGGGGAGAGCTTCGCTGACGATCCCGTCGCGGTGCCGAGCGCGGCGGTCCTCTGGACCTCCGCCCCGGTCGCGCCGGTGGACTGGTTCTTTTCCTTGCTGTCGAGGAACTGCTTCAGGTCGCCCATGTCGAGCTTCTTGGCGAGCTGGGCTTCCTTGCGCGCCTTGGCCTCGGCCTCTTCCTTGGCCTTGGCTTCCGCGAGCTTCTTCTCGGCCTCCGCTTTCGCCTTGGCTTCGGCCTCGGCCTCGGCCTTCGCTTTGGCCTTCGCCTCGGCGACCTTCTTGGCTTCCGCTTCAGCCTTGGCTTTCGCCTCCGCTTCCGCCTTCGCCTTGGCTTGGGCCTCGATCTTGGCCTGCTCGGCGGCCTTGGCCTTCTCGATGGCTTCGGCTTCCGCCTTTTCCTGCAGCTTCTTTTCTTCCTCGGCCTTGGCCTGGGCGGCCTTTTCCTCCTGCGAGCGCGTGGGCGGCGCGGGCGGCGGAGGCTGGGCGGCGACCGGCTCTTCCTTCTCGGCGACCTTCATCTCGGCCGGCCGCTTGGGCGGCGCCGGCGCATCGCGCTTATCCTCGCCCGGATCCTTCAGCTCAGTCTTGTCGGCCACGCGTTCGGCGCGCGGCTTCGGTTGCGGAGCCTTGGCGTTCGTCTCGCCCTTGGTGATCTGCGAAAGCTGGTTGTCGGTGATGATCTCGACCGGGATGCCTTCCTCGGCGGGGGGAAACTCGCTCCCGACCGACAGGCCGATCAGGGCGGCGGCCAACAGCGACGCATGCGTGACGCCCGAGACCCAAAGGCCCGGCTCGGAGGTGTTGAATTTCAGCTTCAACGCCACGTGTGTTTGCCCCTTGTCCTCAATCCCGCTCAGCGCTGATCGACCTCGGTCACGAGGGCGACGCGCTTGTAGCCTGCCGTGGTCACGATCGACATCACCTGCGCGACGCGCCCGTAATCGACCTTCTTGTCGCCACGCACGAAAACGCGCTCATCGAAGCCCGACTTCGACACCTCGGCTAGCTTGCCGACGATCGCCTCGTCCACGAGCTCTGTCTCGCCCAGGAACACCTGGCCGTTCGCCTTGATGGAGAGCGTCACGGGCGTCGCGTCGGAATTCAGCGGCGCGGCCTTGGTCTGCGGCAGGTCGAGCGGCACGCCGGCGGTCATCATGGGCGCCGCCACCATGAAGATGATGAGCAGCACCAGCATGACGTCGATGAACGGCGTCATGTTGATTTCGTTGATCGCTCCCGGAGTCCGGCCGCGCCTGCGCCGCCGTCCGCCTCCCGCTGATCCTGCCATCATGGCCATGCCCGGTCTCCCTTACGCGGCATTGGCGGGGTGGTGACCCGCATGGCCGATGCGCTCGTCGATCTGGCGCGACAGGATGGCCGAGAACTCGTCGGCGAAGCCCTCGAGCCGGGTCTGGAGCTTGCCGACCTCGGATTGCAGCTTGTTGTAGGCGAGCACCGCCGGGATGGCCGCGAACAGGCCGATGGCGGTGGCGAACAGCGCCTCCGCGATGCCCGGCGCCACGACAGCGAGGCTCGTGTTCTTGGACGCCGCGATGGACGTGAAGGAATTCATGATGCCCACCACCGTGCCGAAGAGGCCGATATACGGACCGGCCGAGCCGATGGAGGCCAGCACCGTCAGGCGGGAATTGAGCCGCTCGACCTCGCGCTGGATGGTCACGTCGAGCACCTTGTCGATGCGCTGCGGCAGGCTCTGGAACGAGCGCCCCGAGCCCTCGAAGGACCGTTTCCATTCGCGCATGGCGGCGACGAACACGGCCGCCAGGCCCGTAGCCGGGCGGCTCTGCAGGGAGCGGTACAGCTCCTCGAGCGACTGGCCGGACCAGAACACGTCCTCGAAGCGGTCCATGGCGCGCTTGGAGCGAGAATAAAGCAAGGTCTTGTCGATGATGATGGCCCAGCACCAGACGGAGGCCGCGAGCAGGCCCAGCATCACGAGCTTGACGATGAAATGAGCCTGCCAGAACAGGCCGAAGAAGGACAGTTCGTGGGCCACAGGGACGGCCTGGGCCACATCAGCCGGGTTCATAAGTCTCGTCCTCGCTCTTCGAGCAGCCCTGGAAGAACTCCAGGCCCCACCGCAGAATGGTCTAGGAAAATCTGTTCTTGTATTACTGCTCGTTCGCCCCTGAATCTGTCGAAAATAAGGGCGCAGGGTCACAAGACTCGAGATCGCTCCAGACCGTTACCTGTTAGGCACAGGGTAAGGTTAAGGTCTGGTTTAAGAGCGGCCGCGCAGGAGCGAATACCCTGAAATAAATATGGAAATTCCGGCTGGCATGCATTCGAGGCAGGGCTCCTGCGCGCCCTGCCCATGGGGCAGGATCGGGCCTAGGAATTCACGCTCAGCGTCGTCCGCAGCTCGTCGGGGATCCGGACGGCCCGCCCTCCCCTGACCGCCGCGACCATGACGTCGGCCTTCACGAGCACCTCGTCGCCGCGCCGAACCTCCTGGGAGAGCGTCATGGACGCGCCGCGCAGCTCCTTCGGGCGGGTCACAATGGTCAGCACGTCGTCCATGACGGCGCCGCCGAGAAAGTCGATTGCCATCTTGCGGACCACGAAGGCGAGCCCGTTCATTTCGGCATGAAGGTCGGACTGCGCCACCTCGACGGCCCGCAGAAGCTCCGTGCGTCCGCGCTCCATGAAGCGCAGATAGCTCGCGTGATAGACGCGGGCGGAGAAATCCGTGTCCTCATAATAGACGCGGAGAGGGAGGATGTGGGCACCGTCCTGCATGAAGCCGGAGAGGTGAGAGCCGACAACGGCTTGCTGGTCGCGTTTCTCACTCATCCGCGTCCCCGTTGAACAGCCCGAACTGCGCCGAGGTCTCGCGGGTCGGCTCCGGAATGCCGAGATGCTTGAAGGCGTGGGGCGTGAGGATGCGCCCGCGCGGGGTGCGCTGCACGAAGCCCTTCTGGATGAGATAGGGCTCGATGATGTCCTCGATGGCGTCGCGCGGCTCGGAGAGAGCCGCCGCGATGGTTTCGATGCCGACCGGACCACCGCCGAAGGAACCGGCGATCATGGTCAGGTACTTGCGGTCCATCAGGTCGAGACCGATGGGGTCGACGTCGAGGAGCCGCAGGGACTTGTCTGCGAGGTCGCGTGACACGGTCTGCACACCCTCGACGATGGCGAAGTCGCGCACGCGGCGCAGCAGGCGCCCGGCGATGCGGGGCGTGCCGCGGGAGCGGCGGGCGATCTCGTTCGCCCCCTCCTCGCTCATGCCGAGGCCGAGCACCCGGGCGCCGCGCCGGACGATCAGCTCCAGCTCGTCGACCGTGTAGAATTCGAGCCGGATCGGAATGCCGAATCGGTCACGCAGAGGTGTGGTGAGGAGGCCCGCACGCGTGGTGGCGCCGACCAGGGTGAATTTCGGCAGCTCGATCTTCACCGAGCGGGCGGCCGGGCCTTCGCCGATGATGAGGTCGAGCTGGTAATCCTCCATGGCCGGATAGAGGATTTCCTCGACCGCCGGGTTGAGGCGGTGGATCTCGTCGATGAAGAGCACGTCGCGCTCTTCGAGATTCGTGAGCTGGGCCGCCAGATCGCCCGCCTTGGCGATCACCGGGCCGGAGGTCGAGCGGAAATTGACCCCGAGCTCACGCGCCACGATCTGCGCCAGCGTGGTCTTGCCCAGTCCCGGAGGGCCGACGAAGAGCACGTGATCGAGGGCGTCGCCGCGCGCCTTGGCAGCGTCGATGAAGACCTGGAGATTGGCCCGCGCGGCCTTCTGGCCCGTGAAATCGTCGAGCGAGAGCGGCCGGATCGACGCATCGACATCGTCCTCACGCTTTTCAGGGCTGAGCAGGCGGCGGGAATCGGTCAAAGAGGCTTACCTTCCAGAGGCTTCATATAGGCGATGACGCTCTAATACGCCATTCTTAACAAGATCAAAACAGGAACGTTGATGGATCACGAAGTAGCTGCTTCGGTACCTTGAGCAAGCCGTTTGCTGAGGATCCAGCAAATTAAGGTCGGGATCATGCACGCGGGCCCAAAGACCATGAGAGCTTCTTGCCTGAAATAAGGGACACCCCCTCCCTGCCATCTGCCAACCACTACGCTTATCAGTTTGGCCAGAGCCACCTCGAGGCCGAGACCAATCGCTGCTCCGATCAGGCTGACCCAAAGCCATTCACACGTGACCCTTCTGGCTTGCAGGTCCTTAACAGCGATGGCCGCGACAAGAGCAGGGATTAGACCGAAGACATACGCAAACGGCACGCCAAATATGGCTACGTCCAGCACCTCTCCAGGATATGGATATCCGTCGAATAGAACGTTCCCCGCACAAACAATCACAAATCCGATCAATGGGCCGAGCCCTAGGAAGATAACCCAATGCATGAGGCTACCGCGCCATTTCCCTCAACTCCTGCCGAGCCAGCCTCTTTGCGATCCACCAGCAGATGAGACTCGGGATAAGACCTATAATAGCGGATACCGCAAATTCACCGATGCTGGTGTTGCGCAGGCTCCATCCAAAAAGCACATTGACAAAGCTGATGGAGACCAGCCCGCTCAGAGCACCGACGGCGCAAACCCAAGCTCCTTCGTGAGGGGCGTTCCAGCGCTGTAATTGTCGAGCGATCAAGGCAGTGAGCAGCGCAGGAGCGAGACCGGGAATATACGACAGAAACAATATGTTCTGCAGGAGCAGGTGGGGATTGGGCGGATCACCGGTGAGCATAACTGCGATACATGAGACCAAGCCTCCAAGAGGCGGTCCAAGAACGATGAAGATTAAAAATCTTTTTGGTCGATCCAGCCATGGAAAACCTGCCAACGATCCCAAGAGCAGGGTCCACAGCAAGGGAGGAAGCAAAGCTAAAACCAACCAAGTCAGCATTCACTAATGTAATACTATCGCGCCAATTCCCTCAACCCCAGCCGGATGAGAGTCTTCGCCTCTGCCTCGTCACCGGCCTGCTTCATGGCGGCGGCCACGGCGGCAGACGCCTGGACCTGGGGGTAGCCGAGATTGACGAGCGCCGAGATGGCATCGGCCACCGGGGCGGGCGCGCTCCTCTCCTCGACCGCGCCGGTGAGGCGGATGAGGGCGGGGTCGACCGGGGAGAAGGCCGGGGCCTTGTCCTTGAGCTCGGAGACAATGCGCTGGGCGAGCTTGGGGCCAACGCCGGGGCCACGCGCCACGGAAGCCTTGTCGCCAGTGGCGATAGCGGTGGCGAGGCTGCCGGGGTCGAGCACCGAGAGGATGCCGAGCGCCACCTTGGAGCCCACGCCCTGGACCGACTGGAGCAGGCGGAACCATTCGCGCTCCGAATCCGACCGAAAGCCGAACAGGCGGATCATGTCCTCGCGCACATGGGTCTCAATGGACAGGACCGCCGCCTCCCCGGTGGATGGCAGGTTCTGGAGAGTGCGGGAGGAGCAATGGACCACATAGCCGACTCCATGCACGTCGAGGATCACGAAATCCTCGCCATAAGAATCCACCACGCCTTTGAGTTTGCCGATCACAGAACCCTCTGCTCCTCATGGTCATCCCGGGGCTGCGGAGCAGACCCTGGGATCATGCGCAGGATAAAACACTGTTTCCCCTGAAAGGGAAGTCTTTGGTCGCGCTTTGTTCTCACAACGGGACCGGATCTTCGCTTCCGCTGCGTCCGGGGTGACGCTTCTCAGATGATCTCAGTAGATCGCCGCCAAAGCCCGGGCCTTGCGGTGATGGGCGTGGGCAATGGCGATGGCGAGCGCGTCGGCCGCGTCCGCCTTCTTGAACTCGGCCTTGGGCAGCAGGATCTTGACCATGGCCTGGACCTGGTCCTTCTCGGCGTGGCCCACGCCCACGACAGTCTTCTTGACCTGGTTCGCCCCGTATTCCGCCACCGGCAGGCCATGCAGGGCCGGGACAAGCAGGGACATAGCGCGGGCCTGGCCGAGCTTGAGGGTTGCCTGGGCGTCCTTGTTGACGAATGTTTCCTCAACGGACACCTCGTCGGGGGTCCAGGTCCGGATCACCTCGGTCAACCGGTCGTGGAGCTGCTTGAGGCGAAGCGCCAGGTCGAGGTCTCCGTCCGAGGTCACGACCCCGCAGGCCACATAGGAGAGCTTTGTCCCCTCGACCGTGATGACGCCCCAGCCCGTGTTGCGCAGGCCGGGATCCAGCCCGAGGATTCGGACGCGTTCGGTCACTTTCTTTCTCCATCGTCATGGCCGGGCTCGATCCAGCCATCCACGCCATCAACGGTTAAGAAGACGTGGATGCTCGGGACATGCCCGGGCATGACACACAAAGAATATCACTCCGCCATCTTCTGCATCAGGGCGTCGGAGAGCTCGAAATTGCCGTAGACGCTCTGCACGTCGTCGTGCTCCTCCAGCGACTCCATGAGCTTCATGAGCTTCTCGCCGGTCTCGTCGTCGACCGCGACCGGGGTCTGGGGCTTCCAGACGAGCTTGGAGGCCTTGGGCTCCCTGAACTTGTCCTCGAGAGCCTTGGTCACCTCGTTGAGGGAGCCCTGGTCGCAATAGATCTCGTGGCCGTTCTCGGAGGAGACCACGTCGTCGGCGCCGGCATCGATGGCGGCTTCCAGCATGGCGTCGGCATCCGCCACGTCGGGACCGAACTCGATATAGCCGACCCGGTCGAACATGAAGGACACGGCGCCGGTCTCGGCGAGGTTGCCGCCGCTCTTGGTGAAGTAGGAGCGGATGTCCGAGGCGGTGCGGTTGCGGTTGTCGGTCATCGCCTCGACGATGATGGCGGCGCCGCCAGGGCCGTAGCCCTCGTAGCGGATCTCGTCGTAGTTCTCCGCATCGCCGCCGGAAGCCTTGTTGATGGCGCGCTGGATGTTGTCCTTGGGCATGTTCTCGGCGCGGGCGGCGAGGATCGCGGCGCGCAGGCGCGGGTTCATGTTGGGGTCGGGCATGCCCATCTTGGCCGCCACGGTGATTTCGCGGGCGAGCTTGGAAAACACCTTGGAGCGGACCGCATCGACCTTGCCCTTGCGGTGCATGATGTTCTTGAATTGTGAATGCCCGGCCATCGGGGTCTCCGGAAAGTTGGGCCGAAGGCGGCTTGCAGCCAAGCGCCCGTCAGGCCTGAAAAGTTGACGATGGCAGGCTTATAAGGCGGCGAAGGGTCTGAGGCAAAGGCCCTCTCGCCAGGTTCCTCAAAAACGAGAGCATCGTGCGGAAAAGTGGAATCCACTTTTGGGTCCGATGCTTTAGAACCCGAGCCAGGACGGGAGGTTGTGGATGGTCGCCAGGATCAGGTGGTAGGAGGCGCCCAGCACCGTGGCCGTATAGGCCAGGCCCGCCAGGCCGATGAGGTACCCGACGATCAGCAGATAGCCGTCCTCCTCCATGATGGCGATGGACGCGATGACGAGCGCGATGGACGGCGGGAAATTGGTCCCGGGGAACGGGATCAGCACCGATACGGCAACCAGGAAGGCGAAGAACCCGACCACCCGGTCCCCGAAGGGGCCGAACAGGGGAAGCAGGCGTGGCTTGCAGTAGCTCTCGAGCTTCTGGAGCCTCGGCTCCGCGATATCGATGAGCCGCTTGAATTTCGCCGTGGACACCGTCTGTCGCAGGATGAAGCGAGGCAGCCAGGGCCTCGTGTGACCCAGCATCATCTGGATGCCGAAGATCAGGACCGGCGTGCCGACGAGCCCGGCGATCCCCGGCACGTTCGGCACGCAATTGGGCAGGGAGAACAGGATCAGCACGAAGCCGAAGGCGCGCTCGCCGAAGGCTTCGATGATCTCTCCGATGGAAATCGTCTCGCCTTCGGCCTCGTCGATCACGGCCCGCAGAACCGCGGAGGCGCTCTGGTGCTCGTGGGCGCGATGGAGCTCGCTTTCCTGATGATAAAGGCCTTTTTTCGGCTCTTCCGTCTCGATCTCAGCGTCCACCTTGTCCTCCGTAGCGCCAAGATGGGGACGATGTTGCAGGAGGTAAAGGGTAGTGTCCCCTCTCCCGCGGAGGGGAGAGGGGACAAGGTGCTAATCCCAGAACCGCGGCCAGGTCTCTTCCAGATTCGGGCCGAGCCGCACGGCCGCCACGCGCACCGCCAGGCCGGTGCGGTCGTCCGTCTCGACCGCGATGCCGGAGAGCGTGCCCTCGTTCAGGCCGGGCTCCAGGCGGGTGCCCGGCGTCTTCTGGATGAAGCGGCGGATCGCCTCCTCCTTCTGCATGCCGAGGACTGAATCGTAATCGCCGCACATGCCCGCATCGGACATATAGGCGGTGCCGCCCCTAAGCACCCGGTGATCGGCGGTGGGCACATGGGTGTGAGTGCCGACCACGAGGCTTGCCCGCCCGTCGAGGTAATGGCCCATGGCTTCCTTCTCGCTCGTCGCCTCCGCGTGGAAGTCGACGATGACCGCATCGGCCACCTGTCCCAGGGGACAGGTTTCCAGCTCCCGGTCGACGACCGCGAAGGGATCGTCCAGGGCGTCCATGTAGAGGCGGCCCATCGCCTGCACCACGAGCACGCGGGCCCCCGAGCGGGTGTCGATGAGGTTGGCGCCCCGTCCCGGGGTGCCCGGCGGATAGTTCGCCGGACGGATGAGACGCGGCTGGCGCTCGATGAACACGAGGGTCTCGCGCTGGTCCCAGGAATGGTTGCCGAGCGTGATCGCGTCGGCGCCGGCAGCCAGGATCTCGTCGCAGATCGCCTCCGTGATGCCGAACCCGCCGGCGGAGTTCTCGCCGTTGATGACCACGCAATCGAGCTGCCAGCGGTCGCGTAAGGCAGGCAGGCGCTCGATCACCGCATTGCGGCCGGGCCGCCCGACGATGTCCCCGAGGAAGAGAAGACGCATGGTGAATCCTTGACTAGGATGCGGTCCGAATGAGTTCGGCTTCGGTGATGATAACATCGAGGCGCCGGTCATGGGGCTCGACCGGCACTTTGTCGATCTCCTGAACCGCATAAGCCAGACCGATGGTCAAGACCGGATGCTGCGTTTCGAGCGCCGCGATGGCCCGGTCGAAATGCCCCTTGCCGTAACCGATGCGCCCTCCCCGGCGGTCGAAGGCGACGAGCGGCACGAGGAGGGCCTTGGGAAAGACCTCCGGTGCATCGGGACCGGGCTCGCGCACGCCGAAGCCGCCCTTGACCAGCACATCGCCGGGCCGCCACAGGCGCCAGCTCAGGTGCGGGTGGAGAATCTGGGAGAGGGCCACATCCTGCCCGCGTTCGACCAGCGCGTCCATGAGAGGACGCGGATCGACCTCGCTGCGGATCGGCCAGTACCCTCCGACGGGGGTGACGCCCTTCAGGTCGGAGAAGCCGAGGGCGCTGTCGGCGATGCGCCGGGCGGCCTCATGGCGGACGTCCTTATCGAGAGCGTCGCGGCGCGCGAAAACCTCGCTGCGCAGGCGCTCTTTCAAGGCGGGAGGGGGAGGAGATTGCATAAGGGTGCGGAGCCACAGAAACCGTCGGAGAAGCGATCCCGGGAACCTACAAAGTAGGTGGGCGCCGTATGTCCCGGTCCACGGACCGGGTCAGGGACAGCTCCCTTCAGGATCGATAAGGCCCCGGGGAAAATGAACTCCTAACGCGCCCCGCAGCCCCGCCTTTCCTATGTAGGGACGAGAACGCCCGGGGGAAAGAGGAAAAGTGAGCTTGGCCGGGGATCTTTGCGGCTCGGCTGGCACAAGAGTGACGTTATAGGGAAAATACGGGGTGGCGCACCAGCAGAAATGGGCTCATTCTGTTGTCGTGGGGGATGTGCCATTGCTCGTTGGAGGAAACATGGCCCATCTGAAACGGAACAACTACAAAGAGCTTTATCGCAAGGATTGCACCGTCTCTCCCAGCATCGATTCCATGATGAGGGAGGTGCTGCACATGATTGGCAATATCGATTTCGAGTATCAGGTCGAGTTGGACAAGGTCGAGAAGAACATGTCCGACCAGGAGCTGAAGGATTACATCAGGAGGAAGATTGAGGCTGCCCATCGCGAAAAGCGGGAGCCTTACGTGGAGCTTCTGACCCAGCTCCGGCAACGCCAGTATCGCCTCTCGCTGAATTGAGGGCGTCTCTCCCTTGGGAGAATTGAGATTCGGGGCGGGAGCCAGCAGCGCTCGATCGGTTCCTGCGGCTTCCGCCCCTCTCACGTCATCACCGGTACAAGGCCGTCCATGATGTGGGGGATGGAAGCGGCGTGCCCGAAAAATCTAACCCTGCGCCGCCCCGTTCAGGCTGCGCGCCAGATCCTCGATCCGCTTGGCGGCCATCTGGACGCCCTCGGCGAGCCTCGTCTCGATCCGTTCCAGGCGCTCGTCCCGGGAAGCGTTGATGCTGTTGAGCGCCGCGACCTCGGCCTCCAAAGCGGCGACCCGCTGTTTCGTTTCGTGCAGCTCGTCCGCCTGAGCGATGGCCGCCATGACGTGGAGGCGCAGGTCGCCGATCTCGCCGAAGGCGTCCCGCATCTCCTCGATCCGAGCGTCATAGGACGCCGCCAAGCCTTCGAGATGCCCCTCCTCGCCCTCGGCGCAGGCGACGCGATAGGTCTGCCCGGCAATCGTCACCGTCACCTGAGGCATGGCCTAGCCCTCCTCCGGCTCGAGCTGGCCGGCTTGGGCCAGGACGGTCTGGACGGCCCCGATTGCCTGGCGGACGCGCCGGCTCACGTCGTCGGTCGCCGCCTCGAAGCGGTGGAGCCGGGTGAGCGCGCCATCGAGCTCCACGGCGAGACGGGCCCGGTCGTCCTGCATGAGCTGGAGCTCGGTTTCCAGGGCGCCGCGCCGCCTGTCGGCCTCCAGGCGACGGGACACGGAGGCCTCCAGAAGGCCCAGGGCCATGTCCAGCCGCTTCATCGCTTCCTCGAGTGTGGGCGCCATCATGCCTCCTGAATCGCCCACGACACTAACGCATCGTGCGGAAAAGTGGACCCGGTTTTCCGACCCTACACGATGCGCTCTCCAATGAGAGGAGCATCGGAGCAATCCCAAAAGTGGATCCCACTTTTGGGTCCGATGCTCCGGCATCGTGCGGAAAAGTGGACCCGGTTTTCCGACCCTACACGATGCGTTCCTGGTCATTCGAGCTGGCGTTCCCGGCGGGGATTACACCCCTCCGGTCTTTGACTCGCCTTGGCCGCGTGTTAAGGAGCCCACGCCTTTTCCAGACAGACCGCCCCGTTGCGGGGCCTCAAGCCTTGTGGATCTCGCCGTGCAAGATACCGTCTCCGCCGATCGCGTCACTCATTCCGATCTGGCGAACGCCGTGCGCGTCCTCGCCATGGACGCCGTCGAACAAGCCAAATCCGGCCATCCGGGCCTGCCCATGGGCGCGGCCGACATGGCGACGGTGCTGTTCACCAAGTTCATGAAGTACGACGCCGCCGACCCGACCTGGCCGGACCGCGACCGGTTCATCCTCTCGGCCGGCCACGGCTCGATGCTGCTCTACGCCCTGCTCCACCTGACCGGCGTGAAGGGCATGACCATCGAGGAGCTGAAGAACTTCCGCAAGCTCGATTCCAAGACCCCGGGCCACCCCGAGAACTTCATGACGCCGGGCGTCGAGACCACCACGGGCCCCCTGGGCCAGGGCATCGCCACGGCGGTGGGCTTCGCCCTCGCCGAGCGGATGCTGAACGCCGAATACGGCAGCGACCTCGTCGATCACCACACCTACGTGCTGGCCTCCGACGGCGACCTGATGGAAGGCATCAGCCACGAGGCCATCGCACTCGCCGGCCACCTGAAGCTCAACCGCATGATCGTCCTGTGGGACGACAACGGCATCTCCATCGACGGCCCGCTCTCGATCTCGGACTCGGTCGACCAGGTGAAGCGCTTCCAGGCCTGCGGCTGGAACGCCGTGCGCGTGGACGGCCATGACCCGAAGGCCCTGCAGCGCGCCATTTCCCGCGCCCAGAAGTCCGACAAGCCGACCCTGATCGCGTGCAAGACCACGATCGGCTATGGCGCGCCCAAGAAGGCCGGCACCTCCAAGGCCCACGGCGAGCCGCTGGGCGCCGAGGAGCTGGCAGGCGCCAAGACCGCCTACGGCTGGGGCCACGCTCCCTTCGAGATCCCGGATAACATCCGCGACGCCTGGGCGAAGGCCGGCAAGCGGGGCCGCCGCCAGCGCAAGGCCTGGGAAGACCGCCTGAAGGCTCTCGCGCCCGAGACCCGCGCCGAGTTCGAGCGTCGCGTGAAGGGCGTGCGCCCTGCGGGCCTTGCCGACGCCGTCGCCAAGCTGAAGGACCGGCTGGTCGCCGAGCCGCAGAACGTCGCCACCCGCAAGGCCAGCGAGATCGCCCTCGAGGTGATCACCGAGGCCGTGCCGGAGCTGGTGCTGGGCTCGGCCGACTTGACGCCTTCCAACAACACCAAGACCAAGAACCTGACCGCCATCTCGCCGGGTCACTATGCGGGCCGCTACATCCATTACGGCATCCGCGAGCACGGCATGGCGGCGGCCATGAACGGCATCGCGCTCCATGGCGGCTATGTGCCGGCCGGCGCGACCTTCCTGGTCTTCACCGATTATGCCCGCCCCGCCATGCGCATCGCGTCGCTTGCCGGAATCCCGGCCGTCTACGTGATGACCCACGACTCCATCGGCCTCGGTGAAGACGGCCCGACCCACCAGCCGGTGGAGCATCTGGCCGCCCTGCGGTCCATGCCGAAGATGCGCGTGTTCCGCCCGGCCGACGCCATCGAGACGGCGGAAGCCTGGCAGATGGCCCTCGAGCGCACGGACGGCCCGACGACGCTCGCGCTCACCCGCCAGAACCTGCCCCAGGTCCGCAAGGAAGGCGGCGCGCAGAACCTGTCGGCCACCGGCGCCTACGAGCTGTCGCCGGCCAGCGGCCCGGCCCGTGCGACGATCTTCGCGTCGGGTTCCGAGGTAGAGATCGCTCTCGCCGCCCAGAAGCTGCTGGAGGAACAGAGCTTCGCCGTCCGCGTCGTGTCGGTGCCCTCGCTCGACCTGTTCCTGGCCCAGCCCGAGAAGGTGCGCCGGGAGATCATCGGCGATGCGCCGATCAAGGTCGCGGTCGAGGCCGCCGTGCGCTTTGGCTGGGATTCGGTCATCGGCCCCGACGGAATTTTCGTCGGCATGCATGGGTTTGGCGCCAGCGCGCCCTACAAGGACCTTTACAAGCACTTCGGCATCACAGCCGAGGCTGTGGCTGAAAAGGTTCTCCGGACACACAATCTCTGAGGCACGAGAAACCTGAAGCCTCGTTACACAAGGGAGCTAAGACTATGACGGTGAAGGTCGCGATCAACGGATTCGGTCGCATCGGACGCAACATCCTCCGCGGCATCGTGGAAAGCGGCCGCAAGGACATCGAGGTGGTTGCCATCAACGACCTCGGCCCGGTCGAAACGAACGCTCACCTGCTCCGCTTCGACTCCGTGCATGGCCGCTTCCCGGCGGACGTGAAGGTCGATGGCGAGTTCCTCGTCATCAACGGCCAGAAGATCCGCGTGACGGCGATCAAGGATCCGGCGACCCTGCCGCATCGTGAACTCGGCGTCGACATCGCCATGGAATGCACCGGCATCTTCACCTCGAAGGAGAAGGCCTCGGCGCATCTCACCGCCGGTGCCAAGCGCGTCATCGTGTCGGCTCCCGCCGACGGCGCCGACCTCACGGTCGTCTACGGCGTCAACCACGACAAGCTGACCAAGGACCACGTGGTCATCTCGAACGCCTCCTGTACCACGAACTGCCTCGCCCCCGTGGCGAAGGTGCTTCATGACGCGGTGGGCATCGAGAAGGGCTTCATGACCACGATCCACTCCTACACCAACGACCAGCCGACGCTGGATCAGATGCATAAGGACCTCTACCGCGCCCGCGCGGCGGCCCTGAACATGATCCCGACCTCGACCGGCGCCGCCAAGGCGGTGGGTCTCGTCCTGCCCGACCTCAACGGCAAGTTAGACGGCTCCTCGATCCGCGTGCCGACCCCGAACGTCTCCGTGGTCGACTTCAAGTTCGTGGCTAAGAAGAACACCACAAAGGAAGATATCAACGCGGCGATCAAGGCTGCGGCCGACGGCCCGCTGAAGGGCATCCTCGGATATACCGACCAGCCGAACGTTTCGTCGGACTTCAACCACGACCCGCATTCCTCCGTTTTCCACCTGGACCAGACCAAGGTGATGGAGGGCAACTTCGTGCGCGTGCTGTCCTGGTACGACAACGAGTGGGGCTTCTCGAACCGCATGGCGGACACCGCCGTCGCCATGGCGAAGCTCATCTAAGGGAGGCCGCTTCATGACCGCCTTCCGCACGCTGGACCAGGCCGACGTTAAGGGAAAACGCGTTCTCGTCCGGGTCGACCTCAATGTCCCGATGGAGAATGGCCGGGTGACGGACGCGACGCGCATCGAGCGTGTCCTTCCCACCATCCGGGAGATCGCCGAGAAGGGCGGAAGGGTGATCCTTCTCGCCCATTTCGGACGTCCGAAGGGGCGCGATCTTAAAGAGTCCCTGAAGCACGTCGCGGAAGCGGTCTCGAAGCATCTCGGAAAAACGATCGCTTTCGCCGATGACTGCATCGGCGAAAGCGCCGCCCAGGCTGTCAATGCCCTCAAGGACGGCGATGTGCTTCTTCTCGAAAACACCCGCTTCCACGCGGGCGAGGAGACGAACGACCCGGCCTTCGTCCAGGAACTGGCGAAGCTCGGCGACCTCTACGTCAACGACGCCTTCTCGGCGGCGCACCGCGCCCACGCCTCCACCGAGGGCCTCGCCCGCGTGCTGCCGTCCTATGCGGGCCGCACCATGCAGCAGGAACTCGATGCCCTCACCAAGGGACTCGAGGCGCCCAAGCGCCCGGTCGTCGCCATCGTGGGCGGCGCCAAGGTTTCGACCAAGATCGACCTGCTCGAGAACCTCGTGGCCAAGGTCGACGCCCTCGTGATCGGCGGCGGCATGGCCAACACCTTCGTGCACGCGACGGGCCTCGGCATCGGCAAGTCGCTGGCCGAGAAGGACCTGGCGGCCACCGCCATGCGGATCATCGAGAAGGCGCGCGCCTCCAACTGCGCCATCATCCTGCCCGTGGACGGCGTCTGCGCCTACGAGTTCAAGGCCGGGGCCCTCAACCACACCTACGGCATCGATGCGATCCCCGAGGACCAGATGATCCTGGACGTGGGCTCGCAATCGGTGGAGCGCATCGCGGCCGCGATCAACGACGCGGCGACGCTCGTCTGGAACGGCCCGCTCGGCGCCTTCGAGATCGCCCCCTTCGATCAGGGCACGGTCGCGGCCGCGCGTCACGCGGCCCAGCGCACGAAGGAGGGCAAGCTCGTCTCCGTCGCCGGCGGCGGCGATACGGTGGCAGCCCTCAACCATGCTGGCGTTGCGGACGACTTCACCTATGTATCGACGGCAGGCGGCGCCTTCCTCGAATGGCTCGAAGGCAAGTCGCTGCCCGGCGTGGAAGCGCTGAGGGCCTGAGGCTAGGCTTGGCAGAGCGGCTACCCACTTTGCCAAGCGAAAACGCGGCCTAGTTGGCTTAAGCTGAGGTTCAGCTTCTGCGCTGTTTAAAACCAAAACCAATACGGAGGACTAAATGGCACGCATCACCATGAGGCAGCTTCTGGATCACGCAGCCGAGCAAGGCTATGGCGTGCCTGCCTTCAACATCAACAACATGGAGCAGGCGCTCGCCATCATGGCGGCGGCCAGCGAGGTCGACGCGCCGGTGATCATCCAGGCGAGCCGCGGCGCCCGCTCCTACGCCAACGACGTCATGCTCAAGCACATGATGGACGCGGTGACCGAGATCTATCCGCACATCCCGGTCTGCGTGCATCTCGATCACGGCAACGAGCCCGCCACCTGCATGACGGCGATCCAGGCCGGCTTCACCTCGGTGATGATGGACGGCTCGCTCAAGGCCGACGGCAAGACCCCGGGGGACTGGGACTACAACGTGGCCGTCACCCGCAAGGTGGTCGAGATGGCTCATCTCGGCGGCATCTCGGTGGAAGGCGAACTCGGCGTGCTCGGCTCCCTTGAGACCGGCGAAGGCGAGGCCGAGGATGGCCACGGGGCCGAGGGCAAGCTGTCGCACGACCAGTTGCTGACGAACCCGGACGAGGCGGTGAAATTCGTGGCCGAGACCAAGGTCGACGCGCTCGCGATCGCCATGGGCACCTCGCACGGCGCCTACAAGTTCACCCGCAAGCCCGACGGCGCGATCCTTGCCATGCATGTGATCGAGGAGATCCACAAGAAGCTCCCGAACACCCACCTGGTGATGCACGGCTCGTCCTCGGTGCCGCAGGACCTGCAGGACATCATCAACCAGTACGGCGGCCAGATGAAGCCGACCTGGGGCGTGCCGGTGGAAGAGATCCAGCGCGGCATCAAGCACGGCGTGCGCAAGATCAACATCGACACCGACAACCGGATGGCGATGACCGGCCAGATCCGTAAGGTCCTGACCGAGAACCCGGGCGAGTTCGACCCGCGCAAGTACCTGAAGCCCGCCATGGAGGCCATGACGAAGCTCTGCAAGCAGCGCCTGCAGGAATTCAACACCGCCGGCCAGGCCTCGAAGATCAAGCGCGTGTTCACCCTCGCCGAGATGGCCAAGCGCTACGCCTCGGGCGAGCTCGACCCGACCTTCGGCACGAGCCGTCAGGCGGCGGAGTAATCCGATCAGGCTTTTGCCTCAATCATGATCGACAAGCGGGGCCTCGCAAGATGGCCCCGTTTTCGTTATGGGAACCCTGTCTTTCTTTTTTGTGACCTGTGATCCATGGCCGACACCGCCGCCCGCCTCTACCTCATCACCCCTGTCCTGGAGGATGATTCCTTCGCTCCTCGCCTTGCGGAAGCCTGCGGAGCCGGTTCCGTGGCGGCCGTCCTGCTGCGCCTGGGCGCGGCCGACGAGCGGAGCCTGATCAACCTGGTGAAGGCCCTCGCCCCCGCGGCGCAGGAGCACGGAGCGGCCGTGCTCGTCTCGTCCGACGGCAAGGCGGACCTGGCGAACGTCGCCGCCCGGGGCGGCGCCGACGGCGTCCACGTGCCGGGCGATCCGGCCCTCGTGCGCGAGTTGCGTGAGCGGCTGAAGTCCGAGCGTGCCGTCGGCGTGGGGGCGATCCGCACCAAGGACGACGCCATGTCCCTGGGTGAGGCCGGGGCCGATTACCTGCTCTTCGGCGAACCGCGCCCGGACGGCTCCGTCCCGGCCTTGGAAAGCGTGGTGGAGCGCGCCGCCTGGTGGGCCGAGATCTTCGAGACGCCCTGCGTCGCCTATGCGCCGAGCCTCGACGCGGTCGAGGCCCTGGCGGCCACGAACGCGGAATTCGTCGCCCTCGGCGATGCGGTCTGGACCCATGCGGACGGCCCCGCTGCCGCCGTGAAAACGGCTGCCGGGATCCTGGAGCGGCAGGAGGCCTCGCGCTGATGCGTCGGTCCTGGATCCTCGGCGGAGCCCTTCTGGCGGCATCCGCGATGCCGGGCCAGGCGGCGGAGCCCGATCTCGCCTATGGCGCCTATCAGCGCGGCCTTTATCAGACGGCGTTCCGCGAGGCGAACCTACGGCTGGAAAAGAACAAGAGCGACGCCGCCGCCATGACGCTGCTGGGCGAACTCTACAACCAGGGGCTCGGGGTCGCCATGGACCCGAAGAAGGCCTCCGAGTGGTACCGCTTGGCGGCGGGGCGCGGCGACGCCAACGCGCTCGCCTCCCTCGGCCTTATGGCCCTCGACGGACGCGGCATGCCCAAGAACGCCGCGCAGGGCCGGACATGGCTCGAACAGGCGGCCGCCAAGGGCAATTCCCTGGCCTGCCAC
This sequence comes from Microvirga sp. Mcv34, assembly GCF_024519725.1. Classification (GTDB taxonomy): domain Bacteria; phylum Pseudomonadota; class Alphaproteobacteria; order Rhizobiales; family Beijerinckiaceae; genus Microvirga. The sequence continues at coordinate 60,829 of NZ_JALJRK010000011.1, read as the reverse complement.
AACCTCGCCCTGCTCCTGCTCACCAGCGGCAACGACGAGGACCTGAAGAAGGCCGTCGAGCTGCTGAAGAGGGCGGCGGCGGCCGAGATCCCCGATGCGCAGCATGCCCTCGGGGTGCTCTACCTCAAGG
>NZ_JALJRK010000011.1:0-60689 GCF_024519725.1 Microvirga sp. Mcv34 | reverse complement strand
AGCGGAATTCCAGCGAGGCCGCCCGCCTCTTCGAGCGCGCGGCCCGCAACGGCAGCTCGGTCGGCGAGGTGGAATACGCGATCCTGCTCTTCAACGGGGATGGGGTCCCGGTCAGCGAATCCCAGGCCGCGCGCTATTTCCGCCGGGCCGCCGCGAAGGGCAACGCCATCGCCCAGAACCGCCTGGCCCGCCTGCTCGTCGCCGGCCGCGGCGTTCCCGCCAACAAGGTCGATGGGGCGGCCTGGCATATCCTGGCCGCCGCTCAGGGCCTGGCCGATCCCTGGCTCGACGAAGCCTTCAAGGAGCTGAGCACCGAGGACCGCAAGCGCGCCGAAAAGCTCGCCGCCGAACGGCTCGGCATGCGCTGAGCGCATGAAAACAGGCCCCGGGAGGGATCATTCGCGCCGCTGCTCGGTTGACCACCGCTTGACGCGAACCCTCGCGTGGTCCATCGACCACACTTCATTTCAAAACCGCTCTTTGCCAGGACTTGCCCGATGATCCGTTCGCCCCTCATGACCGTCATGACCGATGCCGTGATGAAGGCTTCGCGCTCGCTCAAGCGCGATTTCGGCGAAGTCGAGAATCTGCAGGTCTCCCGTAAAGGTCCCGGCGACTTCGTGTCGGCGGCCGACCGCAAGGCGGAGAAGATCCTGCGCGAGGCGCTCGAGAAGGCCCGGCCCGGCTACGGCTTCATCATGGAGGAGCAGGGCGTCGTCGAGGGCACCGACCCGAGCCATCGCTGGCATATCGACCCGCTCGACGGCACCACCAACTTCCTGCACGGCCTGCCGCAATTCGCCATCTCGGTCGGCCTGGAGCGCGACGGCCAGATCGTCGCCGGCGTGATCTACGATCCGGCCAAGGACGAGCTTTTCATTTCCGAGAAGGGCAAGGGCGCCTATCTCAACAACCGCCGCATCCGCGTGGCGGCCCGCACTGACGTGCCGGACGCCGTCGTGGCCTGCGGCCTGCCGCATATCGGCAAGGGCGATCACGGCCTGTTCCTGCGCGAATGCGCCTCCGTCATGGCCAATGTGGGCGGCATGCGCCGCTGGGGTGCCGCCGCCCTCGACCTCGCCTACGTGGCCTGCGGGCGCTTCGATGCCTATTGGGAACGAGGCCTGAACACCTGGGACATCGCCGCCGGCATCCTAATGATCCGCGAGGCGGGCGGTTTCGTGTCCGACGCGGATGGCGGCAGCGACCCGATGGCCAAGGGCTCCATCGCCTGCGGCAACGAGGTTATGCACCGCGAGCTGCTCAAGCTTCTGAAGAAGGCCAAAGGATAGTTTTCCGGGAGGTTCCGGCCGATATTTCTGTTCGTCCCGTCGAAGTCGGCCGTGGTCGCGCTTGATCCGGCGGACAGGGGCGGTCACATTGGTGCAGCTCCGAAGCACCAATGCACAGGATAACGATGGCGGACCAACCCCTTACCCCACCGCGGATTTACCTGGTCCGCATGGCGGTCTTCCTGGTTCTGGCAGGGTTCGTCGCCTTCATCCTCTACCGGCAGATCTGGTCGGCCTTCCAGGCCAATCCCGGCCTCAACGCCCTGATTCTCGGCGTCATGTTCATCGGCATCGTGCTGGCCATCCGGCAGGCCTGGCGGCTTTTTCCGGAGGTGCGGTGGGTCAACACCCTGCGCCAGACCGAGGAAGGGCTCGTCGCCCCCACCCCGCCGGTCCTGCTGGCGCCCCTGGCGGCGCTCCTCGGCAACCGGCCCGAGCAAGCCGGCTTTTCCGTCGCAGCGACCCGCTCGGTCCTGGATTCCATCGGGGCCCGTCTCGACGAGAGCCGCGAGATCGTGCGCTATCTCGCGGGCCTCCTGGTCTTCTTAGGCCTTCTCGGCACCTTCTGGGGCCTCATCGACACGGTCGGCTCGGTCGGGCGCATCATCTCGTCGCTCCGCACCGGCCAGGATACGGCCGTCCTCTTCGACGAGCTGAAGAACTCGCTCGCCGGCCCGCTCCAGGGCATGGGCCTGTCCTTCTCGGCCTCCCTGTTCGGCCTCGCCGGCTCCCTCGTCCTCGGCTTTCTTGACCTCCAGGCCGGCCAGGCCCAGAGCCGCTTCTACACGGAGCTGGAGGACTGGCTCGCCATCTCCACCCTGGACACGCCTGCCGACACGAGCATGCGTCCCGGCACCTCGCACGACCTGACCGTGGCGCTGAACCGGCTCACGGCCGCCGTCAACGACGGCGCGGGCGGCCGGGCCGCGACCCAGGCCATGGCCAACCTGGCCGAGGGCGTCCAGGGCCTCGTCCAGCACATGCGGGCGGAGCAGCAAATGATCCGCGACTGGGTCGAGGCCCAGGCGGCCCGCGAGAAGGAGCTGAAACAGGTTCTCGACCGTATCTCCCGTGAAAGGCTGCCCTGATGCCGATCTCGAGCGCGGGAGGACGCCGGCGGGGACGCAGCAGCCAGATCAATTACTGGCCGGGCTTCGTGGACGCCCTGTCGACCCTGCTGCTCGCCATCATCTTCCTGATCTCGGTCTTCACCGTCGGCCAGTTCTTCCTATCCCGGGAGCTTTCCGGCCGCGACACGGTCCTCGACCGCCTGAACCGCCAGATCGCCGAGCTGACCGATCTTCTGTCCCTGGAGCGCTCGAACCGGCGCACCATCGAGGACACGGTGACATCCCTGCAGACCACGCTGCGCGCCAACGAGGCCGAGCGGGCGCGCCTCCAGGGCCTTCTCGACAGCGGTGGCGCCGCGCAGGCCCAGGCGCAGGAGCTGGGCACGCAGCTCGAAACCGAGCGCCAGAACACCGGCCGGGCTCTGAGCCAGGTCGAGATCCTCAACCAGCAGATCGCCGCCATGCGCCGCCAGCTCGCGGCCCTGGAAGAGGCTCTCGCCGCGTCAGAGAACCGGGACAAGGAGAGCCAGGCCCGCATCGCCGACCTCGGCAGCCGCCTCAACGTCGCTCTGGCCCAGCGGGTGCAGGAGCTGGCGCGCTACCGGTCCGATTTCTTCGGCCGCCTGCGGCAGATCCTCGGCACCCGTCCGGACGTGCGCATCGTGGGCGACCGCTTCGTGTTCCAGTCGGAGGTTCTCTTCCCGGCCGGCCAGGCGACCCTGCGCCCGGAAGCCTCCGGCGAGATCGACCGCATCGCCTCCGCGCTCATCGAACTGGAGCGCCAGGTGCCTCCGGATATCCCTTGGGTGATTCGCGTCGACGGCCACACGGACCAACGCCCGATCGCGACGTCGCAATTCCCGTCGAACTGGGCCCTCTCGTCGGCCCGCGCCATCGCCGTGGTCCAGGCCCTGGTCGCCCGGGGCGTCCAGCCCCAGCACCTCGTCGCCGCCGGCTTCGGCGAGTTCCAGCCCCTCGACAACGGCACCACCGAAGAGGCCTATGCCCGCAACCGGCGCATCGAGCTGAAGCTGACGGAGCGGTGATTTACGCGAACCGATCAGTCGCGGCAACGATGCTCTCCGTCATGCCGGGATCGCGCGCATCATGCCCTGCCTCCCCGACGACGATCAGTTCGCTGCCCGGCCAATGCCGCTGAAGATTCCACGGTGTGACGAGCGGACCGCCGATATCGAGCCGGCCATGGATGAGGATGCCGGGAATGCCGGCGAGGCGGTTCGCATTCCGCACCAATACGCCATCCTCGAGCCAGGCGCGGTGGCGCCAGAAATGCGTGACGAGTCGCGCAAAGCCCAGCCGGAAGGCTGGGTCGTCGTAGCGGGGATGAGGCTTGTGGTTCCGATGGACTGCGACAATCGCCATTTCCCAATCGCACCAATCCCGCGCCGCCCTTTCATGAACGACAGGATCAGGATGCAAGAGGAGCCGGTGATAGGCCTCGATGAGGTTCCCCTCCCGATCCGCCTCCGGCACGCCTGACTGAAACCGGCTCCACGCCTCGGGGAAGAAGGCCCCGACACCGCGGGTGATCCACTCGATTTCAGCCGTCGTTGTGGTGGCAATGCTGAACAATACCATTTCCGTCACACGCTCGGGATATTGCTCGGCATAGGCGAGCGCCAGGGTCGAGCCCCAGGAGCCGCCGAGCACCAGCCATTGCTCGATTCCGAGATGCTGCCGCAGGCGTTCGATATCGGCGACGAGATGAGGCGTGGTGTTGGTGGAGAGGTCGATGCCGGGAGTGCTGGCATGCGGCGTGCTGCGCCCGCTGCCGCGCTGATCGAAGAGCACAACGCGGTAGGAGCGCGGATCGAAATATCGCCGTGCATTCACAGTGCAGCCCGAGCCTGGTCCTCCATGCAGCACCAGGGCAGGTTTCCCGGCAGGATTGCCGCAGGTTTCCCAATAGACGCGATGCCCGTCGCCCACAGCGAGCATGCCGGAGTCGGAGGAATCAATAGGAGGGTAGAGGTCGGACATCGGCCATGCTTACCATGCCGACACCGCCATGCCAGATATGACGCAAGGGTAAACGCAGCGTATTCCGCCTACCCCTTCCCCAAAGCCTGGGCGACGTCGTGAACCTGATCACCGACGCGGCGGATGGCTTCCACGACCTGCCGGCGCGGGACGTTCCAGCGGTCGGACCAGTACTGGAGATCCCACGGCTCGAGGATGTTGATGCGGGTCGAGTCCTGCGGATGTCTCCTGCTGACGCCCATGCCTGCGTTCCCGGCCTGTCCCAAGCGTGCCCTCGATCCGACGCAACGGTTTCGGCTCACATGGGAAGCACGGGCCGGATGTCAGCCCATGCCGGTGCATCAATTTCAGGCAGCCCTATTCCGCCGCCTCGTGGCGCTCCTCCGCGCTCGTGAACTGGAGCCGGGCGAGACGGGCATAGAGACCGCCCTGGGCGAGGAGGGATTCGTGGGTGCCCTCCTCCACGATCACACCCTTGTCCATGACCAGGATGCGGTCGGCGGAACGGACCGTGGCGAGGCGGTGGGCGATGACCAGGGTGGTGCGGCCTTCCATCAGCCGGTCGAGGGCGGTCTGGACCTTGCGCTCGCTCTCCGCGTCGAGCGCCGAGGTCGCCTCGTCGAGGAGCAGGATCGGGGCGTCCTTCAGGATCGCGCGGGCAATCGCCAAGCGCTGGCGCTGGCCGCCCGACAGGGTCACGCCGCGCTCGCCGATCATCGTCTGGTAACCTTCCGGCAGGGCCTGGATGAAGCCGTCGGCGGAGGCGAGTTCGGCGGCGTGCAGGACCTCGGCCTCCGTGGCGTCGGGGCGCCCGTAGCGGATGTTGTCGAGGACGGAGGCCGCAAAGATCGTCGGCTCCTGCGGCACGAGGGCCGTGCGGACGCGCAGTGCGGCAGGGTCGGCCTCCTGGACCGCGACCCCGTCGACCCGGATCGTGCCGCTCTGCGGATCGTAGAAGCGCAGCAGCAATTGCAGGATTGTGCTCTTGCCTGCCCCCGAGGGTCCAACGATGGCGACCCGCTCGCCGGATCTGACCGCAAAGCTCAGGCCGTGGATCGCGCGCTGGTCGGCGCGGGTCGGATAAGCGAAGTGCACGTCCTCGAACGCCACCGTCCCGAGCGGCGGCTCCGGCAGGGCCTTGGGATTCTGCGGCCGCTCGACGGCGGGCTTCGCCGCCAGGATTTCGCCGAGGCGCTCCGCCGCGCCGGCCGCCTGGGCAAGCTCGCCGTAGACTTCCGAGAGCTGGCCGAGGGAGCTTGCAGCGAAGACCGCGTAGAGCACGAACTGCGACAGGCGCCCGCCCGTCATCTGCCCGGCCAGCACGTCCTGCGCGCCGTACCAGAGCACGCCGACCACGCTCGCCGACACCAGGAAGATGCCCGCGCCGGTCAGGAAGGCCCGCATGGTGGTGGAGAGCCGGGCCGCATCGAAGGCCTCCTCGGCGGCGGCCGTGAAGCGTGCGGCCGTAAGGCTTTCCATGCCGAAGGCCTGCATGGTCCGCACGGCCCCGATGGCCTCCGCCGCATAGGCCGAGGCATCGGCGAGCCGGTCCTGCGCCGCCCGGGAGCGCCGCCGAACGGCACGGCCGGAGAAGACCAGGGGAAGGACGATGACCGGGATGGCGAGCAGCACGAGCGCCGAGAGCTTCGGGCTCGTGATGATCATGAGGACGGTCGCGCCGAGAAACAGAAAGAGGTTGCGCAGGGCAATCGAGATGCTGACCCCGAAGGCGGCCTTGACCTGGGTGGTGTCGGCCGTGAGCCGGGAGACGATCTCGCCGCTCTTGGTCTGGTCGAAGAAGGCGGGATCGAGGGAGGTCAGGTGCCGGAACACGGCGGAGCGCAGATCCGCCACCACCCGCTCGCCGAGGGTGATGACGCAGTAATAGCGAAGGGCGCTGGCGAGCGCGAGAACGCCCACCACCACGACCAGAAGGGCGAAATAGGCGCTGATATAAGCCCGCCCCTCCTCCGAAAAGCCGAAATCGATGACGCGCCTCACGGCGATCGGCATGACGAGCGTGGCGCCGGAGGCCACGGCGAGCGCCGCCAGCGCGGCCGCGATCCGCCCCTTGTAGGCTAGGCCGTAGGGGACGAGCGGCTTCAGGGCGCTGAGCGCAGCCTTGGGGCGGGTCTGCCCTTGGGAATGATCGGCCATGACACCTTGCGTCTTACGGAATCGCCACAAGGGGCGGTTTAGCACCTTTGCCCCGGCTTGTTTCAAGGTCTTAAGTGAGGTATAGGCGCGCATTCATCAATTCAGGCTCGATCTCAACATTGCGGGCTGACCAGATCTGGCTGGCCGCAAGAAGGACTATGGCAATGGCGCGCAAAGAAACCGATCACCCCGATTACCACTTCATCAAGGTGGTCATGACCAACGGCACCGAGTACACGACCCGCTCGACCTACGGCAAAGAGGGCGACACTCTCAACCTCGACATCGACCCGAACACCCACCCGGCCTGGACCGGCGGTACGCAGCAGCTCCTCGACCGCGGCGGCCGCGTGTCGCGCTTCAACTCGAAGTTCGGCGGCCTGGGCCTCGGCGCCAAGAAGTAATCCGCGTCCTTCGGACCGGAATCAAAAAAGCCCCGCTTCGGCGGGGCTTTTTCTTTGGCGGTTGTGTCCGGATCCCCCTCAGGCAGCCTCCCTGACGGTAGGCTCGTCGGGAGCCTTCAGGGTGCGGATCTCGCGGAGAAGCTCCCGGTTCAGGAGTTCCAGCGAGCGCAGACGCTCTTCCATCTCGTCGATGGTGCGGTTGCCGGTATTCTGCAGCAGGAACACCATCAGGAAGGTGCAGATCGTGGTGCCGGTGTTGATCACGAGCTGCCACGTGTCGGAGAATTGGAAGACGGGACCGGAGATGGCCCAAACGGCCACGAGCAGGCTGGCCGCCATGAACGCATAGGGGCTGCCCAGGTTGTCGGAAATCCATTCGGACAGGATTTCGAAACGATTGGTGATGAACTTTTTCATGGAACTCTCCTCGCGACCAGCCGCCACGGGCCCGATCGCAGGAGAGCCGAGCGATCAGCCTTCTGCGCGAACCTGAGGCGGCATGGTCTTTCGACTGTCGCTTGACATGGGTTGCATATCCTTCGATTGACGGCACAAGAGCGGCCGACAGGTTAGGTTTAGCCCTTCAGACAGGGGTTTCAACCCTTCGCGGGGGAGTTACGGCCGGGTGCGGCATCATGGCCGCTGCCCTGGTTATTCCATCGTGCCGAAGGCCCTCTGTAGCATCCCGAGCTGGGTCGCAACCGGGTTGGGGACTGGGGCCCGAGGAGCCTCCTCGGCCTCCGTGATGAGGCGTTCGAGATGCAGGATCCGGGCGTGAAGCCGGGTCGCGAGGCCCATCAGTTCCCGCAGGCGCGCGGGGAGCCCCTCGTATTCCGCGATGGTGGTCGCGGTGTCCTGCGAGTTCAGGCGCACGCGGTTCTTTTCCAGCTGCGCCTGATCGGCCGTGATCTCCCCTTCCGCCACGGCCCGCTGCAGCAGCAGCCATGAGGCGACCTGCATCAGGCGGGTGGTGAGGCGCATGCTCTCGCTGGCATAGACGAGGCTCGCCTGACGCGGCAGGTGGCGGGATTCCTCCCGGCCCGGGCCGTCGAGATACGCGGCCGTTTCCTCGATGAGCTCCATGCCCTCCTGGAAGAGCGCCTTGAAGGCCTCGGAACCCACGAAGCTCTGCCCGAACCGGACAGGATCGACGTCGAGCTGGATCACGTCGGGTTCGTTCACGCACATCTCCCAAAAATCTGCCCTCCGCGCCTCGCGGGCGGCGGGTACGAACTGTTGAGATGAGTATAGGACGGAAGGATCGGGCTTGCCTCGGTAACCTCTTCTTAAGGTTAAGGCAGCACCCCGGCAGGACAAGGGGACCCGGTTTCCCGCGCAGGGCACCGGAAGCCGAGGCCGGGCCCATAAAAATCGAGCCGCGCGAGGCGGCTCTTGAAGTCTAACAGGGAAGCGTCAAACAGAGTGGGCTTCGAAGCCACTCGGCATCCAGGGAGAAGCCCGGATGTCTTCCGGTCTATCCGGGAATGGTTAATGCACCGTTAAGAACGTTTCTTTGTGACAGAAACGTCAGCCCTGGCCGAGCTTGAAGAAGGCGCTCGCGGCCGCGCGGGAGTTTTCCTTTCGAGCCCTCGCCTCCTTGATGCGGGCGATCTCCTGCTCCAGCATCTCGACGCGCTCGTCGAGTTCGTCGATGGAGAGCATCGAGAGGTCCTGGCCGATCTCGTGCCCGCTCATGATCGGGCGCGGCTCGTCGGCGAAGGGATCGAGGGCCATGGCATTCTCCTCTTCAACGGTTGGTCATTCAGTCAATCTGGCATGTATTCCTTGGCAGCGAAGCCTATATCCCGGGAGAGTGTTGACCAAAGGAGGGAAAAATGGGGCAGATCCCTGAGATGATGCGGGCCGTGATCGCCGAGGGAAGCGGCGGACCGGAGGTTCTCAAGGTGGTCCAGCGCCCCGTTCCCAGGCCCAAGGAGGGCGAGATCCTGGTGCGGGTGAGGGCCGCGGGCGTGAACCGCCCCGACGTGATCCAGCGGCAGGGTGGCTATCCGCCTCCTCCCGGCGCTCCCGATATCCTCGGGCTCGAGATCGCCGGCGAGGTGGCGGCCACGGGTCCGAACGCCGCGCGCTTTTCAATCGGCGAACCCGTCATGGCTCTGGTGCCGGGCGGCGGCTATGCGGACTACGCGGTCGTCCACGAGAGCAATGCGCTGCCCATTCCCGCCGGCCTCTCCTTCGCGGAAGCGGGCGCCGTTCCGGAAACCTATTTCACCGTCTGGACCAACGTGTTCGACCGAGGCCGCCTGCAATCGGGCGAGACGCTCCTCGTCCATGGGGGAACCTCCGGTATCGGCACCACGGCGATCCAGCTCGCCAAGGCCTTCGGCGCCACCGTCATCGCCACGGCCGGCAGCCAGGACAAATGCGACGCCTGCCTGCGGCTCGGCGCCGACGTGGCGATCAACTACCGGAGCCAGGACTTCGTCGCAGTCGCCAAGGAGGCCACGGGCGGGCGGGGCGTGGACGTGATCCTCGACATGGTCGGCGGCGATTACATCTCCCGCAACTACGAGGCCGCCGCCCAGGATGGCCGGATCGTGCAGATCGCCTTCCTGCAGGGACCCAAGGCCGAGGTCGATTTCCGCCGCCTGATGGTCAAGCGGCTGACCCATACGGGTTCGACCCTGCGCCCGCGCTCACCGGCCGAGAAGGCCGACATCGCCGAGGCCCTGGAGGAGAAGGTCTGGCCGCTTCTGGCGCAGGGGCGGTGCAGGCCGGTGATGGATTCGACCTTCGGCTTCGAGGACGTGGCAAAGGCCCATGCGCGGATGGACGGGGGCGAGCATATCGGGAAGATCGTTCTCACCCTTTAAAATTTGCAACATACCGGCACGATCCCTATAATCATCTCGTTTCCCTCACATCGTGAGACGAGATGCTCCGGTCCGGACCGGTTCGGAGCGCGAGAGAGTTTTGCCGTGCGGCGCCGATGATCCGGCGCCCGGCCTGAAGGAGGTTCACGTAGATGTCCCAGGGACCGTTGATGCCGAAGGCGACAGCCGTCTGGCTCGTCGAGAATACATCGCTGTCGTTCGACCAGATCGCCGATTTCTGCAAGCTGCACCCGCTCGAGGTGAAGGGCATCGCGGACGGCGAGGTCGCGGCCGGCATCAAGGGCCTCGACCCGGTGACCACGGGGCAGCTGACCCGTGAGGAGATCGAGAAGGCCCAGAAGGACCCGACCCATCACCTCCGCCTCGCCGAGTCGCGCGTGAAGCTGCCGGAGCAGAAGCGGGTCAAGAAGGGTCCGCGCTACACTCCCGTGTCCCGCCGACACGACCGCCCGAACGCGATCCTCTGGCTGGTGCGCAACCATCCCGAGCTGAAGGACGCGCAGATCATGCGTCTGGTGGGCACCACCAAGACGACGATCCAGCAGGTCCGTGAGCGTACCCACTGGAACTCTGCCAGCCTCTCGCCCATGGACCCGGTCACCCTCGGCCTGTGCTCGCAGATCGACCTCGACTTCGAGGTACAGCGCGCCGCCAAGGACCGTCCGCATGTGGAGGCTCAGGACCATGGCGGCACCCTGATGCCGGCCGAGGTCTCCACGGCCCCCGAGCGGGTCGACCCCTTCGCCGACATGAGCCGCCCGAAGCCGGCCCAGGAAGAGAACATCGACGTCAACTCGGTCTTCGCCAAGCTCAAGCAGCTCAAGCGCGACGACGAGGACGAAGACGAGGAATAAGCGTCCTCACGCACAAAGGCCCGGATCGCTCCGGGCCTTTTTCGTTTTCAGCCTCTTATCCTTGACGTTTCGGCCGCCTTCGCGGTGGCTTTGCCGGCCGGTCGCGGTTGCGTTCGAAGCTTGTCTTCGCCCCCACGGCATCCGCTCGCGCAGTTTGGCGGAAATCCTTGGCCGCTCGATGAGCCAGCGCCTTTTCATCATCCCCAAGGACTTGCGCCAGCAAAGCTTCGAAACGGCCCTGCGCGTCCTCTTCCTCGTCCGGCATCCGTAGAGCCTCCCTACCCGGCAAGCCCCCTCGCCCTCAGCGCATCGCCGATCTCAGACAGGATCATGGGATCGTCGATGGTGGCGGGCGTCGACCAGGTGTCGCCGTCGGCGATCTTCTTCATCGTGCCGCGCAGAATTTTGCCGGAGCGGGTCTTGGGCAGGCGCGCCACGGTGATCGCGAGCTTGAAGGCGGCCACGGGGCCGATCTTGTCGCGCACCAGAGCCACGAGTTCGGCCTCGATGGCTTCGGGCGGCCGGTCGATGCCGGATTTGAGCACCACGAAGCCGCACGGCACCTCGCCCTTGAGCGAATCCTTCACGCCGATCACGGCACATTCCGCGACCGCCGGGTGGGAGGCCAGCACTTCCTCCATGCCGCCCGTGGACAGGCGATGGCCCGCGACGTTGATGATGTCGTCGGTGCGGCCCATGACCCAGATATAGCCGTCCTGGTCGAGATAGCCCGCGTCCGAGGTGTTGTAGTAGCCGGGATAGACCGAGAGGTAGGCTTCTCGGAACCGCTCGTCCGCCTGCCACAGGGTCGGCAGGGCGCCGGGCGGCAGGGGCAGCCTGATGACGATGGCTCCCATCGTGTTGGGGCCGACCGGCCTGCCGCCTTCGTCGAGCACTTCGAGAATGTATCCCGGCATCGGCACCGTGGGCGAGCCATGCTTCACGGGCAGCGCACCCAGGCCCAGCGGATTGCCGGCGACCGGCCAGCCGGTCTCCGTCTGCCACCAATGATCGATGACCGGCACCCGCAGGATGTCCTCGGCCCATTGGACCGTGTCGGGATCGGCCCGCTCGCCCGCCAGGAACAGGGCACGGAACGAGGAGAGGTCGTATTGTTTCAGGAGTTCCGCCTTCGGATCCTCCTTCTTGATGGCGCGGAAGGCCGTGGGCGCCGTGAAGAGGGTCACGACCCCATGGTCGGAGATCACGCGCCAATAGGCGCCCGCGTCGGGCGTTCCCACCGGCTTGCCCTCGTAGAGGATGGCCGTGCAGCCGTGGAGCAGCGGCCCGTAGACGATGTAGGAATGGCCGACCACCCAGCCCACGTCGGACGCGGCCCAGAACACCTCGCCGGGCTTCACGCCGAAGAAATGCTCCATGGACCATTTGAGAGCGACCATGTGGCCGCCGTTGTCACGCACCACGCCCTTGGGGATGCCGGTGGTTCCGGAAGTGTAGAGCACGTAGAGCGGGTCGGTCGCCGCCACGGGCACGCATTCGGCTTGGCGGCCCTTCGCCTTCGCATCAGCGACGGCGCCCGCCCAATCCCGGTCGCGACCCTCGATCAGGTCGCAGGCGAGCTGCGGCCGCTGGAAGACGAGGCAGGCCTGCGGCTTGGACGAGGACAGCGCGATCGCCTCGTCCAGCAGCGGCTTGTAGGGAATGACGCGACTGCCCTCGATCCCGCAGGACGCGGAGAGGATGACCTTTGGCTTCGCATCGTCGATACGGGTCGCCAGCTCCTTGGCGGCGAAACCGCCGAAGACCACAGAATGGATCGCCCCGATGCGGGCGCAGGCCAGCATGGCGAAACTCGTCTCCGGGATCATCGGCATGTAGATGACGACGCGGTCGCCCTTCGCGACGCCCATGTCCTGCAGCACGGCCGCAAGCGTCGCGACCTCGTCCCGCAGCTCGGCATAGGTGATGCTGCGCTTCGTGCCTGTGACAGGGCTGTCGTAGATGATCGCCGCTTGGCCGCCCCGGGTCGCCGCATGGCGGTCGACGGCGTTGTAGCAGGTGTTGCACTCGGCCCCGAGGAACCAGCGGCCATAGACGCCGGCTTCGCGGTCGAACACCGTCTCGGCCGGTTTGATCCAGTCGATCTCCCGCGCCGCCTGCTCCCAGAAGCCGACCGGATCGGCTTTCCAGTCGGCATAGACCTCATGATAGCGGCTCTGGGCGGATGGCATGGCGTTCCCCCTTGCGTTCTCTGCATGAGACTTCAAGCGCCTGCTGTGGTAGCAGGCCATCAAGCCGTGGTCAGGGGCGACTTTCGGTGAGTCGACTTTCGGCGAGTGCTGTCGTGATTACCGATCCCCTCTTCTATGCCGCCGCCATTCCCGCGGTGATCCTGCTCGGACTGGCCAAGGGCGGCTTCTCGGGGCTCGGCGCCCTCTCGCTGCCCCTGATGGCCCTGGTGGTGTCGCCCGTGCAGGCGGCCGCCATTACCCTGCCGATCCTGATCGTGCAGGACGTGGTGTCGGTCTGGGCCTACCGGCGCACCTGGGACCGGCGCAACGTGGTGATCATGCTCCTGGGCGGCATCTCGGGCATCGTGACGGGCTATCTCCTGGCCGCCCAGGTGTCCGACGCCGCCGTCAAGCTGGCCGTCGGGATCATTTCCGTGGCTTTCGCCATCCGCCGCATGGTGGTGGAACGCCGCGCGAGCCCGCCGAAGGCCGCGCCGGCCGACGTGCCGCGCGGCATCTTCTGGGGCTGGGTCACGGGCTTCACCAGCATGGTCGCCCACGCGGGCGGGCCGCCCTTCCAGATCTACGTCATGCCCCAGCGGCTGCCGCGGGACATCTTCGTCGGCACCGGAGCCGTGCTCTTCGCGATGATCAACTGGATCAAGGTGCCGCCTTATCTGGCGCTCGGGCAGTTCACGGCCGAGAACATGGCCACCGCGGGCGCCCTGTTCCCGGTTGCCATTGCGTCGACCTGGGCCGGCGTGCTGCTGGTGCGGCGGGTTTCGGGCCAGGCCTTCTACACGGCCGTCTACGTCCTGCTGATCCTCGTCGGCGCCAAGCTCATCTATGACGGCGCGGTGACCTATCTGTAGGATCTCCACGAAAAAGCCGTCGCTCCTTGAGTAAAGCGACGGCTTCTTCAGTTGGAAAAATGCGAGGGTTCGGGTGGCTAGTGCACCACCGAATCGGACGTTCTCAGTCTCGTAATCTCGTCCTTGAGCTGAAGCTTCTTCCGCTTGAGCTCTGCCAGCCTCATGTCATCTGCCGACGGTCTGTTGAGAGTATCCTGGATTTCGCGCTCGAGGGCGCGATGCTTCCGTTCCAGCTCCGTCAGGTGATTCTGCAGCGGCATGTCAGTTCCTCCTATTCGATCTACTGACGGGGAACATTGTGGCAGATAGAGTGTGGCGAGTCGAAGGCGAAATTCAAAGATTCGAGAGTAGAAGATGCTCCGGCTCTCTTGCTCTCCACAGGGCCCGAGAGCATACTTCCGCCCCATTGTGGCCCGGCCGCTGAAAGCGGTCTGGCATCTCGCGCATCGTGCGGAAAAGAGGGCCCGGTTTCCGCAGCCTGCGATGCGCCGCTTAAGGGATTGAGCATCGGATCGATCCCAAAAGTGGAATCCACTTTTGGGCCTGAGGCTCTAGGTATTTTCAATGACAGAATTGGCTGAACTGGAAGCGGAATTGGCCCGTCTGAAGCAGGAGCACCGTGATCTCGACATGGCCATCGACGCCCTGGAGAGCATGGTCGCCGGGGACCAGCTCCAGGTTCAGCGCCTCAAGAAGCGCAAGCTCGCCCTCAAGGACCAGATCATCCGCCTCGAAGATCAGCTGACCCCCGACATCATCGCCTGAGAATCACTGCCCTTTTCGGGAACGCCCTTGCCTGCCCGAAGCGGCTTCGCTATTCCCGCTGGACAGTTAAGGCCCTGAATCCGGAGCCACACCATGGCGCGTCCCCCTATTGCCATCATCATGGGCAGCCAGTCCGACTGGGCCACCATGCGCCACGCGGCCGAGACGCTCGATGCCCTGGGCGTGGCCTATGATACCCGCATCGTCTCCGCGCACCGCACGCCGGACCGGCTGGTGGCCTTCGCCAAGGGGGCCCGGGCGGACGGCTTTCAGGTCATCATCGCGGGCGCCGGCGGGGCCGCGCACCTGCCCGGCATGACCGCCGCCATGACCCCCCTGCCCGTCTTCGGCGTGCCGGTGGAATCGAAGGCGCTCTCGGGCCAGGACAGCCTGCTCTCCATCGTGCAGATGCCCGCTGGCATTCCGGTCGGCACCCTGGCCATCGGGCGCGCGGGCGCGGTGAATGCGGCCCTGCTCGCGGCCGCCGTGCTGGCCCTGCACGATCCCGCCCTGAGCCAGCGCCTCGACGAATGGCGGCAGCGCCAGAGCGAGAGCGTGGCCGAGCGCCCCTCCAACGAAGGCTAGAGAAACCCATGATCCGTCCCGGCTGCATCCTCGGCATTCTCGGCGGCGGCCAGCTCGGCCGCATGATCGCCATGGCGGCGGCGCAGCTCGGCCTGAGGACGCATATCTACGCGCCGGAGGAGAACAGCCCGGCTTTCGAGGTGGCGACGGAATACACCATCGCTCCTTACGAGGACGAGGCGAACCTGGTGCGCTTCGCCAAGGCCGTGGACGTGGTGACCTACGAGTTCGAGAACGTGCCGAGCGAGACGGCCGCGATCCTGAGCGCCCACGCGCCGCTTGCCCCCAATGCGCAGGCCCTGGCCGTGTCGCAGGACCGGTTTCTCGAGAAGAGCTTCATCGCGGGCCTCGGCATCGCGGTCGCGCCCTTCGCGCCCGTGTCGAACGAGGCCGAACTGGCCGAGGCCGTGGAGCGCATCGGCCGGCCCGCCGTGCTCAAGACCCGCCGCTTCGGCTATGACGGCAAGGGACAGGTGAAGATCACGCCTGAGACCGATCCCGTCGCTGCCTGGGAGGAGATCGGACGCGCAGCCTCCATCCTGGAGGGCTTCGTGCCTTTCGAGCGGGAGGTCTCCGTGGTGGCCGCCCGCACGGCCGCGGGCGCCTTCGCGGCCTATGACCTGTGCGCCAACGAGCATCGCAACCACATCCTGGACACCACCCAGGTCCCGGCCGGCGTCTCCCCTGAGACGGAGGAGCAGGCCTTCCGCATCGCCCGTTCCATCGCGGAGGCGCTGGACTATGTGGGCGTGCTCGCGGTCGAGCTGTTTCTCGTGACCGGAAACGGATCCGAGCACCTCGTGGTGAACGAGATCGCCCCGCGGGTGCACAATTCAGGCCACTGGACGCTCGGCGGTGCCACGACTTCGCAGTTCGAGCAGCATGTGAGGGCGGTCTGCGGCTGGCCCCTGGGCGGCACCGCCCGCCTCGGCCGGGTCGAGATGAAGAACCTGATCGGGCACGATGCGGATGCCTGGGAGGAAATCCTGGCCGAGCCGGGAGCGCAACTGCATCTCTACGGCAAGACGGAAGCCCGGGCGGGCCGCAAGATGGGTCATGTCACCCGCGTTTCTCCGGAACGGAACTGAACCTTTCCCTTACGGAACAGTTGGCCTTCCGGACCGGCGCTTTTCTTGAGAAGCAACCCTGGACAGGCAAGGCTTCTTCTGATATCGACGCCGACCAGATAGAGGTGCGCATGACGCGCCTCATTGCTTTTTTGTCACAATCGAAACGGTTCAAAAACGAGGAATTCGCGTGCAGGTTCTTGTCCGGGATAACAACGTCGATCAGGCGCTCCGCGCTCTCAAGAAGAAGATGCAGCGTGAGGGCATCTTCCGCGAGATGAAGCTTCGCGGCCACTACGAGAAGCCGTCCGAGAAGAAGGCCCGCGAGAAGGCTGAGGCCGTTCGCCGCGCTCGCAAGCTGATCCGCAAGCGCATGCAGCGTGAAGGCCTGCTGCCTTCGAAGCCCCGTCCGACCCGCTAAGCTCTCCGAGCGGGCCTGAAAGGCCTAGCCGATCGGTTGTGAACCAGCGCCCTTCGCGAAAGCGGGGCGCTGTTTGCATGTCTGGACCTTGCTTCACGGGCCGCGACGGAACTAAGTTGCAATTCCTATTGCCTTCGCGCCTTTTTGATGCCTTGTTTCGCGGCTGTTAAGGAATTCCCGCCAGAGTGCCGCTTCCTGGTACCGTGAGTAAAAAAGCTGGAGACGAAGGTGTTCGCCCCATCGATTCGCCGTTTTGCCCCCCTGAGCCTGACCCTCGTCGCCCTCGGCCTTTCAGCCTGCAGCACCGTGGGCGGAGGCCCCACCCAGCGGATCGCCGTAGTGGAAGAAGACACGCAGGGCACGAGCACGGTCAACATCTCCTCCCTGTCGGATGTGATCCAGCGCAACCCGAACGATCCGAGCGCCTACAACACCCGTGGCGCCGCCTATGCCCGCGTGGGCAACTACAGCAGCGCCATGGCGGATTTCACCAAGGCGGTGCAGCTCGATCCGAATTATGCGCCTGCCTATACCAACCGCGCGCTGGCGCTGCGGCAGACGAACCGTAACGATCAGGCGCTTTCCGACTTCACGCGCTCGATCCAGGCGGATCCCAATTACGGCCCGGCCTATATCGGCCGCGCCAATCTGTACCGCGCCCAGAACCAGTATCAGGAGGCCCTGGCCGACCTGAACATGGCCACCCGCCTGCTGCCCGAATCGGCCGAGGCGCTCCACTCCCGCGGCCTGCTTTACCAGCGCCAGGGCATGCACCAGCAGGCGATCCTCGACTTCGACGCCACCATCGACCGCAATCCCTTCGTGGGTGCCCCCTACGCGGCCCGCGGCCAGAGCTTCGTGGCGACGAACCAGTACGACAAGGCCATCGAGGACTTCAACGCGGCCCTGAACGTCGATAGCAAGGACGCCAATTCCTGGGCGTGGCGCGGCGTGGCCCTCGAGCGCAAGGGCGACAAGAGCCAGGCTCTCGAGAGCTATTCGCGCGCACTGGCCCTCGACAACAGCAACAGCGTCGCCCGGCAGGGCAGCTCCCGCCTACAAGGCGGCATGGCAGGCCTGTTCCGCTCGTAAAGCCTCTCGGAGTGCGGCGGCATGAACCCCGCCCCTCCCCTGCGCGGCTTCGCCGATATCGCACACCTCCTCGAAGCGCATGCGGACCTGCATGCGCTTCTTTTACATGTGGAGAGCCTCAGGCTTCCCGATGGCTGGATCGGCGCTGGATTCATCCGCAACACTGTCTGGGACGTCCTGCATGGGCGCACCTTGGACGCTTCCCGTCTTAATGACGTGGACGTGATCTTTTTCGACCCGGGCGACACGGGAAGAGAACGGGAAAGCGACCTGGAGCACCGCCTCCGCGCTCTTGCGCCCGGCACGATCTGGTCCGTGAAGAACCAGGCCCGCATGCATCTTCGCAATGGCGACAGGCCTTATCGCGACACCTTTGATGCCGTCGCGCATTGGTCCGAAACCGCCACCGCCATCGCGGCGCGATCAATCGACGGCAAAGTCGACGTGATGGCGCCCCATGGCGTTCAGGATCTTCTCGACCTGATCGTGAGACCGACGCCGGCTTTCGCACACAAGATGGACGTCTATCGCGAGCGGGTTGCGAGCAAGGACTGGCCCGCCCGCTGGCCCAGGCTGACGGTGCTCACGGCCTGGGACGAAGCCTATCCGGCCCCTTGAGCATCGTGCGGCCCCGAACGATGTTCAAGCCAGGACGAAAAGCATCGGAATTGATCCCAAAACCGGGACCACTTTTGGGTCCGAGGCCGTCAGAGTTCCTTCGACAGGATCGAAACGTAAGGCTCGAAGCCGAAGGCGCGATAGGTGCGCTCGGCCCTCTCATTGGCCGCGAGGACGCCGATGACGAGGCGTTTCAGGCCGGCCTCGCGGGTGAGGCGCTCGGCCTCCGTCAGGAGCGCCTGGCCGATGCCCTGCCCGCGCCGGTCGGCGTGCACGATCAGGTCCGTCACCGTGCCGTGATGACGCACGTCCTCGACCACATAGGCAGCGTCCTGGTCGACCGAGAAGCCCATGGCGCCGACCACCACCCTCTCTGTCACCGCCAGGACGATGCGGCCGTTGCGCCGGGACAGGCGCTGCATCAGCTCGTCGTAATATTCCGCCGCCGACCGATAGTCCCGCCGTCGGTCGCCCACGAGGTCGGCCTCGAACACGTTGAGCTGGTGGATCAGCTCGATGACGGCTTCCCGGTCGGCCGGGAGGGCAGTACGGAGGGTGATCTGGGACATGCTCGTTCTCTGAAAACTACTTTTCTTTCCTATCAGGAAATGGAACCAAGCACATAACGGCGCTGAGAGTCGTCTCTCGAAAAGAGCCTGATCGGATCAGCACTTTGCGGTCATACGGCAACGGGCGAGGTAGTAAGTCTCCGATATGAGAAATGGCACCCACGTCGACAAGCTTTCAAAGCGGCTCGTCGGAGTGGGCGATGGCGCGGCCTCTATCCCAAGGCGCCTCGCTATTGCCATGGCTCGGCGCATGTGCAGTGGATCGCTGACAAGCAGAACATGCTTGACTCCATGCTGGCGCAGAAGCGGCAGAGCGAAAGCCAAATTTTCCTGCGTCGTGTGCGATCGAGTTTCCATAATGATGGCATTGATCGGCACCCCTTGCGCAAGGCTCCAACGCTGAGCGGCCTCTGCCTCTGTCACCTTGTCTCCGGGGCCCAATCCGCCGGTCGCAATCAGCATCCGAACTCGGCCTGCCTTATAGAGCGCAACCGCATGACGAATCCGCTCTTCGAAAACAGGCGACGGCCTGTCCTCCGCAACGGCCGCGCCCAGAATGATTGCAGCATCTGCAGGCCTGTCATCAGAGAACGAGGCATAGACCGCGACCTCGGCTAAAGCGCCCGCCACGAGCACTGGCGGCACCAGAAGAAGACACCATCCGAGAAGAAGGACGGTGCGCCGTTTCCGCAGCATGCTCATCTTCTCCGCTGGCCGACCGCCATGAGGAGCGCAATGCTAATGTTGTCAGAGATTCTTCAGGATCTCATCCACGACCTTCTTGGCGTCGCCGAAGAGCATCATGGTGTTGTCGCGGAAGAACAGCTCGTTCTCGACGCCGGCATAGCCGGAGCCCATGCCGCGCTTGATGAACAGCACGGTCTTGGCGCGCTCCACGTCGAGGATCGGCATGCCGAAGATCGGCGAGGACGGGTCGGTCTTCGCGGCCGGGTTCGTCACGTCGTTGGCGCCGATGACGAAGGCGACGTCGGCCTGCGCGAACTCGCCGTTGATGTCCTCGAGTTCGAAGACCTCGTCGTAGGGCACGTTGGCTTCCGCCAGCAGCACGTTCATGTGGCCGGGCATACGGCCCGCCACCGGATGGATGGCGTACTTCACCTCGACACCCTCGGCCTTCAGCTGGTCAGCCATCTCGCGCAGCGCGTGCTGCGCCTGGGCGACCGCCATGCCGTAGCCCGGCACGATGATGACCTTGGCGGCGTTCTTCATGATGAAGGCGGCATCGTCCGCCGAGCCCTGCTTGACCGGCCGGGTCTCGACCGCACCGCCCGCGGCGACGACTGTCTCGCCACCGAAGCCGCCGAGGATCACCGAGATGAAGGAGCGATTCATGCCCTTGCACATGATGTAGGACAGGATCGCGCCCGAGGAGCCGACCAATGCGCCGGTGATGATGAGCGCGAGGTTGCCCAGCGTGAAGCCGATGCCCGCCGCCGCCCAGCCGGAATAGGAGTTCAGCATCGACACCACCACCGGCATGTCGGCGCCGCCGATGGGAATGATCAGCGTCACGCCGAGCACGAAGGAGACCAGCACGATCAGCCAGAAGGCCGCATGGCTCTCGGTACGGATGAAAACGACGAGCAGCACCAGCAGCAGGACAGCGAGGGCGATGTTGATCAGGTGCCGGCTCGGCAGCAGGATCGGCTTGCCGGACATCCGCCCATCGAGCTTCAGGAACGCGATGACGGAACCGGTGAAGGTGATGGCACCGATGGCGACGCCCAGCGCCATTTCGAACAGCGAGCCGCCATGGATGGTGCCCTCCGAGCCGATGCCGAAGGCCTGCGGCGCGTAGAGGGCGCCCGCCGCCACCAGCACGGCCGCGAGGCCCACCAGGGAGTGGAAGGCGGCGACCAGCTGCGGCATGGCCGTCATCGGCACTCGCCGGGCGACCACGGCGCCGATGCCGCCGCCGATGGCGAGGCCGAGGATCACCAGGG
Source organism: Microvirga sp. Mcv34 (assembly GCF_024519725.1). Classification (GTDB taxonomy): domain Bacteria; phylum Pseudomonadota; class Alphaproteobacteria; order Rhizobiales; family Beijerinckiaceae; genus Microvirga. The sequence goes on along the minus strand of NZ_JALJRK010000011.1, from coordinate 39,911 downwards.
CCCAGCCGCCGAACCCGCTCGGCGGGGAGACGAACAAAGTGGTGAGGATGGCGATCCCCATGCCCACCATGCCGTAGAGGTTGCCCTGCCGGGAGGTAGTAGGATGGGACAGGCCGCGCAGCGCCAGGATGAACAGGACGCCGGAGACGAGATAGAGGATCGAGGCTAGATTGGCCGACATCGCCTCACCCCTTCTTGCGGTACATGGCGAGCATGCGCTGGGTCACCAGGAAGCCGCCGAAGATGTTGATGCTGGCGAGGACGAGGCCGATGAAGCCGAGCGCCCGGGCCCAGATCGGTCCGTCACCGAGGCTAGGGGCCACATTGACGCCCACCGCCAGCAGCGCACCGACCACGATCACCGACGAGATGGCGTTGGTGACCGACATGAGCGGCGTATGCAGCGCCGGGGTCACCGACCAGACCACGTAGTAGCCGACGAAGATCGCCAGCACGAAGATCGCGAGACGAAACACGGTCGGGTCGACGGCCCCGTGGGTCACGACGGCGGCGGCGTTGCCGGCGGCTTCTGCCACCTGGTCGGCGATGGTCTGGGCTGCCTCGGCCGAGCGGCGGGCAGCCTCTGCCGCCGCTCGGGCCTGTTCGACGGCCTGTTCGGGCGTAAGCGTTGCCATGGTGTCCTCCCCTGGACGGTTTAAGCGGTCGGCTGGAAGGCGGTGTGGACGATGGCGCCGTCGCGAGTCAGGCAGGTGGCCTTGACCAGCTCGTCGTCCCACTTCACGGCCAGAGCCTTGGTTTCCTTGTCCACCAGCGTCTCGACGAAGGCGTAGAGGTTCTTCGCGTAGAGGCTGGAGGCGCTGGCGGCGAGGCGTCCGGGCACGTTGAGGTGGCCCACGATCTTCACGCCGTTATGCTCCACCACCTGGCCTGCCTGGGCCAGCTCGCAATTGCCGCCGCGCTCCACCGCCAGATCGACGACGACCGAGCCGGGCTTCATGGATTCGACCATGGCGCGGGAGACGAGCTTCGGCGCCGGGCGGCCGGGAATGAGCGCCGTGGTGATGACGATGTCCTGCTTGGCGATGTGGGAGGCGACCAGCTCGGCCTGCTTGGCCTTGTAGGCGTCCGACATTTCCTTGGCGTAGCCGCCAGCGGTCTCGGCCTGCTTGAACTCGTCGTCCTCGACGGCGATGAACTTGGCGCCCAGGCTTTCAACCTGTTCCTTGGCGGCGGGGCGCACATCGGTGGCGGTCACGACCGCACCGAGACGGCGGGCGGTGGCGATGGCCTGGAGACCGGCGACGCCCGCCCCCATGACGAAGACGCGGGCCGCCGGCACGGTGCCGGCCGCCGTCATCATCATCGGCATGGCGCGGCCGTATTCGGCGGAACCGTCGATGACGGCCCGGTAGCCGGCGAGATTGGCCTGGGAGGACAGAACGTCCATGACCTGCGCGCGGGTGATGCGGGGCATCAGTTCCATGGCGAAGGCGGAAACGTGAGCATCGGCCAGGGCCTTGAGGGCGGCGTCCTGGCCGTAGGGATCCATGATGGCGATGACGAGGGCGCCGGGCTTGACGCCCGTCAGCTCGCCCTCGGCGGGACGGCGGACCTTGAGGACGACATCGGCATCCTTCAGGGCGTCTTGGGCCGACTTGGCGACCGAAGCGCCCGCGGCCTCGAATTCGGCATCGGGAATGCCGGCCTTGGCGCCCGCCCCGGCTTGGACGACCACGTCCGCGCCGAGGCTTTTGTATTTTTTGACCGTTTCAGGGGTGGCGGAAACGCGAGTCTCCGCTCCATCGGTTTCGGAGAGAACGGCGATCCGCATGTAGGCCCCCCTGGATGTGGTCAACGGCTTGAAATCAAGCTCTTATCTCGTGTCTGTTTCTCGAAAGGCTCACGACCGCTCAGTAGAGGATGAGCGCCAGGACGAGGAGGATTCCGACGGCTGCCGGAGCCCGCACTCCCACGGAGGGAGCCATCGCGCCGATGCCGCCCGCGACGAGCGAGAGGATCACACCGAAGATCGCCGTGAGCCAAGCATGCTTGATGCCGCCGACGGCCAGCGCCAGCACGTGGCAGATGATCACTGCGGTGGCGATTTCGGCAAACTGGACAAATCCGTGATAGGTCGCCTCATGAGCGCGGCCGTCCATATCCGGACTGTAGCCCCCGTGCGGCGCATGTTTTGTATCGGCCATGATTCAAAGCCCTGTTCAGCGTCACTAGTTAACTGCTGCGTTTAGCGCATGCCGTAAGGAGCCGCAATCTTTCGAATGGCTCCAAACGAAAACTTTATGAATGTTTTGCCGGGTCATTGGATCCCCAGGAACTCGCGCCAGCGAGGCAGGCTGACCGTCTCGTAATCATACTTCGAAACGGCGATCCGGCGGGCCTCCGCGGCCATGGCGGCGGACTTTTCCTGGTCGGCCAGGGTCTCGCGCACCCGCTCGGCCAGGGCCTTCTCGTCGAAGAAGGGGAAAAGCCGTCCGTTGACCCCGTCCTGGATGATCTCGCGGACCGGTTCCGTGTCCGAGGCCACGATCCGGCATTCCAGCGCCATGGCCTCGATGGAGGACCAGGAGAGCACGAAGGGATAGGTCATGTAGACATGGGCTGAGGAGACCTGCAGGACCCTCACGAATTGGTCGTAGGGCAGGTTTCCGACGAAATGGACCCGGGACCAGTCCACCGGCCGCTCGATTCGGGACTTGAAGACGTCGAACCAGGTCTGCCCCTTCGGCGCCGACCCGGAATAGCTCGTCCCCCGGCCGCCGATGATCACGACCTGAAGCTCGGGATCGATGTCGAGCAGATAAGGCAGGCTCTTGAAGACCACGTGGGCGCCGCGCATGGGCTCGATGTTGCGGGTCACATACGTGACGACGGGCTTGTCGCGGGTGAGATGCGGTCCGTTCTCGCCGAGCTGGATCCTGACCTTCGGGTCCGGCTGAAGCCTCTCGGTGTCAATCCCGTCATGGATGATCGCGAGCCGATCCCGCAGATAGGCCGGGAACGTGTCCCGCTGGTAGCGGGTCGGGGCAACGGCCACGTCGGCGGCATCGAGGGCGCCGAGCTGCATGGAGTTCTTCACGCGCAGGCGCCAGATCACCTCCTCGTTGGTGACCGGGAACTCGGGGTCGAAATCGAGGTCCTGCCCCTTGGCGTGGTAGTAATATTCGAAATAGGCCACGTGGCGGGCCTTGGGCCAGACGTCCTTGAGGAAGAGGTTCTCGCCCCAGCCCGTATTGACCACCACCACGTCCGGCTCGAATCCCTCTTGCGCCAGGGCCCTGGCCCGGTGGGCAACGCCATAGGCCCGGCGCAGCCGCGGGATGACCGGTGAGTAGCGGTTCTGATAGGGCGCATCCTCCGGACCGGGGACTGCGTCGTAGGAGAAGTACTTCACGCCCGGGATGGAGCATTGCTTGACCATTCCCAGACCCACGACCTCATGCCCCTCGGCCACGAAGGTCCTGGCCAGACGCAGGAATTGGCCGGGAAAGTTCTGGTGAACGAAAGCGATTTTCATGGGCTGCCTCTAACGTACCGTCATGCGTAAGGCTTAACGGCAAAAGATGCAACCTCATTACATAGGATTTGGTAAACCGGAAGCGGCCAGAGCCTCTTTCTGTTTCTGCTCGAGGTTCTCCAGCGAAAAGCGCTCGATCTCGTTCTCGAACAGCCGGTGGTAGTTCAGCTCGGCCTTCAGGTGCAGGAAAACCGCGCCCAGGCCCACGGCCGCCCGGTCCATGAACACGAACTCGCGCGGGACGGTGACCGGCCCCTTCTCCTTCAGAGCCTTGTGAACCTCGAAGGCCTGGCGGCGGCCGTATTCACCGGGCTTCACGCCGTCGGCCACGGTGCGGATCCGGTCGTCCAGGAGCGGGGCATAGATGAAGCGCGCCCAGATGTTGAGGATGTCGATCAGCTCGTTCGAGAGGTTCTTGAACCCCCAGGTCTCGTAGGCATGGACCACGCGGGCGCGATCGTCGGTCTGGAGCCCCCGGTAGAGATCGACCACGCCGCCGACGAAGCGGGGATGGAAGATGCGGATGCAGCCGTAATCGAGAAGGTTGATCCCCCTCGCCTCCCCGCCTTCGGAAAAGACCGTGTAATTGCCGAGATGCGGATCGCCGTGGATGACGGCCGCATGGCTGAAGGGGTGCCACCAGGCCTTGAACATGGCGACCGCCAGCCGGTTGCGGATCTCGACCGGCGATTCGGTGAAGCCGAGGATCTTCTCGCCCTCGAGCCATTCGAGGGACAGGAGCCGCCGGGTGGACAGGTCAGGATGGACCCGCGGCACCCGGACCTCCTCCACGTCGGCGAGGGTCCGGGCATAGAGCGCCGCGTGCTTTGCCTCGCGCTCGTAATCGAGCTCCTCGCGCACCCGCTCGCCGATCTCCTTCGAGATCTCGCGGGTATCGATGGCGGGGTCCATGCGGCGGTGAAGGGCGAAGACGAGTTCGAGCTGGCTCAGGTCCGCCTCCACGGCGGATTGCATGTCGGGGTATTGAAGCTTGCAGGCGAGCTTCTCGCCCTCCTTCGTGGTCGCCCGATGGACCTGGCCGAGGGAAGCGGCCGCCGCCGGGTTCAGGTCGAAGGAGCCGAACCGGCCCTGCCATTGCGGACCCAGCTCCGCCTGCATGCGCCGCTTCACGAAAGCCGCCCCCATGGGCGGCGCCTCGCTCTGGAGCTTCTGCAGTTCCGCGGCGTATTCGGGCGGGATGAGGTCCGGAATGGTGGCGAGGAGCTGCGCCACCTTCATGATCGGCCCCTTGAGCCCACCGAGCGCCTGGGCCAGCACCGCCGCGTTGGACGCGTCGCGCGCATCGCCCCCGAACAGCCGCGAACCGGCCATGCGGGCCGCGACCCCGCCCATATTGGCGCCCACCCGGGCGTAACGGGCGGCGCGCGCGGAGAAGCGATTCGCTTCGCGGTCGGAATCGGACATCAGGCTGCCTGCTCCATGGCTTCGAGCTCGCCGATCAGCCGTTCGATCATCGAGAGGCCGATCTGCCAGAAGGCCGGATCGCCGGCGTTGAGGCCGAACGGGGCCAGCAGCTCCGAATAATGCTTGGTGCCGCCGGCCGACAGCAGCGCGAAGTACCGATCCACGAAGCCCTCGCTGGAGCGCTCGTACACGCCGTAGAGCGAGTTCACGAGGCAGTCGCCGAAGGCATAGGCATAGACGTAGAACGGCGAGTGGATGAAGTGGGGGATATAGGTCCAGAAGCTCTCGTAACCCGGACCCAGGCGGATCGCCGGGCCGAGGGATTCGTCCTGCACCGACATCCAGAGATCGCACAGCTGGTCGGCCGTGAGCTCGCCGTTGCGGCGCTCCAGATGGACCTTGCGCTCGAAGGAGTAGAACGCGATCTGGCGCACCACCGTGTTGAGCATGTCCTCGACCTTGGCGGCCAGCATCGCCTTGCGCTGCACCGGGTCGGTCGTCTGGTCGAGCAGGCGACGGAAGGTCAGCATCTCGCCGAACACGGAGGCCGTCTCGGCGAGCGTCAGAGGAGTCGGGGCCATCAGCGCGCCGTTGGGGCCGGCCATGACCTGATGCACCCCGTGGCCCAGCTCGTGGGCGAGCGTCATCACGTCCCGTGGCTTACCCTGGTAGTTCAGCAGAACGTAAGGGTGGGCCGAGGGCACAGTCGGGTGGGCGAAGGCCCCGGGAGCCTTGCCGGGCCGGGTCGGCGCGTCGATCCATTCCTCATCGAAGAAACGCCGGGCTATGTCGGCCATGCGTGGGGAGAAATCGGAATAGGCCGAGAGGACCGTGTCTTTGGCCTCGTTCCAGGAAATGGTGCGTTGCTCGACCTTCGGCAGGGGCGCATTACGGTCCCAATGGTCGAGCTTGTCCTTGCCGAACCACTTGGCCTTCAGGACATAATAGCGGTGGGACAGGCGCGGATACGCCTCGCGCACGGCCGAAACCATCGCCTCCACGACCTCACGCTCGACCCGGTTGGCCAGATGGCGCGAATCCGCCACGTCCTGGAAGCCGCGCCAACGGTCCGAGATTTCCTTGTCCTTGGCGAGCGTGTTGGTGATGAGCGTGAAGGTGCGAAGATTGGCCTTGAAGGTCTTGGCCAGGGCATCGGACGCATCCTTGCGCACGGTCTCGTCCGGATCCTGCAGCTTGTTCAGGGTCGGCTCGATGGGCAGCTCCTCGCCGCGCACCGTGAAGCGCAAGGACGCGATGGTCTCGTCGAACAGCCGGTTCCAGGCCGAGCGGCCGGTCACGGACTTCTCGTGGAAGAGCTGCTCGATCTTGTCGTCGAGCTGATAGGGCTTGTCCTTGCGCAGGTCCTCGATCCAGGGCTTGTAATGGGCGAGCGGCGGCTCGCTCATGGCCCGGTCGAGAATCGCGTCCTCGATGCGGTTGAGCTCGAGCGCGAAGAAGAGCAGCTCCGTCGAGGCGGTCGTCAGGCGTTCCTGCGTATCGCCGTAGAACTTCGCCCGGATCGGGTCCGTGGTGTCGCCGGAATAGACGAGGCCCGCATAGGACATCAGGCGGCCGAGAAGATCTTCGAGCGCCTCGTAGCGCCTCACAACCTCGTTCAACCGCTCGGATGCGTTCTCGCCCCGGACCATCGCATCGAGCTTGCCGCGATAGGCTTCGGCAAAGGCCTTGCACTCCGTTTCCGCCTTGGCGAGATCCCGCTTGAACGCCTCGCTGTCCATGCCGGGATAGAGATGGGACAGGTTCCATTCAGGCAGCGGCCCCAGATCGGCCTGCGCGGCGCCGGCGGAGAATGGATGATGCGAGGGGGAGATTGTCTGAAAGGTCACGGGCGACTGCCTGCTTGCGAGCACTCTGGAAGGGTCTGCACACATATTGGCTGCCGTGCTCCCCGGATCAACCCATGGCGGCAGAAGGCCGGCTTGCGCTCCTGTCCCGTTAAGCGGCGGTTTACGCCTTCTCGTTCAGGATGGCCGCATGTTCCTCCATATCATTTCATCGCCCGATGCCCTTTTGCCTCCGCGCCCTGAGGGGCGAGGCTCTTTACAGAAAATTGAACCAACTTGACCTAGACGATGAAGCCGCTTGGCGTTTCATGCGTTAAGCGTAACAGGACGTGTGCGGGAACACCGACGGTATTCACCCGATGGAGGACTTTTTCACGCCTCCACTTTCAACTGCGATGAGGAGCATGATCATGCGTGACGTGCGCAAGACGGCACTGTGGCTTGGTCTCATTGGATCCGTTTCCGTCTTCCCGTTGTCTGCCCTTGCGGAAGATGCGGACCATGCGCAGGCCGAGGTGGTTCGGACCGTTCCGGCGGAGCCCTCCTTCCACGACGTCGCCGGCGCGGAATCCTCCGCGTCGAAGGATGCGGCCGCTCAGGCGATTCCGCTGCCGGAGCCGGCCCCGGTCACCATCGAGACGACCAATCTCAAGGCCGCTCCTACCATCGACATCCCCCTGCCCGACGCGACTCCGGTGACGGCTCTGATGCAGACGGATCTCGTTCGCATGGCCATGGAAGGATTGCTCGCGGACGATGCCGCCATGCGTGAGATGCGCGTGAGCACTAAGGACCGGGAAGCCCTGCAGGCCTACTACGCGCAGGCCGAGCGCCCGCTGGTCTGGGCGCGGGACGGCGTCTGGTTGCCTGCCGCTCTGGGCGTGATGGAACGCCTGAAGGCCGCCGACGAGGACGGTCTCGACCCGGCCGATTACGCGCTGCCCGACAGGGGCCTGCGCAAGGATGCGAATCCGACGCAATGGGCCCAGGCCGATTTGCGGCTCTCCCTGTCGGTGATCCGCTATGCCCGCGACGCCCGCGGGGCGCGCATCGACCTCGCCCGTCTTTCCCCGATGGTGACCCCGAAGCTCGCCCTGCCGGCCGTCGACGAGGTGCTGGGCAAGGTATCCTCCGCCGGCGATGCGGGTGGGGCGCTCGAGGCCTACAACCCGCCGCATGCCGGCTACAGGGTCCTCAAGGACAGGTTGGCAAAACTGCGCGAGAGCCATCCCTCGCAGCCGAGCGTGCGCCTGCCACGCGGGCCGATCCTTCGCGTGGGCATGAAGGACCCGCGTGTGCCCCTGATCCGGGCGCGGTTCAACCTCACGAAGGACGCGAACAACCAGACGGTCTACGACGAGCGCGTGGCTTCCGCCGTGGCGGCCTTCCAGAAGGAAAAGGGCCTGCCGGACACGGGCGTCCTGAACGCCCAGACGGTGGCGGCCCTCTCCGGCCCCTCGGTGGCGCAACGGCAATCCGACCTGATCGCCAACATGGAGCGCTGGCGCTGGCTGCCGGCCGATCTGGGGCAGCGGCACATCATGGTGAACGTGCCCGAATTCCGCCTGCAGATGGTCGAGGGCCGCAACACGGTCTACCAGACGCGGGTCATCGTCGGCAAAGAGCAGTCGCAGACGCCGATCTTCTCCGAGAACATGAAGTATCTCGTGGTCAATCCGTCCTGGACGATCCCGCCGTCGATCATGAAGAAGGAGATCCTGCCAGGACTGGCCAACGATCCCGACTACGCGGCGAAGAGAGGCTACAAGGTCATCCGCCGCGGCGATCGGATCATGGTTCAGCAGCCGCCGGGCGAGCGCAATGCGCTGGGCTTCCTGAAATTCATGTTCCCCAACCAGCACGCGGTCTATCTTCACGACACGCCCAACCGCAATCTCTTCTCAGCGAGCAAGCGCGCCTTCAGCCATGGCTGCGTGCGCGTGGACAAGCCGTTCCAGCTCGCGGAAGAGATCATGGGCAAGGAGGGCAAGTGGACTGAAGAGAAGCTGCGCGGGCTCATCGGCAAGGGCGAGCGGACCGTGCACCTGTCCAACCCGCTGCCCGTGCACCTGGCCTACTTCACCCTCGCGGTCGACGAGAAGGGGGAGCTGAAGCGCTTCGAGGATCTCTATGGCCTCGACCGCAAGGTCAAGGCCGCCCTGAGCCTGTCCGAGTAGCCGCGTCTTTCATCCCGGTTTCGACCAATTTCCTGCTCTCACTTAACGGGACTGTAACCGTCTTCGGCAAAGATCCTTTCACCATAAGGATTGCTGCATCCCCGGATGCGGACCAGTAAAGACGAGTACCACAGTGAGAGTATTGCGTACGGACCGCCTCGCGCATCGCGCGAGCCTTGGTCTTGTGGCCTTTCTGGCCGTCATGGTGGGCGGGGTGCGCGGCACGCAGGATGCCGTGGCCAACGGCGATACCCGCACGCTGAGCCTTTACAACAACAACACCAAGGAAAGCCTCACCGTTACGTTCAGGCGCAACGGCCAGTACGATTCGGGCGCTCTTCAGCAGCTCAACTGGTTCCTGCGCGACTGGCGTCGCGACGAGCCGACCCGCATGGATCCGCGCCTGTTCGATACGGTGTGGGAGGTCTATCGCGAGGTCGGGTCCAGCGCGCCCGTGCATGTGAACTCGGGCTTCCGCTCGCCTCAGACCAACTCGATGCTCCGGCGGCGCTCGAGCGTGGTGGCCAAGAACAGCCAGCACATGCAGGGCAAGGCCATGGACTTCTACCTGCCGGACGTGTCCGCCGCGCGCCTGCGCGCCATCGGCATGCGGCTGCAGAACGGCGGTGTCGGCTACTACCCCAATGCCTACACGCCTTTCGTCCATCTCGACGTGGGCAGCGTGCGCGCCTGGCCGCGCATGACCCGCTCGCAGCTCGCCAGCATCTTCCCCGACGGCAAGACCGTGCATATCCCGTCGGACGGCAAGCCCCTGCCGGGCTATGACGAGGCCCGCGCCGAGGTGCTCGCGAAGGGTGGCACCGTCGCCGGCTACACCGCCTACGCGGATGCCGAGGAAGCCGTCGCCAACCAGCCACGCCGCAAGAGCTTCTGGGCGACGCTGTTCGGTCTCGACGAGGACGAGAACGAGGACGCGGAGGAAATCAGGGTCGCGTCGCGACCGGGACGAGCCATCGTGGCCTCCCGATCGCCCCAACCGGCCCAGAACTATTACGCCAGCGATTCCAACACCTCGGTCTATGCGGCGCTCCAGCCCAGCCAGGCTCCCGAGCCCGCCCGCCGGGCGCCCGTGGCGATCCAGCCGCGACCCGAGCCGCCCGCTCCCGCGGTCATGGCCGCCATGGCTCCAGCCTTGCGTGAGGACCTGTCGCCGCCGGCCTCCGCGCCGCTGCCGCCGACCCGGATCAACGGGGCGCCCGGCACGGTCCAGACCGCATCGGGACCCGTCCTGGCATGGCAGCAGGGTCCGGAATCGCAATCCGAGATGTCGATCCCCAAGGGCATGGCCTTCGCGCCGATGCCGCCCCGCCGGCCGGACGCGGACGACACGGGCATAGAACCGGTCGCCGGGACCGTCGCCCTCGCCTACGCGCCGCTTCCGCCCGCCCGGCCCGGGTCGCTTGCGGCCACGAACCCGATCCCCGGCCTGCCGGAGCCGCGCGGCGCGACCGAAATGGCGGCGCTCCAGCACCCGCTGCCGCCCCGCCGGCCGGACCTGCGCCCCATCGTTGTCGCCTCCGCAAGCCCGGTCGACATTCCGGTAACGGGCTCCACGCCCAAGGCGCCGCCGAAGGCCGAGAAGGCGAAACCCGAGAAGGCGATCCCCGTGGCGGCTCCCCAGGCCAAGGCGCCTGCGTCGGCGAAGAAGCCCCAGACGGCCCTGAGCACCCTCATGTCGGCGGAGCCCAGCCTGCATATGGGCTTCTCGAGCAAGCCCGTCGGCGATCTGGCGACAAACAAGTTCACGGGCCCGGCGGTCAAGCCGCTGCCGGTGGTGCGATAAGGAAAAGGGCCCCACGAGGGGCCCTTTTCGTTTGAGCTGCAGGATTTCTCACTCCCCGTGCTGGCGCCCATAGGCGTTGGGCGCCGGAGAGGTCCAGCCCTGCGGCGGCGCCTTGGGACGATAGACTTCCACCAGGAGCGGATGGCAGGCCGCCGTATCGCTCGAATGCTCCGCGCTGCAATCCCCACCGGGACAGGCGGAGAGCGCGCCCAGCAGGTCGATCTCGGCGAAGAACTCCAGGTAATCGCCCGGCCGCACGGGGCTCGCCTTCATGAAGTACTGCCCGGTGTCGCGCGTGAAGCCGGTGCACATGAAGACGTTGAGCACGTCGTGCACCGCCGGCTCGACCTCGTCCTTGGGCCGCTCCAACCGATGGGCGAGCGCCCGGGTCAGGTTGGAATGGCAGCAATGGTGATAATCCTGTCCCGAGAGCAGGCGATGGGTGTAGGGATCGCAGCGCGTGCCGATCACGTCGTGCACCGAGCCGCCGAACTCGTCGAAGCCGTACCAGTCGAGGGTGTCGTGGGTGATCGTCGCCATCGGGCGCAGATACGGCAGGGACGACCAGAGCTGGTCGCCGGTCGACACATGCGTGCCGTTGAGGGCCCTGGTCTTGCCGGAGAAGAAGCGCTCGTTCAGATCGTGTGCCGACCAGAGATTGAGATCGCCCACCTGGGGCCCCTCGATGCTGACGATCCGGAAGAAGCAGCCGGCCGGCACGGTGAAGCAGCGCGCGTCCCGGGGCGGCACCACGACCTCGTCGATCTTCTCCCAGCCTTCGCGAGCGGCCTGGTAGGCGGCGAGATCGGGCCGCGGCAGGGTCTCGACCGGATAGCAGATGACGGGAGCGATGTTCCGGCGCGCCTGCGCGTCGAGAGGTTCCGACACTTGGTCCCGGGCGAGCTTCATGCGTTTCTCCAGCTTTCGTGGTTAGTTCCTTATAGGCAACCAGAGCCCGGCGCGCGAGCGGGAAGGATGCATGGCTGATCGGCCGGGGGAACGTTCCCTGTACCCTCATCCTCGAAGTCCGCTATGAGCAGGCGCTGAACTGAGCCCTCATCCTGAGGAGCAGCGCAGCTGCGCTGCTCCTCAGGATGAGGTGAGAGGGTGATGAGCCAGCTCCTTGAAACAAGAAAAGCCCCGTGGATCGATCCACGGGGCTTTTGAAAAGACGGAACGGCGGGACGGCCTTAGACCATCCCCAGGGCCTGCATGTAGAGTTCGAGGATCGCCTCCTCCTCCTGGCGCTCGGCGTAGTCCTTCTTCCGAATTGAAACGATCTTGCGCAGGACCTTGGTGTCGAAGCCGTTGCCCTTGGCCTCGGCATAGACGTCCTTGATGTCGCCGGCGATGCCGGCCTTTTCCTCTTCGAGGCGCTCGATGCGCTCGATGAAGGCCTTCAGCTGGTCGGCTGCGACGGATTCGGTGTTGAAAGCTGCGTCATCCATGAGGGAAGCCCCTTAATTGTGGTGTTGGTGCCAGTGTTATGGCCATTTGGTTGAAGCGGTTTTAATGCCCGGGCTTCGTTTTCTCAAAATCGGTAATCTGGGCGGAAGAGGCCTCGCGCTGGTGGCGCTCCTTCCACTCCTCGTAGGGCATGCCGTAGACATGGGTTCGGCTCTCCTCCTTGGAGAGGGCGAGGCCTCTCTCGTCGGCAGCCTCCTTCAGCCAATTGGACAGGCAGTTCCGGCAGAACCCCGCCAGATTCATGAGATCGATGTTCTGGACGTCGGTCCGCTCCCGCAGGTGCTCGACGAGCCTGCGGAAGGCCGCGGCCTCTAGTTCCATCTGGGTTTTCGCGTCGATATCCTTCATGGCCTTACCCTCCGTGCTGGCGCAGACGGTCGCGCGTGCGGGTCCCGAAGATTTTTGGCGCCCGCAGTTCCGGCCGGCCGGCGAGCGGCTTGAGCAGCCGGGCGAAGCGCCCGGCCCATTCCTCGGCGCCCTCGTCCGACGCGATCAGGTCCTGCCGGATCTCGATGAGCGCGTTGGCGAGGCCCCGGATCGTGGCGTGCCGGTCGACCGTGTCGCCCGCCAGCGCTCCATCATAAGGCTCGTTGTCGCCGACGACGAGTCCGTCCTCGGCCGTGAGTCCCTCGAGGAGCGGCCTGGCGAAGCGATCGTCCGCGTCCCACAGGATGCCCACGTGCCAGGGACGGGCCCAGCCGCGCCAGATCGGCGTGAAGCTGTGGACCGTCACCACCACCGGCGGATGGCCCGCCGCCATGGCCCTGTGGATCGCATCCGCGATGGCATGATCATAGGGATCGTAGAAACGGGCGATGCGCCGCTGGACCTCGGCCTCGTCGACCCGGGCGTTGCCCGGCACCACCGCGCCGTCCGACAGGCGCATGACCAGGGTCGGATCGTCCCGGCCCCGGTTGGGGTCGATGATGAGGCGCGAGAACTGCGTCAGGATCGCCGGAGCGCCCAAATGCCCGGCCAGGGAGCGGGTCACGGCGGCAGCCCCGATGTCGTAGGCGATGTGGCGCTCGAACTCGGATTCCGGCAGCCCCAGATCGCCCAGATCCGGCGGGACTGTATTAGAGGCGTGGTCACACAGGATCAGGATTCCCGATTCGATGGAGCCGGGGACGATCTCCACGGGATGGGGTTCACGGGACGGATCGTCGAGCGCGAGAGCGGCGGAAGCGGACATGGCGGAGGATGGATTTCGACAGGATGGATTGAACGGCAGACGAAAAGCCTTAACGTGCGCCCCCGACCCTGACAACGCGGCGATCCGCGCAACACACTTTCACGACGCTTATGCCCTCTACATCCACAACGGCCCGGCTCGAGCCGGGCTTGACCTCCGCCTTTGCCGCGCTGTGTCTCGGCGCCGTCGCCATGGGGATTTCCCCGATCTTCGTGCGTTTCGCCTCCGCCAGCATGGACGGGGCGCCGGCGGATGTGGGGCCCTTCGCCAGTGCCTTCTGGCGCGTCTCGCTCTGCCTGCCCCTGCTCTATGCCTGGATGCGAATCGAGGAGAAGCGCGCGCCCGCCGGGACGCCGATAATCCGGTTTTCCAAGGCGAGCATCCTCGGGGGCATCGTCTTCGCCGGTGACCTCTTCTTCTGGCACTTGGCGATCCTCAAGACGACGGTGGCGAACGCCACCTTCTTCGCCACCATGGCGCCGCTCTTCGTCGTGCTGACCGTCTGGCTCGTGTTCAGGCAGCGAGTCTCTCGGGGGACCTTCATGGGCCTTGGCCTTTGTCTTCTTGGCGGCGCGGCCTTGATCGGGCAGAGCCTCAAGGCAGATCCCGCCCGGATCGAAGGCGATCTTTACGGCCTCGCCACGGCCTTCTTCTTCGGCATGTATTTTCTGGCCGCCAGCCGGGCGCGCAAGACGGCCGGTGCCGCGCGGGTGACGTTCGAGGCTGGGCTCATCACCTCGGCGATCCTTCTGGTCATCGCGCTTCTCTTCGACACGCGGGTGATCCCGCAGACCGCTCAAGGCATCGCGGCGCTTCTCGCCATGTCCTATGTCAGCCATGCGGGCGGACAAGGGCTTCTCGCCATCGCGCTCGGGCGGCTGCCGGCGGTGTTCTCTTCGCTGGTGATTTTCCTGGAAGCGATTGCCGCAGCGCTATTCGGCTGGGCGATTCTCGGCGAGGAGCTGACGCTGGTGCAGAGCGTCGGCGGCGCCTTGATCCTGTTCGGCATCTGGATCGCGCGGCCCAAGGCCGATGCACCGGCCGGTTAGCCCTATCCCTATGGAGGGGAAATGGAGAGCAATGCCCATTCCAAAGTGGCCCCGGAGTGTTGTAAAGGCGATGCGGTCTGCAAAAACTGCAACGCGCCTGCTGTAAAGTCTTGCTCCGGCTACACTTCTGGCAGACAACGATTCGACATAGTTCTCACCGCATTGTGCGATTTCATTCCTTTCGATTCGATCATACCGCATCCATGAAGGCCGCTCTCCTCACATCGTCTCCTCGCTGGCGGCGAAGCCTTGCACTCGCAGCGTTCCTCGCCAGCGGGTGCCTTCTGGCCGCATCGCCCGCGAAGGCGGACCTTCGCCTGTGCAACATGACGTCGAGCCGGGTCGGGATCGCGCTCGGGTACCGGGACGCGCAAGGGTGGGTGACTGAAGGCTGGTGGAATCTCACCTCGCGCGCCTGCGAGACACTGCTCAAGGGGCAGCTCGGCGGACGCTTCTATTATATCTATGCCATCGATTACGACCGGGGCGGCGAATGGAGCGGACGCTCCTTCATGTGCACCCGGGAGCGCGAGTTCACGATTCGCGGAACGGAGGATTGCCTCGCCAGAGGCTTTGATCGCAGCGGCTTCTTCGAAGTCGACACAGGTGAACAGAAGAGCTGGACGATCCAGCTCACCGAAACGAACCGGCCAGGGGGGCCATGACGATGAGACGCGACAGGCGCACGAAGATCCTAGCAACCTTGGGCCCGGCTTCCGAGAATCCGGAGATGATCGCCAAGCTGTTCGAGGCCGGCGCCGACGTCTTCCGCCTCAACATGAGCCACCTGCCCCGCGAGAAGCTTAAGGAGCGGGTCGAGATGATCCGCTCCGTCGAGGCCCGGTTCAAGCGTCCTATCGCCATCCTCGCCGACCTGCAGGGTCCGAAGCTGCGCGTGGGGGCCTTCGAGGGCGACAGCGCCATGCTGGTGCAGGGCCAGAGCTTCACGCTCGATGCCGACAAGACGCCGGGCACCAAGAGCCGCGTGCATCTGCCCCATCCGGAGATCCTGTCATCCCTCGAGCCCGGCCACACGGTGCTGATCGACGACGGCAAGCTGCGGCTGCGCGTGAAGAGCGTGAAGCAGGGCTCGGCCACAACGACGGTGGAAGTCGCCGGTAAGATCTCGAACCGCAAGGGCGTCAGCCTGCCCGACACGACGATTCCCGTCGCGGCCATGACCGAGAAGGACCGCTCGGATCTCGAAGCGGCCCTCGATGCCGGCGTGGACTGGATCGCCCTGTCCTTCGTGCAGCGTCCCGAGGACGTGGCCGAGGTGAAAAAGGTCGCCCGCGGCCGCGCGCTCGTGATGTCGAAGCTCGAGAAGCCCCAGGCCATCACCCGCCTCGACGAGATCATGGAGATCTCCGACGCGGTCATGGTCGCGCGCGGCGATCTCGGCGTGGAGATGCCGCTGGAGAAGGTGCCGGGCATCCAGAAGCGCATCGTCCGCACGGCCCGCAAGCTGGGCAAGCCCGTGGTGGTGGCGACCCAGATGCTGGAATCCATGATCACCTCGCCGGTCCCGACCCGCGCGGAAGTCTCCGACGTGGCGACCGCCGTCTATGACGGCGCGGACGCGGTGATGCTCTCGGCTGAGAGCGCCTCGGGCCAGTACCCGGTCGACGCGGTGGCCACCATGAGCCGGATCGCCGAAGAGGTGGAGCAGGACCAGAACTACTGGTCGATCATGCGCACCCTGAACGCGGAGCCGGAAGCCACCGGATCGGACGCCATCGCGGCGGCCTCGCACCAGATCGCCGATACGCTCAACATCAAGACGGTGGCGGCCTGGACCTTCTCGGGCTCGACGGCGTTCCGCATCGCCCGCGAGCGGCCGAACTCAACGGTCGTCGCGCTGACGCCGAGCGTGAACACCGCCCGGCGCCTCGCGCTGGTCTGGGGCGTGCACTCGATCCGCACCAAGGACGCCAGCGACATCGACGACATGGCGTTCCGCGCCTGCAAGTTCGCCGTGCGCGAAGGCTACTCGGCCATCGGCGAGCGTATCATCATCGTGGCCGGCATGCCCTTCGGCACCCCCGGCGCCACCAACATGGTACGCATCGCTTTCGTCAATCAGGAGCACGCCGCTCAGGCCTGACGTGCGCGTCCGGCTTTCCGCACCACCAGTGTCATTCCCGGCCGGAGCGTAGCGGAGGGGAAGGGAATCCATAGCGCCGAGCGTGATCGTGGATCTACTTCCCTCGCCTTAGGCTCGCCGGGGACGACAATGACGCGCCTGGCTCAAGGCCAGCCGTCACGGGAAGGTCTCACCCGGTCACGCCGCTCCTCCCCTCGATGGGCACGGAATCAGCTGACGAACCCCCCCGTTCGGCCAGAGCCTCGATGGCCGCGAGGACCGTCGCCTGGTCCGCATATTGCGGCATGTGGCCGATGCCGGGCATGAGGATCAGCTCCGCACCCGGCACCGCCCGGGCGAAGGAGAGGCTGTGGAGATCGCTCCAGACGATCTCGTCCCGGTCGCCGGCCACGACCGTCACGGGCATCAGGATCTCCCCATAGCGCGCGCTCTGCCGCAGGACAGCATCGTACATGACGGCGAAATCCTGCATGTTGGCCTCATAGGCATGGGGCCGGAAAGCCAAGGGGATGAAGCCCTCCCTGACGATGCCGGGCGGGGCCGGCTGCGGCCGGAAGGTCTTGCTCTTCATCCAAGGCCGCAGGACGAGCAGAACCGGCACGGCCAGGGTGCGCATCATCAGCCACCCGGCTCGGGAATCGATCAGGCGCCGGTACCAGCCGATATAGCCCCCGGGCCAGGGAGACGTGATCCCGGACAGGACGAAGATCGCGCCGGTGACGTCCGTATGGTCGAGGGCGAAATGGGGCACGATCGTCCCCGACCAGGAATGGCCCACCACCACCGCGTCCCGGACGCCCATCTGCCGCAGCGCGCCAGCGATCAGCGCCGCCTGACGGGCGGGCTCGGCCTCACCCAGGCCCGGTCCTCGCGTGCTCCAGCCATGGCCGGGACGGTCGAAGGCGAGGACCCGGTAGCGCCGCGACAGCGCCCGGCCCAGGCCCAGCATGGATTCGACCAGGTTGGACGATGCCCCGTGCAGGAGCACGATCGTCCCGCGGGCCGCCCCGTCGCGAGGCCCCTCCTCCCGGTAATGCAGCCTCGAACCCTCGACCGTGACGAACCGGCCGGTCGGCGGAAAGCGCCGCTCGATGGACCACGCATAGATATAGGTGAACGCCGCTCCCAGGGTCAGGAGCGAGAGCGGAACGGCGAGAACGAGGAGCAGGGACATCCCTGCAACGTGGATTTAGAGATCCTGCCCGTCAACCTCCGGGCCGAGGCGGTTCACGATGGTCTTCACGTCGGACATCTGCGGGTTGATCGCGAGCACCCGGCGATAGGCCTGGAGCGCGTGCACCTTGTCGTCGGAGGCCATGAGGATGTGGCCAAGCCCGGTCCAGGCATTGAAGTGACGGGGCTCGATCCTGATCGCCCGGTTGAGGTCGGCCATGGCGCCCACCGGATCGTCGAGCTGGTAGAACACCGTCGCCCGCTTGTACCAGGCTTCCGCCCAGTTGGGCTGGAGCACAAGGACCCGGTCGATCAGCTCGATGGCGAGGGGAAAGTCCTTCTTTCCGTAAGCCTCGCCCGCGCGCCTGAGGAGAAGGTCGGCCGTATCGGAGCCGGAGCGGGAGAAGCGCCGCTCGATCAGGGACGAGATGCCCTCCGCCTCGCGCTCGGACTGTGCTTTGCCCAGGCGCTCGAACAGCTCGTCCAGGGTGGACGCGCGGGGGCGCGGCCGGGGCGGCTGGGCCTGTTCCTTGGAATCCTTGGGACGCACGGGCTCCTGCGCGCTCGAGGGGAGCGCGGCGGAGACGAGCACGAGGGTCAGCAGGCACGCGAAAAAACGCATGCCGGGATTTTAGGGTCCCGGCATGCGTGGTCAATTCAGATTATCGTGTGCGGCGATGCCGCACGCGCCGACTTAGCCCTGACGAGCCTTGTAGCGCTTCTGGGTCTTGTTGATGATGTAGACGCGACCCTTGCGACGAACCAGCTGGTTGTCGCGGTGACGGCCGCGGATCGACTTCAACGAGTTACGGATCTTCATATCCGGTCTCCTGCGGCCCTTCGGGAAGGCCGGAAAAAGAAAATGGTGGGCGCGGCTGGGATCGAACCAGCGACCCCTACGATGTCAACGTAGTGCTCTCCCGCTGAGCTACGCGCCCGGGAAACGGTGATTTTTAGGTCCCGCTTCGGCTGTGGGGGCGATATACCCACAAGCGGGCTCTGGCGCAAGCCTGAAGACCAGCCTTTTTTAGGCCGCCATCATTTTATCGACTTCGCTCACCAGATCGCGCAGGTGGAACGGCTTCGACAGGACCTTCGCGTCGCGCGGGGCCTGGGAATCCGGGTTGAGGGCGACGGCCGCGAAGCCGGTGATGAACATCACCTTGATCTCCGGGTCGAGCTCGGTGGCCTTGCGGGCCAGCTCGATGCCGTCCATCTCCGGCATGACGATGTCCGTCAGGAGGAGCTCGAAGGGCTCTTCCCGCAGGCGGTTATAGGCCGAGAGGCCGTTGTCGAACGAGGCGACGTCGTAGCCTGCGTTCTCCAGCGCCTTCACGAGGAAGCGGCGCATGTCGTTATCGTCTTCGGCAAGAAGAATCTTCATCGGTTGCCAGTCCCGAATCGTGGCGGATTTACTCGCTCCTTCATGACGGACGGATGGTAAACAAGCCGTGAAAGTACGACGCAGCGTCAATACGATATTGTCATGGACAGGCGGCGGGGCTGCCTTACACTAGCGCAAACACCTGCTCCTTTTCCAATAAAGCCAAGATTTCTGATGCGGCCCACCATCGTTGATGAGTTCGATCCCCCCTTCACGATCACCGAACCTTCGGCGCAGACGATTCCGTTCGTCTACAACGTGCCGCATGCGGGTGCCGTCTACCCGGCGTCCTTCCTGGCCGCGTCCCGGCTTGATGCCGTCGCCCTGAGGCGCTCCGAGGACGCCTTCGTGGACGAGCTCTTCAGCGCGATGCCGGATCTCGGCGCGCCCCTCATGACCGCGCGCTTCCCCCGGGCCTTCCTCGACCTGAACCGGGAGCCCTACGAACTCGATTCCCGCATGTTCGACGGCCGCCTGCCGCCGTTCACCAATACCCGCTCCATGCGGGTGGCTGGGGGCCTCGGCACCATCCCGCGCATCGTGGCCGACGGACAGGAAATCTATCGCGGGCGTCTCCATGTGGATGAGGCCCTCCACCGGATCGAATGGCTCTACAAGCCCTACCACCGGACCCTGCGCCATCTCGTGCGCCGCACCGCCCAGCATTTCGGGCACGCCATCCTGATCGATTGCCACTCCATGCCCTCCTCCAGCGTCAGTCGCGAGGACGGAGCCAAGGCCGACATCGTGCTCGGTGACCGCTATGGCACGAGCTGCGCCACCCTGCTGATCGACCTTGTGGAAGCGGCCTTGAGAGGACGCGGCTATACGGTGATCCGCAACAAGCCCTATGCGGGCGGCTTCATCACCGAGCATTACGGCGAGCCCGCCCTGGGGCGGCACGCGCTCCAGATCGAGATCAACCGGGCGCTCTACATGGACGAGCGCACCATGCAGAAGAAGCCGGGCTTCGCCGTGCTGACGGACGACCTGACCCAGGCCTTCAGCCAGGTGATCGCGGATATCGAGGGCGAGCTGACGATCCGGTCGATCGCGGCGGAGTAAACCTCGACGCCGCAGACCCTTCGGACAAGAAAAAAGGCCACTGTTGCCAGCGGCCCGAAGTTTAGGGAGGAAACGCCCAAGAAGGGCTACGATACGGCGACGCCATCGCCATATCGCACTGCAATAATTACGCCGCATTGCACAAATTGCAACTAAAATTTCGCTATTGGTTATGCCTTCATTGCATATCTGCTCGGATGCGGATCGATGGCTTTAACATAGAAGGCCAGGCTGAGGAGCAGCCAGCCGGCGAGAGCCGCGAAGACGAGACGATAACCTTCCGGCCGGTAGAGACCCTGGTCGGAGCGGCCCATGAGGTCGATCAGCACCCCCGTCACGCTCTGGGACAGGAAGGCCCCGCCCATCGTCCCGATATTCATGAGCGTGATGCCTCGCCCCGTCAGGCCTGACGGAAACAGCGATTTTCCGTGGCTGGTGAGGATGGGCGTATAGGCGACGCAGAGGCCGAAGAACGGGAACCAGATCGCCACCGACGTGCGGTCGAGAGGCACGAAAACGAGCACGAGAAGCAGGAGAATCGTCGCCGTGCTGCCGATGAGAACGGGCTTCTTGTAGCTGCCCCAGAACCGGTCCATGGCGCCCCAGAGCAGCATGCCGCAGATCTGCGCCGTCGCGCCAAAGAGCAGGATGTTGCCCCTCATGGCGAGATCGGCCCCGTGCACATCCGACAGCCAGGGTCCGCCCCAGAGGCCGATCACCGAGGCGAAGCATCCATAGGTGGTCAGGTGCATGAAGAAGACCGGCCAGAAGGACGGCACCTTCAGGGCCGCGGCCACACCCCGGAAAGCCTCGCTCCAGGTTTCCTTCGGCCGGTCCGAATGAGCATCCCGGGGGACGATCCACAGGATGGCGAGCCAGATGACGACGGTCAGGGCGGCCACCGCGAGGAAGGAGGCGCGCCAGCCGAAGGCGGCGGCGGACGCCGCCAGCGGGGCTGTCGCCGTGAGGGTGCCAATATTGGCGAGCCCCATCTGCAGACTCGTCAGCCCGGCGAAGCGCTGCGGCGGGAAGCGCCGGGCATAGATCACCAGGGGGGCCATGAAGAAGGTGGAGCAGCCGAGCCCCATGAGCGCCCGCGCGGCGATGAGCAGGGGCGCCGAGGGCGCAAGGGCGAAGAGCACAGTGCCCGCGACCGTCAGCACGGCCGTCGCCAGCATGACCCGCTTGGGGCCGTAACGGTCGATGAGGATGCCGATCGGGATCTGGACCGCCGCGAAGGCGAAGAAGAAGGCGCTGGAGAGAAGGCCCGTCTGGGTGGCCGTGAGATGCAGCTCGCGAGCGAGATCGTTGGCGATGACGCCGATGGAGTTGCGCAGGAACTGGCTGACCGCATAGAGCGCGGCGAGCACCCCGATCAGGACGATGGCCGATTCGAAGCGGGTCGTGCCGGTTTTGGGCGCGAACGTCTTGGGCGCAACATTCATGGCAGGCGAAATCCTTCGACGCGAGAGCATCGGATCCGATGCTTGTTTCTTCGGTGAGCCATCGTGAGGGAAACCGGGTCCACTTTTCCGCACGATGCTCCTTCTCTTGGCTGCTGCATCGTTCGGAGCAGAAAACCGGGTCCACTTTTCCGCACGATGCGCTACCGTTCTCTTGCCGCGCGCCGAGTGCTTGATAAAAGCTGATCGCAGGCGGGCCAAGGCCGCCCGCATTGTTCTTTAAGGGGATACGCCAAGTCATGGGGCTCATCGACTTCACGCATTTCGTCAACGAGCTCGCAACCCAATCGGGCCAGGCGATCCTGCCCTTCTTCCGCACCGCCATCGCCACCGAGGACAAGTCCCGCGGCGGGGCTTTCGATCCGGTGACGGAGGCCGACCGGGCGAGCGAGTCGATCATGCGCCACCTCATCAAGCGCAGCTTCCCCACCCACGGCATCGTCGGCGAGGAATTCGGCGCCGAGCGTGAGGATGCGGATTACGTGTGGGTGCTCGATCCCATCGACGGAACAAGGGCCTTCATCGCCGGCCTTCCCACCTGGGGCACCCTGATCGGCCTGACCTACAAGCGCCGGCCGGTCTTCGGCATGATGCACCAGCCCTTCACGGGCGAGCGCTTCTTCGGCGACGGCGGCAGCGCGACCTATCGGGGGCCGGGCGGCGACCGCAAACTGATGGCGCGTCGCTGCGCCTCCCTGAAGGATGCGGTCATCTCCACCACGAGCCCGCGCCTTTTCGCCGGCGAGGAGCTGCGCGCCTATGACCGGGTGGAGAGCGTGGCGCGCCTCGCCCGCTACGGCTGCGATTGTTACGCGTATTGCATGCTGGCCGCCGGGCATATCGACCTCGTGGTCGAATCCGGCCTGAAGCCCTACGACATCGCCGCCCTGGTGCCGATCATCGAGGGCGCAGGTGGCGTCGTGACCACCTGGGATGGCGGCTCAGCCGCCGAGGGCGGGCGCATCGTCGCTGCGGGCGACCGCCGGGTCCACGCCGCCGCCGTCGAGCTGCTCAGCCGATAGGCTCGCCGATCCGACATCCTGCCTTGCTCCGACCTGAGGGTCCGGCGTGCCCGGGATGAAGGCGTCGAAGGCGGCCCAGAACTGCTCGCGGATCGAGTCCCGCTCCATCAGGATCTCGTGCCGGGCGCCCGGGATCACGATGGCGGAGCCGGCCTTGAGCCGGGCAGCGAAGCGCTCGATAGCCGGCGTGGCGCAGACCGGGTCCGCGCCGGCCGCCACGATCAGGGTCGGCACCCGGATCTTCACCGCATAGGCCGGATCGGCGAAGCGCTTCATGAAGCGGAAGGCGCTGTCGAGCCAGGCCACGGTCGGCGCCCCGATGGCCCCCGCTCCGATGGCATGGGCCGCGTTGGCGTTGCGGGCATAGCGGGCGGGGTCGCTCGTCAGGCGGTTGCCGTTGAACGGCAGGGTCGAGATCGACGTCTCGCCGCCGCCGGGCACGAAGGTCGCGCCCATTCCGACGAGCCGCAGGAACCGCGCCAGGAGCGCGGCGGATGCAGTGCGCTTGATGATGCACAGGGCGATCATCGGCGTCGTGGTCACGAGACGGCGGAAGGGCAGCCAGCTCTCGTAGGCCGCGTCGAGCGCGATGGCGCCGCCCATGGAATGGGCCAAGCCGAAATGCGGCTCCGGCATGTGCGGCACCAGGACCTGGTCGCGGATCGCCTCCAGGTCGCGCCGGTAATCGGAAAAGCGCCGGACATGGCCTTTGCGGGGATTGCCGACCTGCCGGCCCGACAATCCCTGCCCGCGCCAGTCGAAGGCGACGACCGCGAAGCCCCTGTCGAGCAGCTCGCCCACCACCTCGAAGTACTTCTCGATGAACTCCGCCCGGCCCTGCAGGATGCAGACCGTCCCCTGTGGCGCCTCGGTTTCAGGCATCCAGGTCGCCGCCCGCAGCGGAATGCCATCGCGGGTCGTGACGCTGACCAGCTTGGGTTCGCCGGGCATGGGATTGTCGGGGGTAGCGATGAATTCCACGGGAGGTTCCAACTCGAAGGCCCAGGCATTTATAGGGCGGATCGAGCTTAGGGAACGCCCCTCTTGAAAGCAAACCGGGCGGCTCCCACATCGAAATCGTGCCGGCCATGACGGCGGTACATCACCCGGATCCAGCCTCTTCTGGTGGATCCCTTCCTGCATGTCGCTTCAAGCGGAGGATATGCCATGCGACAGTACGATCTTGCTCCCCTCTACCGCAACACGGTCGGCTTCGACCGTCTCTTCTCGATGCTCGACCAGCTCGTCAGCGTCGATGCGGCCCCGAGCTACCCGCCCTACAACATCGAGCGCACCGGCGAGAATGCCTATCGCATCTCGATCGCGGTGGCCGGCTTCACCGACCGTGACCTGACCATCGAGGTCAAGGAAAACACCCTCTCCGTGCGCGGCGAGCGCAAGCCCAACGAAGAGCGCAAGGTCGACGTGCTCCATCAGGGCATTGCGGCGCGCAGCTTCGACCGGCGCTTCCAGCTGGCCGACGGCGTCCAGGTGACGGGCGCGGCCCTCGAGAACGGTCTGCTCCATCTCGACCTCGTGCGCGAAACCCCCGAGGCCAAGAAGCCGAAGCTCATCCCGATTTCCTCGAACGGCAGCCAGACCCTCGAAGCCAAGCAGGCTGCCTGACACTTTTCGAGCCCCAAACGAAGAGCGCCCCGGTTCGGCCGGGGCGCTTTTTGTTTTGTCGGATCCTGGTCCTTGGTATCCCGCTGGGGCTGGAGGGGGCCCCGTCGGTCAAGGGTCTCTGGTGAGAACCAATCGCGGGGGAATGCGGCAGGGTTAGGGCAATCACTCGGCCGCCCGACTCCCTACTCCCGAAGAGGCAATCTCCAGCAGCCGGCGCACATCCTCCTCGCGGGTGGCCCAGGAGGCGACGAGGCGGATCAGTGCCTCATGCTCGGCGACGCACTCCGCCTGGAGCAGGCTTAGCTCCGTCCAGGCATGGTAGAGGATGCCGGCATCCTTGAGTGCCCGATCCAGGGCTTTGGGGATGATCGGGAAGACCTCGTTAGCCTGGGTCGGCCAGGCGAGGCGCACGCCGGGTACCTGCAGGAGCCCCTCCGCGAGCAGCGCTGCCATGCGGTTGGCGTGGCGGGCATTGGCGAGCCAGTGGTCGTCGGCGAAATAGCCCTCGAACTGCGCCGCCGCGAGACGGCCCTTCGAGATGACCTGGCCGGCACGCTTGGACCGGTAGTCGAGCGCCTCCGCGAGTTCGGGCTTGAACACCACGATGGCCTCGGCCATGAGGCCGCCGTTCTTGGTGGCGCCGAAAGAGAGGATGTCGACGCCCTGCTTCCAGGTCATCTCGGCCGGGGTGCAGCCGAGGGATACCAGCGCGTTGGCGAAGCGGGCACCGTCCATGTGGAAGGACAGACCATGGGCCCGGCAGACGGCCCCGAGCGCCGCGAGCTCGTCGAGGCCATAGACCATGCCGCCCTCGCTCACCTGCGAGATCGACAGGGCCTTGGGCGGCATCTGCTTGACGGCCTTAGGCAGGCTTTCGAGATAGGCGGCAACGTCCTCGGCCCTCAGCTTGGCGCCCACGCCCGGCAGCCCGGCGAGCTTCGCCCCATGCATGAAGAATTCCGGCGCCCCGCATTCATCGTCGATGATGTGCGCCTCCCGGTGGCAGACGCAGAGGCCGTAGGGCGGCACGGCGGAGGACAGGGCGAGCGCATTGGCGGCGGTTCCCGTCGTGACGAAGAAGACCGAGACCTCGCGCTCGAAGAGGGCGCTGAACCGCTCCCTGACGCGCCGGGAGATCTCGTCGTTGCCATAGGCCGCCATGGCGCCGGCATTGGCTTGGACGACGGCCTGGAGAACGGGAGCGCTGGCTCCCACGATGTTGTCGCTGGCGAAATTCATGTGGCGTTCCGTAGAGCATTGTCCGGAAAAGGGGAATGCCTGCCCGGAGCAACGGACCTATGCTTTCCGCTTGGGGAGCTATGCCCTCCCCAACATGTCAAGGTCATTGACCCATCGGCGGAGACTTTCGTTCCCGAGGGTCGAAAAGTTGCTTTTGTTACACTCGGCAACGTCGGCTTGTAACTTTTGTCTAAAATATTTCCAAACCCTCTTGTGCGCTGCGACGAACTCTGGCACCTTGCCCTCATTAGGACAGTATCGCTGTCCCTTTTGAGGTGCCTGCGCGCCTCACCTTCGCCCTGGGGTTTTCTTGATGCTTCGCCTGACGCGAACGAAACGAGATACCACGAAAGCCGCCCGCAAAACGTGGGCGGGACGGGCGACTCTGGGCTGACGAAGCCCAAAGGATGCCCGCGAGGAGCGGGCTCCCCTGCCGGACCCAACCCTCGAAAACCCGAAGAAGCGGCGGGCATTCCGGACGATCCAATCATCCGGCAGGCCCGAAAGCCGCCTTGAGACAACCTGAAGACCTGTTCGGATGTGAGGATCTGCCATGAGCGACGAGCCGACCAAGAGCCTGGAAGCCCGAGTGCCAAGCCGTACGGCCACGATGGCGGATACGGTCAAAGTGGTGCGCGATCCGGGCCTGCCGGCCGCCCAGGGCCTGTACAACCCCTCCAACGAGCAGGATTCGTGCGGCGTCGGCTTCATCGCCGACATGAAGAACCGCAAATCCCACGCCATCGTCGAGCAGGGCCTGTCCATCCTGCACAACCTCGATCATCGCGGCGCGGTGGGCGCGGACCCGAAGATGGGTGACGGCTGCGGCATCCTCGTCCAGATCCCGCACAAGTTCTTCGCGGCCGAATGCGCCAAGGTCGGCATCTGGCTGCCCGAGGAAGGCCAATACGGCGTCGGTCACCTGTTCATGCCCCGCGACCCGGAGGGCTTCAAGCTCGTCGAGGAGATCGTCACCAAGGCGATCACCGACGAGGGCCTGCAGGTCCTCGGCTGGCGCGACGTGCCGGTCGACTCGAGCGATCTCGGCGAGAGCGTGAAGGTCACCGAGCCCCTGCACCGCCAGATCTTCGTCGGCAAGGGCAAGGGCATGGACGAGCCCGAGACCTTCGAGCGCCGCCTGTTCATCGCCCGCAAGGTCATCTCCAACGCCGTCTACGACATGAAGGACGAGCGCACCGCGGGCTATTACCCGGTCAGCCTGTCCTCGCGCACCATTGTGTACAAGGGCATGGTGCTCGTCACGCAGCTGCGTGACTACTATCCCGACCTGCAGGACGAGCGTTTCGAGAGCGCCATCGCGCTCGTGCACCAGCGCTTCGCCACCAACACCTTCCCGACCTGGCAGCTCGCCCACCCTTACCGCATGGTCGCCCATAACGGCGAGATCAACACCCTGCGCGGCAACGTGAACTGGATGGCGGCGCGCCAGGCCTCGGTCGATTCCGAGCTCTTCGGCAACGACATCTCGAAGCTCTGGCCGATCTCCTATGAGGGCCAGTCGGACACGGCCTGCTTCGACAACGCCCTCGAATTCCTCGTGCGGGGCGGCTATTCGCTGTCGCACGCCATGATGATGCTGATCCCTGAGGCCTGGGCCGGCAATCCGCTCATGAACGACGATCGGCGCGCGTTCTACGAATATCACGCGGCCCTCATGGAGCCGTGGGACGGCCCCGCCGCCGTGTGCTTCACGGACGGCAAGCAGATCGGCGCGACGCTGGACCGCAACGGCCTGCGTCCGGCGCGCTACCTCGTGACCGATGACGGTCTCGTGGTGCTCGCCTCCGAAATGGGCGTTCTGCCGATCCCGGAAGAGAAGATCGTCGAGAAGTGGCGCCTCCAGCCGGGCAAGATGCTCCTCATCGACCTGGAGGAAGGCCGCATCGTCTCGGACGACGAGATCAAGCAGCAGCTCGCACAGGCGAACCCCTACAAGGAATGGCTCAAGCGCACGCAGATCGTGCTGGAAGACCTGAAGCCCGTGCAGGCGCGCGAGTCGCGCACCGACGTGTCGCTCCTCGACCGTCAGCAGGCCTTCGGCTACACGGCGGAGGACCTCAAGCTCCTCATGCAGCCCATGGCCGTTACCGGCCAGGAAGCCGTCGGCTCCATGGGGTCGGACACGCCGATCTCCGCGCTCTCCGACAAGGCGAAGCTGCTCTACACCTATTTCAAGCAGAACTTCGCCCAGGTGACGAACCCGCCGATCGACCCGATCCGCGAGGAGCTCGTCATGAGCCTCGTGTCGTTCATCGGCCCGCGTCCGAACATCCTGGATCTCGAAGGCACCTCGCGCCGCAAGCGCCTTGAGGTGCGCCAGCCGATCCTCACCAACGAGGACCTGGAGAAGATCCGCTGCATCGGCCATTTCGAGGACCGGTTCGATACCAAGACCCTCGACATCACCTATGACGCCGAACTCGGCGCGGCCGCCCTCGACGGCGCCCTCGACCGGCTCTGCGACCGCGCGGAAGCGGCCGTGCACGGCGGCTATAACATCATCATCCTGTCCGACCGCATGGTCGGCCCGGACCGCATCCCGATCCCGGCGCTGCTGGCCACGGCGGCCGTGCACAATTATCTGATCCGGAAAGGTCTTCGCACCTCGGTCGGCCTGGTGGTCGAATCCGGCGAGCCGCGCGAGATCCATCACTTCGCGTGCCTGGCTGGCTACGGCGCGGAAGCGATCAATCCCTACCTCGCCTTCGAGACCATCGCGGCCATGCTTGAGGCCGGCGAGCTGCCGGAAGAGGTGGACGCCGACGAGGCGATCAAGCGCTACATCAAGTCCATCGGCAAGGGCCTGCTCAAGGTCATGTCCAAGATGGGCATCTCCACCTACCAATCCTATTGCGGCGCGCAGATCTTCGATGCGGTCGGCCTCCGTTCCGACTTCGTGTCCCGCGACTTCTTCGGCACGGCGACCACCATCGAAGGCATCGGCATGGACGAGGTGGCGGAGGAGAACGTGCGCCGTCACCGCGACGCCTTCGGCGACGCGCCGATCTACCGCAACGACCTCGATGTGGGCGGCGAATACGCCTATCGTCAGCGTGGCGAGGTCCATGCCTGGAACCCCGACACGGTCGCGACGCTGCAGCACGCGGTGCGCCTCAACGCGCAGGATCGCTACCGCGAATACGCGCGCCTCGTGAACGAGCAGGACAACGAGTTGAAGACCATTCGCGGTCTCTTCCGCATCAGGAAAGCGGACGAGACGGGACGCGCGCCGGTTGACGTGAGCGAAGTGGAGCCGGCCCAGGAGATCGTGAAGCGCTTCTCCACGGGTGCCATGTCCTTCGGGTCGATCTCGAAGGAAGCGCACGAGACGCTGGCGCTCGCCATGAACGCCATCGGCGGCAAGTCCAACACCGGCGAAGGCGGCGAGGAGCCGGAGCGGTTCCGTCCGCTCTCCGACGGGCGCTCCAAGCGCTCCGCTATCAAGCAGGTGGCCTCCGGCCGCTTCGGTGTGACGACGGAATACCTCGTCAATGCCGACATGATGCAGATCAAGGTGGCTCAAGGAGCGAAGCCCGGCGAAGGCGGGCAGCTTCCCGGCCACAAAGTGGACGTGAAGATCGCCCGCGTGCGCCACTCGACTCCGGGCGTCGGCCTGATCTCGCCGCCGCCGCATCACGACATCTACTCCATCGAGGATCTGGCGCAGCTGATCTTCGATCTGAAGAACGTGAACCCCTCGGCAGATGTCTCCGTGAAGCTCGTCGCCGAAGTGGGCGTCGGCACGGTGGCGGCGGGCGTCGCAAAGGCGCGGGCCGACCACATCACGATCTCAGGCTTCGAGGGCGGCACGGGCGCGTCTCCCCTCACCTCGCTCAAGCATGCGGGCTCGCCCTGGGAAATCGGCCTCGCCGAGACCCAGCAGACTCTCGTGCTCAACCGCCTGCGCGGCCGCGTAGCGCTTCAGGCGGATGGCGGCCTCCGCACCGGTCGTGACGTGGTGATCGCGGCGCTTCTCGGCGCCGACGAATTCGGCTTCTCGACCGCGCCGCTGATCGCGGCGGGCTGCATCATGATGCGCAAGTGCCATCTCAACACCTGCCCGGTCGGCGTCGCCACGCAGGACCCGGTGCTGCGCAAGCGCTTCAAGGGCCTGCCTGAGCACGTCATCAACTACTTCTTCTTCGTCGCCGAGGAAGTGCGCGAGCTGATGGCTGAGATGGGCTTCCGTTCGATCGACGAGATGATCGGCCAGTCCGACCTGCTCGACAAGAACGTCGCCATCGACCACTGGAAGGCGAAGGGCCTCGACTTCACGAAGCTCTTCCACAAGCCTGACGTGCCCGCGAGCGTGGCGATCCGTCACCAGGAGCGTCAGGTTCACCCGATCGCCACCGTGCTCGACCGCGAGTTCATCGCGCAGGCCGGTCCCGCGCTGGAGAACGGCGAAGCGGTCACCATCGAATCGCGGGTGCGCAGCTCCGACCGGACGGTGGGCGCGATGCTCTCCGGCGAGGTGGCGAAACGCTACGGCCATGAAGGCCTGCCCGACGACACGATCACCGTGAAGCTGAAGGGCACGGCGGGCCAGAGCTTCGGCGCCTGGCTGGCCGCGGGCGTGACGCTCAACCTCGAAGGCGAAGCCAACGATTATGTCGGCAAGGGCCTGTCGGGCGGCAAGATCATCATCAGCCCATCCACGGCCTCGAAGGCGCGGCCTGAGAACTCCATCGTGGTCGGCAATACGGTGATGTACGGGGCGATTGCCGGCGAAGCGTATTTCCGCGGCGTCGCGGGCGAGCGTTTCGCCGTGCGCAATTCCGGCGCCATCGCGGTGGTGGAAGGAACCGGCGATCACGGCTGCGAATACATGACCGGCGGCCTCGTGGTCGTGCTCGGCCAGACCGGCCGCAACTTCGCGGCTGGCATGTCGGGCGGCATCGCCTATGTGCTCGACGAGGACGGCACGTTCGGCAAGCGCTGCAACCTGTCCATGGTCGATCTCGAACCCGTCGAGGAGGAGGAGGACCTCATGCGCCGCCTCCACCATCACGGCGGCGATCTGGAGACCAAGGGCCGCATCGACATCATGGCCAACATGTCCGGCCCCGATGAAGAGCGCCTGATGCAGCTCATCACCAATCACCACACCTATACGGGCTCGACGCGCGCCAAGGAGATCCTCGACAACTGGACGACCTACCGCACCAAGTTCGTGAAGGTCATGCCGGTCGAGTACCGCCGCGCGCTCCAGGAGATGGATCGTCTTCGGAACCTGCAGGCGGCGGAGTGAGCGATGAACTCCTTTCGCATTCTTGTAGCCGCTGTTGCTGTAATCGTCGCCAGCGATAGTGCTTTGGCCTGTAAGTGCCCCGCCAACTCTCTCGCTAAGGCAAGCGAACTAATAACTGCCAATGACGATGCTCTGAAGGATATCCCACCTGCAAATGCTATCATTATTGGTAGGATAGCTTCGCAAGCACAGAACACAGACAACCGTGCACCTGCCTGGAACATTCAGGTTCTTCAGAATCTGAAAGGCAAGACTGAGCCAACCGTGACCCTAAGGGATAGCAAGGGCGGCGATTGCGGAATCGATCTTCCGGTTTCAAGTATCGCCGTAATCGTTATGAGCCGGGCTCAAAACAATGAATGGAGCACGAACTTATGTGACCTTCCAGAGCAAGACATCAGCTCTGAGCGGCTCATTAAGTTTGTTCAGGAAAAGCAGAGATAATCATGGGCAAGGTCACAGGCTTTCTCGAATACGACCGGCAGGAGCAGAAGTATCAGCTCGCCGGAGAACGCGTGCGCCACTTCCGCGAATTCACGCTGCCGCTCGACGACAACGACCTGAAGAAGCAGGCGGGACGCTGCATGGATTGCGGCATCCCGTTCTGCCACGGGCCGACCGGCTGTCCGGTGCACAACCAGATTCCCGACTGGAACGATCTCGTCTGGCAGAACGACTGGGAGGCGGCGGCGCGCAACCTCCACACCACCAACAACTTCCCTGAATTCACGGGCCGCATCTGTCCTGCGCCCTGCGAGGAGGCGTGCACGCTCAACCTCGAGAACCAGCCGGTCACCATCAAGACCATCGAGCAGGCCATTGCCGACAAGGCCTGGGAGATGGGATTCGTGAAGCCGGAGCCCGCGGGCTTCTCCACGGGCAAGCGCGTCGCCGTGATCGGCTCAGGGCCGGCAGGCATGGCGGCGGCCCAGCAGCTCGCCCGCGCCGGCCACGAGGTGCATGTGTTCGAGCGCCAGGCGAAGCCCGGCGGCCTGCTGCGCTACGGTATCCCTGACTTCAAGATGGAGAAGTACCACATCGACCGTCGCGTGAAGCAGATGGAAGCGGAAGGCGTCGTCTTCCATTGCGGCGTGAACATCGGTGTCGACAAGAGCTTCGCGTCGCTTCACAACGAGTTCGATGCGGTGCTGTTCGCCGGCGGCGCGGAGGATCCGCGCAACCCGAACCTGCCCGGCCAGGAGCTGAAGGGCGTCCATTACGCGATGCCCTATCTCACCCAGTCGAACCAGCGCGTGGGCGGTGAGGCGGTGACGATGGAGCCGATCCTCGCGGCGGGCAAGCACGTGGTCGTCATCGGCGGCGGCGACACGGCCTCCGACTGCGTCGGCACCGCGTTCCGCCAGGGCGCTCTTTCCGTCACCCAGCTCGACATCCGCCCCAAGCCGCCGGAGCGCGAGGACAAGCTGACCGTGTGGCCCTATTGGCCGACCAAGATGCGCACTTCGTCGTCCCAGGCCGAAGGCGCGGAGCGCGAGTTCCAGGCCGCGACCCTCGGCATCGTCGGCAAGAAGGGCCAGGCCACCGGCGTGCAATGCGCCCGCGTGGACGACAAGCGCCAGCCGATCCCCGGCACCGAGTTCATCCTCAAGGCCGACCTCGTCTTCATCGCCATCGGGTTCGCCGGTTCGGTGAAGGAAGGCCTTCTGGAGGAATCGGGTGTCGCCATGGACCGGCGCGGCAACGTGGTGGCGGACGACAGGAGCTACCGGACGTCGGGCGAAAAGGTCTTCGTGGCCGGCGACATGCGCCGGGGCCAGTCGCTCGTGGTCTGGGCCATCCGCGAAGGCCGCCAAGCCGCCCGCTCCATCGACACCTTCCTGATGGGCGAGAGCAACCTGCCGGCCTGATCCATCCACTTCGTAAAACGGAAGCGGCCGCTTTTTTGTGACTGGTTGCCTTCAGTTATTCGGCCACCGGAAATCATCCGCCCGCCCAGGCCGTGAACCCGGGGCGATTCCCACCCGCAGGGCGCGCTGCACCATATAGGCATTGTCCCCGGTGAGCTTCGGCGGGGCCGAGACCAGGGTCCCACCCGGCGTCACGTCCGGACGGGTCAGGGGCAGGACCGGACCGACCAGGGGCTTCGACGGCAGGGTAACCGGTGCGGCTGCATCCGGCGGGGCGGGGATCGCCGCCTCGATCGAGGGCGCGGGCGCTCCATCGGCAGGCGTGATGTCAGCCGGATTGGCAGGAGCTGCCACGGCCGTACCGCCCTTGCCCAGGATCCGCTTGATCTCCGTATCGGCGAAGAAAGCGACCTTGCGGGCGCCCGCGCGGGTGAAGAACACGCCCTCGTTGGTGCGCAGCTTGGCCGGCTCGCCGTCCACGTCGGGTCCCTCGGCTGTGTAACGGTTCTCGTCGTCCACGAAGCCCGGCCAGATGTCCACATAGGTGCCGCCGCCGCGCTGGACGCTGTCCTTGTAGATCTCGTTGATGACGACGAGATCCTCGGACGCCTTGCTGTTCTTCATGGGCGGCAGGCCGATCCATACCAGGGGAATCCCACGCTCCTTGAACGTGTTCACGATTCCGTCGACCCGCTGGCGGTAGAGTTCCTTCCACCGGTCGGACAGGGGCTCGACGGAATTATCGCCGTCCTTGATCGCCTGCCGGTCGCCGGTCCCCAGCATCACCACGGCCACACTCGTTTTCTGGCCCTCGTCGAGGGTCGACTTGATGAAGTTGGGCCAATCAGCCGGGTCGGCGCGCACCAGGCCCGCATCCCGGACCTTCGGCACCACCGCCACGTCCTGGTTGTCGGCGAGATGCGCCTCAAGCCCCTGGCGGGCATAGCCGGCTAGGGCATCGCCGAACACCACCACGAAGGTGCTCGGATCGACCTTCGGCTTCTCCTGCTTGGCCACGGCCGCCGCGGGCGGAGCGGCCTTGCGGGGGCGCGCCACGGGTGTGCGGGCCGGCGGCGGCGGCTCGTCCGGCACTCCGAAGAAGCGCCGGAGGCTGAAGCCTTGCTGCTGTTGCGGCTGGGCGGGCTGGACGAGCTTTCCGGGATAGTAGCCGGGCGGATAAGCCCTGAGATCGCGCTGGGCCTGCGGCTGGTAATAGCCGGACTGGGCCAGGGCCGCACTGCTCGCGCCGACGGCAAGCAGCAGGGTCAGGGTCAGAGGGCGAAGAATCGGCGCTATCGACATCGGCGGCTCCACTTCTGTCCGGACCAGCCTTGAGTATAGAGCCTTGCGGGAGCTCCGTCAGCGGGTCGTGCGCAGTTCGCGCAGGACCGCATAATCGGCATATCCATCCGGGATCAAGCCACGGCGCAGCTGGAAGTTCCGCACGGCTTCCCGGGTCTTGGATCCGAGCTTGCCGTCCATATCGCCTTCATAGAGTCCGAGGCGGGCGAGACGCTCCTGCAGTTCCTGGCTGTGATCCTTGCTCAGCATGGGCTGGTCCTTGGGCCAGGCACCCTGGATCGGCAGGCCGCCCAGGAGACGGTCGCCGAGATGGGCGACGCCCATGGCGTAGGCATCGGAGGAGTTGTAGGCCTTGATCACATCGTAGTTGCGGGTCACCAGGAAGGCCGGCCCATTGGCTCCGCCCGGCAGGAACAGGGTGGCCTCGCCGGCGCGGGGCATCGCCTTTCCGTCCGCACGCCGCACACCTACCGTCTGCCAGCCGGCGAAGTCCTGCCTGAGATGCCGGTAGTCGAAGCCGCGCGGCAGCGCCACCTCGAAGCCCCAGGGCAGGCCCGGGTCCCAGCCGTGCTGGCGCAGGTAATTGGCGGTGGACGCCAGGGCGTCGGGGACGGAGGACCAGATGTCCCGGATCCCGTCCCGGTTGCCGTCGACGGCGTATTTCATGAAGCTCGAGGGCATGAACTGGGTCTGGCCCATGGCCCCGGCCCAGGATCCCAGCATCTTCGAGCGGTCGATATGCTCGCCCTCCAGGATCTCGAGCGCGGTGAGCAGCTCCTCGCGGAAGAACTCGCCCCGATACCCCGTATAGGCCAGGGTCGCCAGCGCCCGGACCGTGTAGATCGATCCGGTGAAGCTGCCGAAATTGGTCTCCATGCCCCAGACGCCCAGCACCACGGAGCGCGGGACCCCATAGGTCCGCTCGACGGCGGCGAGTGTCTTCGACCATTCGGCGGCCATCTCCTGGCCGCGCTTCAGGCGCTGAGCCGAGATGGCTCCGTTGATGTAGTCCCAGATCGGGCGGACGAATTCGGACTGCTTTTTCGTAAGCGCGATGATCTTGGCGTCGGGCTCGACACCCCGGAACGCCTCCTCGAAGGTCGCGCGCGACACCCCCCGCGCCTTGGCGGCGGGCCACAGGCTCTGCACGAAGCGTTGGAACCCGGCTGGAGATGTCTCCTGCGCCTGCACGGGCGAAACGCCGCCGCCTGCGCCTGCGGCGAGGCTCAGACCGAGAAGGAATGCGCCGGACAGGCGGCGCACGGCGGAAAGCGGCTGGCGCATGGGAGTCGCTCACGGAAACGGGACAGATCTGCCCCGCCATGCGACACTAAGCAGGTTAACAGCCGGTTGATAGCTCCCCGAGCCGGGAGTGCGTCCTTATGTACCCTCGCCCTGATCGTCCGGCCGATCCACCTCCGCAAAACCGTCATGATTGGCAGCTTAACCATAAGGCTTCAGCTCCAATTCAGGTCGGGAGCCGCAATGAGGTCCATAAGGATGGAACATAGGAGCCGCTACCGCGTTAAGAGGCGCCGAAGCTTAACAGTTATCGGTTCCCTTTTCCCTGTCCTGACTTAGATTACCCTTCCCTCTTGATGCTCAATCATGGCTCATTCAATGAAGCGAATTCGCAAAGCAGTTCTTCCCGTCGCCGGTCTCGGCACCCGGTTCCTGCCTGCCACCAAGGCCGTGCCCAAGGAAATGCTCTGCGTCGTCGACCGCCCGGTCGTTCAGCATGTGGTGGATGAGGCGCGCGCCGCCGGCATCGAGCATTTCATCTTCGTCACCGGCCGTAACAAGGCCGTGATCGAGGACCATTTCGACATCGCCTACGAGCTGAACCGCACCCTTGAGGGCCGCAACAAGACCAAGGAGCTGGAAATCCTCGCCAAGGACCAGCCCCAGGCCGGCCAGACGAGCTTCACCCGCCAGCAGGAGCCGCTCGGGCTCGGCCACGCGGTCTGGTGCGCCCGCGAGCTCGTGGGCGACGAGCCCTTCGCCGTGATCCTGCCCGACATGCTCAGCCGCGGCTCGATGGAGCAGATGATCGCCGCCTACGACAAGCACGGCGGCAACATCATCGCCGTCGAGGAGGTGCCGGAGGACCAGACCCATCAATACGGCATCGTGTCGGTCGGCCAGGAATTCGGCCAGACCTTCGAAATCACCGGCATGGTGGAGAAGCCCCCGAAGGGCACGGCGCCCTCGAACTACATCATCTCCGGCCGCTATATCCTGCAGCCCGAGATCTTCGACCTGCTCTCCACCCAGGAGCGCGGCGCCGGCAATGAGATCCAGCTCACCGATTCCATGATCCGCCTGATGAAGCAGCAGCAATTCTTCGGCATGAAGTACGAGGGCAAGACCTACGATACGGGCTCCAAGATCGGCTTCCTCATGGCCAATGTGGCCTATGCGCTCGAGCGCGAGGAGCTTTCCGCCGATTTCCGCCGGGAACTCGAAGCCCTGCTGCGGCAGAAGTAACCGGGCGCGAGGGCTCCGCGAAGGGTTCCGCATGGCCGCTCCTCTGTGCTAGAGGGCGGCCATGACGCTTGCAAAGCCAGCTTCCCTCTCGCCCGATCCCGCCATCGCGTCGGCCCTGCGCACGCTCGAAACCGAGCGGGACGGCCTGACGATCCTGATGGACGCCATCGGCAACGGCCTTGGCCCGCATTTCACGGCTGCGGTCGAAACCCTGGCCGCGGCCAAGGGCCGGGTCATCGTCACCGGCATGGGCAAGTCCGGCCATGTGGGCCGCAAAATCACCGCCACCTTCGCGTCGACCGGCACCCCGGCCCATTACGTCCATCCGGCGGAGGCGAGCCACGGTGATCTGGGCATGATCCAGACGGACGACGTGATCATCGCCCTGTCCTGGTCGGGCGAGACCGCGGAACTCGCCGACATCATCGGCTATTCCCGGCGCTTCCGGGTGCCGCTGATCGCCCTGACGTCGAATGCGGAATCGACCCTCGGCCGCGCCGCCGACATCTGCCTGACCCTGCCGAAAGCCAAGGAAGCCTGCCCCAACGGGCTGGCGCCGACCACCTCGACCACGATCCAGCTCGCCCTGGGCGACGCCTTGGCGGTCGCCCTCCTGGAAAGGCGCGGCTTCACGGCGGAGCATTTCAAGGTCTTCCATCCGGGCGGCAAGCTCGGCGCGCGCCTCAAGCTCGTGCGCGACATCATGCACAAGGACGAGCGTCTGCCCGTGGTCGGTGTCGAGGCCCGCATGGACGAAGCCATCGCCGAGATCGGCCGCAAGGGTTTTGGGGCCGTGATCGTGGTGAACGGCGACGGCACGCTCGCGGGCATCGTCACCGACGGAGACCTGCGCCGTAATCTCAAACCCGATCTCATGACCCTGCCGGTCACGGCCATCATGACCCGGACGCCCCGAACCATCGCGCCCGACGCCCTCCTGGCGACGGCGCTGGAGATGGAGGAGGCCTCCCGGATCACCGCCCTGATCGTGATCGAGAACAGCCGCCCCATCGGACTTGTGCATTACCTCGACCTGCTGCGGGCCGGAGCGGCTTAGAGCCGTTTTCGTGTGCCGGGATCGGTTCTCTTCGCCGCTGCGCCGCGTCTTGAACAGCGAACGGGATTCACGTCGCCGTATCCGGCTCCAGGCCCGAACATTATGGGAAGGGTCAGGAGCCAGCCCTTTCCCGGCATGTGTCAGACGATCACGAAATCGCTGAGAACAAGTTTCGCCTTGTTGCTCAACGTGGCGATCAGGATCTGCGCCTCGGGACCCGTACCATCGGGATCGTAGTACAGATTCCCGGTCGCCTTATGATAGATGATGCGATCTTCCGCATCTGCGGCCTGCGTCCCGAAGTGAAGAGCATCGCTGGCCAGCTTTCCCTTGCCGCCAATACCGGTGAAGAACATCTGCTTGAACTTGAGCGTGTCGTCCTTCGAGTTGAAGTCCCGAATGATATTCCTGTTTTCTGCAACAGGCGCGGCTGCGAAGACGAAGCTGTCCTTGCCATCCCCTCCAGTCAGGGTGTTGACGCCGGCACCACCGATCAAGGTATCGTTGCCCGCCCCGCCCCAGAGAGTGTCGTTTCCATCACCGCCATCGATGTATTCGGGCCGTTTGCCCCCGCGAACGGTGTCGTTCCCCCCGAGCATATGGATTTTGCCGGAGATGTAGCCCTTCCTTGTATCGAGGTAGTTGTCACCGTCGCCCATGGTCAATCCACCAGAGATCGTACCTTGGTTAGTGAAGCGCGGACTATTTATGATAAGGCTCATAGTTCTTTATCCCATTGAGGTCGTGGATGTTTTTCCTCTGCGTCACAAACCAGCGACGACCACATCTCATTAAATGTTATATAGTTTACCAATGTACCCGCAAGCTTTTCTTCCTACGCTAGCCGGGCTCAAGGATCATCGACCACGAGCGTCGATCCCTCGATCCGGACCACGCGCACCTTGGCACCCGCGAAGCGGTCGGCGCCGGTCACCCGCCAGGAACTGTCGTCGACCCGGATGCGCCCCTCCCCGTCCTTGATCGGCGTTTCGAGGGTGAAGACCCGTCCGACCAGGGCTTGACCACGCTGGTTGAGCGGCGCCGCCTCCGCTTCGGGCTGCTTCTTCGAGCGGGTGACGTAGCGACCCAGGATCACCGTCCCGACCGACAGGAGCGCGAAGAGGAGCCCTGCGGCCTGCCAGGACAGGCCGAGGAGAGCATCGAGCATTCCGGTCGCGATGGCCGCGAGGCCGAGCCAGAGGAAGAACGAACCCGGCGCGAGAAGCTCGATGCCGATCAGGACGACGCCGAGGATGATCCAGGCCCATGCGCCCAGCCCGATGAACGCGTCGGCGATCATGGGCGTTCGGCTCCGCCAGAAACCGTGGGAACGCTGCGGGCGGGCCTGGCGCTCGCCCCACCCTCGCCGAACACGGATCGGGTCAGTTCCGCGATGCCGCCCAGGGTCCCGGCCAGTCCGGCCGCCTCGATGGGGACGATCACCACCTTCTGGTTCGGCGCCGAGGCGAGCGCCCGGATCGCATCGATGTATTTCTCCGCCACGATGAAGTTGGCGGCCGCGAGGTCACCCCGCGCGATGGCATCGCTGACCATGCCGGTCGCCTTGGCTTCGGCTTCCGCCTGCCGTTCGCGGCCCTCCGCGTCCCGGAACGCCGCTTCCTTGCGGCCTTCGGCTGCAAGGATCTGCGACTGTTTCTGGCCTTCGGCACGCAGGATCTCGGACTGGCGCATTCCTTCCGCTTCGAGAATGGCGGCGCGCTTCTCGCGCTCGGCCTTCATCTGCCGCGCCATGGCGCCGGCGAGATCCTGCGGCGGGACGATGTCCTTGATCTCGACGCGGGTGACCTTGGCGCCCCAAGGCGAGGCCGCCGCATCGACGACGCGCAGGAGCTTCTCGTTGATCTCATCGCGATGGGAGAGGAGCTGGTCGAGATCCATGGAGCCCACGACCGTGCGGATATTGGTCATGGTCAGGACCAGCAGGGCCTGATGCAGGTTGGATACCTCATAGGAGGCGCGGGACGCATCGAGCACCTGGAAGAAGGCCACCGCATCGATGGTGACCCCCGCATTGTCCCGGGTGAAGGCTTCCTGGCTCGGAACGTCGAGCACCTGCTCCATGACGTTCACCTTTTTCCCGATCTGATCGATATAGGGCACGATCAGGCCGAGACCCGGCGTGAGCGTGCGGGAATAGCGCCCGAACCGCTCGACCGTATAGGCATAACCCTGCGGAACCGTCCGGATGCCCATGGCGATCGTCACCACGACGACGAGCACCAGAACGACGACGAAGATATCGAAACCACTCAGCGGCATGAGCCCCCCGGCAATCCTGTTGCAGAGGGCTCACGCTAGCGCAAAGAGGGTTCGAGTCCTAGTACGGCCGTGTAGCCGATCGCCAACACCTAAGTCCTCATCCTTGTAACTTGAGTGGCGCCTTGTCTGGTAAAGATGAGGTTGCGGTGGCGGG
>NZ_JALJRK010000119.1 GCF_024519725.1 Microvirga sp. Mcv34 | reverse complement strand
GGAGGGCGGCAACCATCCCATCTCATCTGGCAGTCGGTGATGTGGCGGCCGGGCACAGGGTAGGTTCCTCATTGGCGTGAAGAAGCCTGTTCCTTACCCGGTCGGCCGCGACGGCCAGACGGTGCGGTCCTGACGGATCGCACCGTCACCTCTCATTCTGATTGCCGCTCAACTTCCACCCTGATCGCCGCGCCTCACGCTCAAGCTGCAGCGCCCGCTGCCCGACGACATGCTCCAGATCATGGCGGAGGGGCGCGGCTCGGACCAGCCGGAAGTAAGGTGAGGCATAGTCCGGGCGATCCGGACCGCTCCCCATCATCTCTCGGACCCCGGCTCCCACTCGTTCTTCTAGGGTTTCTTACTCGGGAAAACTGCCACCTTTCCATGCTTCGCAGCCTTGATCACGCCCTTATTGACCAGGATGGCGACGATCAGCTCATGGTCGGCATCGCTCGGGCTCACGGATACGAGGCATCCGTCCCACTGCGGGTCATCCAGGCTCGTGTCATGGTTCGCCCAAGGCAGGAACAGGTGGCGCAAGGACGCCCACAGCTTGGCGCTTGCCTCAGGAAAAGGCAGCGGGCGCATGCCCTCGGGGGGTTGCAGGCTGCGCTCGCTATTCCCTTCTGTGAGGCGGACGCGGTCTTGCGAGATGCCAACGGCCGCAAGGCGGCCGACGGCCTCCTCGGCATCGGCGCGGCGGCGGAAAAAGGCCGTGACGGGTCGCCGGGTGGAGGGTCCTGTCACGGTACCAGAGCTCATGACCTCGCTTCCTTGTCAGGGTCTGACGCATCGGGGGCGAGCCGCTCCACGACCGCGCGCTGCTTGCGCAGGGTCACCGGCACCTCGACGGTCTCAGCGGCAACACGGCGCCGGATGTGCAACTCCTCCTTAAGCACCAGGCGCTTCTCGACCACGAGCACCTCCTCCAACACCGGCACGATGGTCACGTCGCCCTCGGTTCGGACCTCCGGGGCCATCTCGACCATCCTTCCGACGGGCACCCGGGTGACCTCGACGTCCTCGCGCTGCACGTCCGCGCTAGCGAGTTCCTCAACGATGTCGGTGATCGTCCGCACACGCACCCGTCCGGAGACGACCTGCCGCTTGCTGATGGTGGCGGTCTCCTCAACCAGCGGGATGACGTCCTCGGCTACGGTGCGTGCGCTGCTCTTCAGAACATCATCAAGGACAGGCATCGGCTCTTGGTCATCCGTCGTGTTCGGGTTCGTGACTGGGTCGGCCATCGATCCTCTCAGGGTAAGCGACAACCAACGGATGCCCGGAATGGGAGTTCCCGGCGCCAAAGAGGCTCATGAAGCGGCTCCCCTGCAGGAACAGCTTCCGTCCGCAAGCCTGGCGTTAGGAACCGTTGCTGTGGTCGCACATTGAGCTCCTACGTGTTTGACACATAGGAGAATCACCTTGAGACGCCTCGGCTTCGCGACACTCGCCGTTCTGTCCACCCTCGCCACGGCTGCCGTTGCCCAATCGATGAACACCCAAGGCACCGGATCCTCAACCGCGCAACCGACAAACAGCGGCGCGTCCAACCCGGCCGTCACCCACAAGCCTGCGGACAGCCCGCAGTCCACCGGCACGGTCGAGCCTGGCTCCAACAGCTTCACGGAAGAACAGGCGCGCTCCCGTATCGAGGCGCAGGGCTTCAGGAACGTCGCGGAGCTGCGCAAGGACGATCAGGGCATCTGGCGCGGCAAGGCGGAGCGCGACGGCAAGTCCGTCAGCGTAGCCGTCGATTACAAGGGCACCGTGCAGGCGCAGTAAGCCGGACGCGACTTCTAAAACTCATCTGACAACCGGGACACCGCCGAACGGTGGCCCCCAACCGAGGAAGTGAACCGATCATGACCAGCAAGACCATCACGGCATTCTTCGACAATTACGAGGATGCGTCCGAGGCCGTCCGCCGACTGGAATCCGCCGGGGTCCCGCACCGCGACATCAGCCTTGTCGCCAGCAACGAGGGCGACCGCTACTCGTCGCACGCCACCCGCACCTTCGACGGCACGAACCATCATGACGACGTCAGCGACGGCGCCGGCACGGGCGCTACGGTCGGCACCCTGGCGGGCGGCGGCGCAGGCCTTCTGGCCGGCCTCGGCATGCTGGCGATTCCGGGTCTCGGCCCCGTCGTCGCGGCCGGGTGGCTGGTGTCCACGCTTGTGGGCGCCGGCGCCGGTGCAGCCGTGGGCGGCATCGCGGGAGCTTTGGTCGATGCGGGTGTGGATGAGAACGATGCGCATGCCTACGCCGAGGGCATCCGCCGGGGTGGCGCGCTGGTGACTGTCCGTGCCTCCGAGGCCGACGTGGACCGGATCGTCGACATCCTCGATGATGAGGGTACCGTGGACTTCGACGAGCGCGAGAACACCTGGCGGTCCGAAGGCTGGACGGGCGCCAGCACCACGACCGGCAGCAGCACCGCAGCCGGCCTGACGGGTCGCGCCTCCACCAACTCCGATCGTGCGGACGAGGTTATCCCCGTTGCCGAGGAGGAGCTGCATGTGGGCAAGCGCGAGGTGAACCGCGGCCGCGTGCGCCTGCATTCGCGTGTGGTCGAGCGTCCGGTGCAGGAGCAGGTCACCCTGCGCGAGGAGCGTGTTGCCGTGGAGCGCCGTCCGGTGTCCAGCACCACGCAGGCTGGCACTCTTGCTGGTGATCCGTTCCAGGAACGCACCATCGAGGTCGAGGAGCGGGCCGAGGAGGCGGTTGTCTCGAAGGAAGCGCGCGTGGTCGAAGAAGTGGTGGTCCGCAAAGAAGCCGAGCAGCGGACCGAGACCATCTCCGACACTGTCCGTAAGACCGAGGTCGATGTGGAGGATGAGCGTGGCAACACTGTCTCGCGCACTGGAACCACGGGCACCCCGAGCGATCGAGATCGCTAACAACATGAGGAAGCCCGGCTCAGCCGGGCTTCCCTCTCCGTTCCGGGCTGCCGCGCCAGCAACTCCTGTCCGAACTGTCGGAGGAACTGCCCGACGCGGTCGACCAGTTCAACCCCGGATGGTCGCCTGCCGACGGAGCACGAGGTCTCGTCCCGCTGGGTCTGAGCGGCCCGATCACCCGCAAGGGCTGAAGTTGTCCAAGCCCTTGCGGTCAGAGGAACGCGGGCTTGCGGCCAACGTTGATCCGTAGCCCCTGTGGCCGAGAGAGGAACATGATGCGCAACAGGCTCTACGCTTCGATGATCGTGACGCTGGCTGGAGTGGGCGCTGCCCTCGCCCAGGCCACGCCGCCTGCCCCATCCGGCTCGCCCGGCGCGCCCGCAACAACCGATGGCGGCGGCTCCTGGTTGTGGATCATCATCGGCTTGGCGATCATTGCCGGTCTCATCTGGTACTTCATGCGCGGGCGGGCACGGACCACCACGGCAGGCACGAGCAGTACCTCGGCCACCTCCGGGACGACCACGGGCCGCACCAACGTGTACGACAACGACAGGCGCAAGTAGACGGCTTCCTGGCCTCTCCTGACGTCCCCACCTGCTCCGGTTGAGGATGCGCGATGGGAATGTAGGTTTCAGGAGGGCCATTCCCCCTGATCCAACGCCATCGCAAGGATGCGGTTCTGTACGCTCCTGTAGCGGTGGCTTGCCTCTTGAAGCATGGCAGCGCCCTCGGACTGGCACTGCTGCTCCAGCTCGGCGGCGACCGATGCTAGTTCGGACGCAAGGATCCCGTCTTTGCGGGCGAAGTCCTCCAAGGCGTGCTTGGGGGACAGACCATCCTGACCGCTACTTGATGCTCCTCGAGCGCGCTTCCCAGTTATATGCGCGCACCGACCATCCCCCAGAAGGCCCGCCCAACCTGGGACGCTCCAGCCCCAGCCGCATCGCGGTCGAGCCACGAAACATGTCTGAGGGCTCCCAATATTTGGGACGGCTGACCGCGCTGCATTGGTGGGGTCGACGGTCTTGACGACCCAAAATCCCATTCCCAAATCGATGGTCGCCAAGGCTCGGACGAGCTTGGCACACGGGCGCCGGCGGTGTCCGGCGCTCTCGGATCCATGTTGCTCCAAAGAGGATGTGGCTATGAGAACCTTCGACTTCTCCCCCCTGTACCGCTCCACGGTCGGCTTCGACCGCCTGTTCGACCTGCTCGATCAGACCGCCCGGGTCGAGCCCATGACCAACTGGCCGCCTTACAACATCGAGAAGGCTGGCGACGACCAGTACCGGATCACCATGGCGGTGGCCGGATTCTCCCCGGACGAGATCGAGCTCACCCAGCACGGCTCCGCCCTGCTGGTGACCGGACACAAGGCTGCCGAGGAGGACAAGCAGTACCTGCACCGCGGCATCGCCACCCGCGCCTTCAAGCAGACGTTCAACCTCGCCGACCACGTGAAGGTGACGGGTGCGAGCCTGGAGAACGGGCTGCTCACGGTCGATCTCGTGCGCGAGGTGCCCGAGGCCTTGAAGCCGCGCCGGATCGAGATCGCCACGAACGATCAGCCTGTGATGGCGCAGGACAACGCGAAGCAGATCGAGCACGGACCGCAAAAGACCAGGGCCGCGTAAGCGCGCCAGCCGCACATCGCCTCGGGCGCCCCCTGCCCGAGGCTGGACCGTTTGCAGAACTCAGGAGGGATCAATGCAACAAACGTTCAGAGACGACATCGCGAGCGAGCTGACGTGTCCCCATCACGGGCTCAGTCACTCTTTCACGCATCCGCACCAGGTGCTCGGGCATGCCCTCCTGTCGCGAGGCGAGAAGCGGGCCTTGCTCGCTGAATGGGCGTCGGACGCCTGTTCGGTCGAAGGCCGACCCGGATGGCGGCAAATCCCCGGTTCCGGAGCCGTTGTCGTGATCGACGACATCCTCGATGC
This sequence comes from Microvirga sp. Mcv34, assembly GCF_024519725.1. Classification (GTDB taxonomy): domain Bacteria; phylum Pseudomonadota; class Alphaproteobacteria; order Rhizobiales; family Beijerinckiaceae; genus Microvirga. Next base: position 4,412 of record NZ_JALJRK010000119.1, on the reverse strand, counting down.
CCTCCGAGCGCTGGACTACAGCCACAGTTGACGGGGTATGAGGTGAGAGCCGAGGCCTCCGTCCCTCCGTCCAAGGGGCCATCATCTGGTTGCCTTGGCTCTATGCCAACGCTCGTCGCCGCGAAGTCCGTGACCTGCCCGACTTGGATCGCGCCCTGGTGACCCCCGCGTCCGTGTCCGCGTCATCCGACGATGTGGTGCCTCATCCCCGTGAACGATGGCGGGCCCCGGTCATCTTCGGGTATGTCGGAGGCGCCGATGAGAAGCCCGTAGCAGCTCGGTTACTTCGGCACGTGGCGACGGACACCCTGTCAGGCGGTGTGGTCTGGCCCCACGACTGGGTGGAGGACGATCTTGCGTCTCCCCGGAGCTACTGGATTCGTGGCGTCCCCACCACCAAACATCGGACGTCTGCAACGGGTCTTGGTCGTGTAAAAACGCTTTGGCAGGAGACGGATTGCGGGTGTCCACACGCTAAAGCCCGTCAGAATCATCAACAAGCGCGAGCTGGCTGCTGATCGACCGCATGAGGCTCCTATCGCCTTTGAGGCGCTCATTGGACAGCCTGCCTGATCCGACACCGAGTCACCCCGACTGCAAACTGACGCTTCGCGGACGAAGGAAGCGACAGAGCGCGAGCAGGAATCCGTTTGGAAGATGGATGGTCAGGCTTCTTCGCGTGGACGGATCCAGACCGGCGCATCCGCGTTTTGCACCTGCGTCAGGTGCGCGTGGCGCGTTTGCTAGGAAATGTAACGCTCGGTTGAATGGAGGGAGGTCGTGGCCGAGTCCCCTTACGAATTGCTTGGCGTGAAGCCCAATGCGTCTGCAGAAGAGATCCAAAAGGCCTACCGGAAACTGGCCAAAAAGTACCACCCGGATCTGAACCCCGGAGACCGGACGGCCGAGGACCGCTTCAAGGCGGTTTCAGCCGCCTACGACCTGCTCAGCGACCCCGAAAAGCGCGCTCGTTTCGACCGGGGTGAGATCGACGCGTCGGGCGCCGAGCGGCCACGGCGGCGGTACTACCGCGACTTCGCGGCGGAGGACGCGGGGCCGTCCTACACCTCCGACGCCGGCTTCGCGGATTTCATGGATCAGGACATTCTGTCGGAACTGCTCCGCCGCGGCGCACGAAGCCGCTTCGCGATGCCCGGGCAGGACATCCGCTTCCGTCTCGCCGTCGACTTCCTCGAAGCGGTGAACGGCACCCGCAAGACCGCAGTGCTGCCTAATGGCGAGTCACTCGACATCGTCATTCCGGCCGGCGTTCGCGACGGCCAGGTGGTGCGCCTCGCCGGCAAGGGAGAGCCGGGCATTGGTGGTGGTCCGCCCGGCGACGCCTTGATCGAGATGCATGTCCGTCCGCACCGGCTCTTCACGCGCCAGGACGACGACATCCGCCTCGACGTGCCGGTTTCCCTCCGCGAAGCCGTCCTCGGAGGCCGCATTCAAATCCCGACGCCGACCGGGCCCGTCATGGTCACCGTTCCGAAAGGCAGCAACACGGGCCGCATCCTGCGGCTGAAGGGCAAGGGCGTGCCACGGCCCGACGGGACGCGAGGCGACCTGCACGCCGTCCTGAAGGTCGTCCTGCCCGACCGTCCGGATCCCGAGCTCGAAGCGTTTGCGGAGCGGTGGGCTGGCGGATCGTCCTACAATCCGCGGGATCACATGGAGGCGTAGATGCTGACCCTAGATGAGTTCCAGCTGCGCCTGGACGTCGACGCCAGAACCGTTCAGGTGTGGGTCGAAGAAGGGTGGCTCCTCCCTCAGCGGGGGCAAGGAGGCTTGGCATTTTCCGAGCTGGACGTGGCGCGGGCCCGGCTCATCCGGGACCTCAAAGACGGGATCGGGGTCAACCACGAAGGCATAGGGATCGTTCTGAACCTCATCGACCAGGTTCATGGCCTGCGCAGCATTCTGCGGGAGCTCCTCCTTGCAGGAGCCAACCGACCACCTGGGGCATAGGCCCGGCAGTTGGTGAGCGAAGAGACCGATCCGTCCGAGTGGGATAGCCTCCAACGCCACGCTTCTCCGGCGGCCTGGCGGAGGCAGTCCGTTCGCCCGGGATTTGTCGCAAGGATTTGTTTCAGAGTTCAGCTAATCCTGCCCGTCACAGCGACGGAGAGTAGCGTATTCAAGGTTAGGCGTTTTGAGCGGTCTGTGATCCTGCTCTGTATCGGGTGGCATCTGGCCTACAATCTAAGTCTCCGTAACCTGGAGGAGATGATGGCCGAGCGGGGTATCTCAGTCGACCATGCGAGGGTGCATCGCTGGGTTGTTCGTTACTCACCGGAACTGCTGGAGCGATTCAATCGGCGCAAACGAGCAGTCGCCGGTACATGGCATGTTGATGAAACCGATATTAAGGTCCATGGGCAATGGCGGTATCTCTCCAGCGCCATCGACAGCAATTGGGACACCGTTGAGTTCTGGTTCAGCGAAAGACGAAATCTGACAACTGCCAAGCGCTTCCTCGATAAGACGCTCAAGCGGCCTGGCCGGCCTGAGCGTGTTGTGATCGACGGCAGCCGGACCAACCGGGAGGCAATCCTCCCCTGCGATACGACAGACCGGCTGCAGGATCGGTCACGGCGGAAGCTGAAGCCAATCCGGATCCGTCAGAGGCGCTATTTGAACAATCGGATTGAGCAAGATCATCGTGCAACCAAGCGCCGAGTGCGGCCGATGCTCGGGTTCAAGTCCATGGACAACGCACGTGCGATCCTCGGTGGAATCGAGATGGCTCACATGATGCGCAAGGGACAGGCAAAATTTGCCTGCGCGCCGCAGCTGTCCCTCGCCGAGCAGCTCGTCGCATAAGCAGTGACAAGCTGTTCGGGCGTCTTTCTGTCCTCAGCCATGACTTGCGACAAAACCGAAAGTCTCGTCCTTCTGGAGCAACTTCGGCATTGCACCCCCGCCATGCTCATGGGGGACGGCGTTCTGAAATCGCGGTGAGCTTCATGCCGCCTCCTTCCTGCCCTTGAGTTTGATGTTCTGACAAGTCTTCTCCCGCTCCTCGTTGCAGGGCTGGAGGTAGAACTTGCCGCAGTATTTGCACTCGACTGGGCGCTGCTCCATGATCATGCTGCCTCCTTGCCTGTGAACTCAATGCTCGCTCAACGGCCCGAGATCACGCTGCCATTTCCTCCAGCTCGCGCCTCCACTGGCCTGCCGCAGCCAGACTGTTCATCCGGGCGCGGTGGGAGAAGGCGCGCTGGGCCGCCTCGACGTTCTCGGCGCTGCCAGACCAAACCTTCTGGGGCGCGGCTTGGAGCGCACGGCCGTAGGAGAAGGTCAGCCGCCACGGCGCCCTGCTGGTCCGGTTCATGGCGTCGAGGTGGGCGGTCGCCTCCTGGTCCGACTGGCCGCCTGAGAGGAAGGCGATGCCCGGCACGGCGGCGGGCACGCAGCGCCTGAGCACCATGAGGGTTTTTTCGGCAACCTCCTCCACGGGCGCCTGCACTGGCGCCTTCTTGCCGGCGATCACCATGTTGGGCTTCAGCACCATGCCTTCGAGCACGACCCGCTGCTCGTACAGCTCCTGAAACACGGTCTTCAGCACGAACTCCGTCACGGTGGCGCAGCGGTCGATGTCGTGCGCCCCGTCCATCAGGACCTCAGGCTCGACGATCGGCACCACGTCCTGCTCCTGGCAGAGCGCCGCGTAGCGCGCCAGGGCATGGGCGTTGGCCCTCACGGCCGTCCAACTCGGGACCCCCTCGCCGACGTCGATCACAGCTCGCCATTTTGCAAACCGGGCGCCGAGACCGGCATATTCCTTGAGGCGCTCGCGCAAGCCGTCGAGGCCCTCCGTGATCGTCTCGCCGGGACAGAAGGGCAGCGGCTTGGCGCCGAGATCGACCTTGATCCCAGGAATCGCGCCCGCCTGCTCGATCAGCTTCACCAGCGGCGTCCCGTCGTTCGCGGCCTGCCGGATCGTCTCGTCGTAGAGGATGACGCCTGAGATGTAGCTCTTCATCGCATCCGACGAGCGGAAGAGCAGTTCGCGGTAGTCGCGCCGGTTGTCGGGGGTCGACTCAACACCGATGGCATCGAAACGCTTCTTGATCGTCCCCGAGCTTTCGTCCGCTGCCAGGATGCCCTTCCCGGGCCGCACCATGGCCGCGGCGGTTTGTGTCAAATGATCAAGATTCATCCGTTTCCTCCATTGATGAACAACCTTACCGAAAAGGTCCCGAAGGCTCTGAACGGGCGGGATCACTGTCTTTTTGGAGCTGTTGCCTACGGGACCTCGCTTTACTCACCGCGTCGGTCTCAGGCGGCAATCTCGACCCGCACGTCACCGGTCCTACTGAGAACATGCGTCGCCACCTCGCCTCCGGCGCGCCGCACCGCGAGGTCGAGGCGGCATCCGTCGACTGCAACGTTGCGCAAGACGAGCT
>NZ_JALJRK010000118.1 GCF_024519725.1 Microvirga sp. Mcv34 | reverse complement strand
CATGGTGGCGATGGTCGCCTCGATCTCCTTGATGCCGATGGTCTTCTTGCGGCGGCCTTCGGGAAGGAGCATCTGCGACGCGCCGGTCTCGTCGATCACGTCGATCGCCTTGTCCGGCAGCTTGCGGTCGTTGATGTAGCGGGCGGACAGTTCCACCGCCGCCTTCACGGCTTCGTTGGTGTATTTCAGCTTGTGGAAGTCCTCGAAATAAGGCTTGAGGCCCTTCACGATCTCGATGGCGTCCGGCACCGAAGGCTCGTTCACGTCGATCTTCTGGAAGCGACGCACGAGGGCACGGTCCTTCTCGAAATACTGGCGGTATTCCTTGTAGGTGGTCGAGCCGATGCAGCGGAGGCTGCCCTGAGCCAGGGCAGGCTTCAGGAGGTTCGAGGCATCCATTGCGCCACCGGAGGTCGCGCCGGCGCCGATCACCGTGTGGATCTCATCGATGAACATGATGGCATTCGGATGCGCCTCGATCTCCTTCATCACCTGCTTCAGGCGCTCTTCGAAATCGCCGCGATAGCGGGTGCCGGCCAGGAGCGTGCCCATGTCGAGGGAGAAGACGGTGGCGCCCTTCAGGACCTCCGGCACCTCGCCCTGGACGATCTTGCGGGCGAGGCCTTCGGCGATGGCGGTCTTGCCGACGCCGGGCTCGCCGACGAGCAGCGGGTTGTTCTTCTGGCGGCGGCACAGGACCTGGATGGTGCGCTGGACCTCGGACTCGCGCCCGATGAGCGGATCGATCCGGCCTTCCTTCGCCTTCTTGTTGAGGTTGACGCAGTAAGCTTCGAGCGCATCGCCCTTTTTCTTCTGGCGCGCGTCGCCCTCCTCCTGCGTCGGGCGCTCGCTGGAGGATTCCTCCTCGGAGCCACGCGGGGAGCGGCTCTCGGTCAGACCGGGGCGCTTGGCGATGCCGTGGCTGATGTAGTTGACCGCGTCGTAACGGGTCATGTCCTGCTCCTGCAGGAAATAGGCGGCATGGCTCTCGCGCTCGGCGAAGATCGCCACGAGCACGTTCGCGCCGGTCACCTCGTCGCGGCCGGAGGACTGGACATGGATCACCGCCCGCTGGATGACGCGCTGGAATCCGGCTGTAGGCTTGGAATCCTGTCGACCGTCGGCCACCAGGTTGGCAAGCTCGCTGTCGACGTAATCGACCAAGTTGCGGCGGAGAATTTCGAGATCGACATTGCAGGCGCGCATAACGGCAGCCGCATCCTGGTCGTCGATCAGGGCCAGGAGAAGATGTTCGAGGGTAGCGTATTCGTGACGGCGCTCGCCTGCAAGAGCGAGAGCTCGGTGAAGGGCTTGTTCAAGACTGCGAGAAAAGCTCGGCAACGGCTTGTCCTTTTATGAGACGGGGCTCGGCTAATTCTTTTCCATCACGCATTGCAGAGGATGCTGGTGCTTGCGGGCGAAATCCATCACCTGAGTCACCTTCGTCTCGGCAATTTCGTACGTAAAAACTCCACACTCCCCAACGCCATTCTGGTGGACGTGCAACATGATCCGGGTCGCATCCTCGCGGTTCTTGTTGAAGAACCGTTCCAGCACGTGCACCACGAACTCCATCGGGGTGTAATCATCGTTCAAGAGAAGAACGCGGTAAAGGTTCGGCCGTTTCGTACGCGGTTTGGTTTTCGTAATGATAGCCGTATTCGAGCGGCCGCCATCATCGCCATCGCCTCCAGGAGGCTGTGACCCGCCGGCAGCAGAAATCGGACGTGGCTCCGACAGGGTCAAAGTACCTTGAGCTACCCGCAGCATATTCGGACGACCGCCCCTTCTTCTATTCTGGCCTTCGGCTTCCAGCCCGACCATCGTCGAGCCATCGGCTCTAGCCAAATGTATAGTCGCTCCATTCGGTTCGCCAGATCAACCAGATGGGTGGTCGCAGCCGTGATTAAAAGAGCGACATCTTGGTCACTCCTGCGCGAGCGGGGCCGCTTTGCCGACCGGCCCTCAATGCATGGCAGCCCCAACGCAAAACGCCCGGGACAAGCCCGGGCGTTTCATGCGAGAGGGTCTGGCGTATCTCAGGCCTTGGCGGCCGTCGCCTTGGAGAGGAGCCCTTCGTAGGGCCTCATCGTCTCGGTGGCGAGATTGGAGTACAGCGCGCCCATCTTGGTCGCCTGGCTGACGAGGCTGTCATAAGCGCCCTTCACGAAAGCGGTCTGGATCTCGACGGCCTTGTCGAAGGTCTGGACGCCAAGCAGCTTCTCGACAGTGGAGGAGGTCTGCTCGAACGACTTGCGGGCGAAGTCCGCCGTCTCGGACGCGATGACCTGGCTGTTGCTGGAGAAAGCTCCCAGCGCCTTCATGGTGGCATCCAGGTTGTCCTGGCCGAACTTCTGAATCTGGGTGAGCGGCTGAAGCATTGTGAACCTCGGCAATAAGACGTTAAATGACGGTTGGGCCCGCTGGAAAGCTGACGATATCAATATGTGCAGTGCACAAATTTTTGTCAAGTTCCATTGTGCATCGCACAATGGGTTAGTCGATTGATCCTCTCCCGTTAACCGCCCCGTAACCGCAACCTCTTACCGTGAGACCATGTGTTGTGCCGGCAACGGTTTCCTCGAGAGAACCGGGCGCAGGGGCCTAAAAATCAAGCGAAACAGGGATTTTTGCAGCATGAATTCGGTTTGGATGGGACACCGAAAGACATGGGCTCTCATTGGCATTGTGGCGTCGGTTGCAGTGGCTGTCGTATCCCCGGCCGAAGCGGCGCGTAAGGCGAAGCCTTCCGGCGGCGGGTACAGCCCCCTTTCCGCTTCCATCGTGGTCGACGCCAAGACCGGGAAAATTCTTCAGGGCGAGAATGTGGACGAGCCGCGGATTCCGGCCTCGCTCACGAAGGTGATGAGCCTCTACCTCCTTTTCGAGCAGCTCGAGCGCGGCCGGATGCGGGGCGATACCCCGCTGACCGTTTCGGCCTATGCGGCCAGCCAGCCGCCGACCAAGCTTGGCCTCCGCCCCGGATCGACCATCGAGGTCGACGATGCCATCAAAGCCATGGTGACCCTGTCGGCCAACGACGTCTCCGTCGTCGTCGCGGAAAACATTGCCGGATCCGAGGACGCTTTCGCCCGGATGATGACCCGCAAGGCGAAGGAGCTCGGCATGAGCTCGACCGCGTTCTACAACCCGCACGGTCTGGCGCACGAGCCGCCGAACATCACCACCGCTCGCGATCTGTCCATCCTCGGCCGCGCGATCCAGGACCGTTTTCCGCGGTACTTCGCCTATTTCCAGACCCAGTCCTTCCAGTACGGAAAGCGCACGATCCGCGGCCATAACCGGCTGCTCGGCAAGGTCGAGGGCGTGGACGGCATCAAGACCGGCTATACCCGCCTGTCGGGCTTCAACCTGCTGACCTCGGTCAACACGGACAGTCGCAGCATCGTCGCCGTGGTACTCGGCGGCCGCTCGGGCGCCTCCCGCGACCAGAAGATGGCCGGACTCATCCAGAGCCACCTGCCCCGCGCCTATGCCGGCGCACGAATGGCGCCTTCCGTGGTCGAGAACCAGCCCGCCATGGTGGCCGAGGCTCCAGCTCCGCGTCCTGTCGAGCCTGCTCCCTTGGCGGCTCCCGTGAGAGTGGCCTCGGCCACCCCGCAGGCTCCTGTAATAGCCCAGGCCTCGACGCCTCCGACCGCTCCCGAGCGCAAGCCGCTGGATCTGAACACCTTGCGGCCGGTCGTTGCCTCGGCCGCCGGCGCCAGCTCGACCACCACGCCCTCCTCGGTGCGGTGGCAGAAGGGTCCTGAGCCGCTGCCCCTGAACGCTCAGGCCTATGCGGCCCTGCCCGCGCCGGCCCAGATCCCCGCCTCTCAAAAGGCCGCGCTCCAGGCCAAGATCGACCCGAAAGCCGAAGCCTCGAAGGGCGAGGCGGCCGAGCCGAAGAAGACCGTGAGCGGTTGGGTGATCCAACTCGGTGCGACGGACGACGAGGCCAAGGCGAAAGCCATGCTCGACACGGCCCGCGGCCGCTTCGGCAAGGTCCTCGCCAAGGCCTCCCCCTTCACGGAGAAGGTCACCGTCGACGGCTCCGTCCTCTACCGGGCGCGCTTCTCCGGGTTCTCCGAGTCGAATGATGCCGCGAATGCCTGCAAGCAGCTCAAGAAGAGCGGCGTGAACTGCTTCGCCGCGCGCGGCTGATCTGATGTGAGAACGCTGTGACGGCACGTGTGTTTGTGCCGTCACAGCCCGAAGACAACCGGATCGCGCGTGGAGTATCAGCGATGTCGGCCCAGCAAGACTTCTCTCGCCTCGTTCACGCGAGCCGCGAGGTACGCCGTCCCTCCTTGGTCCGGATGGAGTTTCTTCATGAGCGTCCGATGCGCTTTTCGGATCTCGTCGAGGCTCGCACCCGGCTGAAGGCCCAGGATCTGATAGGCTTCCTCTTTCGTCATTACGCCCGTATGCGCGTGAGTGCGCGTCCGCGTGTCACGATCTCCGTGAGCGTTTTCACGCCAGCCGGCAAACCGGCGGTCAAGATAAGCCTCTAAGAGCGGGACGCCCTGAGGATCATGAGCGCTGCACTCGTCGTAGAGCCGGCCCAGGCTCTGCGGATCGAGGCTCGAAAGGCGCCGCCCGGCGAAGGCTCCGACCAGGATGGTGCCTTCGACCGCTCCTGTCGCGTGGTCGATCTCCATCTCGATCATCGCCGACCGGATGCGGGAGAAACGGCTTCCCGCCTGCTGGAACTTCCGCCAGGGGCCGGGAAGATTCAAGGCGCTCCACCCCAGGGCCCACGCGCCGAAGCCGCCGAGCAGAAGGGCCATGTCGATCCGTCCCTTGATACCCACGAGCACGGCCGCGCCGATCGCCGCGACACCGGCCAAGGTTTTGAGGCTCTTGGCCAGAACCTTCGGGTCGGCGCGCGTATAATTCTTGCCAAGCCACCACAGAAGAGCGACCGCCAGTATTCCAAGAAGAAGCATCATCATTTTCGTCCCCACCCCAACATGTGGGCCGGGATGGGGCGGATGTAAATTGCCGGCTCGAAGAATGACGGCCGCGGCGGATGGCTATTCCGGACGCTTCGGAATCTCGAGACCGCGCTGAACGGCCGGTCGCGCGAGGCCCCGCTCCAGCCAAGCCGGAACACGTATCAGGCTATCGAACTCGACCAGTTCTCCGGCGCCGTAGAACCCGACGAGGTTACGCACCCATCCGAGCAGCGAGATGTCCGCGATGGTGTAGTCGTCACCCATGATCCAGTCCCGTCCTTCGAGCCTCGTCTCAAGGACGCCCAGCAGACGCTTGGATTCGTTGCGATACCGCTCCAGCGGACGCTTGTCTTCAATCTCGCGCCCGGCGAATTTGTGGAAGAAGCCAAGCTGGCCGAACATCGGCCCCACCGATGCCATCTGGAAGAACACCCACTGGATGGTCTCATACCGTCGGGCGGGATCAGAAGGCAGGAACTTGCCGGTCTTTTCGGCAAGATACAGCAGGATGGCGCCGGATTCGAACAGGGGCAGAGGCTTCCCGCCCGGTCCATCGGGATCGATGATCGACGGAATCTTGCCGTTCGGGTTCAGGGACAGGAACTCGGGCGTCCAGGTCTCGTTCTGGCCGATGTTGATGAAATGCGGCTCGTAAGGCAGACCCGTCTCCTCGAGCATGATGGAGACTTTGACTCCATTCGGCGTCGGGGTGGAATAGAGCTGGATCCTGTCAGGGTGCTGGGCGGGCCAGCGGGAGGCGATCGGGAAGTCTGAGAGGTCTGCCATGGAAGCTCCATCATCGGCATGAGTCGTGATGGAGGGATGCTAGAGGGAGCAGCCTGGCTTGCAAATGCGAGGCTGCTCAAGGCTGGTATGAAACCTAGTGCAGGAGCGCGTTCCGGCTGCGCTGGCTCTCCCGTTCCCAGGCCTGTACGACGACGCCGTTGATGCCCGAATCGTGCAGCCTGTCGCTCAGGTCGATGAAATGCCGCTCGGTGGTCTCCACCTCGATTTCGATCTGCTCGTCCTCGGCATGGTCGAGTTCCGAGGCGGCGTAGCGTTCATAGGCGGCCGACATCTCCGCATAGGCGAAGGCGACGGGAAGGGTGCGGAAGATGGTGGAGAATTCCTCGTCGAGCTCCCCCGTGGTCAGGTCCCGCATCTGGACCAGATAGCCGTCATCGTGCTCGCAGACTTCGTAACGCCAGTGCCGGCCTTCGGATGCGCACATCAGCATCGGAACCTCCACTCAACTGAACTGCTGAGCCAATGCTGCACGAGCCAGCGCGGTTCCAAGCCGCTCATCAACGAACAAGAAGATCCCCAGCTCAAAAGGCTAACGGCGACCGGCCGCCTCTACCCTGACGCGACCTCCGACCCGCACCTGCGTGCCGTTCCCCAGATCGACGAAGCCCTGGCCAGACTTCAAGGAATCCGGCCTGTCCGCCTGGATGCGGCGGTCCTTGACACGATCCTGGCATTCCGGCGGTACCTGGATCTGGATCTGGATGCCGGGCGGCACGTCGGGCATGCGGCACTCTTTCGCAAGCACAGGAGTGGCTGCACAAGCCAGAAAAGCGGCGGTGGCGACGAATCTCATGGGAGGTTCTCCGACGATTCACATAGGTTACAGCAGACCCAGCTCGGCCAGTTCGCGACGCATGTCCTCCGGCATCACGGCAAGATCGCCTGCCTTCAGGTCGATGTCGCGCGGCGCCTCCTTGGCGACGAGGTAGCGCCAGCCCTGGAAGGGTCTGTAGGGACGCGGCTCCACGGCAACCACCTTTGGCTCAAGCACCAGATGGCAGCGGCCGATCCCGTCTCCATCCGTGAACGGCCGGATGGCGAGCAGCCTCTGGCGGGCCGCGACCTGTCCTTTGATCACCCAGAACAGGGAACCGCCATCCAGCAGCTCGTCGACCCGCTTGGGCACCATGCGCGTCGTGTGCGTCTGCTCGTAATCCCGTCCGAGGCGTCGATGCAGCGCGCGGTTCTCCTCGATCCATTCTTCGAGATCCGTGATCGATTCGCAGCCAACGCAGAGTTTGATGAGATGAAGTGCCATGTCCGTTTCAACCATGCGCCCGCCGGCCCGTCACCCGGCGATGCGCCGCAGGTCATTCCTCCGTCTTGAGCACGATGAGGCGGGCCCCTTCCGCCACCTGCGCGCCCGGCTCGGCAGCGATCTCCGCCACCTCGGCGTCGGACGGCGCGACCAGCACATGCTCCATCTTCATCGCCTCGACGATGGCGAGCCGCTGCCCCTTCTCGACCCGGTCGCCCGGCTGCACGAAGACGGCGATGAGTTTTCCATGCATCGGCGCCTTGACGCTGCCGCCCTCGTCCATGTGTTCGAGATCGACGTCGAACGGATCGTAGGACTGGACCAGCGTCTGGCGTCCGTTGCGGATGATGTAGACGCCGTGCGGCGCCTCCACTTCCTGATCGACCTGCGCATCGTCCCAGGGATCGCTCGTCCCGAAGGCGACGGTACTGGCGCCAGGATGCTCACGGCTGAACACCTCGCGAGCCTCGAGGCGTTCGCCATCGACGCGCAGCGGAACCCCGACGCTGCGAAGGCCCAGAAGCTGGAAGCCGTCCGGCATGGACCAGGGCGATGACGGCTCGTCGCTCTTCTGCAGTTCGATCATGCGCAGCCGCTCGATCTCTCGGGAGATCAGCGCCGAGGCGCCGAACGACACGGCAACCTCGTCGAGCGGCTGGGGTCCAACGCCGAGGCTCTCGATGTTGCGGTCGATGAAACCCGTATCGAACTGCCCGTCCCTAAAGCCTTCGGCCTCGCACAGCTTCTTCAGGAAGGCCGCGTTGGTCTTCGGCCCCGCAACGATCGTTCGGCCAAGCGCCTCGGCCAGCATGTGCAAGGCCTCCTCGCGGCTCGCGCCATGCGCGATCACTTTCGCGATCATGGGGTCGTAATAAGGCGTGACCTCGGCCCCGGCCTCGACCCCGGTATCGATACGGATGCCCTCTCCTTCAGGAAATTCCAGCGCCCAGAGCTTGCCGGTCGACGGCAGAAATTCCTTCTCCGGGTCTTCCGCATAGAGACGCGCCTCGACCGCATGGCCGTCGATGGCGAGGTCCTCCTGCGTGAAGGGCAGCGTCTCGCCGGACGCGGCGCGGAATTGCAACTCGACCAGATCGAGCCCGGTGATCGCCTCCGTGACCGGGTGCTCCACCTGGAGGCGCGTATTCATTTCCATGAAATAGAACCGATCGGGACGCAGCCCTTCGCGTCCATCGGCGATGAACTCGACGGTGCCGGCGCCCACATAGCCCACCGCGCGAGCCGCCTCGACGGCCGCCTGCCCCATCGTCTGGCGCATCTCGGGCGTCATGCCCGGAGCCGGCGCCTCCTCGATCACCTTCTGGTGGCGGCGCTGGAGCGAGCAGTCGCGTTCGAAGAGATGCACCACGTTGCCATGGCCGTCGGCGAAGACCTGGATCTCGATGTGACGCGGGGACAGGATGTACTTTTCCACCAGCACGCGCGGATCGCCGAAAGCGTTTTGCGCCTCGCGCTGGGCGCTCTCCAGGGCCGCGTCGAAATCGGCCGCCCTGTCGACCCGCCTCATGCCCTTGCCGCCGCCGCCGGCGACGGCCTTGATGAGAACGGGATAGCCGATCTCATAGGCCTTCTGGCGCAGGAAATCCGGATCCTGCTTGGAGCCGTGGTAGCCGGGCACGACCGGGACGCCAGCCTGCTGGACAAGCGATTTGGCCGCGTCCTTCAGGCCCATGGCCTTAATGGCGGAGGCCGGCGGCCCGACGAAGACGATGCCGTTCGCCGCGCAGGCCTCGGCGAACTCGGCCCGCTCGGACAGGAACCCGTAGCCGGGATGGATGGAGGCGGCTTTCGTGCGCTTGGCGACGTCGATGATCCGGTCGATACGAAGATAGCTCTCGCGGGCCGGCGGGGGGCCGATGGGATGGGCCTCGTCCGCCATCTGCACGAACAGCGAATCCGCGTCGGCCTCGGAATAGACCGCGATGGTGCGCATCCCGAGGCGCTTGGCCGTGCGGATGATGCGGCACGCGATCTCGCCGCGGTTGGCGATCAGGACACTCTCGAGCATTTCCATCCCTTACCAGATTTTCCGTCCCGGTTTTGAGAAACCTAGAGCAAACCTCAAGGGACTTGTCACGCCTGAACATCCGGGAGGCCCCAGGCCACCTGCGCTTAAGGGTAAGCTCGCCTTCCAGATGCAACTTTGTGCAACTCTCCCCTTGCCGATCCCCCTGATCCGGGCTAGCTTCTTATTGCAAATCATTTGCAACTGCAGAAAGACCCCATGGACCAGTCCGCCCCCGTCTCTCTCGTGCGAAAGGCCGCGTGGCGGCATACGTCGGAATTGCCCCCTCTGCCGGAGGTCAATCGCTCGATCGCGGTGCGCCCGGGATCGGCCTGGCGGCGGGCGGCGGCCTTCCTGGGGCCTGGCTATCTGGTGGCAGTGGGCTACATGGACCCGGGCAACTGGGCGACCTCCATCGCCGGCGGGTCCAAATACGGCTATGCCCTGCTCTCGGTGGCGCTGATCTCCAATA
>NZ_JALJRK010000117.1 GCF_024519725.1 Microvirga sp. Mcv34 | reverse complement strand
CCCTGCAGGCTCGCAGCGCAAGCTGCGGGCCCATAGGTGCTGGCTCTTTGACAGGGATCCATCAACATGCACCTGCCATGCCATCCTGCCTGGAGGTACGAAGATCTTGCCAAGCACCCATGAACCGCGCAGAAGCTGACGCGGCCGACGAGAGGCCTGAGTGAAGGGGTCGATGCCGATGAAGTTGAACGCCTGGATCGCGGGAGCGTTTGCGGCCTGCCTGAGCGGAAGCGCCCTGGCGCAGCAGCCGCCGACGGCGGTGACCTTCGGCACGAACTGGATCGCGCAGGGCGAGCACGGCGGCTATTATCAGGCCGTGGCCGACGGGACCTACGAAAAGTATGGCCTCAAGGTCACCATCGTGCCGGGCGGCCCCCGCGCCAGCAACCGCATGCTCATGACGGTCGGCAAGCTCGACTTCTACATGGGCGGCAGCATGATCCAGGCCTTCTCGGCCGTGGAGAAGAACATCCCGACCGTCGTGGTCGCGGCCCATTTCCAGAAGGAGCCGCAGGTGCTCCTCAGCCATCCGGGTCAGGGGCTCGATACCTTCGCGGATTTGAAGAAGTCGAACGACATTCTTCTCTCCAAGGACGGCGTCGCCACCTTCTTCCAGTGGATGAAGGCTGAATACGGATTCAAGGACGAGCAGGTGAAGCCCTTCGGCTTCAACCCGGCTCCCTTCATCGCCAACAAGGCTTCCGTGCAGCAGGGCTATGTCACGTCGGAGCCGCTGACCATCGAGAAGGCCGCGGGCTTCAAGCCCAACGTGTTCCTGCTCGCCGATTACGGCTTCAGCACCTATTCCACCACCGTGGAGACGCGCCGCGAAATCGTGGAGACCAATCCCGATCTGGTGCAGCGCTTCGTCGATGCTTCGACCATCGGATGGTACAATTACCTCTACGGCGATAACACGAAGGCGAAGGAACTCATCAAGCGCGACAATCCGGAAATGACCGACGAGCTGCTCGACTATTCCCGGGCCAAGATGAAGGAATACGGCATCGTCGATTCCGGCGACACCCGACAGCTCGGCATCGGCGCCATGACGGATGCGCGCATGAAGGACTTCTTCGACAAGATGGTGAAGGCCGGCCTCTTCAAGGCTGATCTCGACTACAGGCAAGCCTATACGCTCCAGTTCGTGAACAAGGGCGTGGGGCTGGACCTGAGGAAGTAAGAGGAGAGCGACGCATCTCGTGTCGCCATGCCGATGATGCAACCCGCGCCCACGCTCGTTTCCCTCAAGGGAATTTCGAAGATCTTCTCCAACGGCGTGACGGCGCTTTCCGGCTTCGATCTCGACATTCACGCGGGTGAGTTCATCTCCCTGCTCGGTCCATCGGGATGCGGCAAGTCGACGGTGCTGCGCCTCATCGCGGGGCTCGCGGAGCCGACGGCGGGAAGCGTCACGTGGCCGGGCTCGCGGGACAGCGATCATCGCGGCGAAATCGGCTTCGTGTTCCAGGACGCGACGCTGATGCCCTGGGCGAATGTGGCGGACAATGTGTGGCTTCCCCTGCGTCTTCGCGGCGTGTCCAGGCGCGACGCGCAGGACCGCATCGTCGAAAGCCTGGCGCTGGTCGGCCTGAACGACTTCGCCAAGGCCTATCCGCGCGAACTCTCCGGCGGCATGCGGATGCGCGTGTCGATCGCCAGGGCCCTGTCCCTGAAGCCCCGGCTGCTGCTCATGGACGAGCCGTTCGCCGCCCTCGACGAGATCGCCCGCTTCCGGCTCAACGACGATCTGCTGCGCCTGCAGAGCGAGTTGCGCTGCACGGTCGTGTTCGTGACCCATTCGGTCTACGAGAGCGCCTATCTGTCGAGCCGCATCGCGGTCATGTCCGCGCGTCCGGGACGGGTCGTCGCCGCAATCGAAGGCATGCCGCCGGGGCCGCGCGCCGAAGACTTTCGTACCGGTGCAGCCTATGCGCAGCTTTGCAGGCGCATCTCGCAGGTTCTGCTTGATCAGACAGCCGAGGAGCGGCCGTGATGGCGCCGGTTCGCACGCAAAGCAGCCCGTTGAAGATCGTTCTGCCGCTTGCCGTCTTTGCGGCGGCCGTCGCCGCGTGGGAAGCAATCGTGCGGCTGAAGGGCATTCCGCCCTACATCCTGCCCGCCCCGAGCCTGATCGCGACGACCATGGTGGCCGATTGGCTTCTGCTCCAGGCCTCGCTCCTGACCACGCTCGGGACCACGCTCGCGGGTCTCGCCCTCGCGGTCGTCGGCGGCGTGGGCCTTGCGGTGCTCCTGAGCCTGTCGCGGATCGTCGAATATTCGCTCTACCCGTTCGCCGTCGTGCTCCAGGTCACGCCCGTCATCGCCATCGCGCCCCTGCTGCTGATCTACATGCCGCAGGATGTGGCGGTCCTGGCCTGCGCGTGGCTCGTCGCGTTCTTTCCGGTTCTGTCGAACACGATGCTCGGCCTGCAATCCGTGGACCGCAACCTCATGGAGCTGTTCGAGCTCTATGGCGCACCGACCTCGCAAAGCCCTCTCGCGCGGCTCGGGGCCCGACTGAAAGCCCTCTGGTATCTGCGCCGCCCGGCCGCCCTCCCGGCCTTCCTGGCGGGCCTCAGGATCGCCGGAGGCCTGTCCCTGATCGGCGCCGTGGTGGCCGAGATGGCGGCAGGCTCCGCAGGAGCGGGGTCAGGGCTGGCCTACCGCATCATCGAGAGCCAGTACCGGCTCAACATCCCGCGCCTCTTCGCGGCTCTCGTCCTTTTGGCCGCAACCGGGATCGGGCTATTCCTGGCTCTGGCCGCACTCAATCATTTGCTTCTCCGGCGCTGGCATGAAAGCATCGTCCGCCGGGATCGCTGATCCCTTAGCCTGTTAATAATGTGCCGGCTTGTCATCGTACCGTCATGAGTCCGGGCCATGCTACCGTCGAAAAGCTTCGAACAGCGAGGGACCATGGATACCGACAACAAGCATCCGGGCATCAAGAGCGTCGGATGGGCTCTGGTTCAAGCCTCCCGCCTGCATCGAAGCCGCACGGGCGACAAGCTCTCGGAGCTCGGCCTGTTCGCCGGCCAGGAGCAGGTTCTTCAGGCCCTCAGCAATGCCGGCCCCATGACCATGGGGGAACTCGCGGCGATCCTGCGCGTGCGCCCGCCGACCGCGTCCAAGACCGTGTCCCGTCTGTCCAGCCTCAAACTGGTAGAGCGCCATACCGAACCCGGCGATGCCCGGGTCGTGCGTGTGAAGCTCACCAAGGAGGGCAAGCGCAAGGCCGCCGCCATCGACGCCCTGTGGGAGGAGGTCGAGGGCGAGCTGCTCCAGGGCTTCGACAACAAGGACCGCAAGCGCCTGCGCAAGCTGCTGCGCAAGGCCGCCAAGAACCTCGCCGGCCTCACCGGGGCCGATCAGACCGGCTTCGAGGCCGACGACGAGGTGGACGGGCTGGAAGCCGCCGACGAGCCGGAACTGGCCGCAACGGTCTGACCGCAACCCCTGTGTGCCGCGCACGAGGGTCGTGCGTGGCGGGCATTCGTATACGGACGGGGAAGCGGCTAGCATTTCCCCATGGCCGATACCGTCACCCAATCTCCGTCCAAGATCGCCGCGTGGCACCAGAGCCGCGTCGCGGGCATCGCGCTCATGTGCGTGGCGCTGTTCTGCTTCTCGTGCCTCGATGCGACGGCCAAATGGGTGAACCGTTCCGTCGACCCCATGGTGACGGTCTGGGCCCGCTACATCTCGGCGGCTTGTCTCACCTTCCTGGTCATCAATCCGCGAACCCAGCCGGGAGCTCTGCGGACGCGCCGCCTCCCGCTGCAGCTCCTGCGCTCGTTCCTGCTCTTCGCCTCGACGATCTGCAACTTCTTCGCCCTGAAGTATCTGCAGCTGGTCGAGACGCAATCGATCATCTTCGCGACGCCGCTGCTGGTGGCCCTGCTCGCCGGCCCTCTTCTCGGAGAGCGCGTCGGCTGGCACCGCATGGCCGCCATCGGGATCGGCTTCATCGGCATCCTCGTGATCACGCGACCGGGCCTAGGGTCCATGCACCCCGCCGCCCTGCTGTCGCTGGCCGGTTCCGTGGCCTACGCCTTCTACGCCATCGTGACCCGCATGCTCGCCTCGAGCGATTCCGTCGCGACGACGACCCTGTATTCCAGCGTCGCCGGCATCGTCTTCGTCACACCGGTCCTGCCCTGGGTATGGTCCACCCCGTCCTCGCCCCTCATGTGGTTCCTGCTGGCGACGACGGGGTTTTACGGGGCCTTCGGTCATTGGCTCCTGATCCTCGCCCATGCCCGCGCGCCGGCCGCAATCCTGTCGCCCTTCATCTACAGCCAGATCGTCTGGATGCTGGTGCTGGGCTACGTCCTCTTTGGCGACTGGCCGGATGGTTGGACCTTCGTCGGGGCTGGCATCGTCATCGCATCGGGGCTCTATTTGCTCTACCGTGAACGCGTGAAGCCTCGAAAGCCGGAGCCGTGCACTTGAGCGATACAGCCATCGACACCCTGCCCGGGATCGGCCCTGTGACGCAGCGCAGGCTGGAGGAGGCCGGCATCTGCACGATCGCCGAACTCCGCGCCATGGGATCGGTCGAGGCCTATCGCCGGCTGAAATTCATACTGCCCCGGCAGGTAAGCCTCAATGCCCTCTATGCGCTGGAGGCCGCCCTGCGCGGCTGCCATTGGCTCGACCTGCCGCAGGATGTGAAGACCGCGCTCCAGCAGCAAGCCAGGATCATCGACGAAGCCTCTCGCCGGGGCGGCGTCGCACGCTGTTCCCTTTAACCCGACCCGACAACAGGAAACGCCATGAGCCGAACCGACATCCTCATGACCGCGCCGATGAATCCCATCGTCATCGACGCACTCGACAAGGCCTTCACGCTCCATCGCCTGTGGGAGCAGGACGACAAGGAGGCCTTCCTGAAGGAGTTCGGGCCGCGCATCCGCGGCGTGGCGACCAGCACGCTCTTCGGCCGCGTGGATTCCACCCTCCTCGACCGTCTTCCCAATGCGGAGATCGTCTCAAGCTTCGGCGTCGGCTATGACAATGTGGATGCGGAGGAAGCAGCGAGGCGCAACATCGTCGTCACCAACACGCCTGGCGTCCTCGACGACGAGGTCGCCGACCTCACTCTCGGCCTGCTTCTTGCGACGTTGAGAAAGATCCCGCAGGCCGACCGCTACCTGCGGGACGGGAAATGGCTCAAGGCCTCCTTCCCTCTGTCGGCGACCCTGCGCGACAGGAAAGTCGGCATCGTCGGGCTGGGGCGCATCGGCAAGGCCATCGCGAAGCGCCTCTCCGGCTTCGACGTGAGCATTGCCTATCACGGGCGCACGCAGCAGGACGACGTGGCCTATCCTTATTATCCGACGGTGACCGGACTCGCGGAAGCCTGCGATGTGCTCATCGTCATCACGCCCGGTGGCGCCGCCACCAAGCATCTCATCAATGCGGAGGTGCTGAAGGCCTTGGGCTCCAACGGCGTCCTGATCAATGTCGCCCGAGGCACGGTCGTGGACGAGCAGGCGCTCATTGATGCGCTCAAGTCGGGCACGATCCTGAGCGCGGGCCTCGACGTTTACGAGGACGAGCCGCGCGTGCCGCAGGAGCTGATCGATCTGGAGCACGTGGTGCTCCTGCCCCACATCGCCTCCGCGTCGGTGCATACCCGGAACGCCATGGGCAAGCTCGTCGCCGACAACCTGATCTCATGGTTCGACGGTAAGGGCCCGCTGACTCCGGTCGCGGAGACGCCCTACAAGGGGAAAGCGGGCTGAGGCGCAGGCCCGAAGAAGAAACGGCGCCATCCGCGGCCTTATGCCGGTGATGGCGATAGAGGGAATGCTCGGACTCCGCCTCGCAGAAGAATAAATACTGAGAGCATCGGGCGTGAACTCGAACTCACGTCCGATGCTCTCAGTATTTATTTTATCGCATCTCTCCACGCAAAACCGGTGCCCACTTTTGCGTTCGATGCTTCAAAGCGCGAACCCGCCGTCGACGAGGTGGATGTGTCCCGTCGTGTAGCTGGCCTCGTCCGACGCGAGGTAGACGGCCAGCGCCGCCACTTCCTCGGCCGTCCCGAGACGCCCCATCGGCTGTCTGTCGATGAAGGCCTGGCGCACGGTGTCGAGGCTTTGACCCGAGCTCGATGCGAGCGCCGCGATCCGTTCGTCGAGGGACGGCGATTGGACCGTGCCGGGGCAGATGGCGTTGGCGCGGACGCCGCGCTTGATGAAATCCGCAGCCACCGCCTTGGTCAGGCCGATTACCGCCGCCTTGGTGGTGCCGTAGACATAGCGGTTGGGGATCCCGCGCACCGATGAAGCGCCCGACGCGATATTGACGATGGAGCCCCGGCCCTTCTCCAGCATGCCCGGCAGCACGGCCTTGATGGTGCGGTGCATGGATCTCACGTTCAGGTCGAACGAGAAGTCCCAGTCCTTGTCGGAGCATTCGAGAATCGTGCCGTGATGCACGAAGCCTGCCGCATTGACGAGAATGTCGAAAGGCCCGTCCTCGGCGACGAGTTGCTCGACATCGGCACTCGAGAGCACGTCGAGCCTGCGCTTTTCGGCGCCATCGAGTCCCTCCAGCTTGGCGACGTCGAGATCCGTCGCCCAGACCTTTGCACCCTCTCGAAGAAACGTCTCGGCGATGGCGCGTCCGATTCCCTGCCCCGCCGCCGTGACGAGGGCTGTCTTTCCGTGAAGTCTGTTCATGACAGCCCCCGCTTGCTTGTTGGTCGATCAGTGATTGTCCCGCGGCACGCCGAACGTCTGCGCGACCTTCTGGTACTTCACGGCGGGCTTCAGGGTCATGCCCTCGGAGAGCTGATCGACCATCGAGCGCTGGATCTCCTGCCAGGGGGTCTGGCTCGCCGGATAGGCATAGCCGCCCCGCGCCTCCAGATCCGCACGGCGCTTCTCCAGCTCTTCCGGCGACAGGAGAATGTCGGCGCTGCGCTTGTTCAGATCGATGCGGATCCGGTCGCCCGTCTGCAGCAACGCCAGCCCACCGCCGATGGCAGCCTCCGGCGAAGCGTTGAGGATCGACGGCGTGCCCGAGGTGCCGGACTGGCGCCCGTCGCCGATGCAGGGCAGCGAAAGAACGCCGCGTTTGATCAGCGCTCCGGGCGGCTGCATGTTCACCACCTCGGCTGCGCCGGGATAACCGATCGGACCCGCGCCGCGCATGATGAGGATCGTGTGCTCGTCGATGTGGAGCGACGGATCGTCGATGCGGTGGTGATAATCCTCAGGCCCGTCGAACACGACCACCGGACCTTCGAAGGCGTTCGGATCTTCGGGATTGTTGAGGTAGCGCTCCTGGAATTCCGGGCTGATCACGCTCGTCTTCATGATGGCGGAATCGAACAGCGTTCCCTTGAGGTTCAGGAAGCCGGCCTTCTCCTTCAGCGGATTGTCGAATGAGCGGATCACGTCGTGATCCCAGGTGAACTTGCCCTTGCAGTTCTCCCCGATGGTGGTGCCCGTGCAGGTCAGCGCATTCTCGTGGATCTTGCCGCCGCCGATCAGCTCGGCCATGACCGCCGGCAGGCCGCCCGCGCGGAAATACTCCTCGCCGAGATACTCGCCCGCGGGCTGCATGTTCACGAGCAACGGGATCTCGAAACCGATGCGCTCCCAATCGTTGTTGTCGAGCGGCACGCCGATATGCTTGGCGATGGCATTGATGTGGATCGGCGCGTTGGTCGATCCGCCGATGGCCGCATTGGCGACGATCGCGTTCTCGAACGCCTCGCGGGTCATGATGTCGGACGGCTTCAGGTCCTCCCAGACCATGTCGACGATGCGCCGGCCGGTCTCATAGGCCATCTGGCCGCGCTCGCGATAGGGCGCGGGAATGGCTGCGGAGCCCGGCAGAGACATGCCGAGAGCTTCCGCCAGCGCGTTCATCGTCGATGCCGTGCCCATGGTGTTGCAGTGGCCGACGGATGGAGCGGACGAGCCGACGATGTCGATGAACTGCTGGTAGTCGATGTCGCCCGCCGCGTGACGCTCGCGCGCCTTCCACACGATGGTGCCCGAACCCGTGCGCTCGCCATGGTGCCAGCCGTTGAGCATGGGCCCGACATTGAGCGAGATCGCCGGAATGTTCACGGTAGCGGCTGCCATGATGCAAGCCGGCATGGTCTTGTCGCAGCCGGTAAGCAGCACGACGCCGTCGAGCGGATAACCGTAGAGAACCTCGACGAGGGACAGATAGGCCAGGTTGCGATCGAGGCAGGCGGTCGGACGCTTACCCGTCTCCTGGATCGGATGGCACGGGAACTCGAAAGCCACGCCGCCGGCGGCTGTGATGCCGTCGCGCACACGCTTGGCGAGTTCGAGATGGTGCCGGTTGCACGGCGACAGATCGGAGCCGGTCTGCGCGATGCCGATGATCGGCTTCTTGCCTTGCAGCTCCTTGCCCGTGAGGCCGAAATTCAGGTAGCGCTCCAGATAGAGCGCAGTCATGCCCGGGTTGTCGGGATTGTCGAACCAAAGCCGTGAGCGAAGCTGATCGGGAGTGCGACGGTGAGGCCTCTCAGCCATTCTTCATTTCCTTTCGGGCATCCGTAAATGCGGTGGCGGTATTTGATCCGGGACAGACGTCAAGATCAACCATCCCCTGACTAAAGTAGCTGCCCTGCAAGGGGCGTGATGAGCCGCTTCCCACCACGTCAAATATGCTGTTATAAACTTGCATATGCAGGTTCCGTCCTGCTGCAATTCTTCACCTGATAACGCCGGGTAGCCCCGCCATGTTTCGACACGCCTGTTCTTTCGCCTTGCTGGCTCTGGCAATCTCTCCGGCACATGCCGACGATTGCCCGACAGCTCAGACCGCGAAGCTGGGCTTCGTTCTGGAGCGACCGGGAGCCGTCGCGGAGGTTCGCCCTGCTGCCGAGCATTTCGTCCATGTGCTGAACGCATATCTCGGCGGCAAAAAACAGGACGTGATTTATTACCGGGGCTTCTTTCCGATCAGCCGTTTCGACGATACCGCCCGCAGCATCAACATTCCCGTGTCCGATCTGCGCAGCCTCTTTCCGCTCGAACCGAAAGCCCGCCGCACGCTGACCTATTCCGCCTCGCAGCCCGGCAAAGTGGGAGCCTTGATTTCCCTGGAACTGACCGTGACGGGCCAAGAGCAGATTCAGCTCGGTTCCTGCTCCTACAAGGTCCTCGTGGTGCACAACCGTTTTCTCAACCAGGACGGCAAGACGACGTTCGAACACACCGATCTCTACTCGCCCGAACTCGGCTTCGTTCTAGCCAAGCGTTACGAGGAGAAAGGCGGCGCGCAGACCACCGTCAAGTACCAGAGCATCAAGCCCCTGAGACGGGTTTCGCCACTCTGAGATCGAGCTCTCGGCCAGTCAGGAGACGGGCCATGGCATCTCGGCAGCGCCCTTTACGTCAGGGACTGCCCCGGGCCTGATTTAGGAATCAGTCACGGCGATCCCGATCCTATGAAGCGCCGAGCCTCACCGGATCGGAATGGCCAGCCATGACGGCAGGGATGTCATTCCCGGGAAGACGCGCAGCGAAGGGGAGAGAAGCCATGGCGGCTCGCTTGATCCTGGATTCGCTTCCCGCACGGCGTGCGCCGGGGATGACAGCGGAGCGCTTCATCGGAGCGGGATGATCCAGTCATGTCAAAGAGCCAGCACCTGTGGGCCCGCAGCTTGCGCTGCGAGCCTGCAGG
>NZ_JALJRK010000116.1 GCF_024519725.1 Microvirga sp. Mcv34 | reverse complement strand
CTCAGCCCCTGGCCGGACAATGATCGGAATGGTGGCCGGATTGATCTCGGAACGGTGGCCGGGGATTGATCGGAATCGCGGCCGGCTTCATCTCGGAATCCCTGGCCGAATGAAATCGGAATCTGCAGTGTGCGCTTTGCTGAACCCTTCCTTGCCGTTCCCAGCAAGAGACATTTGAGACGTCAGATGGATGAGGGTGGGACCAAGAAAATCCCAAGAAGGACATTCCAGGCTGCTGTGCTGTGAACCGGCGCAGCATGCGACCGTCCGACCTCATTGCATGAGCCCAGGTGTTCGCAGCTGCAAGAACACGGGCTCATCTCCATCAACCCATCTACGAAATGAGCCCTATGACGACTGATGTGAATACCACCCAAGCGATCCTGGAGAAGTTCAGGACCACGGCAAAAGACGACATCTTCGGGCAGGATGCTGCCATCGATACCCTCGCAGCCGAACTCGCCCGCCGCTTTGAAACCCGCTCCGACAATCGCCCTCTGGGCGTCTTCGTGCTGGCTGGCCCTGATGCCAATGACACCAAAGCCGGCATCTTCCATCCCTTTACAGCGGCCTTGGGGGCCGCAGGACACTTCTACGATTTGTCTCCGCCGTGGGGCGGCGAGGACGCCATAATCCTCGGGCTGAACCGGAGCTTTCCCTTAGGTATGTCATTGCCGCAGTTCCTGCGGGGCAATCCGAGATCCGTGATCGTTCTCAATGCCATTGAACAGGCGCATCCGACCATTGTCAGTCGCCTCATGTCAGCCTGGACCAGCAATGGCCTGCAGGCCCCCTCAGGACAGAAGGTCTCGACGCGCGAAGCTGTCTTCATCCTCAAGACCGAGCTGGCACAGGGCGAGATTGGTGAACTTGCCCGCCAGGAGACCGATCCCGACCGACTCCATGTGTCAGCCGTCAAGCTGCTGGCCGATGCCGGGTTTCCGATCCCGGTGCTCAGAAGCGTCGACGCTGTGATCTGCCTGAAGAGGCTGACGACGGGCGAGCTGACGCGGCATCACTGCCAGGCACTTGAGGACCAAGTCCATGCGCATGGCCTAGTGCTTGAGGAGGGCGGCCTGGATGCACGCCTTGTGACCTACGGTCTGCACCCGGTGCTTGGTGCCTATGCAAACGGTGTCCAGGCTTTGCTCGATCGCCTCGACGTGGACCTTGCACTGGCGAAGGAAAAGGGTGCTGGGAAGGTTCGGCTTGTTCTTGGAGAGGAGAGCATTCTGGTTCTCCTCATCGACCGTCCGCTTGAGGACACAGTCTCGGCGTCGGGGACCAACGATCATGAGGTCCCGGGCGATGAGTAGTCAGGATCTCGACACCTCAGCGCGGCTTGAGGCGCATGCGATTCTCGATCGCCTGACGAGGAATGGGCAGACCTTTGCCCGTGAGGATGCCCGGCGCTTAATCGCTCTGATCCCGCTCTCGCCCCGGCGGCGCTTTTCGTTCACCGGCCTGTTCCAGGCGCGTGGGTCTGGCTTTCGCGGCCGAGCGGCCGGTGCGGGCGACGTGGAGCTGGACGGGGAGCGCAGGGAGAAGCGCGTATCCTGGAACGCTTCACCGGTTCATCGGATCGGCGGCTACCTGGTTACTCATACGCCGGGTCAGGTTGTGATCGACTTGCTGTGGATCGCAACGCGCGAAGATCTGAACGGGCAATCCTGCCAGTTGCTCTATGATAGCGAGACGGGTGAGCCGCGAGCTATGGAGATTTCAATGCAGCAGACACTAACCCTGCTGTTCATCCGTCTAGCCTACATCTCCTATGCGACCTGGAAGACGCCTGAGGGGTGACAAGCGGAGGAGGGTTGACCGCTCCGTCGGCCGCGGGCCAGTGTCCTGACAAAAGACAGCTGGCCCGCGGCTCGACGACCAGAACACTCTTCCTGATTTTGGCTCTGATGGATTCAACGGGTCAGCGCACCACGATCGATTTTCTGGTGCCTGAAAGGATCCATGATGGCGCGTACGGGGCAGCCGGGCTTATCGGCGGAGCAGACAACGGAACTCTGTGCAGGGTGGAAAGCTGGCGAGTCGCTGAGCGACATCGGCCGTGCTCTTGGAAAGCATGCCGGGTCAGTCTTTGGCGTCATGCTCGCCAAGGGAGGCATTGCTCCACCGCCGAGGACACGCTCACGTCCGAAGAGCGTGAGGAGATATCGCGGGGCCTCGCAGCCGAGTGGTCATTCCACCAGATCGCGAACCGGCTTGGGCAGTCACCCTTGACCATCAGCCGGGAGGTCGTCGGTATGGAGGCAGAAAGAGGTATCGTGCCACGCGAGCCGATGAGCGTGCTTGGCAACAGAGTTTACGTCCGAAAGCTTGCCTTCTGGCAATCACCAAGTCTCTTCAGGAGCTGGTGGCGGAGAAGCTTCAGAACCAATGGTCTCCCGAGCATATCTCAGGGTGGCTCAAGGCTGAACATCGCGATGACAGAACGATATGTGTATCCCACGAGACGATCTACAAGAGACTGTTCATCCAAGCCTGCGGCGCCCTGCGAAAGGAGCTGACCCGTTATCTACGGAGCAGACGGGTTATGCGGCGCGGCAAGACAGCGAGCACGGCTGGCCAACCAAGAGGCCAAATCATCGATGCTATCCCCATCAGAGATCGCCCGGCTGAGTTCGAGTATCGGGCCGTGCCGGGGCATTGGGAGGTCGATCTGCTCGTGGGCGGCAAGAACACGCACACTGCTACCCTGGTTGAACGCCAATCCCGGTTTGTCATGCTGGTCCATGTGGAAGGCAAATACAGCAACAGTGTGGTGAAAGCTCTTGTTCGCCAGGTGCAGAAACTGCCTCAGGGATCGATAGCGTCGCTGACGTGGGATCAAGGTATGGAACTGGCCCAGCACAAGCGGTTTAGCGTCGCGACTGACGTGGGCGTCTACTTCTGTGATCCGCAGAGCCCCTGGCAACGCGGGAGTAACGAGAACACCAATAGCTTGTTACGCCAGTATCTCCCCAAGAGATCGGACCTGTCCGTCTATAGGCAGAATGATCTCGACGCGATTGCCCTCAACCTCAATACTCAGCCGAGGACAACCCTTGGCTTTAGAACCCGTGGCGCTATGCTGGCCGAAGCTGTTGCGCTGATCGATTGAACTCACCCAACCTAGCTCAACTCATCAGCGCCGTTTCCAGACCTGTGCTGATCCTACCGGGAATGAGCGACCTTCAGGTGGGAGAGGACGATAACCGCCGCCTCGCAAAGACTCAGCCGAAGGCCGAATTCGTGCTGCTGCCGGGGAGCAATCATGTCCTCAAGGCTGTGAGAGGAAATGATCACGCCTCGAACCTAGCGGCGTACGCTGACCCAAATCAGGTGTGATACGACATATTGCCGGGGCCCCGCCTGCACAGCCCTTCAGCTGCGAGTAAGCAGCTTCGTGACCCATTGCTCGACGGATCGGATGGGGAACTCGAAGCCGTCGAAGGCCGAGAATAGATTGGCCGTGGCTTGCCGGACATAAGGAGCGATTGCACTCACCGGCGTGTCGAGTGGGACCTCGACATATCCCTCCGCTGTGTCTTGGTGCGCCACACGCCCCTCGGAAAAGTACGTATTACCTGCCCATGCTTCCAGCTCACGTCCGCTCAGGCCCTTCCACCTGAATAGGAAACTTAGAGTTGAGTGTTCGTCGTACTCCAGCGCTTTCGCTAGACTTAGGCCAACCGCGATCGCCTCAGCAACTCGGTATATGACGAGCGTTGGCTCCAAAGCTGTCTTGGGGGGCACCTTATCGGTGAAGTCGTCTTGGAGGACACGCCATTGGTAAAATTCACCTCGAGCATGCATCCGGTAGAATTCGAAGTGACTCCATGACCCTTCGTTGACGCTGATTATCAGCTGCTCCCAAGCCCCCTCGAACTTGTACGATCGATCGGCTTTGTTACGGAAACTAGCGCTTACGAGCCAAGCTGGCCAACCTGTATAGCTCGGGTTCGCGCTGGAAACGCGGCTCAGGAAGTCTTGAGGTGAGTCACTCACGTCTTTGCCTGGGTAGATCAGCAGGGCGACTTCCCAGGATCCGAGATCCAATGCGGCCTTTTCTGCAGTTGAAAGCTTCCGGTGCTCTATAGCTCTAGCTCGGTGCTGCTCGCTTGCCTGAAGAAAGGTCCGCGTACGGCTCTCGAGCGTTTCCTCAGTTGCAGGTATCTCCACTCCAGTGATCAGGCTCAGGAAGCGTGCAGCGCCTTCGATGCCGAGCTGGCGCCGAAGGAAGCGCCCAATATCAGCCTCCCGGTTATCGAAACAGATGTCCATGAGCTCGCGCCAATCGGCTGCCTTGATAGCGGACGTGCTCGGTGTGCCGTTTGAGCCGAGGGTTCTAAAGTAAACCGCGTCCTCGCGGATGATCGCCTTACCGTTCTCAAGCAGGTCTCGCTTGGCGGCTACCGGGACAGTGACGCCTTCCGGAACCCCAATAATGGGGAACTCCTGGTTGTTGCGTTCAGCAAAGGCGACCTGAACCTCGATGGGTGCCGAGGCATATCGGGAGACAATGCCCTGAATCACGTCGACGTGGAACTCTGCTCGGACATCAGCAGGGACGTTTGTCGTGTCCGGCAAGCGGGTTTTGTCATCGAAACCAATAATAAGATAGCCGCCATTACGATTGCGGAGTGCTATGGCCGCCCGAGCGATTTTGGCGATTCCCGCGTCCGCCTTTGGGTCGATCCAGCGTTTTAGTTCAATATTTAGACCCTCGGTTGGATTGGAAACCAATCCATTCATCCGTTCCTGAGACATATCCATGGGGCACCCAGCACACTATCTATAGCGGTGAAATGGCGCAACTTAGTTGCTTCTGAAACCGACCTGATGAGCAGCACCCATATGCCTATTGGGTAGCGTCCCGGGACGGGGTATAGGAGCAGGCGCTCGATGAGGTGGGCACCGCCAATTTTCGGCGCAATCTCCGAACTGTTAGTAGACGAGAACAGGAGCGTCTGCTTGCCCGCAAGCTCCGTGAGACTAGACCGCAATGTCAAAGGGTTGCCGGCACCGAAGACGCAGGTCGACCTCCGGGCCTGTCACGCATTGGGACTACTCAGAGAGGCTTGAGAGCTGGGCAAGTTCATCGCGTGCTATTGCACGGTTGAAGCTTCTCCGGGTGGGGCCTGCCTAAACGGAAGCTCCCCGATCTGCCATCCATACGTTCGACCGTCAACCGACGATGGAAACGGATAACACCAGGTGAAGCCCCGGCCGTAACCAGCGCCGCTGCGGGATGCCCAGTCATAGCGATCCTGCTTCTCCCATCCAGTACCGGAGCACTCCGCCAAGACCACAAGGCTTGTGAGTTTGGACAGATCGTAGGCGGCCCGCCCATCACGCGTCAGCGCCCAACGTTTCAGGGTCTCCTCGGTCGCGGAGCCCGACCCGGCGTAGGGACTACTCTTGCCAAGTAGCCAGCCGCCACCGAAAGCCCCTGCCAGCAGAACCAGCGACACGAGAATTCCTGCGACGATAAGGTTTCCTGCGACCTGGATTCTGCGTGAGGCCGCCATGGCCTTGAAATGCTCGGCGGCTGACGTGGCGACCGCTTCTCCGGCCTTGCGGGACAGATCCGCATAGGTCTGCTCGACGCGTGCGGTGGCGGCATCAGCGACAGGACCGACGGCGCGTGCGGCGGCCGCTTCAACGCGGTCGGGCAGGTCCTTGACCGCCTCATGGAACCCCCGCACAGAACCCTGGATGTCGCGGGACAAGCCCTCAAAGGCTCCGACCGCCGCCAGAAAAATCGTGGTTTCATCATTGGGGCCGAGGTGGAGGTCGGCAATCGCGCGCATGCGAGCATCCCGGATGTCCGGCGGGACGCCAAACAGGTCGCAGGCTTTGTCATAGATAGTCTTAACCTCAGGTCGCATGGAAGTCCTCTGGGAGGGACGAGCTTGGCTCGTCCTCTCAATGAGTCAAGCCCAGCACCGAGCGGGCTGGTTCGAGAGATTGACGAAACTCACGCATGAACTTCTGAACCTGTCCCCGTTCAACCAGAGTGAGAATTTTGTTACCTGGCGCTTGAGTAAACGGGATCGCCAGCGCATCGAGCTTCGCCCACGTGCCAGCAGGAAGAGCCGGAAATTCGATCTCCACCCCTCCTTGGGCTATGAACTCGTTCCGCGTCTTGCCGCCAACTTCCCGTCCCTGCGGATCCACGAAGCCGTACCAGAAAGGGAAGTCGTCGTTCGTCTTGCCGAAGTTGCGGTTGATTACCGCGACGTGGTCGGCGCGGCTTCCGACCAGCTTGAGGTAGCGGCCGACGGATTGCGAGGCGGCGATCACGTTTGAGATCACATGGACGAACGTCAGACGATAGCCGTTGTCCTCGAAGGTCGCCAGGAACTCATCGAGGTTCTTTTCGGCATCCAAGATTCTGGTCAGGTCCGTTAGAAGTCCACCCGCCAAGTCATGGATCATGAGAGGGTATTCCTCCTCGATGGAATTCACCAGCGTGTGACGCCCCTTCTCGGATCGGCCGTTGTAGAACCCGACCCCGACGAGCGGATCCTGCTCGGCGTGCCGGTCGCCAGTCGCGGTTTTGGTGCCGAGAAGACGACCGAGACCGCCAACGCCGCCGTCCGCATCGTAGGCGGCGACTGGCACGCCGTCGTCACGCATGATATCCACGAACGAGATCGCCCAGGCGGTCTTGCCGACGCCGCCCTTCTCGTTGGCAATCAAAATCGCGCGCTTCGAGGCCGATGCCTGAAGCGCCTTTGCTGCTTTTGTCATTCAAAATGTCCTTTGATAGGTGCTTTCAGTGACCTTCAAACGTCGCTGTCACTGAGCAGGTGACCCGTTACGCTTGTGCCGGAACTCGCATGTGAGGAGAGCTGTCTTGTGGTAGGCCCCTGGGCCGACCTCGGACTAGCGGAGGGCTGGCCAGAGTCTGGCTTCCTATTCGCAGCGGTCCGGCGCAGATCGGCAGATACGCCTGGACGCGCGTTATCGCCATGTGCGGCTTCTTCTCTAAGCTCGCTAGCAATCTGCTGGATATACTGCCGTAAGGTGCCGAGCGAAATCTTCACGTCCTTTTCCAGAAAGAGTGCGTGGATCTCCTTGTCCGTGTACCTGGCTTTCCTCAGAGCCATGATTTCCGGATAGGCTGCCTTGACCCGGGTGTAGAGCGAAACCCCCCGGGCCGGGGGGCGCTTGGCCGCGGCCCTCAGGAACGCGCGCAAATCATCGTCCTGCTTTGCCATTCGTCTGTCCTCCCCAGGGCTCCGCACTGCTCTGCTTCCAGCTATGTAGGAGACATTTCAAATAATTGCAAATCATTCCTGGATTGGACTGTGCATTTATGTCATTTCTGTTTGCGGTCGAGCGATGTGAACATTTCCCTCGACTTGCAACTAACCTGGAGGCCAGAAATCTTGACACACTACGCACTGATTGTTCCCGGATCTGTCCAAAAGGTGATCTAAGTGCTTGTTGCCACAATGAATAGTCTGGACTGAGGGGAACATGTCCGTACACAGCAAGGTTCGCGTGTCTATCGATGCTGGCATCTGGGATGCTATCAAGGCCGCTGCCGCGGTGAGGGGAGTTTCTCCTCATGTTTATGCCGAGGAGGCACTTACCGCCGCTCTCGTGAGTTTCGACTCACTCAACCGCGTGGCGGCCCACGCGGCGAGCATTGATGCGAATGCCATGCAAATCAGTGACCAGCTCCAGGTTATCACCGATTTCATCGTCGATCTGTATCGAGAGCGAGCGCGGGTTCCATAACAGACGAAGGGTTGTGATGATGGATGGCAAAGGATTGTGCATTCCATGATGACCTGCACGCGAATTCTGAGCGTCGAGTACTATGAATCGATGGCGCGTCAGATCAGACGCGAGGTCGGCCTGACATCGGCTGGGGCGAGCCACGACGAGACCGCAAGCGCCTTCGCGGCAGCCGCAGTCGCGGGCCTCGCGGAGGGCACGGACGCTTACGAAGATGCTTACGCTGCCGCCTATGACCGGGCCCTGCTGGCTCTGGAACAGGACCACGTAGCGGGCCGGGACGAGGTCGCCTATCGCGTGGACAATGGTGCCGGCGAGGCCGTCGGGATCTGGTGGACCCGTCGCCGCTCTGCCGACGCGCGCCCCGCCCTGGCTTTAAACCCCTTCCGGATGTGCCCGGACAAGGGGGAGGTCGACGGGCGGGTTCTGCGCGATCTGGCGTGGGGCCGCGACCCCGAGACCCAGGTCGCGCTGGTGGGGCTCTCCGCCAATGGCCGGCGTAGCGTCGGCTATGATCTCCAGTGTGCTGCCCCCAAGAGCGTCAGCATTCTGGCCGCCTTTGCTGGGCCCGGGAACCGGTCAAAGATTCTGGCCGCCCATGATCGGGCGGTGCGTCGTACGCTCGATTACGCCCTGGAGGAGGGGTTGATCGTCGCCCGAACCGGTCCGCAGGGCGTCGAGCGCACGCCGGCGCATGAAGTGAGTGCCGCGATCTATCGGCACTTTACGTCCCGTGCCCAGGATCCACAGTTGCACTCGCACGCTGTCATGCTGAACTTGGCGGTACGCCGGGACGGAACGACTGGCGCGATCGACAACCGGGACATTCTGCGCTCACTGGGAGCTTTGGCCGCGCTCTACCGGAGTGAACTCGCCAGCGGACTGCGCGCTGGGCTTGGGTTCGAACCAGTGCGGGAGGGTCGCAACTTCGAGATTGCAGGTGTGCCGCGCAAGGTCCTCGAGCGGTTCTCGAAGCGGCGGCAGCAGATCGAGCAGGCCGCTGGAGAGGGTGGCTTTGACACGGCTGTCCACCGGGCGGCCGCGCAGGTTGCAGCCTTCGGCACGCGTGAGGCGAAAGATCGCGAAACGCCTCTGGCCGTTCTTGAGGAACGCTGGGCGAGAGAGTTGGCCACCACCGGCTGGAGCCCGGATTCCTTGTTGCGCCTGGTCGCTATCGAAGCGGAGCGCATTCGGACGGATCAGGATCGCGAACCCCATGGCCGCGAGGGCGCCACGGCCATGGCGGTCGCGGCGGTGCATGCGCTTACTGTAACTGAGGCGGTCTTCGACCGGCCGGCGCTCATGCGCCGGACCCTCGAGGCGGTGCAATGCGTATGCACAGCCGACGAGGGGCTGGCTCTCGTCGAGAACCTCGTGGCCTCTGGCCTGATCCACGCAATTGGCCGCAACGGGGTTGGCGCGCCGGTCTATTCGACGGCGGCCATCGTCGAGGCCGAGCGCGGCTTGGTGCGCACGGCCTTGCGCCGGCGAGGCGAGCGGGATTTCGTGCCGGAGATCGCCCTCGAGCAGATTCTCTCCCGACCGGGGATATCGGAGGCGCAGGGCCGCGCGGTTCGGCACGCCCTCGGCCGCGACGGGATCTCGCTCATCGAGAGCTCGACCGTTGCGGGCGTATTGCTCACCGCGGCCATTACTGACGCTGCCCGTGAATGCGGCAGGGAGATCTGGACGGTCACCCCCTCGCGGAGCGCCGGGGACGACCCGCACACCGACGCAGAGCGCGCTTCGACCGTGGCATGGGCGGTGCAAGCGTTCACGGAGCAGCTCAGAACCAGGGCCATCAGTCTGGGCGAAAATGCCGTCGTCGTCTGCGTGGAGGCCGATCTCGTCGCAACGCGGGATATGGCGGCGCTAGCCGGCCTCGTCAGCGAGGAGAGCTGTGGGGCTAAGCTGGTGCTGATCGGCGACGCGGCCCGCCCCA
>NZ_JALJRK010000115.1 GCF_024519725.1 Microvirga sp. Mcv34 | reverse complement strand
AGCATCGCACAGCCCACCAGATTTCGGAATCACCCGTCAGTGACACAACACTAGCCCTTTGCCTTTGACCTTGTAGTCGAGGTGGATCGCCGTGAAGACCTTAGGGTCCGTCTCAGCGCGCTCGGCCGTGACCTCTACGTCGCAATCCGTCACCTGCTCCCGGCCCTTCCTGAGAATCTGGACCACATCGAAGGCCGTGCAGCCTCCCAAGCCGATGAGAAGCATCTCCATGGGGCGGATGCCGACATTGCGGCCGCCATATTCAGGCGCCCCGTCCATGACGACGGCATGTCCGCTGCCGGACTCACCCACGAACATCATGCCGTCGACCAGTTTCACCCGCGCTTTCATGTGACCTTGTCCTCGCTATGCCTCACGGCTTCATCCTCTCTTATACCGCTAACGCAGGGAAATGGCGCAAATCCAGCTAGCCCGAGGTTTTGTCCTCAGGGTATGAAACGGGCCCATCGACCAGGGATTTCATCATGAAGCCTTCCAAAGACATCACGCGGCTTATCGAGATCATGGCAGCCCTGCGGACGCCCGGAACCGGCTGTCCCTGGGATCTGGAGCAGGATTTCGCCTCGATCGCGCCCTACACGCTCGAGGAGGCCTACGAGGTAGTCGATGCCATCGAGCGGGGCGACATGGCCGATCTACGGGACGAACTCGGGGATCTGCTGCTTCAGGTCGTGTTCCACGCCCGCATGGCGGAGGAGCGGGGCGCCTTCGCGTTCCCTGACGTGGTCGAGGCCATCACGAAGAAGCTCATCCGTCGCCACCCCCATGTCTTCGGCGCCATCAAAGACCTGTCTCCCGAGGCGGTGAAGCACCTCTGGGACTCGATCAAAGCCGAGGAAAAGGCGGAACGGCGCGCGGCCCGCGAGACGATGGGGCAAGGCCCCGAGCCCCACGAATCGGGATTCCTCGGAGGGATCCCGACGGCGCTGCCAGCCCTGACGCGAGCCCAGAAGCTCACGACCAAGGCCGCGAAGGTGGGCTTCGACTGGCCCGAAGCCGTGCAGGTCATCGACAAAATTCATGAGGAGCTGGAGGAGGTTAAGGAAGCCTCCTCATCCGGGAAACCAGACCGGATCGAGGACGAGATCGGCGATCTTCTGTTTTCGGTCACCAACTTGGCCAGGCATTTCGGCATCGATCCCGAACGAGCCCTGCGGCGGACGAATGCCAAATTCGAACGGCGCTTCAAGGCTATCGAGAAAGCGCTCGGAGAGCGGGACAGCAGCCTCGACGAAGCCTCGCTCGAAGAGATGGAGGAGCTTTGGGTCGCCGCGAAGCTGGCCGAGCGGGAGCCCGGCTCATCCTCATAGGACGCGGGCGTCCGGGAACCTGTTGAGAAACCGGGGCTCCTTGCCGGCCACGAGGCGAACCTGGAGGACCGTATGCCCGTTCTCCTGGGTCACGCGGTCCAGGATCTCCGTATTCTCATGCAGCCAGGCGAGCCCTTGCCCGTCCTCCGGCGCGACATCGACCTCGTAGGTCGGCCTTCCCAGAGACAGGTGCTGCTCGATGGTGGCAAGGAGCTCGGGAATGCCATCTCCCGTGAGGGCGGAAATCAGGATCGGCCGCCTCTCCTCGCCCGTCCGGTGCGAGGCGGTCGCAAGCCGCTCCCGGTCCTCCGCCGACAGAAGGTCCGCCTTGTTCCAGACCTCGACGATCCGTCTCGTGTCGTCCGGGTCGATGCCGAGCTCCCGCAGGACGATCGCGACATCGCCAGCCTGGGCCTCGGTCTCCCCGTGCGACACATCGCGGACATGCAGCAGGACATCGGCCTCGACCACGTCCTCGAGGGTCGCGCGGAACGCCGCCACCAGCATGGTCGGCAGATCGGAGATGAAGCCCACCGTGTCAGACAGAATGGCTTTCTCGCCGTGCGGGAGTTCGATGGCGCGGGACGTCGGGTCGAGGGTCGCGAACAGCATGTTCTCGGCCAGAACGTCGGCCTGGGTCATGCGGTTGAACAGGGTCGATTTGCCGGCATTGGTATAGCCGACGAGGGCAATGATCGGGTACGGCACCCGCCTGCGGCTCGTGCGGTGCAGGGAGCGCGTCTTCACGACGCCCTCCAGATCCCGCTCGATCCGGTTCATCCGCTCCTGGATCATGCGGCGATCCGCCTCGATCTGCGTCTCGCCCGGTCCGCCCAGGAAGCCGAAGCCGCCGCGCTGGCGCTCGAGGTGGGTCCAGGAACGGACCAGCCGGCCCTTCTGGTAGGACAGGTGGGCCAGTTCGACCTGAAGGGTGCCCTCTTTCGTTCGCGCCCGCCGTCCGAAGATTTCGAGGATAAGGCCGGTCCGGTCGATGACCTTCGCCCCCCAGGCCTTCTCAAGATTGCGCTGCTGCACGGGACTGAGGGCGCAGTCCATGACCACGAGACCGATCTCCTCGGCCCGGATCAGCCCCGCCAGCTCCTCGACCTTGCCGCTGCCGATGAAGGTCGCGGGTCGTGGGGAGGCCAGGGGTGCGATCAGCGATTGGACGATGGTCAGATCGATTGCGAGCGCAAGCCCGGTGATTTCATCCAGGCGAGCTTCCGGAGGACGCGGATTGCCGGCCTCGCTGTCGGCTTCGACCGCACCACGCCGCCGGCGGGTCAGATACGGACCGACAACGAGCGTCTTCGTTCCTGCCGCAACCTCTTTCTCCGGTTCGGCAAGGTGGGCGAGACGTTCTTCCCCCGGACTGCGTGGTTCCGTCACCTCAAGCCTTCTCGCCAGCCTCGTCGATCTGATCGAACAACTGGACGGGCTGTCCCGGCATGATGGTGGAAATGGCGTGTTTGTAAACCAGCTGGGAATGACCATCCCTGCGCAGGAGGACGCAGAAGTTGTCGAACCAGGTAACGACACCCTGAAGCTTCACCCCGTTCACGAGAAAGATCGTCAGGGGAATTTTTTGCTTCCGGACGTAGTTCAGAAAGGTGTCCTGAAGATTCTGCGCGCGATCGCCCGCCATTGAAGTTGCCTCGCCAGCCCATCGCCGCCGGTCTTGGCTATGGGGCCGCCTGGATATGATTGTCCGCTTTCGTGCGGTCGGTGACCGGCAGATCTATTACAGGGCGAACTGCAGCGTTCGGCAAGAGGTAGCCAAGACTTCTACCACCCTGGGGTTACATTTTCCCGTGGATTGTAGGTTTTCGGCCTTCCCGACCGACGGGTGGGACACCGGGACGGCGTTCTCAGCCGCCGATCCCGAGAGATTTGAGTTTCCGATGCAGCGCGGAGCGCTCCATGCCGATGAACTCCGCCGTTCGCGAGATATTGCCGCTGAATCGGGCAATCTGCGCCAGGAGATACTCCCGCTCAAAGATCTCGCGGGCCTCACGGAGCGGCAGACTCATCAGCTTCTCGCCCCCTGCCCCGCCCGGGGTACTCGGAACGAGGGCGCCGATCTCGGTAGGCAGCATGTCGGCGGTGATCTCGGCGTCGGGGTCGCCCGAGGTGAGAATCATCAGCCGTTCCACGTTGTTGCGGAGCTGCCGGACGTTGCCGGGCCAGTCATGCGATTGCAGGACCGCCATGGCATCCTCGGCGATGCGCCGCCTGGGCAGGCCCGTAGTGGACGAAATCTGCTCCATGAAGAATTCGATCAGCTCCGGCACGTCCTCGCGCCGCTCGGCGAGGGACGGGACCCGAATCGGGATGACACCGAGTCGGTGGAACAGATCCTCCCGGAACTGCCCGGCCGCAATGGCGGCGGGAAGGTCGCGGCTGGAGGACGAGACGATTCGGACATCCACATGGACCCGTGTCGTTCCGCCGACGCGCTGAAAATTCTGGTCGACCAGGACACGCAGGATCCTGTTCTGCGTCTCCCGCGGCATGTCAGCGATCTCGTCGATGTAGAGAGTGCCGCCATGAGCCTCTTCGAGAGCGCCGACCCGGCGTCCCCCGCCCTCCCCGCCTTCGGTGCCGAAAAGCTCCGCCTCCATGGTGTCGGGCGTGATCGTCGCGGCCGAGAGAACGACGAAGGGACCGTTCGCGCGGGTCGAAAGGCTATGGATGGTCCGGGCCGTCAGTTCCTTGCCCGATCCGGGTGCGCCGGTGATCAGAATACGCGCATTGGTGGGCGCCGCCCGCTCGACCGCCTGCCGGAGCTGGTTGATGATGATGGACCGGCCGGCGATGCGGCTCGCCTGAACCGAGCGCGAGCGCAGGTCACGAACCTCGCGCTTCAGGCGGGACGCCTCCAGGGCGCGCTCTGCCACCAGAACCAGACGATCCGCCTTGAACGGCTTCTCGATGAAATCGTAAGCACCCGCCTTGATGGCGGAGACGGCGGTTTCGATGTTGCCGTGGCCTGAGATCATCACGACCGGCAAGTCGGGATGCTGGGACTTGATGATCTCCAGAACCTGAAGCCCGTCGAGCCGGCTTCCCTGCAGCCAGATATCGAGGAACACGAGGTGCGGCCGCCGCGTCTCAATGGCGGCCAGGGCCTCATCGGACGTGCCGGCCGTGCGGGTACGGTTACCTTCATCCTCGAGAATGCCGGCCACCAGGTCACGAATATCGACTTCGTCGTCGACGACGAGAATATCAGCGCTCATAGGCTTGCCCTGCGGGAGTCATTTCGGCTGGAAGCGGCCGATGGTTCTTCCGATACAACGTGCTTGGTCTTTGGGATCCACATGCGAACCTGCCCACCCCGGCCAGTAGGATTGTCGGCGAGTTCCATGCCACCTCCATGGTCTTCCAGAATCTTGGCAACGATCGGCAGCCCCAATCCGGTTCCACCCTCGCGCGTCGTCATGTAGGGCTCCAGCAGGCGTTGTCGGCCTTCGATCGGAAACCCTTTGCCGTTATCCGTCACGGCCAGGATCAGATATTCCGGATGCGTGTCGTCGAGCAGCACCGATATCTGGGCCTGGCCCCGCTCCTCCTCCGGCACCGCAGCGATCGCTTCGGTAGCGTTCTTGACGATGTTCGTCACCGCCTGCGAGACAAGCCGGCGGTCGAAGGGCGCGATGAGCGATCCGGGCGGCACCTGATCGACGAACTCGATCTCGGGGTGGGCGATCTTCATCATGAAGATCACCTGCCGGATCGTCTCGGCGAGATCCTCGTCGCCGATGGTCGGCTTCGGCATGCGGGCGAAGGACGAGAACTCATCCACCATCCGCTTGATGTCGTCGACCTGCCGCACGATGGTGTCCGTACACTGATCGAACACCTCCCTGTCCGTGGTGATCACCTTGCCATATTTCCGACGGATGCGCTCGGCCGACAGCTGAATGGGCGTAAGGGGATTCTTGATCTCGTGCGCGATGCGCCGTGCCACATCCGCCCAGGCGGAGGTCCGCTGCGCCAGAACGAGATCCGTAATGTCGTCGAGGGTGATGACGAGGTCCCTCTGTCCGCCGCGCGCCTGCTCGCTGGTGACGCGAACGTTGATGGTTCGCTCCTTGCCCTTACGGGCGATATGGATCTGCTGTTGCATCAGGCGCTGGCGGCCCTGGCTCATCTCGTCTACGAGCGCCGTCACCTCGGGCAGCACCATGGTAATCGGTTGGCCGAGCAGTTCCTTGTGCGACGTGCCGAGCAGGGCCTCCGTGGATGGGTTCACGATGGTGATCTGCCCTCTCGCATTGACGCCGATGACCCCAGCCGAAACGCCTGCCAGAACGGCTTCCGTGAACCGACGGCGCCGGTCCATGAGATCGCTGGCCGCCGTCAGCCCGTCATGCTGGCGACGCAGTTCGGAAGTCATCTTGTTGAACGTCTCGCCCAGATGCCCAAGGTCGCCCTCGCCCCGCTTCACGGGCACCTGGACATAGAAATTGCCGGTGGCCACTTGGTCCGTCGCATGGATGAGGCGCCGGATCGGGGCGACAAGGCGGTTGGCGAAGTTCAGCCCGAACCACACCGCCGAGAGTAGGACGATCAGTGCGATCAGGGTGAACATGGACGCGAAGGCGATCTGGATGCCAGCCTTCTTCTGATCGAGCGCCTCGTAGAAGGCCACGCCGGCTTCCGCCACCTGGGGGAACTCGATGGCGCGCGGATCGACCTCCCTCGCCACGTAGAGGATGCGACCGCCATGGGCGTCGAGCTTCAGGGCGGAGCGGAAGATGTTGCCCGTCTTCGGGAACAGGCAGAGGGCCTCCCGGTTGCTGGCCTCCTGAAGGTCAGTCTCCGTCGGCAACGGGACATTCTCGAGCTTCTTAGCGTCGATGCGCTCGACCACCGATCCATCGGTGTCCACGATCATGGCGAGCGGGAAACCGAGGAAGACGGCGCGGGAATTCATGAATTCCCTGAACAGGTTGCGATCCGCGTCGAAGAGGACCTTGGCGCGGTTGAGGTCGGCCGCCATCAATTGGGTTTCGCGAGCGAGCGTGCGGCACTGCACCTCGCGGTAAGACCGGGCGATGGAGACCGTGTTGGTCATCAGGTCCCGGAGCGCACCGGTGAACCACGGATCAAGGCCGCGCTCCAAGGTGACCGTCGCAACGGCCGCGACCAGGATGGCCGGGAGCACGGCAACGAGGCTGAACAATCCAACGATCCTCACATGGAGGCCCGCGGCCGCTGCCCCGGCCCGCCGCTCGCGGACAAGCTTTCGGGTCTGCCAAGCGACGATGCCGAGCAGGAGCGCGATCAGCACGCCGTTCAGCAGGAAGACCCAAACGACGACATTGTGAGTCGGAAGGAGCGGGGTCGCTCCGGCGAGGATCAGGAACGTGGCGAGCGCCGAGGCCAGAGCCGACAGCACAGCGCCATAGCCCAGCCAGCCGAGGCCGCTCTGGGACGGCTCCGCCGCCTGCCGTTGTGCAATGGTGTCCTGGTCGATCAAGACTGAAGCCCCGCCTGTCGGGTGCCTCTGCAACAGCACCCCGTTCTAGGGGTGATGCACCAACACAACACTGTGGTCAAATTATTACAGCAGCCAAGCCTCAACTGCGGTTGGAGCGGACCACCATGAGCTCCAGATCACGCACCTTCTTGCGAAGGGTGTTGCGATTCACGCCCAGGAGCTCGGCCGCGCGGATCTGGTTCCCTCGAGTCGCGGCCAGGGCCGCGCCGATCAACGGACCCTCGATCTCGCGCAGGACGCGATGATAGAGGCCGGGAGGCGGGAGCGTGTCCCGGAAGCCCGAGAAATACTCGTTCAGATGCCGTTCGACCGCGTCGGACAGGCCTTCTGCGCTCTGCTGGGACGATTGGGATGCCTTCCCGACCGGTTGAGGCGGCAGCAGGGGCTGCGAATCGAGCTCCGCGTCGATGATGGCACCCGTGATGGTGTCCTGCGGGTACAGGGCTGCCAAGCGTCGCACCAGGTTCTCCAACTCACGGACGTTTCCCGGCCAGCGGTACCGCTTCAGCCTGTC
This sequence comes from Microvirga sp. Mcv34, assembly GCF_024519725.1. Classification (GTDB taxonomy): domain Bacteria; phylum Pseudomonadota; class Alphaproteobacteria; order Rhizobiales; family Beijerinckiaceae; genus Microvirga. The sequence goes on along the minus strand of NZ_JALJRK010000115.1, from coordinate 2,663 downwards.
CATGGCCTCCACGTCGAGCTGTTTGCGTGCCAGGCCCTCCTTCTCCACCAGCATGAAGAAGTGGCGGGCCAGATCCGGGATGTCCTCGACCCGCTCGCGCAGCGGCGGAAGGCGCAGGGGCACCACGTTGAGCCGGAAATAGAGGTCTTCGCGGAACAGCCCCTGCTGGATCAGGACGCGCAGGTCCTTGTTCGTGGCCGCCACGATGCGGACATTGGTCTTGATCGGCACCCGGCCGCCAACGGTCGTGTACTCGCCCTGCTGAAGAACGCGCAGGAGACGGGTCTGTGCCTCCATGGGCATGTCGCCGATCTCGTCGAGGAACAGCGTGCCGCCCTCCGCCTGCTCGAAACGGCCCGTATTGCGCGCGGTCGCGCCGGTGAAGGCGCCCTTCTCATGGCCGAAGAGCTCGGATTCGATCAGCTCACGCGGGATCGCCGCCATGTTCACGGCTACGAACGGACCCTGCCGGCGCTTGCCGTAATCGTGCAGGGCCTTCGCCACGAGCTCCTTGCCGGTCCCGGACTCGCCCGTGATCATCACCGTGAGGTCGGTGGGCATTAGACGGGCGAGAGCCCGGTAGATCTCCTGCATGGCGTGCGAGCGACCCACGAGCGGGATATCTTCGTTCTCGGGCGAAGGGTTGGCGCCGGTGGGAACGTTCCGGGGGCGCGAGAGGGCCCGCCCGACCACGGCGACGAGCTCCTTCAGGTCGAACGGCTTCGGCAGGTATTCATAGGCGCCGCGCTCGGAGGCCTTGATGGCGGTCATGAACGTGTTCTGCGCGCTCATGACGATGATCGGCAGGTCCGGGCGCATCTTCTTGATGCGGGGCAGGAGATCGAAGGCATTCTCGTCCGGCATCATCACGTCGGTGATGACCACATCTCCCTCTCCCTGTGCGACCCACCGCCAGAGGGTCGCGGCGTTGCTGGTGGAGCGAACCTCGTAGCCGGCCCGGGACAGGGCCTGGTTCAGGACGGTCCGGATGGCAGCATCGTCGTCAGCGAGAAGAATCTGTCCGCTAGGCATCGCTCAATCTCACAATTCGGCCCCGCGGCCGTCATCGGCGCGGTGCATGGGAAGGAGAATTCGGAAAGTGGTTCGTCTGGGCGCCGGCTCGCATTCGACGATGCCGCCGTGGTCGCCCACGATCTTCGCCACGAGGGCGAGGCCCAGGCCGCTGCCCTGGACCTTCGTGGTTACGAAAGGATCGAAGAGGTCGGTCATCAGTTCGGGAGGAATGCCCGGTCCGTTGTCCGTGACGCTCAGCTCGATGGGAAGGCTGACCCGCTCCTGGGAACCGGGCACCTGAAGCCGGACACCGGTCCGGAACGCCGTCGACAGCATGATCTCGCCGTCCGGCGCATCGATGCCGACGGCTTCGGCAGCGTTCTTCACGAGATTCAGAATGACCTGGATCAGCTGATCGCGGTTGCCGAGTACGGGCGGGAGCGACGGATCGTAGTTCTCGACGAAGCGGATATGCCGGGCAAAGCCGGACTGCGCGAGGCGCTTCACGTGGTCGAGCACGCCGTGGATGTTCACCGGGCCCCGTTCCACCGGCCTTTCCTCGCCGAACAGTTCCATGCGCTCCACGAGCTTCACGATGCGGTCGGTCTCGTCGCAGATGAGACGTGTCAGCAGTCGGTCGTCCTCATTCGCCGATTGCTCGAGGAGCTGTGCAGCGCCACGGATGCCCGACAGGGGATTCTTGATCTCATGCGCCAGGAGCGCGCCCAGGGCCGTGATCGACCGTGCAGCGCCGCGATGGGTCAGCTGGCGGTTCATCTTGTCGGCGATCGTCCGCTCCTGCAGCATGACGATCACGTGATCGCTGTCGTCGCCCAGAGGACTGGCGGACACGTCGACGATGCGCTCCGCGCCGAGGCGCGGGCTGCCGATGTCGACCCGATGCTCGCTGACACTGGAGCCACGCTGGCGAACATCCTCCACCAGAGCCATCACGGGCGAGCCGAAGGGCAGAAGATCGCTGAGCCTCTGCCGCAGCATCATGCGCAGGCTCATCTCGAAGAAGGATTCCGCCGCCGCGTTGGCATGCACGATGCGGTGCTCCGGCCCAACGGTGAGAACGGGAATCGGCAGCGCGTTCATGATGAGGTCGTTCATGCCCGACATGGTCATGCGGCCTCCCGTTCCTGACAGCTGTAGAGGGAACGCAGCATGGCGATCACGGTCTGTGGCTCCTCGGACGTGACGAGCGTCGTCCGGACGCTCGGCGGAATGTGGAAGCCGGATTGCCTGGCCACGTCCGCATAGGCGGCCAGGTGCTTTCGGGCATGCCGGATCCCGGTCCTTTCGCCGTAGAGGGACAGGAGGCCCTCGTAGTGCTCGACCGCGATGCCGGTCATGGCTTCGGGCGAAGGATCGGGGATCGTCTCTCCCTGCAGGGCCGCGGCGATCTGGCCGACGATCCAGGGCCGGCCGACGGCCGAGCGCCCGACCATCACGGCTGCGGCACCCGAAGCCGACAGGCAACGTCGTGCATCATCGAGGGTGCCGATATCGCCATTGGCGATCACCGGTATACCGACGCTGCGCACGACGGCCGCGATGGCGTTCCAGTCGGCCTGGCCCTTGTAGAACTGCTGGCGCGTCCGGCCATGCACCGTCACGGCCTGCACGCCCAGGCTCTCGGCGCG
>NZ_JALJRK010000114.1 GCF_024519725.1 Microvirga sp. Mcv34 | reverse complement strand
TTGCTCGGGATTCCCGACGACGAGGAGAGCCTGATCCGGCACTACACCCTGTCTCCGCAGGATCGTCTGCAAGCCGAAGTCCGGCGCCGCCCTCACAATCAGCTCGGCTATGCGGTCCAGCTCTGCATCATGCGCTATCCGGGCCGGGTCTTGGGGATGGACGAAGACCCGCCTGCTGCCGTGGTCGCCTACGTGGCCGAGCAGTTGGGGATCGCCCCGGACGTTTTTGCATCCTACGCGCGTCGCATTCCGACCCGCTTTGAGCACAGCCACCGTCTGGCGAAGTACCTGGGCGTCCGGACCGCGACGCGGGACGATCGTCGAGCAGCCCTTCTGGCAGCCGCCGAGGCCGCCAGCGCGACCGAAAGCGGTCTGCCGATCATGACCGCGGTCGTGAGCGAGTTGCGCCGACGCGGCGCTCTTCTCTTACCCGATGCTGCTCTTGAGAAGATTGGCCTTGCCGGGCGCGCCATTGCCCGACAACGGGCAGAAGCGGCTCTTCTGGAGGGGCTCTCGGCGGACCAGATCGAGCAGCTCGAAGCTCTCCTCCTGGTCGATCCGGCCGTCCAGCAGACCCGGCTTGCGTGGCTGCGATCGGTTCCAGATGCGCCAAGCGCCGACAATCTGATTGGCCTCATGGACCGTCTGACATTTGTCCGCACTTTGGCGATCGATCCCCAGCGACAGGCCCGGATCCATCCAGAGCGCTGGACCCAGATCGTGCGGGAAGGCGATGTGACACCCGCGTGGTTGGTTGCCGACTTCGGCGCTCGCAGGAGACGAGCCACCCTTGTGGCTCAAACGATCACGCTCGAACAGACGCTGACGGATGCCGCGGTCACGATGTTCAACAAGCTGATCGGCCGGCTCTTCGCGCGAGCCAATACTCGGCGCAGGAAGCGGTATATTGAGGCTCAACAAGATACGACGAAGGTGCTGCGCCTGTTCCGGGACACCCTGCGAGCTCTCGTTACCGCCAGTGAAACGGGCCGCAATGCCATCGATGTTCTCGATGATGAAGTCGGCTGGCACCGCCTGTTGCAGGCCCAACCGGAAGTCGAAGCCATGGTGCGGGATGCTGATCCCGATCCGCTTCGTCTGGCAGGAGAGCGCTACAGCACCATACGCAAGTACACGGCACGGTTCCTGGAGATCTTTACTTTCTGCTCGTCACGCAAACATGACTCGTTGTTGGCCGCGATCGGTACACTCAAGACCTTGCAGGTCGCGAACCGGCGCACCCTGCCCGAGCGCGTGCCGGTAGGCCATCTCAGTGCCCGTAGCCGTAAACTCATCTTTGGAGACGGTGGGCCAGATCGCCGCCTGTACGAGATTGCAACATTGGCCGCCTTACGGGATCGGTTGCGCTCCGGCGACATCTGGGTTGAGGGCAGTCGCGCCTTCCGGCCCATGGACGAACAGCTGATGCCGAAACCCGCCTTCACCGCCCTGAAAGCATCGGACGATCTCGGGCTCGGTGTGCCACAGGACGCCATCAGCTATCTGAGCGAGGCGCGACAGACGGTCGACTTCAACCTGAAGCGGCTTGCCTACCGCGCCCGCAACGGCAAGCTCGAGGGCGTCCGGCTTGAGGCCGGACAGCTCGTCGTTACTCCTTTGCCCGGCGACGTGCCGGCTGCGGCCGAGGAGTTGAAGTGGGAACTGGCCGACATGTACCCGCTGATCGAGGTACCGGATCTCCTGATGGAAGTTCATAACTGGACCGGGTTTGCCGATCGCTTCACGCACATTCGTACCCAGGAGCCGCCGCGCAGCATCCCGGCGATGCTGGCCGGGGTTCTGGCGGATGCGACCAATCTCGGCGCCAAGCGCATGGCAGCAGCCTCGAAAGGAGTGAGCCCGCAGGAGATTACCTGGAAGCGGATCTTTCATACCCGACCTGAGACGTACAAGCTGGCGCAGGCCTGCATCACCGACCGGCACGCTCAGCACCCACATGCCCTGCTCTGGGGCGACGGATCCACGGCCTCATCGGACGGGCAGTTCTTCCAGGCCAGTGATCGTGCCGGGAAGCGTGGTGACATCAACCTGCATTACGGTAGCGAACCCGGTTCGAAGTTCTACAGCCACTTATCCGACCAGTACGGCTACTTCAGCATCCTGCCGATCAGCGCCACTGAGAGTGAGGCTCCGTATGTGCTGGATGGCCTGTTCGACCATGAGACGGAACTCGACATCCAGGAGCACTTCACGGACACGGGAGGCGCGAGTGTTATGTGGACAAGTCAAGCGCGTCCTGCGGGTGCATTTCTCGGCATCTGATGGATCCATCCCTTTGTTCGATCGAACGGACCATCCCTTCGTCCCGACCTGCCTTCCCCGATGCGCCGAGGCCGGGCGGCGGTCAAGGATGGCCGCAGGCCACCGCGGAGCGGCGCAGCAGCGTCCTTGAGGGCCGCCCGGCCGTCGGTGCCACGCTGGCTGCAGGCCGAGACGCTTCGCATCGTCGTGCATGGCAGCGTTCATCCACCGGGCGGGTTCTCCCCCATGTCGGCCAGCAGCCGCTCGATGCGTGCAGCGACGGCACAGTGCCGCTCCACCTCGCGCGGCCAGTCGCGCGACCGGGCATCATCGGCGAGCCTCAACTCGACGTCGTGTCGCTCGCGAAGCCGAGAGGCGTATGCGGGAGTCGTCACGAACCGCGGGCATGCCAGGTACAGGTCGCACTCACATGGTCCCTCCTCGGGCAGGCGCAGGCAGTGCCCAAGCTCGAGTTCGGTCTTCAGGAAGTTGGCTTTCAACCAGTCGATCGCGCCTGCCGACAGCGTGCCGGAGCGCACCGCCTCAGCGCCGGGACCGGCAATCAGGGCTCCCGGACCAAGCACCGCCTGGTAATCACGCAGCACCTCGGGGTCGGAGATCCGGGCGTAGACCATCGACATCCCCGGGCTCTGGTGCCCGAGCACGCTCATGATCGTGTCGAGCCTGGCGCCGCGTTCTGCGAGCTGGGTGCCGAGCGTGTGTCGGAAGCGATGCGCGCTGATCGTGCCGTGGCCCGACGCGTCCACGAGACCGGCGTTGCGGCAGGCCTGCTGAAGCGCCGTCTCGAAGAGATAGTACGCCGATATCAGTTTGCCCCGGACGACGAAGAGGTGGCGGACCCGACCGCCGGTCAGTTCGTCGGTGAACCAGCGGTCCGGAGTGTCTGCTCGCAACGCCATGACGCCCCGCAGCGCCTCGGCCGCCTCGTCGTGGAGCGGAACCGTGCGTTCCTTGTAGGTTTTGCCCGCCGGCAGACGCAGCCGATGCGTGCCGTCGGGGTAGCAGTCCAGGCAGTCGAAGGAGAGGCGGCGGACCTCGCCACGCCGTGCGCCCGACCAGCGCAACGTCAGCAGCGCCGCGCGCTGATACGGGCACGGCAGCGCCCGGATCGCCGCCATGATCCGGTCGAGCTCCGCTTGCGGGATGAAGCGGGGCACGCGGTCGACGACGCGGGGTTTGTCCCGGGAGTCGATGAGCAACTGCCCCGGCCCTTCCCAGCCGAGCACAACGAGATCGCGGAAGAACAGCGCGACATCCGACGTCCGGCCGCACCGCGTGTGCGTGGCGAGCCGGCGGCCCGTCGTCGGTTGGATGTCCTCGGCCATCGCTGCCAGGAAACCGAGGACATGATCACGGGTCACCTGCGCGAAGCTGCGCACCTCAGGTGCTGCGGTCGCGAGATACTCGAGGAGCCGCCGCAGGGAGATTTCTCGGTGGTAGAGCGTGTTGGGCCGCAGCACCGGCCTTGAGATGTCCAGCCAACGGTCGACGAGCGCGCGCATCTCGGGCTGGACCGGCGGGCGGACCGCCCAAGGCGGCATCGTCTTCGCCGGCTGCCGCTCGGTCTGGCCGCGGTGGTAGAGGATGACGGCAAGCTGGCCGCCATGCGTGATCCAGCTCTTGGCCCGTCCGCGTCGGTAGGCCTCGGCCGAGTCGAAGAAGAGCTCGATGCTACGATGCTCCGCGAAGTCGCGGATGGCCGCGAGCAGCCGGTCGACGTGCTCGGCGCGCAGCCGATCGGGATCGCGGACGCCCTCATGCATGGCGATCCGGGCGACCGACCACGAGATCGCCTGTCTGATCGCAGCGCGATTGTAGCCCAGCGCCACTCCCTCTTCGATGAGCCGCGGAATGCCGAGATCCATGTCCAGCTGGGCGGCCACGACGAGCGGCCGAGTGTTGCCGACAGCGAGCAGCCACGGATAGTCGAGGCGAAGCCGGTCGGTGAGGGCGAGGAAATAGAGATAGGGGCGGGCCTGGTAGGACAGACGGAAGCTTGCCGCCCCCCGGCGCTCGCCACCGAGACGGCCGACCCGCTCGGGCAGCGGTCGGGCAAGCCAGGAATGGAGGTCGGGCCAGCACCTTCGGAAGCGCCGGTACACCTGGAGCTGCGCGTGCTTGTACTCGGCGCAGATCGGCTGGCGGGCGACGTGGTCGGCGAACTCGGTCTCGTCGCAGTGGTCGGCGAGGACGGGCGCCGGCGGCGGGTTGCCGACGGCGAGCGCCGCCGCCGAGATCGAGCCTGCGGCCCTCACGCGGCCGACCCGTCCATGCCGAGGGCGCGCCGGTACTCGGCGATCACCATCGGATCCGAGACACGCGTGTACACACGGGTGGACTCGGGTGACGCATGACCGAGCCGGCGCATGAGCGCAAGCTCGCGCATGCCTCCCTCCCACAGGCGCGTGGCATGGGTATGCCGGAGAGCATGGGGCGTCACGCGGGGCCCGCGCACACCAGCACGCTCACAGGCGCGCGCGAACAGCTTGGCGAGCGCGGCATAGGACAGCGGCTCGCCGCGGCGCCGGCCATGGCCGCCGACGAGGAAAAGGAAGGCACAGCCAGTGTCACGCGGGCGCTCGAGCGTCACGTAGTCGGCGACCGCGGCAAGAGTTGCCGGTTCGTGCAGGTCGACGACGCGCTCGCGGCGTCCCTTGGCGCGCACCCCGCGCGGATGGTCCTCGCGATGGCGAACGACGACGCGCCTGCGGCCGTAGGCGACATCCTCGAGCTTGAGGCCGAGCGCCTCGCCAGGCCGCAGGCCGCCGTCGAGCATGAGGCGGACGAGCGCGAGATCGCGTTGACAGCACAGCGCAGAAAGGATGGCCATGACCTCCTCGCCGGACAACGGCCGTGGCACTTGGCGCACCGTCCTTACGGCGAGCGTGCGCCGGATCGGCGCATTGCGCGCGATGCCCTCGAGGAAGGGGCGGTGCCGATCGACTGAACGCAGCACGGCGCGCGCCTCGACCTTGGCGATCGGATTGGGGCCTGCGTGAAAGCCCGCAAGCATGGCCCAGTCATAGAACGCAGAGATGGCGGCGAGCGCGCGGTTGACACTCGCCGGCGACAGCCGCCGTTCGGCGTCGATGCCGGAGCCTCTGGCCCGCTTGGCGTGGGAGGGTATGGTGCGCAGGTGGATGAGGAGCGCGATCGCACGAACTGGCGTCAGGGTCGTCCAGTCAAGTTCCGCGGTGGTGAGGAAGGTCCAGAGGTGACGCAGATCGTATGCGTAGGCGGCGATGGTGTGAGGCGAGCAGCCCCGCGAGGCCAGATAGACGAGATAATCCGTAACGGGCGCGACGGAAGTACCGACAGAATCCACGAGTTCGACCGGAACTGATGATCTGAGGCATCGCCGAACCGTGAACATCGCAGGCCTCCAGACCGGGGTCGGCCGCAGTGGGAGAATAGCACTTCGTGCTGCCTCTGTCCGCCGAGTGTCCACATAACGAGTGACCACGTGTTCGGCCTGTTCGCCTTAACGGGTCGCCGGTTTGCTCCGCGGTTGCGCAACCTCAAGGACCGCAAGCTTCATACATTCGAGACACCGGACGCTTATCCCGCACTGCGCGAGCACATTGGAGCGCCGATCAACACCAGCCTGATCATGGAGTACTGGGACGACCTGCTTCATCTGGCAGCCTCGATCCAGACGCGGACGGTCGCACCTTCGACAATCCTCAAGCGGTTGGCCGCCTCCCGCAATCCCAGCCAGCTCGCACGGGCATTGCGCGAACTCGGCCGCCTCGAGCGCACGCTGTTCATGTATGTTACTTGGAATCCGGCTGAGCTGGCCGGGTCGCGAGACTGGGGGCATCGATGCCGTCCAAGTCGATTGAGGAGCGCTTTCCCGCGCTGGCCGTGTGCCCGCCGGCGCTTGCCTGGCTTCGTATGCGCGCCGACTTTGGGCTGGCGCCGCGCACGGTCGACGCCTATGGCCGCGGCCTCGCCGAGTATCTCGCCTTCTGCAACGCGCAATCGGTCAGCGTCGTTGATGCCGGACGTGACCATGTCGCGCGCTTCGTGCGCGAGCTGACCGATCGGCCGTCGCGCCGCCCCGAGCTTCTTCCTTTCGCGCCTTCGCCGCCCCGGCTCGCCAACGCCACGATCCAGCAACGGCTGACGGCTGTGCGCCTGTTCTACGATTACCTCGTCGAAGAGGGCTTACGCGTCACGAGCCCGGTCGGCCGCGGCCGCTACACACCCGGCGCATGTTTAGGAACCGCTCGGCATGGTCTCGTGCCCCGCTACGTGCACCTGCCTTGGATCCCCAACGAGGACGGCTGGGCAGCGATCCTGGCGATTGCCGCCGCGGAGCCGATCCGCAATCGTACGATGCTCGCCTTTGCTTATGATGCAGGCCTCAGACGCGAGGAGCTCTGCGCACTGCGGACCGATGACATCGATCCTGCACGTCGCATGCTGCGCGTGCGCGCCGAGGCGACGAAGTCGCGCCGCGAGCGGATCGTGCCCTATTCGGCGCCTGCCGGCGAGCTCTTGCGCGCCTACCTCGCGCACCGCGCCGAGTTCAGTTCTGCCCGCGGTCCCTTGTTCCTGTCGGAGTCGCGCCGCAATCCGGCAGAGCCGATTACCCCCTGGACTTGGTCGAAGGTGGTGCGGCGCATCGCACTCGCCGCCGGCGAGCCCCGCTTCGGCACGCACACGCTGCGCCACCTCTGCCTCACCGACCTCGCTCGCGCCGGCTGGGAGGTCCACGCCATCGCCACCTTCGCCGGTCACCGCTCAACTGCGACGACGCTTCGCTACATCCACCTGTCGGGCCGCGACCTCGCCGCCAAGCTTGCCGCCGGCATGGCGCAGCTCCACGAGCGGCGCATCGCACTCTTGGCCGCAACGCCGATGGGCATGGCATGAGCGCGCGTCCGCCGCTCCTCGACGTCTCTGGCTTCGACCGCTCGCCCGCGTTGTCAGCGACCGAGCGCGAGGCGCTGGTGGCGCTCGGCTGGGATCTGCGCCGCGGGCGCAGTCACGATGCGGACAGAACCGAGTGGGCAGCGGTCGCGCGCCTCGTGGCGCCTCTCGACGCCGCTCGGCTGGCGATGCGCGACCTTCCCAATGCGCGATTCCATGTCCGCTCGGCACTCGACGCGGTCGGCTTGGTGCTGCATCGCTGCGCGGATCGGGGGACGACGTTCTGGACGTGGTCGGACGACGAGTGGGTCGAACTGATCGGCAAGAACCGTGGTGCATTCCAAGCTCCGTGGCCGGGTTGGCTCGACCCGTCCGTCCGGCCGTGCCTTGGCTCCTATGCCTACTTCCTGTGCGGCTTCGACGCCTTCCACCGCCTCGGACCCTTCAACCGCCTCGCGCTCATCTGGCGGGTGTTCGGGCGCGAGGCAGCTAACGGGGCGCTAGCCGAGGTGATCGGCACGCTGACGCGGCAGGGCTACCGCTCCGATGCGCACGACCTGCGCACGCGAACCGTCGTCTGCGAGCTCCTGTTGCGCAACCGCAGCCCGAGGCTCGAAGACCTGACCGATGAGGCGCTCGCCCGCCTTCGGACCGATGTCGGCTTTACGGCGTGGGCGGGTGGGGCCCTTTACGGCGTCCATCGAGCCCTTGCCGCACTCGGTTACGCCTCGCCCCCCGGGCTGCCGACGTGCGGGTGGCGCATGACTGTCGAGGGTGCGCCGGCGGCGTGGATGGAGGCCGTAGACCGCTGGTACGACACCTCAACGCTCACCCCGAAGGTGCGCCGCGAGTACCGCTCGATCCTGTCCAAGGTCGGGCGCTGGATGACGCAGGAGCAGCCCGGCGTCGAAGCGCCGGGCGACTGGACCCGTGCCACCTGCGCCGCCTACGTCGCGCGCGTCAACCGCATGTTGATCGGCGACTTCGCGCAGCGGCGCACGAGCATCGAGGCGCGCTCGGGCCAGTCGCTCGCGCCAACGAGCAAGGCGGCTTACATCTCGGTGGTCCGCGGCTTCTTCCGTGAATGCCACGAGCATGGCTGGTGCCCGCCGCACTTCGATCCATCCATTGCGCTGGTGACGCCGCGTGCGGTCAAGGCGTTGATCTTCCCCAAGCCGCGCGTTATCGCTGACGACGCTTGGGCAAAGCTCGTTTGGGCAGGGCTCAACCTGACAGCCGACGACCTCGCCGCGCGCCGCATCGTCGCCTATCCGCTCGAACTCGTCCGCGCACTCGCGCTCACCTGGTTGTTCATCGGCCAGCGCAGCGACGAGATCGTGCGCCTGCGCGTCGGCTGCATCCGCTGGCAGGCCGACAGCGCCGATCCGAGTGCCCCGCCCGTGTGCCTGCTCGACGTGCCGGTCCACAAGACCGGCCCCGCCTTCAGCAAGCCCGTTGATCCGCTCGTCGGCCGCGCGGTCGAGGCGTGGGAGGCGGCAAGGCCCACGCAGGCACCAATCTCCGATCGCAAGACTGGTGAGCCGATCAACATTCTCTTCGCCATCCGCGGCCGTGCAGTCGCCAACACCTACATCAACAAGTCCGTCATCCCGCTGCTCTGCGCCAAGGGCGGGGTGCCGGACAAGGACGTGCGCGGCCGCATCACCAGCCACCGGGCACGCGCCACCATCGCCAGCCAACTCTACAACGCGAAGGAGCCGATGACCTTGTTCGAGCTCCAGGCCTGGCTCGGTCACACCTCGCCCGAGACGACAAGACACTACACGGCGATTACGCCTAACACGCTGACCAAAGCTTATGGGGACGCCGGCTATTTCGCGCGCAATGTGCGCACGATCGAGGTGCTGATCGACCGCGAAGCGGTGCTGAGCGGCGCCGCCGCGGCCGGCGCGCCCTGGCAGCACTACGATCTTGGCCACGGCTGGTGCAGCTACAGCTTCTTCGAGCAGTGCCCGCACCGGATGGCCTGCGCCAAGTGCGACTTCTACATCCCCAAGCCGAGCGCAAAAGCGCATCTTCTCGAAGCGCGTGAAGGCATGGACCGCCGCCTCGCCGTCATCCCGCTCACCGATGACGAGCGCGCGGCAGTCGAGGGCGACCGGGAGGCGGTGGTGGCGCTCGTCGCCAAGCTCGCCGACACGCCGACACCGGCAGGACCGACCCCGCGCGACATCGCGGCGAGACCACGGCCACCGGAATGATGACGGCCTTTTGGCTGCCGGCGTAGCTCGCCGGAGCAGGCTCGCCCGCCCGCGCGCTCCTCACAAGCGCTGTAGCGGGCGGGCGAGCCTGCGGGTACGTCATTGCCCGATGCCGGGCTCCCGGCTGGCCGCGATCGGCGTGATCACTATCGGTACTTGGCTCGGCTACCCAGCCTTGACGCGCATATTCCACATAATGATCGAGTGGTATTCGGACCCTGCTCTGCGGAGGCGTTGTCAGGCTGGCTTGAACAAGGGCGAGGCAGCCCACAAGCTCAAACGCGCGGTGTTCTTCCACGAGCGTGGTGAGATCCGTGATCGCTCGTTCGAGAGCCAGGCCTTCCGTGCCTCGGGTCTGAACCTCGTAGTCAGTGCAATTATCCACTGGAACACGGTGTATCTCGGACGCGCCGTGGATCATCTCCGCCACCAGGGGCGGATTATTCGGCCTGAGGTGCTCAAACACGTCTCGCCTCTGAGCTGGGAGCATATCAATCTCACCGGCACCTATGCCTGGGGCGAGCAGCCCGTGCTCATCGACGGCTTTCGTCCCCTGCGCTTGCCGAAGACCTTGGCACGCGCTGCATGATCCGACGAGCGAAAACGGAGGTTCTTTGTTCGTTCTAGCTTAGCGTATAATCCGTAAGCGTGGCGTCATGGCCGCCTACCGAAGCGGCGATCAGGATGAGATAAGTG
>NZ_JALJRK010000113.1 GCF_024519725.1 Microvirga sp. Mcv34 | reverse complement strand
TCTCCAATATCATGGCGATCATCCTGCAATCTCTCTGCGCCCGTCTGGCGGTTGCCACGGGCCGCGACCTCGCCCAGGCGTGCCGGGACGCCTATCCGAAGCCGGTCTCCTGGATGCTCTGGTTCCTGGCGGAACTCGCCATCTGCGCCACGGACCTCGCGGAGGTGATCGGCACGGCCATCGGGCTCAACCTGCTCTTCGACGTGCCGCTGGAAATCGGCGTCGTCATCACGGCGCTCGACGTGTTCCTGATCCTCTATCTGCAGAATCTCGGCTTCCGCTGGGTCGAGGCTTTCATCATCACCCTGCTTGGGGTCATCGCGGTCTGCTTCGGCATCCAGATCGCCATGGCGGATCCCGATTGGGCCGGGGTGATCACCGGATTCGCCCCAACGACCGAGATCGTTACCAATCCCGACATGCTCTACCTCGCCCTCGGCATTCTGGGCGCGACGGTCATGCCGCATAACCTCTACCTGCATTCGGGCATCGTGCAGACCCGCGCCTATGGCGACACGCTGCCGGAGCGGCGCGAGGCGTTGCGCTTCGCGACCCTCGACTCGACCATCGCGCTCATGTTCGCGCTGACGATCAACGCCTCCCTGCTGATCCTCGCGGCCGCGGCCTTCCATCATACGGGCAGGACCGAGATCGCCGAACTCGGCGAGGCTCATACCCTGCTCCAGCCGATCCTCGGCAGCGCCATCGCGCCGATGCTCTTCGGCCTCTCGCTTCTCTGCTGCGGCCTGAACTCCACCGTCACGGCGACCATGGCCGGGCAAATCGTCATGGAAGGATTCATCAACTTCAAGATGGAGCCCTGGCTGCGCCGCCTGATCACCCGGGGCATCGCCATTGTCCCGGCGGCCGGAGTGACCATCGCCTACGGCGAGGGCGGCACGGCGAAACTCCTGATCCTGAGCCAGGTGGTCCTGAGCCTTCAACTGCCCTTCGCGGTCATCCCCCTGGTGACGATGACAGCATCGAAAGCCAAGATGGGCGAACTCGTCACGCCTCGCTGGCTCACCGTGATCGCGGGCCTCATCGCCGCCATTATCGTGGCTCTGAACGTGAAGCTGCTGGTGGATTTCGTCCTGGGGTAAGACGCGGGAGCCGCGAAGCGGGAGGAAATCCCCGCTTCAGACCGGGTGAGTGGATCCCCTTCCCGCACGACGTGCGCCGGGGATGACAGCCACTACGTCAAAGCCCGCAACACCACTCACACCCTCGTAGCCTCCCCGGACTTGATCCGGGGACCGGTCGTGACCGCCCACGTCTCTCCTCCCCAACCCTCCACCTCATCCTGAGGAGCAGCGCAGCTGCATCTCGAAGGATCGTCTAGTGCTCTCTGGAGCCGCCCTCGTCCTTCGAGATGGTCGCTCCGCGACCTCCTCAGGAGAAGGCCGGTGATGAAAGCGGGACGGCCATCAGCCGAACGTTATGTTCTATCTCTGTTCTTGACACGCCGGCGAAGCTGGGCTATATCGTTCCCATTCCCGCCCGCCGAGGGGCGCGCTCGCGAGGCGTCAGCCAGTGTGGGGTGGGAAGCGGTCCTGTCGCAGGCTTCGCACCCCTGCGGCCGGAGGCCCTTGGTGCCTGCGGGCTGCCAAGTCTCAACGCCTAAAAGAACCGCGTGCGAGGCGCCGTCCGGCTCTTCCACTCTCACACACATAGCGAGCCGGATGGCCCTGAGCACCCTCCCTCGACCCCCGAAGGCTCGCAGCGCAAGCTGCGGGCCCGAAGGTGCTGGCTCTTTGACATGAACCGATCAGCACCCGCCCGTCATGGCGGCCTTGTGCAGGCCTTCCCGATTTGATGAGGCTCGGCGCTTCAATCCATCGGGATCACCGGCACGAGGCCGGTGACGACATGCTTGGACGAATTGCGTGGACTTGGATCGTCTTACGCGTCCTTCAGGCGGCCTAGCGCCTCTTCCATCTTAGCCTTGCGGGCCAGTGCCTCGTCGCGGCGCTCGCGCTGCTCCTCGACGACTTCCTCGGGCGCGCGCTTGATGAAATCCGCGTTCCCGAGCTTCGCGTCGATCTTCGTCACATCCGCATCGAGCTTCTGGATTTCCTTGGCGAGGCGGGCACGCTCGGCGTCGAGGTCGATCACGCCTTCCAGCGGCAGGGCCGCCACTTCGCCGCGGATCAGAAGCTGGATCGAGCTCTTGGGAGCCGCATCGGCGAAGGAGATCTCGGACAGGCGCGCGAGGCGCCTCACGATATCGCCCCAGCGTCCCGCGCGGGCCTTCACGTCCTCCGAGGACGCGACGAGCGCGAGCGGGATCTGCGCGCCGGCCGGCACGTTCGTCTCGGAACGGGCGGAGCGGATCTCGGTGACGAGGTCCACCACCCAGCCGATCTCGGCTTCGGCCTGAGGATCGATCAGGTGATCGAGGTTCGACCAGGGAGCCAGAGCCAGGATCGTTTCGCGCTTCGGGCCCTCCTGCCCTTTCACCTCCCACAGCTCCTCCGTGAGGAACGGCATGATCGGGTGCAGGAGCTTGCAGATCTCGTCCAGGATGAACGCGATGGTCGCGCGGGTCTCATCCTTGGCGGACGAATCCGCGCCCTGCAGCACGGGCTTGGAGAGTTCGAGCGTCCAGTCGCAGAACACGTTCCACACGAAGCGATAGGCTGCGCCCGCCGCCTCGTTGAACTTGTAACCCTGGATGCCGGCCGCAACCTCGTTGATCGCCTTGGCGCATTCGCTGAGCGCCCACTTGTTGAGCGTCTCCTTGACCGAAGCCGGATCGAAGCCGTCGACACGCTTGCACTCGTTCATCTCTGCGAAGCGGGCCGCGTTCCAGATCTTGGTCGCGAAGTTGCGGTAGTTCTCGACGCGCTGGACCGACAGCTTGATGTCGCGTCCCTGGGCGGCCATCGAGGTGAGGGTCATGCGCAGCGCGTCCGCGCCGTATTGCTCCACCACATCGAGCGGATCGATGACGTTGCCTTTCGACTTCGACATCTTGGCGCCCTTCTCGTCGCGGACGAGGGCGTGGATATAGACCGTGTCGAAGGGCACTTCGTCCATGAAGTGCAGGCCCATCATCATCATCCGGGCGACCCAGAAGAAGATGATGTCGAAGCCCGTCACAAGGGTGTTCGTCGGGTAGTAGCGCTTCAGCTCCGGCGTATCGTCCGGCCAGCCCAGGGTCGAGAACGGCCACAGGGCCGAGGAGAACCAGGTGTCGAGCACGTCCTCGTCGCGCGTGAGCGGCACGTCGCGGCCATTCTTCGCCCGTGCCTGGGCCTTGGCGTCGTCCTCGCTGAGGGCGACATAGACGTTGCCCTGGTCGTCGTACCAGGCCGGGATCTGGTGGCCCCACCAGAGCTGGCGCGAGACGCACCACGGCTCGATGTTCTCGAGCCACTGGAAATAGGTCTTCTCCCAGTTCTCGGGCACGAACTTGGTCTGGCCCTTGCGCACCGCGCCGAGCGCCCGCTCCGCGAGCGGCTTCACGTTCAGGTACCACTGATCCGTCAGATAGGGCTCGATCACGACATTGGAGCGGTCGCCGTGCGGCACCGTATGAGCGTGCGGCTCGATCTGCACGAGCATCTCGCGCGCTTCGAGCATCGCGACGATGCGCTTGCGCGCCTCGAAGCGGTCCATGCCTTCGAGGGCCAGAACCTCCTTGAGATCCTCCGTCTGGGCCAAGCCGTCGAGGAAAGCCTCGTTGCCGGCCAGCCGCAGCTCTGCCTCGGTGCCGAAGATGTTGATCAGCGGCAGCTTGTGGCGCTTGCCGACCTCGAAATCGTTGAAATCGTGCGCGGGCGTGATCTTGACCGCGCCGGTGCCCTTCTCCGGGTCCGAATATTCGTCGGCCACGATGGGAATGCGCCGGCCCGTGAGGGGCAGAATGGCGAACTTGCCGACCAGATCCTTGTACCGCTCGTCCTCGGGATGGACGGCCACAGCCACGTCACCGAGCATCGTCTCGGGCCGCGTGGTGGCGACCGTGATTGACCGGTCCGGCAAGCCCTCGATGGCATAGCGGATGTGCCAGAGATGGCCCTTCACATCGACCTGGATCACTTCCAGGTCGGAAATGGCCGTCTGGAACTTGGGGTCCCAGTTCACAAGGCGCTTGTCCTTGTACATCAGGCCCTGGTTATAAAGGTCGACGAAGACCTTCAGGACCGCCTGGGACAGGCCCTCGTCCATGGTAAAGCGCTCGCGCGACCAGTCGCAGGAGGCACCGAGGCGCTTGAGCTGGCGCACGATGGTGCCGCCGGACTCCTCCTTCCACTCCCAGACCCGCTTGACGAACTCCTCACGGCCGAGGTCGCGGCGCTGGATCTGGCGCTCGGCCAGCCGGCGTTCCACGACCATCTGGGTGGCGATGCCCGCGTGGTCCATGCCCGGCTGCCAGAGCACGTCCTTGCCGCGCATGCGCTCGAAGCGGCAGAGAATGTCCTGGATCGTGTTGTTGAGAGCGTGCCCCATATGGAGCGAGCCGGTCACGTTCGGCGGCGGAATGACGATCGTGTAGGGTACCGCGTCCTTGCGATCCGCACGGCCGGCCTTGAAGGCCTCGGCCTCTTCCCAGCGAGTGGAAATGCGAGCTTCGACAGCGGAAGGATCGAACGTCTTGTCCATCATGATGAGTACCGGCCTTTGGGGCGCGAGAAACGCGCAAGCAAGACGGCTACAAACCGGACGGATCGGTCGAAGTCAACAGAGGGGCGACAATCTGAGCCCGACAGGCCCGAGATGTGACATCTCTCCTGGAATTCACCCCAAGAAATTCTCAGGCTCGTGAAAGCTTGGCGCTCCTTTGCCCCCAATCCGGACAACGTCTCGGGAAGAGGTCCTGGAAATCCTAACCTCGGCAGCGGGTCACGCGCTCGATCTCGTCCCGGACGAGCCGCTCGACCAGCGAAGGAAGATTGTCGTCGAGCCAAGCCTTGAGCATGGGACGCAGCATCTCCTTCATGAGATCCTCGACGGTCTGAGGCTGGCTCGGCCTGAAGGCCGCGCCGAGGCGGTCGAAGGAGCCGGAAACCGCGGCGCTGGCCTCGTTGGAAATCAGAGCGTCGACCATAGCGGGTTGGATCGGAGCCATAGCCGGAACCGGCTCATCCCGCTGTGGCAGGATCCTCCGTTCGCTTCTGAGGTCCTCATCGGACGGCGCATCGGCAACCAGGGCCTCTCCCCGGCTCCAGGGACCGAGCACCGGCTCGTTGCCGCCCACCGCGATCATCGGGGCGACGTGAAGCTCCGCAATGTCGAGAACGTTGCTCAGCGGTGTCGATCGCGGCTCGCCAGCCTCCGAAGATTCCTCCACCTCATCGTCAGCGATGATGCGCCGGATGGAAGCCAAAATCTCCTCCATCGACGGCTCGTTAACCTTCAGGCCCGCAGAACCCATAACCGCATCCAAATCAAAACAAGCAAGAATCACATTCAAGTGAATGTAGATGAAGTATTTTACGCAAACCTAAAGAAAACAAGAAGGGCCAGAACTTTTTGGTTCTGGCCCCGAAGCTTACTAACGACCGTCGGGCGTACCCGTGCCGACCCAAAGATCTTTAACTTGATCGTAATGGATCTTCGGGCTGTAGTGATTCACCCTGAGGCCGAGAGCCCGTGAATTGAGACGGCCCATCGCGTTGACGAGGCTGTAGGACGCCACTACGCGATCGCGCTGGGCTGTGATGAGGTTCACGCGGGCATTCAGCAATTCCTGCTGAGCGTTCAGCACATCGAGGGTGGTGCGCTGACCGACGCGGGCTTCTTCACGCACACCGCTCAGCGCGGTTTCGGCCGCATCGATCTGGGCCTGAGCGGCAACGATCTGGGCCCGGGCAGCTTCCAGCCGGCCCCAGGAGGAGCTTACGGCGGCGCGGACCTGATCGCGGACGGAATCGGCCTCCAGTCGGCGCTGCCCGGCCACTTCCTTGGCCTGGCGGGTTGAGGCATAAACCTGACCGCCCTCATAGATCGGCACCGTTAACCGGGCCACCACTGAGGCGGAGAGCGAGGCATCGCCCGATTGCTGCCGATCGTAGCGTTGATCGACAGCGCCAGCGACCCCCAGCTGCGGGGCCAAGGCACCTTCCTCGATCTTCACCTGGAGTTCGGCCACGTCGACGGCGTGCTGGCGCGCCTTGATGGCCGGGTGCTCGTTGAGGGCGACCTTCAGGGCCGCATCTACGTTACGCGGCGTCAGGCGATCCAGCGGACGGCCGGGGGCCAGCTGGGCGGGCTCGACACCGACGACCTGCCGGTAGGTCGCAATGCTGTTGCGCAGGGTTGCCTCGGCCAAGCTGGCCTGGGATCGGGCGGCCGCAAGGCGGGCTTCCGCCTGGGCGACGTCGGTGCGGGTCACTTCGCCGACATTGAAGCGGTCCCGAGTCTGGCGCAGCTGCTCGTCAATCACCTCGACGTTGTTGCGCTGCAGATCGAGGATCGCCGTATCCCGCAGAACGTCCATGTAAGCGGTCGCCGCATCGAGCAGAACACCCTGTTCGGTGGTGTTCAGGCTTTCGCGCGAGCCGAGAACCGACGATTCCGCGGCGCGGACCCGGTTTTGGGTCCGGAACCCGTCAAAAATCGTTTGATTGACCTCCACGCCGAAACCACGCGGGTTCAGTGCGTTTTGGTTCGTCGTATTCGGAGAGAAGCGCGACGAAGGCGACTCCGCGGATATCCAGTTCCGGCCCACATCGGCCACTCCGTTGACGACGGGCCGGTAGCCGGATTTGGCCTGCGCGACAGTCTCGTCCGTTGCACGGACGTTGGCGCGCTGGGCGTTCAGGTCGGGATTGTTGCCGTAAGCGCGGGACAAAGCGCTTTCCAAGGTCTCGGCCGACACCCCGCCGGGGGCCATCAGCACGAACACCGAGGTCATCGCCCCAAAGAGCAAGGAATACGTCTGCTTGGAATGCTTTTTCTTCACGCGCACCTGCCTAGCGACCAACACGGGACAATCGTGAAAGACGCCACTTTCAGAAACCACTGCGACTCAAAGCGCAACAATACCCAAGGGAACAGAGTCGGCAACAGCGCGTTGGCGCCAACTCGATTTTAGCTTGGGAGTGGCGCAAAAAAGCGACACTTCCGACTGGGGAAATTTACGGATTTGTTAGACTTTGGAGGAAATTAGAACGTGAAGCCGGGCGCCTGAACGAATGAGCCAAGGAGAGGCGCCGCGGCTTCGAACAGGCTACGTTCGCCGATGGCGTCGCCGGAACGGACGTAAATCGTCGCACGGGCGGCACGCCCCCGCCCCTTCACGCACACGAGACGACCGCTCTCGGCCAGCTGCCGGAGAAGGGGTTCGGGACGAACCTCGACGGCTCCGTTCACGAGAATGGCATCGTAGGGAGCATTGGCAGCGTAGCCCTGATCAAGCGGGCCGCTGACGACGGCAACATCGCCCGCGCCGCACGCAGCCAGGCACTGCCGGGCCGCGGCCGCAAGTTCCTCGTCCGACTCCACGGCCGTCACCTGGGCTCCGAGTTCCCGGAGGACCGCGGAGGAATAGCCCCGGCCTCCGGCAACGTCGAGGACCTTGTCGCCCGCGTCGATGGCGAGCGCCTGGATCATGCGACCCAGGATCATCGGAGAGAGCATGTAGCGGCTCTCTGCACCGTCACTGACGAGGATGTCCTGATCGATATAAGCAAGGCTCTCGCGGCCAGGGAGCACGAAGAGCTCCCTCGGAACGCTATCCATGGCATCCAGGAGAGACATGTCGTTCACATCGAAAGTGCGCAGCTGGCCATCAACCATCATGCGGCGCGCTTGGGTGAAATCGACCATGGATAGTGCCTTCAGAATTTGTTGGAGGCCTCGCCCGGAATCGAACCGGGGTGCAAGGATTTGCAGTCCTCTGCGTAACCACTCCGCCACGAGGCCATCCGGGGCGTGTCACGAACGCGACGGCCGCTCCATAGCAATCATCCCCCCAAAGAGCAACAGCCCCTTTTCGATCCGTCACGACAACAATGCGCTTGCAACCGTCGAAACCCGTGCTATATGCCTCCCACCTCGCCGACGGACATCTCCTCAGGGAACGCCGCGGCGCTCTAGAAGCTTCGATATCGGGCTTCTTCGAAGGTTGAGGCTTATTCCGGCGTGGCGCAGCGGTAGCGCAGCGGACTGTTAATCCGTTGGTCGTAGGTTCGAATCCTACCGCCGGAGCCAACCTTCTCTCTAATCTCCTCTCTTGCAAATGTGTGCTTCTTCGGCCTGTGCCTTATCGCGGGTTCGAAGCGTGGCTATGATCCGGCGCCATGAGCACCGATTCCTCCTCTCCCGTTCTGGTCTGGTTCCGCGACGACCATCGCCTTGCCGACAACCCTGCCCTCGCGGCAGCAGTGGCGACAGGATCGCAGGTTCTATGCTTTGCGGTTCTCGACGAGACGGAGTGCCTGCGTCCGCTGGGCGGCGCGTCCCGATGGTGGCTTCACGGGTCGCTGGAGGCTCTAGGCGATTCCCTCGAACGCACAGGCTCCCGGCTCGCTCTTTTCAGGGGCGACACCCATACGGAGATCGAGCGGATCGCGCAGGAGACCGGCGCCTCGGAGATTTTCTGGAACCGGCGCTATGGAGCGGCTGAGATCGCCCTCGACACCGCTATCAAGAAGCGTTTGACGGATCGGGGCCTCAAGGCGCGCAGCTTCGGCGGCCGCCTCCTGCATGAACCGTGGGAGATCATCAACCAGGCGGGCAGGCCCTTCCAGGTGTTTACTCCCTATCTTCGGGCCGTCATGCCCCGTCCCATAGCGGCCCCACTCCCGGCCCCGAAGCGAATCCCCGGCGGATCGTGGCCCTCCTCCCTCCGCGATTCCCTGATTCCCCTCGAAGACCTCGGCCTCGAACCCTCATCCCCCGATTGGGCGGGCGGCCTCCGGAAAGCCTGGCGCGCCGGTGAACCGGCCGCGAGGACCCGTTTGATGGATTTCCTCCGCGAAGGACTTGAGGGATATGCAGAGAATCGGGATCGCCCCTCGATGTCCGGAACGTCGCGCCTGTCGCCTCATCTCCGATTCGGGGAAATCAGTCCTCGGCAGGTCTGGCATGCGGTGGCGGCCGGGGTTGCCGAACATCCGGGCCTCGCGCGCGACGCGGAGAAGTTTTTGAGCGAGATCGTGTGGCGCGATTTCAGCTATCAACTCCTGCACTTCCATCCCCACCTACCGGTCAGGTCGCACAGCAGCCGGTTCGATGGCTTTCCCTGGATCGACGCCCCTCGAACCCTCAAGGCCTGGCAGCAGGGGCGCACCGGTTACCCCATCGTCGACGCGGGAATGCGCCAGCTCTGGCAGACGGGGTGGATGCACAACCGGGTCCGCATGATCACCGCATCCTTCCTCGTCAAGCATCTCCTGACCGACTGGCGAGAGGGCGAATCCTGGTTCTGGGACACCCTGGTCGATGCGGATCCGGCCAACAACGCCTTCAGCTGGCAGTGGGTGGCGGGCTCAGGACCGGATTCGGCGCCGTTTCACCGGATTTTCAATCCAGTGACACAGGGTGAGAAGTTCGACCCCGACGGAGATTATGTTAGGGCCTTCATCCCGGAACTCGCAGGCGTGCCCTCCACGTACATTCATCGGCCCTGGGACGCCCCTCCAGACATTCTTCAGACAGCGGGAATCAGACTTGGCGAGACCTACCCCGATCCCATCGTTCCGCATGGGCTGGCACGGGAACGAGCCCTGCAGGCCTTCCGCAGCCTTCGCGGCCCAGAGGCCGAAGAACAATCCTGACGCTCCGGCAACGGATCGGCTTGACCCGCAGAGGCCCTTGCCGTCAGCATCACCCTTCATTTTTTGAACGAGGCAGAGCGCCTCGTCACAACTCGGGACGACCATGACCGCCACCACGCTCCTGTTCCGCGACGACGCCTATGCGACCTCCTGCGAAGCGCGCGTTCTGACAACGACCCCGGAGGGCGGGATCGTCCTGGATCGCACGGTCTTCTATGCGCAGGGGGGCGGGCAGCCGGGAGATGTGGGCACCCTCGTCAAGGCGAATGGCGAGAGATTCGCCATTACGAATACCGTCTATGGAACGGATCGTTCGCAGATCGTCCACCTCGTCGGGACAGAGGCGGCTTCGCGCTTCGAGGAAGGTGAGACTGTCGAAGTGCAGCTCGATTGGCCGCGCCGCCTGAAGCGCATGCGCGTCCACACGGCGCTTCACCTTCTCAGCGTCGTCCTGCCCTACCCGGTCACCGGCGGGTCCATCGGCGAGG
>NZ_JALJRK010000112.1:7103-10360 GCF_024519725.1 Microvirga sp. Mcv34 | reverse complement strand
GGCGGCTTGAGATGAGCAACAATGCCGCTGAGCGGGCCATCAGACCTTTGGCCCTAGGCCGAAAAAACTATTGATCCGGCTTGGGTGATCTTGACCTACGCGGCATAGCGGAAAGATGGATGCCCGAAGAACCTGCGGATCCGGTCGGGTAGCTTTGACAGTCGGCGCATGTGGCTGATGACGGTACGCTTGAGTTCGGGCTTGTCGCGGGCCAGCGGCTTGCGGGTCACAGCCTGCTTCAGGTCGGCGTTGAGGCCCTCGTCTGGGTTCAACTCAGGACTATAGGAGGGCAGGTAGAAGACCTCGATCTGCTCCGTGCGCGCGGCCAACCAGTCCCGCACCGTCTGGGCCCGATGAACCGGCAGGTTGTCCCAGATCAGAAACACCTTGCCGTCGGCATCCTGGATGAGCCGCCCGAGAAAGCGGATCAGGCTCGGGGCTTTGATGGCGCCATCGAGCACCATCCAGCGCAACTCGCCCTTGTTGGTCACAGCCGAGATCAGCCCCAGTCCCGCGCGCTTGTGGCTGGGGCGCACGACGGGCGTCCGGCCGCGTGGGGCGAAGCTGCGGCCGCGTACATCATCAGAGCGTAGGCCGGTCTCATCCCCCCAGAAGATCGTGCCCTTCTGTCGTCTGGCTTGCGCCACGATGGCCGGGTAGTCCTGCCGCAGCCAGCGCCGCACTACCTTCGGCGACTGCTCATAGGCGCGCCGGAGCGGCTTCTGGGCCGTGAAGCCCCAGCGCGCCAAGTAGGTGCTCATCGTGCGCACTGCCAGCCGGACGCCACAATGCCGTTCGATCAGCATTCGCACCGCGGCTCGGCTCCACAGGGCGAAGGGCAGGCCCAGTTCGTCGGGCGTGTGCCGGCTGATCAGAGCGCGGACCTGCACTTCCTGCTCGGCCTCGAGAAACCGACCCGTGCCGGGTGCCGGGCCCCGCGGCCCGCTGGCCAATCCGGCCAAACCCTGCTCGCCGAAGCGGCGGCAGATATCGAAGACGCCGGTCCGGGTCAGGCCCACCTGCGCCGCGATGGCCTCATAGGTCAGGCCGCTCTCGCGCAGTCCGACGACCTGCCGGCGGCGCTCCTCTTGCGCGGCTGCTGGCAGCTTGCGCATGTCAACATGTTTCATCCCGCCAAACTGGATCGACCAGCCGCAGATTTCAAGATCACCCAAGCCGGATCAATAATGAGAGCTCTGGCTTGATCAGGGATCTTCTTCGAGGCTGTGACACGGGCCAGTTCCTGCCGGATCAGTTGAGCTGTCTTGGGACCAATGCCCGGAAGCGTGTGGATCTGATCTGCCATCGCCTGGAGCCGGTCTAAGGTCGTGATGTCCTCGCTGCGCAACGCCTCCCACGTATCGAAGGGCAACCGCAGTCCCCTGATCGGTCCACCAATGGGTTCCCACCTGGCTTTGGGCATTTGTCTCAATCCCGGGGCCTTCAGGTGCAGTGCAGACGAGACAAGCCTCGAACACCGCGCCTCCGAGGCCCAATCTCCACGCACTGTGGTTGCGCTGCTCCCTTCCACCCTAAGAACGATGGCGATCAACTCGCGTTCCCTCGGGGATTATCGATGGGATCCGCGACGCTCCGCCGCGCTCTGCTGGGCAGTGGTGGGAACCAGGCGGGTCCGACAAATCGTCCGATGCTCTAGTTTTGCACTGTGCGGCGTCAGAATATTGCATCTACGCCTAACATAGATCATTGACGGAACTCGCTCTGCGTGAGCAGGTCGCCCTCGCCGGATTTGTTCGTTTGCCCCTACGGATTCGAAAACTCAAGGCGCCCTCTTCGGAGAGGCGCTTTTCTTTGCCGCTACGTTCTTCCATTTGCATTTCATGCTGGGCGTTCCGCGAAATTCGAGACGTGCTGAGAACAGGATGTTAGGAATGGAGCTTGGGAGCGGGTGGCGTCTGCCCTGACACGGCCATGAGTGTCGTCAGCACCACCTTCATCAAATCCTCACGGCTGGTGGGCTTTTCGAGCCAAGGAACGCCCTGAAGCTCAGACGGTACGCCCCGACTGATCGGATAGCCGGAATAGATCACGAACGGAATGGCGTGCCTGGTGAGCTCCCGTGCCAGCTCGGTGGCAGGACCATCCTTGAGCAGGAAGTTGACAATGGCCACGTCAACCGTGTTGGCCTCCAGCCAGGCCCGCGCCTCGGCCAGGGAGCCTACGGTCTGCACGGCGAGGCCGGCGTCCTCAAGGTAAGTCTCAATCGACATGGCAATGAGGGCCTGGTCCTCAATGACGAGGCAGCAGGGCTGATCGGACATTTCGCTGTTCATGGTCTCACCGCTACAGGAGGGCCGAGAAGCCAGCATTCACTTAGGTTGAGATGCGCAGCCTCCGGCAGGCGCGCTCAAAAGAACTCCCTCGCCGGTTGCAGCCAGCGAGGGAGCCTTTTCCATGGCTGAAGACCTGGAGGGTCTGAAGTGCGGATTGGATCAATAGGGAGACTGACGAAGACCCAGTCCACTCAAGCCAACATGCACCTTTGGCAGGATGGGAGCCTTCACCCAGGTTAAACGGGGCAGGAATTTTCGGTCGCGGGCCGGCCGGGATGGTCCGGCGCATCCACCAACACTGTTCGTCCTTCAAGACGTCATCAGCGGCTGAACCATGCAGGTCGTGTGGTCCGGCCCGGATCGGGAACGATCCGGTCCCGGCGGCCGCGGCCCGGGTGCACCGGATCGACAAACCCACGGGAGCGGCTCTCGGAAGCAGGGGAGGGGGTCTGATCTTGGGAGCACTGTTCCGCGGAGCTCGATCTTTCTTGGGTCACAAGGGCAACGCCGCGTTGCGAAGCCACGACCGTGCTGAGTGCAGGGATGCTCCTGCGCTCTTCCTCCATCCAGCCGAAACAATCCGAGGAACAGCGATCCTTGTTCCGGCGTTGGCGCGACTTGAGCGGGGTCTTTGTTCATGGCCGTCACCAGCAACGATTACACCTCAGGTGTTCTCCGGGTGCGCCCGGAGCGGATCGCCACTCCTGCCGCACCGACGCCGGGCCGCCACCCGTTGGGTTTGGACGGCACGCGAGACGGCGCCGTCCTGGTTCCAGCTGGGCTTGATCCGGCCAAGCCGGCCCCGCTCATCGTAGCGCTGCATGGCGCGGGCGGAATCGCCACCCAGATGCTCGATCTCCTGGCGGTGCAGGCGGAGCGGCATGGCCTGATCGTCCTCGCGCCCGAATCCCGCGGTTCAACCTGGGATGTGATCAGAGGCGGCTACGGCTCCGATGTCGCCTT
>NZ_JALJRK010000112.1:0-7093 GCF_024519725.1 Microvirga sp. Mcv34 | reverse complement strand
GACAGGGCTCTGACGAAGATCTTTCAACTCCACCCCATCGATCCTGCCCGGATTGCGCTCTCCGGGTTTTCGGACGGAGCGTCCTATGGTCTGTCTCTGGGCGTCATCAACGGCGAGCTGTTTGACCATATCCTCGCTTTCTCGCCAGGCTTCATGGCGCCGACGAGCACCGCCGATACGCCGCGGATCTTCGTATCCCATGGGATCCATGACGAGGTTCTGCCCATCGATCCATGCAGCCGCAGGATCGTTCCGGCTCTCAAGCGAGCGGGCTACGACGTGGAGTATCACGAGTTCGATGGCGGCCATGTCGTGCCCCCGGAGATGGTCGAGCGAGCCGTGGTACGCTTCCTTGCCTGACGGCTTCTTGCACGTTCCGCCCGCGTGGAATGCGGCCGCACAGAGTATTCACCGTCATGGCTTCCGCAGGGTTCTCGTGCTTGGGGAGAAGGACAGGGGCAAGAGCACGTTCTGTCGCATTCTTGCAGAAACAGCGGCACAGTCGGGCCGCAGAACGGCACTTCTGGATACCGATGTCGGCCAGAAGCTCGTCGGCCCTCCGGCCTGCGTGACCATGGACGATCCACAGGGGTTGTCGCTCGCCTTCGTGGGGACGACTAATCCCGTTCTCGGCTGGCCCCGTCTTGTCGAAGGCACGCGCCGCCTGGCACAACAGACGGATGCTGATTGTCTGATCGTCAACACGAGCGGGCTCCTGACGGGCCCCGGCCGCAGCCTCAAGGCCGCCAAGATCGACGCGCTTCGACCGGATCTGCTGATCGCTGTGGGTGAGGGACAGTCGCTTGACGCAATTGCGCACGATGCCTCGGCTCTGCCGTCGCTTTGCGTTCCAGCTTCCCCAGAAGCACGACGCAAGACCGATGGCGAGCGGCGCATGGCCCGGCGGGAGGCCTTCCGGCAGTATTTCTCGCAATCAGGTGTGCTGAAGCTCGAATCCGGAGTGCTCCCGCCGTCTCACGTAGAGGCTCCTCTCCCCGCCAGGCTCCTGGTCAGATTGTCAAATGAACCCAATCATGATCTCGGATTGGGACTGCTTCTTAATCGGATTGAGGGCGAGATCCTCGAGGTGCTTTCCCCTGTTGTCGAGGATGGCGTGCTGCGGGTGCACCCTGGCTTGTTGATCCTCGGCGATGATTTCACCGAGAAACATCTTCCAGTAGATCGTCGAAGGATGTCGCGTTAGCCCAGATCCACACTTGGTGTGGAAAGAGACGCGACTGCATCCCGCCCGCTCGCCAAGAGACCAAACTTGTTCGCCTGGAGTAACTGCCGTGCATTGAGACCAACGGCCCCGGGCTTGGGTGATCACAAATGGCTGGCACTGCTCGAAAGCAACCCGATGGTTTGCTCTCGCAAGGAACAGCGGACGTTCCTCGAGGGTATGGGATCGTCAGTGCGTGGCACTCCTGAGACGTAAGCCCTTGGTCCGCTTCGGCAGGCATGAACCGACCTTCGTTGAGCTGCCGGAATGTGAAACATTGATCCAGAGGAGACCCTCGGCTGAGCCCTCACTTGTCATGGCACCGAACTCCATTGGAGACGAGTTCCTTCGGAGATCCAAAACTCTGGACTGTTATACGCGGCCTGACGAAAGCAGATGATCCTGATTTGATCCGCCACGTTGTAACTTCTGGAGATAGGGGCTGCTCCACGTCGGCTTTCATGAGGTAAGTTACCGAGAACGTGGACCAGCCCTCTATCGTTGGTCGGGGAGCGACAAGCAAAACCCACTACGTTGATGATGCCGTCGTCATTGCACCTGTGGCGACACTGCCTCGGGACGGCGCACATACCGGAAGATGTAGCGAACCGCCTCTGGGAACTGCGCATTGAAGGCTTCAAAGCTGTGCGGGCCGTTGTAAATCCGGAGCTCTCCTGGCTGCTTCTTCTGGCGCCAGAGCTCATAGAAGGTTGCGGCTTGCCCCTCGATCATGAAGTCATCATCATCCCCGGAGCCAACATAAAGCGGCACGGTGGTGTTCTTGGCGAAAAAGCCGTCCAAAAGGGCCGGATAGTTGAGCGACTTCCAGATGTCTGGATCAAACTTGTCAGAACCGAAAACGCCGACGCGCCGCGCCGATGATGTCTCGGGTGGTTCAGGGTTGTAGATGGCCGGGCTGATAAGAGCGGCGGCTGCGAACATCTCGGGATATTTCAGCACGAAGCGCAGGGAGCCATAGCCACCCATCGACTCGCCGCCAATGACCCGGCCCGTACGCTCCTTCATCACCCGGAACTTCGCCTCGATCTCGGGGAAGAGATCCTTCAGAAAGGCGGTCTCCATCATCTCTTTACGATCCACATACCACGTAGTTGTGGCTGAGGGCATGACGATAACGGCCGGTGGCATCTGCCCGTCCTTGATGAGCTGGTCCACGGTCTGCTGCATATTGCCGGACACGACCCACTCGTTCTGGTCAGCGCCGTTGCCGTGCAACAGGTACATCATGGGATAGCGGAGCTTACCGGTCTCGTACCCGTCGGGCAGATAGACGTTGTACACCCATTCTCGATTGAGGGTTGCGGACTGAACTTTCTGCGAGATGACTGTGCCCGCATAGGCCGTCCAACCAGCTGTGAGTGCAGCAAGAGCCGCAACGAGGCCAGACACGGCTCGCATAGTAGGCATTGTTCCCTCCCATTTCTTTCGATGAAAAGCAGTTAGGGTTCTGCAGCCGACGAGCAAGGATGCAGCCGATGCTCGATTTCTGGAATAAAGTATCCGCCGAACGGGATGGTTTCCGATGCCAGCAGCATTAAGGGCCGAAGCGAATCCGTTTCTTGCCACTACTTCCACCATTGGCGTAAAAACTCAAACGGGTCCAGTTCCGACGAAATATTTGTACAATTTCATGGGTCCCGACCGAGGAATATCCGGCCTGCTCAAGCCGGCACGACAAAAAATTGCTTCGCCGAGTAACGCATCAGCGTTTTTACACAACCAAGACCCGGTGCTGACCTTCGAAACGCCAGCTTGTCGGGGAGCACCTCAGCAGCGCGTGAGCCCGACTTAGCCGAGCCTGAGAGAGGAGATTACGCTCCAGCGGTCGTCCGATCTGAGCGCGACGAAGCTTCTCTGAGTCAACGCCCGCGCCGGTAGTGCATGGCGACCGCGCCATTGCGGAGCGGCGTCGCCGAGACCAGTTCGAGCCGCCGCGTGCTGGGCAGCCCGCCCTGGTAGAGGGTCGGGCCGTGGCCGGCGATCCTGGGATGAACGAGGAGCTTGTACTCGTCGATCAGGTCCAGCCGGTCCAGCTCGGTCGCGAGTTTGCCGCTACCGAGGAGCACGCCCGCCGGAGTCGCGTCCTTGAGCCTCTGCACGCCTGTTCGCAGGTCGTCGGCGATGTGGTGGCTGTTGGTCCACGGGAAGTCCCTTCGCGTCGACGACACGACGTATTTCGGCTTGGCCTCCAGCTTGACCGCCCACTCGCGTAGCGCCGGTGGCGCCTCCGCCTCGCCGCGAGCGACCGCCGGCCAGTAGCTCTCCATCATCTCGTAGGTGATGCGCCCCCACAGCATCGCCCCGCCCTCATCCATGAGGCGGGTGAAGAACGCGTGCGTCTCGTCGTCGGCGATTCCTTCCTGGTGATTGACGCAGCCGTCCAGGGTGACGTTGATGCTGAAGGTCAAGAGTCTCATGCGGCGAGCCTATGCCATACGCTCGAGAAACCATAGGGCTATTGCTCGCCAAGGAGGTCTCGCATCGAGACAGCCACCAATCACCTCAACGTCCCGGAGGATGAGGCTCTCATCCCCGGAGTAGGGGAGTCGTCCCCCCGCTGCCAGGATCCTCAAAGCTGGCTATGGTTTGCTCGCCTGAGATGCGGCGTCTCTCACCGGGGCCTTCGGGCCAGGCGGGACGTTCTCTCTCCGAGCGGGATCCAGCCTGGAGCAACCAAGCGGCTAAGGCAACGGGGCAGGCCGCGAAACGGCCTAGGTTACGTCGCAAACGGAAGCTGATTCTGGAGCGGCGAGGCCCTTATGAGCGACGATGACGACGGGTCCCTTCCCACGTGGTTTCCTGCGGTCCTGTTTGGATCGTTTGCGCTCAGCGCGACCCCCTATGGGCTGCTGATCGTGTGACAGGGCCAGGGGCCAGCCTCTGTCAGCCCTGCGCCAACATAGATCCAGATCAGCGGCCAACGGGAAGAAGAGGACGCGGAAGGGATTGGAATGTCATCCAGGTCCTCTCCCGGCCGAAGATCTTGGGAACTCCTCGGCCATCCGCGAGCATGCGCCTTGCTCCGGCTGCTGTCGAGACCCATGAGGTGAGCGGGATCTGGCCGGATCCGCATCGTCAAAGAAAAACCCCGTTCGGTCGGGAGCCGGAGCGGGGTTTTCTAGGGTCTCAGGCTGAGGGATCCAGCCTTGAGGCCAGCGTATCCTGCCCAGCGTTAAAAATTTATGTTTTGCCGCCAGTACAAGGGTGGGCTGTTCTCCGGGACACGTCTCGCTGATCTGCCATTGACGCACTGCGCCACTGACGCATCTCCCCCATCTGGGGGAGGGGCTTCATGGGCCAGCAGGATGACGACTTCGACCAGCTCATCGCCAGTTTGGGTGAGGTGCTGGCTCTGGCGGATAACAGCCAGAGCCTCGGCTATGGCCTCACCATTGCCTCCGCCATTGACGTCGTCGCGATCCGGACCAAAACCGGTTTGTCCCAGGCCGCCTTTGCCCGCCGGATCGGGGTGTCGGTGGGCACGATCCGCAACTGGGAGCAGGGCCGCCGCGCGCCCCAGGGGCCGGCTCGCATCCTGCTGGCCCTGCTCGACCGGAATCCGAGGATCGTTGAGGAGACTCTTGGGACCTGAACACGGCAGGTCTTTGCGATTGGTCTTGAACCTTTGCGCGATGAATGTGTAATTACATAATCTTCGCGAATGGGAGGAAAGCCATGGCCCGCACCACCAGCCACCCGAAAGAGGAAAACTTCAACTTCCGGGTTCCCGCCGATCTCAAGGCGGCGTTCAAGACAGCGGCTGAGCTGGCCGACCGCTCCGCCGCGCAGGTCATCCGCGATTTCATGCGCGCCTATGTCGAGGTTGCCCGTACTGAGCGGGAAATCCAGTCGGAGTCAGGGCATGACGAGTGGGTGCGCAGCCGTATCCAAGCGGCTTTGGACGACCCTCGCCCGGCTGTGCCGCATGATGCGGTCATGGGCCGGACACGCGCTATCATCGACCGGATGGCCTCCGAGAAGCGCGGCGAGCAGCATGAGGCTTGAGTGGCATTCGCTCGCCGAGGAGGATCTCGCCAGCATCGTGGTTTATATCGCCAATGATGATCCGGAGGCGGCCTACAGGGTGCATGACGAGATCGCCGGTCAGGTGGCAGCTTTGGCTCGGCACCCTCTCATGGGTCGAGAGGGCCGTGTCGCCGGGACCCGCGAGCTGCCGATCAGCCGGACCGGCTACGTCGTGGCTTACCGCGTCGGCGAGGATGCCGTGACGGTCCTCCGAGTCTTCCATGGCGCGCGCAAGTGGCCAGATACCCTGTAACTTGAGGCCGATCTCAGAGCTGTCTAAGTCCTCTGGCGGTGCTGGTAGACGCAAGGGACTTAAAATTCCTTAGTCTCTCCTCTGACGACCTTTGAGGATTATTCGATGCGCCGCCGCCCCTCAGCCCGCCTGCTCATTCTCGATCCGGCTGGAAAAGTTCTGTTGTTTCGCTTCTCCTACCGGCGAGGAGCTCTTGCCGGTCAAACCTACTGGGCCACGCCAGGCGGCGGCCTCGAAGAGAACGAAACGTTTGAGCAGGCGGCCATCCGGGAACTCAGAGAAGAGACCGGCCTCCACGTCGACGCCATAGGTCCCGAAGTGGCGTGCCGAGAGTTCGTCCTGCAACTCCCAGACGGCGAGCATGTGATAGCGGACGAACGCTTCTTTGTGGTTCAGGCCGAGCATACGGACCTGTCTCGGGACGGGTGGACACCCGAAGAGCATGAGGTCATGGCAGACCATCGCTGGTGGTCCATGGCGGAACTGGCTCAAACATCAGACACGGTCTGGCCCGACAATCTCCCCGATATCCTGAGCAGGATTGAGCCTCCTGCACCTGCGGGTCCGGCTGTTCTATCCAACCGCATTCTATAAGGTCCCGTTCCGCGAAATTAGCTACGCGAGAGGGTCAGCACGGTTAGCCTATTCCTTCCGACGTTCTCTTCGAGGCGTTGCCATCCTAAGCGCTCATAGAAGGCGCGCTTTTCCGGTAAGGCACAGAGATAGACAAGATCGACCCCACTCTCGAATGCACCCTGCGCTGCCTTCCTGACTAGGGCGGCCCCGATACCTCGGCGTCGCTGCTCAGGATCGACCCAAACTGCGGCCACCCAGGGCGAGTATTCGGGTCGCTCATCAAGATCCGAGGGGATCACAGACGCCGTTCCCAAGAACTGACCATCCTCGTGAGCCACCACGGCAAAGGGCACCGCTGCACCGTCCAGGCTCTCCGCTACGCGGCCTTCGATATAGTCGAGCGGGTAACCCTTCCCCTGCCACCAGGCTCGCCAAACACGATCGGCAACGGCTTCGGTAAACTCGGAGCGCTCCCGAAGGTCGGAGACAACAAAGGAGCCTTCTAGTGAACTCAACCTACAATGTCCGTTCCGCGAAAAAGCCTTGGCCCGTTCCGTCGCTCGCGTTGCGACGACAGGGTTGGGCGGATATCCCAATCTTAAGGGAGGGAAGGAACCTGATGATCCGTGTAGCGACAGCCGCTGATGCAAGCAATCTCGCAGCTCTATCCATCCAAGTTTGGCTCCATACCTACGCCAAGACTGGGCTGCGCAGCGCCCTCTCCGACTACGTACTGGCCGAATATACCTCGGAGAAGATTGCGGAGCGCTTGGGAGACGAGAACCAGGTATTCTTGGTCTACGAGCAAGATGCTCATCTCGTCGGATATCTGAGCCTGCTCTTGGACTCGCCCTGCCCGACGGATCCGAGCTCCCGTGTCGAAATTGCGACGCTTTACGTCCAAGAGCACTTCATTGGGCAGGGGATCGGAAGCAAGCTGCTAGTGTTCTGTCACTGACGAGCGATTCCGAAATCTGGTCCGGCGTGCGATGTTG
>NZ_JALJRK010000111.1 GCF_024519725.1 Microvirga sp. Mcv34 | reverse complement strand
ACCTCCCTCTGTATCCGGCAAAGGGATAACGCTCTCAAGGCCTAACAGGGCCTAGACCGATCGAGAGTGGCTATGCCCTCTTCGACGTTCTTTATGAGGATGGCTCCCGTAGCTCGAACCGCCGTGTTCCACGCTCCCTTCTGGACGGGCTTGACGGCGATGAACAGGCTCGGAAAACCATCGAGGAGCAGGACAACGCCATCGCCGAGAAAGCAGGCCGGCCCCGCATTCCGATCAAGACGATCACGCGTTCACCCGCCTAGCGTAAACCGGCTCGACGCACAGCACTTTCTATCCGTGCTCATAGTCGTTTCTGGTGAGATTGTCTGTTTTCAAAATCTCTTCGGGATTGTTCTTTAGTGAGTTGCGGCAGCAAATCTTGCCAGGCAGCCCCGTTCTGTCACAGCTTCCAAGCGGCCTCTTGTAATAAGCTGATTACCCTCTATATCTCTATTATCGACTTTGGCCGGACAATCGGGCCGTTTCGCTGTTGGCATTGCCAAGCGCACGTTCAGACACTCTTTCCAAACAATCGACGAACCGAGTTGAGGCCGCGCTTTCGTGTGCCTTCGCTCACGTGCATCGGCATCAATTGCGAAAGGTTATCCCCATGATCATTGGCACCGTGAAATTCTACAACGACATGAAAGGCTTCGGCTTCATCCAGCCGGACGATGGCAGCAAGGACGTGTTCGTCCACGCCACCGCTCTCGAGCGCGCCGGCATGCGCAATCTTGTCGAAGGCCAGAAGGTGGCCTTTGACACTGCGGAAGACCGTCGCTCTGGCAAGATCGCCGTCAACAACATCCAGAAGGCTTAAGGATGATCGGGCGCACATTATAAGCGCCTCTACGAAGCCGCTCCCGGGTGGAGCGGCTTTTTCTTTTCACAGTTCCATCATCTGGTGGCCCAACAAGTGAGGAAGCGATGTACACGTTTCGAAAAGCCCCTCCTGCGAAGTCCGTCATGTTCATGGTGAACTATGACGATGGTCGCACGGCCTATCTGTGGATCGACGATCCAGCAAAGGCGAACGATACCTGGGCTATCGGCGTGCTTGCCCAAGCCCAGCAAGAGCAAGGCTCCCTGCCAGAGGGCACCATCACCAGCATCCGGCGTGTCCGATAGCCGGCACGGATCAGATTAGGCAGACGAATTGAGATCCATGAACGGGATGAAGCAGAAAAATTTTAGCGACCGGCTGAGTGCCGCCAGAGACGCAAAGCAGGCCATGGCTGCCAAGTTCCGTCAACGGCCCGGCTCTGATGACCCAGTGGTTGCGGAACGGCGGGCTGCTCGGGAAGCGGTGAGCGCCGCGCGGGATGCTCGCATCGCTGAGCGGGAAGCCCAGCGCCGTGCCGAGAACGCTCAGCGCGCAGCCACCGAGGCCCGCCTTGCCGCGGAGCGGGAGGCTCTCGCGGCCGCGCAAGCCGAGCAGGAGAAGCACGCTGCCGCCGAAAAGGCAGTGAACGAGGCCCGGTTAGAGGCCGAACGCAAGGCTGCCCGTGATGCCCGCTACGCTGCCCGCAAAGCACGGAAGTAGTGTTTCCATGCCCTCCGTTCGCGTGCGCTTGCGCCGTCACTTCAAGGATATTCCTATAACTAGGGGCACCGTTAAGTTCTACAACGACCCGAAAGGCTTCGGCTTCATCCAGCCTGACAACGGCGACAAGGACGTGTTTGTCCACGCCACCGCCCTCGAGCGTGCCGGTGTCCGCGGGCTGCGCGAGGGCCACAAGGTGTCGTTCGACCCCGCTGAGGATTGTCGTTCCGGCAAGATCGCCGTCAACAACATCCAGACAGCGTAATTCTCCGTCCCATCGGGTGGCGTGACCTCCACGCTGCTTGACAGAGCCGCCTTCGGGAGCGGCTTTTTTGTTTCTATCGAAGGATTATGCAAATGGCTAAGGAAGAACTGATCACATTCGAAGGCGAAGTCGTCGAGATCCTGCCGGACGCTCGCTATCGCGTGAAGCTCGAGAGTGGACACGAGATCGTCGCCTACACGGCCGGCAAGATGAAGAAGAACCGCATCAAGACGCTCGCCGGCGACCGTGTAACCGTCGAGATGTCGCCGTACGACCTCGACAAGGGTCGGCTGATCTTCCGTCACAAGGATAGCGGATCGGGCGCTCCCCGTCCGGGAGCTCCGCGGCGTCCGCAGTTCCGCCGCCGGTGAGGCGCCGCGGAACTCCAAGGAACAAATCACGATGTTTGAGAAGACTTGGACTTTTGAGGCAGGTGACCGCGTACCGGACTGGCTCATGCGGCAGATCAACTGCGTGCTGTGGTTCGACCGCGATGCTGTCGTGGTCGAGAGCAACAGCGAGTTCCAGGTCTACCCGGCCACTTCGATGAGTGCTGACGACACGATGATTCTGGCTGAAATCATCGACCACGAGTGCGACGCCGAGGTGGAGCATGTTCGGCCGATCCGGGCCCATACAGCTCCCCGATCGATGTCTCTCAATTGACGAGCAGGAGGCTTTCATGAGCCACAAGTATTCCGTCGGTCAGCTGGTTCATGCCGCTGGCACGCACTTTGCTGACCGCACGAGCGGCATCTATGAAGTCATTCGTCTGATGCCCGAGAGCAACGGCGAGTTCAGCTACAGAATCAAGAATATTGCGCGCGGGACGGAGCGCGCCGCAGGCGAGTCGCAGATCCGCCCCGCTCGTGCTGAACATGGCATGCATCCCCAGCCGCGAACCGCTGATTCATTCTGAGGCCATCGACCGTGCCGCGTATCCGCTCGATTTTGTTCGATCTTCTGCTCGCCGTCTGGACAGGACTGTTCGCGCCCGTCTTGGTGATCCTTTGGCTGTGTGGTTCCCCGGAGCGCGGCGTCCGGCTGGCATCGCGGTTGTGGGCCCGCGGCATCCTCGTGGGGCTGAAGTGGTCCGTTGGTTTGACTTACACCGAGCGGGGTCAACACAATATCCCTGACGAACCCTGCCTGATCATCGCCAATCACCAGTCCACGTGGGAGACGCTCGCGTTCCTGGTCCTGTTTCCAGATGTGGCGATTGTCGCCAAGCAGGAACTGCTGACGATTCCAGTGTTCTCATGGTTCCTGCGCAAATCACCGATGATCCTGATCGACCGGGAGAGCGGCTCGAAAGCAATCCGGAAGATGGTGGAGGAAAGCGAGGCGGCGCTGGCCCAAGGCCGTTCCGTGCTGATCTTCCCGGAGGGAACCCGAAAGCCGGCCTCTGAGCCCATCGAATTCAAACGTGGGGTGGAGCTGCTCTATGTAAAGCTGGGTCGACCGGTTCTTCCCGTCGCTCTGAACTCCGGCCACTTCTGGGGACCCGGCCGCACGTACAAACGAGCCGGGGCAATTTCGGTCTCCTATCTCGATCCAATTCCTCCAGGTCTCACCGCCCGGGAATTCATGCGTCGGGCAGAGCACCTTCTTGAGGCCGAGAGGAGGTCCTCCTGGCCTCAGGCCGCCTAAATCCGAGATTCGGCGATGAACGTCCCGCCGGTTCCATAATGTCACCCACCGGGATAATCGGCAGAGCGAGCTAGCTGTTGCCTTGCCGTTCCGTCACCAACTCGACGAAGGGTTCGATGCCGGCATAGGGAAGTGTGAACTTCTCGCCCCGGAACAGCATCGGCACATCCGACCCGCCTCCAAAGCCGCAAGTAAGCTTGGCACGCACCGAAAACGTTTCGCCGGCGGTCACCGGCCCCCAGGGCTCATCAATGTGATCCATGATGCCAAGCTCACTCAGCTTCGCGTCGAGCGCTTGGGCCCGGGCATGTTGGGACAACTCGTGGAGACCTCTGTCGAGGTCAGAGCGCATGGCGGCGTATGCGGGGTTGCGAACTTTATAGCGAAGCTCTGCGTCTTGGACGAAGCGCCAGACCGACCCGATCACCATCTGCTGTTGCTTGGTGAGCGGCTTCTTCTCCAGCTTGCCTGGCCTCTCCGCCTTCCGAACCGATTTCGCGTTGGCGGGTGTTTGAGCAGGCTGAACATCTGCGATCAGCGCCCACTTTTTGGACCATTCCACCGCTCGGTAGTCGCCTTTGGTCAGGCGATCCGTGAATTCCAGAATATCAGTATCAATCGGGCGCTTGCCGCCGCTGGCCTCAAAGTAGCGCAACCGCATCTCGTCGGGAAGAAGCAGATAGAAGTTGTCGCTCTTCACATCCACGTCGAAGATGTTGGCGACCTTCACGACCTGATCGCGCGTGACTGGCGCCTCGATGCCATCACCGGTCGGAAAGACCATGGTTCCTTTGGGAACGCGGATGTAGCCGCCCACCTGAATCTCCGACATCTATTCTTCATCTCTCTGTTGTTGAGGGCAGCCGTCGCTAACGGCCAAAGGCTTGAAATGGGTACGGCACCCGAAGGTGACGTTTCTGTTGCTAGGCTATCCCGAGCCCCGGATGGTTACGCCGCGAGGCGCACCGCACCCATGTCAACGTTGTCGTTGGCATTTAGGAATTTGCACTATCAAGGCCGTAGCTCAGCCTGATCGCAGCGTAGCCTTTATTGCGCCCAGTGGAACCCATGTCGCCCCCATAACAAACACACCCGGACGGCAGCATGACCTCAACGAAAGGCCGTTCGCCCAATACCAGTCTTGCGGTCCCTGGACAGCCGGTGTGCTTGTGGTAGAGGCGGCGGGAATCGAACCCGCCTCCTAAACGCCTATTCCACTCTGCCTCTACGATCATAGTCAGGCGAACCTGACCTATCTGATATAGGACTTCGTCGGCCTGATTACTAGGCGCAAGATCCGCAATTGCGTCTGTCGACGAAGGAGTATGCTCACCCTGTGGCAAGCCGCACGCCAGCAGACACTTCGCACTTGTTTCATCGCGAAAAAACCGTTGACCCGAGCTGACGGACTGATGCGCACGACAGTTC
This sequence comes from Microvirga sp. Mcv34, assembly GCF_024519725.1. Taxonomy (GTDB): domain Bacteria; phylum Pseudomonadota; class Alphaproteobacteria; order Rhizobiales; family Beijerinckiaceae; genus Microvirga. The sequence continues at coordinate 5,685 of NZ_JALJRK010000111.1, read as the reverse complement.
ACCTGTCGCGCGCCCATCCAGAGAGTACCTTAGCCTGCTCCAGTGTCTCCGGTGTCGAAGCAACCTTTCTGGCTCTCGATGAACTCGACCTTGGCGTCGACAAGATCAGCGAGAGCGCTGTCCGGGGTCAGGGCACGCAGATCCATGGACGCTTGTTTAAGCTCCGATAAGGTCGCTCCATCCAGCAACGTTCGTTCTGCAATGTGCATTGCTTCTGCGTAAGACATCCTTGAAATCTCTGACTCTTGTATGAACTGATATTTGACGCCAGGAATGAGACCTTCGGACGTCCTGTTGCGGGTCACTTGAGGGCGCGAGTGTCCTCTGGAATCCATTTCCAATGTTGAATGGGCGAGGAGACGAGGCGCAATATGATCCTCTGAACGTTTCGAGTCACCGTGACACCGTTTGCGCGTGCCTGGCTTAGGAACTGCGCGCTTGTCTTTAATATTCCGTCTATGAAGGTCTGCCGCCCTTCTTGGATCCCAGGTCAGTGAGCAGGATCATGCCATCCGGTCCATGCGCGAGCTATTGGCAGTAACTGGCATAGTCGAGCCATAGGTCAAACGATTCGCCTCGCTGCCCCAAGCTGAGGATCCACCAGTGCCGCAGCTTTTGGAGAGGCACCCCCTCCCCTTTGGCCTTGCTCAGCCCTCGTGCAAGATGGCCTACGATATGAAGAGCTATGCTCTCGGTCGGGTCGGCGCTCATGATTGACGACCAGTGCGGGTTTGCAGGGATTGTCCCCGCATGAGTTCTTCAGGTGCATAGCCCAGAAGTTCGGTAAGCCGAAGGCGAGCTCGGTTGACTCGGCTCTTGATCGTCCCAATCGGGATCCAGCTGACCGTCGCAGCCTCTTCATATGTAAGCCTGTGAGCACCGACGAGATGCAACGCCTCACGCTGGTCGGGAGCAGGTTTCGGTAACGCATTCTGCGTTCGACATCCTTCGACAGCAGCCCTTCGTTTTGCAGGCGCAGGATAGCCTTGGGATACGACGCCTGTTTGTCCGTCGTAAGCGAGGACGGCGGGGAGTGGCTCATCACCTTGATGGCTTTACGCAAGAAGCGGTAAGCGGCGTTGGTATTCCGGCGATCGGACAGCATGGAGGCGACCAGCCGCCCAGGCTTGTCGACTGCGCGGAACAAGTACTTCCAGGTGCCCCCGACGCGAATGTAGGTCTCGTCCACCCTCCAGGATCCTGAGCGAGGTTCCTGGGAGGATCGGATCCGCTTCTCAAGCTCCGGAGCATAGCGCTGAACCCAACGGAAGATGGTCGATGGAGCAACGGCGACCCCGCGTTCCTGCATCATCTCGGCGGGATCGCGATAGCCGATCCCATATTTGCAGTACCAGCGCACGCAGAGAAGGATGATCTCGACCGGAAAGCGACGGCGCTTGAACAGAGACAACAGGACGGCTCCTCGACAAACCGCCCCCTCATTATATGGCCTGGGGTAATGCAACGGAGCCCCAGCTTAGGAGAAGGGCGCAGGTCTGCAAGGGGTCAATACAGGCACCTCGAAGCTTGTTACATGGCCCAATCTTCAGTGTCCGAGGTATGTCCGACGCACGCTGTCGTCGTGTCGCAGCTCTTTGGAAGCGCCCTGCAAAGCTAGTTCGCCATTCTCGAGGATGTAGGCATAGCTCGATGTTGATAGAGCCACGGCAGCATTCTGCTCAACGAGAAGGATCGTGAGACCGTCCTTGTTGAGGCGATCGATAAAGCCAAAGATCTGTTGCACGAGGACCGGCGAAAGGCCGAGCGAGGGCTCATCCAGGAGAAGAAGACGCGGACGCGCCATCAGTGCGCGACCGATGAGGAGCATCTGCTGCTCACCACCGGAGAGCGTACCAGCCCGCTGTTGCAGACGCTCCCTCAGCTTGGGGAAATAATCGAGGATGCGCTCGAAATCGGCCCGAACAGATTTTGGATCCTTGCGCCGATAGGCGCCCATCTCGAGATTCTCGCGTACGCTCATGTCGCGGAAGACCTCACGGCCTTCGGGAACTTGCACGACACCACCTTCGACAACTCTATGAGAGGCCATACTCTCGATGGGTTTTCCGTCGAACCGGATGTTGCCCGACTGCACGGGAACAAGGCGGGATATGGCATTGAGCGTGGTTGTCTTGCCGGCACCATTGCTGCCGAGGAGCGCAACGATACTGCCCTCCGGCACGCTCAGCGAAACACCAGATAGAGCTTGGATCCGGCCATAGGACGCGGACACGCCGGTGAGCTCGAGAAGATCAGGCATGGACCATCTCCTGGCCTAGATAGGCTTCAATGACCGAAGGATCGTTGCGCACCTCGTCCGGCGTCCCCTCCGCGATTTTCGTGCCAAAATTGAGAACCGTGACGCGATCCGAGATCGCCATCACGAGCTGCATCACGTGCTCCACCAGAAGGATCGTGATCCCCTCCCGGCGGCAAAGGTCCGTGAGCAGCGCATCGAGGGCGGCAATCTCCCGGTTGCGAAGGCCGGCCGCTGGTTCGTCGAGTAGGAGAAGGCGTGGGCGTATTGCGAGCGCGCGTGCCAGCTCCAGAAGCTTCTGATGACCGAAATCCAGGTTGCGAGCGACCGTATTGCGATACGCGGTCAGGCCGGTCCGTTGCAGCAGGTGCTCGATATGATCCACCACACCGGATGGTCGGGCCGACAACGCATCGGCCCAGGACCTTCCTGCATGAACGTGAGCACCGATCATTACGTTCTCAAAAACGGTCAATTCGCCGAACAATTCCAGGTTCTGGAAGGTTCGTGCAACGCCAAGACCCGCCATGGCACTGGCAGGCGACCTCGTCACGTCGACACCATTGAGAAGAATTCGGCCCGCGGTCGGCTCGTAAAAACGCGAGATACAGTTGAAAGTTGTCGACTTTCCCGCGCCATTCGGCCCGATCAGCGCATGAATTGTCCCGCGCTGTACCGCGATATCGAACTTGTTGACGGCGGTGAGACCGCCGAACCTGACCGTCAGGTCGGTGACTTCAAGCAGATTCTCAGCCACGGGCCATTCTCCCCATCAGGTCCCGAACGAAAGCAAAGAGGCCACGCGGCGCGTACATCATGAAGACGATCAGGATCAGACCGTAGATGATCTCCTGATAAGAAGGAGTCTGACGTAGGAATTCGGAGATCAGCCCGAACACGATCGCACCGCCCACAGCACCAGTGATCGAACCGAGCCCTCCGACCACGACCATGGTCAGGACGAGGATCGTCGTCTGGAAGCCGAGGCTGTCCGGATGAATATACGTGGAGAAGGTCGCGAACATGCTGCCCGCTATGCCGGCATAGAAAGCCGACAGGCCGAATGCCGTGATCTTGGCTCGGCGGACTGGAATGCCCATGGCCATCGCGGCTACATCGGACTCACGCACGGCCCGGAACGAGCGCCCGAGGCGTGAACGGGAGATCACCACGGTCAGGACGATCATCAGCAAGGCCACGATCACGACAACAGGATAAGCCTGCCGGTCGGTGAGAACTTCGAGGCTTCCGAGGCGCGCCGGGCTGATACGCAACCCGTTCGGGCCTCCGGTCACTTGATCCCAGTTCAGAAACACCCATTGCATAGCCTCGCCGAAGGCGAAGGTGGCGAGCGCGAGATAGATATCGCGCATGCGAAGGGCCACGGCTCCAATCACCAGACCGACCGCGCCCGCAACCAGCCCCGCGAGCAGCATGGACAGCGGAAAGGGCCACCCGAGAGCGTTCCCGGCCAATCCGCTCGTATAGATACCGATACCGTAGAAGGCGGCATGAGCGAGGGCGAACTGCCCGGTCTCACCGATCACCAGATGGAGGCCGAGACAGAGCACAATGAAGACCAGGAGAAGATTGGCGATGTAGAGAACATAGCCGGTCACCAGGAAAGGTAAGACAATCAACGCTGCGGCGCCCAAGGCCATCAAGGCGCCTTGCGTGAGCAACATACTGCCTGGCTTAGCCAGGCCCGGCGTATCGGATTTCGGCCGTGGGAACATAAGGACTGACTTGTCGGACATGGGCTCAGACCTTCTTGATTTCGACGCGCCCGCCGAACAGTCCCTGAGGACGGATCACGAGCACGAGCATGATCGCGACGAAGGGTGCGAGCACGATGGCACGGGAGGAAATGAACAGACCGACAAAGTTCTCGATGATGCCGATGAGGAATCCACCCACCACGGCACCGGGCAGGCTCGTGAACCCGCCGACGATCGCAGCAGCAAAACCCATTGTTACGATTGAGCCCATATCGGCTGTCATAAGCACCTTGGGCGAGATCAGGAGAGCCGCGATGGCCGATATGCCGCCTGACAGCCCCCAGACGATCATGTGAATGCGGGTCAGGTCGACTCCGACGAGCTGCGCCGCCTTGGGGTTCATGCCGACGGCGCGCATGGCCCGACCGATCTTGGTGTACTTGAACATCCAGAAGAAGGCCGCCATCACGAGGACGGCCGTCGTCAGAATGACAAGGTCCAGGGTCGTCACGGCAGCCTGTCCGATCATGATCGACTGCGGCTCGATCACCGGCGGGAACGATCTCGGCGTGTCGCCGAAGCCGGTCTGCCGCACAAATCCCCTGAGCACATAGGAGAGACCGAGGGTCGCGATAACGAGGTTCACCGGACTGCCATTCGCCCGCGCCACCTGGTTCAGCACCAAACGGCGAAACAAAGCCGCTCCAGCATAAGCCGCAAGGATCGTTGCCGGCATGACGATCCAGAGCGGCATGCTCCTGAACACCAAAAGGTAAAGAGCAATATATCCGGCTGCCATGACCATTTCGCCCTGCGAGAAATTCGGCACTTCGGACGTCTTGAAGATAACGACGATGGCGAGGGCGATCAGCGCATATACGCTTCCGATGACAAGTCCCGAGGCCACACCCTGCTGCAAAAAGAGGAAGACTACGTCGATCGTCATGCTGCCCTCGTTGACATGAAAAGGCCGCGGGAGCGATCGCGCCCCCGCGGCAGCGTGGGGGGATGTTAGCCTTTGTATTTCCAGCGGCTCTGGAAGAAACCGGGAATGAGGGTCTGCTGCGTTCCGTCGAACTTCAGATAGATCGTCGATTCCTGAGCCGCACGATCGTTAGGCCCGAACTCAATCGGACCAGCCATTACGCCGGAATCGAACTTCTGGCTCCTCAGATTCTCGGCCACCTTCTCGCGAGTGGGATTGGGGCCCGCATCCTGCAGGGCTTTGACGACCGACATGGCAGGTGCGATCCCATAGGGCATGTAGGCCTGCGGGTGATCCGGCTTCGCGGCGAGATCAGGATAGTTCTCCTTATACATGTCGTAGACCCACTTGATCTTGGGGCCGCCGGGCACATCCGCGAGAACGTCCTGGACGTAGAAGTTCTTAAGAGCATCCTTGTTGCCGACGTTCTCCATGAGCTGAGACATGTTGGCCGTGCCGGTTACCGTGAGCACGATAGGCTTGGTGATGCCGAGCTCATGCGCCTTCCTGATGATCAGGGCGGCAGGCTTGGCATAAGTCGTGATGGCGATCATGTCGGGATTGGCAGCCCGCAGCTTCACCAAAGGAGCGGTCACATCCGTGATGTTCGGGTTGATCGATTCCACCGCGAGTTCGACCCCAAGCTCCTTTGCGGTGACCTGCGCCGCTTCTAGTGTTGTGTCACTGACGGGTGATTCCGAAATCTGGTGGGCTGTGCGATGCTG
>NZ_JALJRK010000110.1 GCF_024519725.1 Microvirga sp. Mcv34 | reverse complement strand
GCCCGAAGCCGGAATAGGCATCCGCCTGCAGGACCCCGCTGTAGCTCCTCAGGAACGACTGCGGGTGCTCCGCCTTGCGATCCGCAGAATAATAGTAAACGGCCGCTGGCGGATCGGCCCCGGCGAAGGGCCGATCATCGCGGACCACCGTCCAGAGCCGGCCGGTTTTGGTCTTGCCCTTGGCCAGCACCGGCACCGGCGTGTCGTCGGCATGCAGCCGCTCGGCCTGCATCACATGCTCGGCGATCAGAGCGCTCAACGGCTGGGTCGCAACCGCGACAGCCCCCATCCAGTCACAGAGTGTGGAGACATCCAGATCGACGCCCTCTTGAGCGAACACTGTGCTCTGGCGGGTCAGCGGCAGATGCAGCCTGAACTTGCCGACCGTGATCTCGGCCAAAAGATGCGGGCCGGCACGGCCACGCGGAATGGCATGGAACGGCGCCGGCGTCTCGGTGATAGTCTCGCACGCCGCACAGCTGAACTTCTCGCGCACGGTTTGCAGCACGACCCAACGCGCCGGAATACGCTCCAGGGTCTCGGTCACGACCTCGCCGAGCTTGCGCAAGCCGCCGCAGCAGGCGCAGGCGGTTGGGCTCGGAAGGACCACACGCCGGCGCGGCAGGTGCCCGGGCAAGGGCCTGCGGGCGGGCTTGGTTCGCTCCAGGGTTCTGTTGCACGCCGCGAGGTAGGTTGATCGGAAGCCGAATGATGCCTCAAATCAGGCAGCAGCGCTGAACAGAGCAGCAATGAAGTCGCTCTGAGCCCTCATGTCGTTCGCTGGTACCCTCGCCACTTGACCCTTGCGGACCATCGCCATGATCTCGTAGCCCGCAATTGTTCGGGAGGCCGTCATGAAGCTCTTGAAGCCCAGCCCGGGCCTGACCAGCCGCTTGATGCGCCGGTGATCCTGTTCAACGATGTTATTCAGAAATTTCACTGCCGGAGTTTGGCAAAGCGCCAGAGTTCTTCACTCTTCTTCATAGCTTTAGCCGCGATTGGATAGGCGGCATTCTTGTCGACCGTGATGGTCCGCGGATTGACCGTATGCGGTTGTCCCAGAGCCTTGCGGAAGAAACGTCGGGCGGCTGCTGCATCCCGCTTGGGCGAGAGCAGAAAGTCGATCGTCTGCCCGAAAGCATCGACGGCACGGTATAGATGTCACTTTGCCTTTAACTTTGAGATTCGTCGCGTTGGGTGCCGAAAAGCAAGATTCTTTGCCCTTAAAGACGAGATGCCGATCAGGTTTGTTCGGTGCTCTTTGATCCTGCGTGTGAAAGCGGTGCTGTATCTGGCGCGATACGATCGACGGTGGCGAGCCAACGGGCTTCCTTGTGATAGGTCCGGAGCAAGGCGATCTTGGCGAACTCTGTCAGGTCCCGTTTCATCTCCATCGCAGCCAGCCGCACACCCCTGTAAACGCTGTCTCACTTTTAGGGGGAAAAATCTCGATTTTATCGGCAAAATCTCACATTTACCGGCAAAGGCTTGCCCTTGATTTTGTTGAGTTCCTTATCTCGCCTTTAGGGGCAAAGCGACAGCTCCGTCGAGGGCAGCGATCAGCGGTCCGCCCTGGGACAGGCTCATGCGATGCGGGCTGGCATGGTCGCGTGCCTCGACACGATCGGCGATCTCGGCGAGGCGGCGGCGCACCGTCATATGGTTGGCGCCGGTGCCGCTTGGAAGGAACAAGGCGATGACATGGGCGGCCTCGCGAAACGACAACCGTGCGCCAAGCTCGGCCTGAATGCGGACGAGTTCGGGTGTGGCGCGCCCCTTCAGGAGCATCGATACACGGTTGGATCGCTCACCGGATCCGGTGGGCCCGGCCTCAAGGCGGCGGCAAGGGCAAGGACGGATTCGCGGCTGCCGGACGGGCACCGTACCGAACAGAGTTTGGATGACCCGCCGCCGATGATCATGCAGCGGGCGTGTCAAACCACAGTGCCTGCACCAGCGATCCAGGGCGGCACTCTGCTCGATCTGGCCCTCGATCATCCGCAGCTGGAGCCGCTGCAGCAGATCTTTTGCTTCCGCAAGTCGAAGACCGAGGTCGTCCGGAGCAGGGGCTGACAGATCACGGCGGATAGCACCGATGTCGCAGCGCTCGCGCGTTCCATCGGGTCGCCTCGTCTCGATACAGATCGCCCACTCCGTCACAGTCATTGCGCGCCCTTTCCGGTTATTCCGTCCAAGCGCTCATGATCGGGTGCAATCGTTACCCCCAGGTTTGTTCCACTCCCGGTTCCTTGAGTGACCTGGATGATGTCGCGGCAGACATGCTCGATGCTCCCCCGATGTCGTGCCCCAGCGACGGTGGCCGAAGCTGGTTGATCCCCTGCTTCATCACGGCATTGAGCTGCTGATGCTCACGCTCAAGCGGGTTGAGCATCAGCTCGATTTTCGCCATTGTCCGCAGGAGGTCCTTCACGCGCCTGAACAGCTTGGGGTCAGGGGCGATGAGGAGGCTGGCGGGATCTTCGATGAACTGCCGCACCGCCGCCGCGAGAAGCTGAGAGTTGAGGCTGAACACGAGGTCGCGCAGGGTCTCGATCCACTTCTGCCAGTTCACTGACAGGACGTTCGTCTTGAACTGCAAACTGGCGACCCGCGTGCTGACGAACGGGCTGGCAATCGACGCGACCATTGCCATGGTGGCCGAGATCAGGGTGATCGATTGCGGGTTGACGTCCATGGTCAACCCACCCGTCTGGTTATCGGAAGAACGCGATGTAAAGCGTGCCCCCCGAGATCGACAGGGCAATGATGAGCGGGAGCCATCGGGACATCTTGCATCTTCATCTGTGAGGGGTTGGTAACGGGCCCCGGCTGCTGTCGCCGAGGCCCGATGCTCGTGCGGCCTGTGTGGAGGGAGCACAGGCCGCACGAGCCTCAGTGGTTAAGCGAGTGCGGCTTATGCCGGTTGATGGGCTGCGTCTGTCGCCTCCTGCTCAATTTCGGACCGGGACGGCGGCTTGATCCGGAACCAGGCCACGTACAGCGCCGGCAGGAACAGGAGGGTCAGCAGGGTGCCCACGATGATGCCGCCCATCATCGCGTAGGCCATTGGTCCCCAGAACACCTCGCGGGAGATCGGGATGAGCGCCAGGCTCGCCGCCGCGGCCGTCAGCATGATCGGCCGTGTGCGGTGGGTGGTGGCGTCGACCACCGCGTCCCACGGGTCCCAGCCCTCTCGCCGGTGGTCCTCGATCTGCACGATCAGGATCACGGAGTTGCGGATCAGGATGCCGATCAGCGCCAGCACGCCCAGGATCGCTACGAAGCCCAGCGGCGCCCCGCTGGGAATCATCGCCGCCACAACGCCGATCAGGCCGAGCGGCGCCACCGCCACCACCAGGAACAGCCGCTGGAAACTCTGGAGCTGGATCATCAGGATGGTCGCCATCACGAATAGCATCAGCGGAACGACCGCCGCAATGGGTCCCTGCGCCTTGGCGCTCTCTTCGACCGGACCGGCAACCGTGACCGCATAGCCCGCCGGCAGTCCCTGCCTGAACTCCTGCACCCGCGGCTCAAGCTGCTGGACCACGGTGGCGGGCAAGGTCTCACCCAGGATGCCGGCCTTGAGCGTAATCGTCGGGGTCCGGCTGCGACGCCATACGATGGGCTGTTCCAGCTCGTATCGGAACGTGGCGACGGCGGCCAGAGGAACCGACTGCCCACTCTTCCCCGGCAGCTGCAGGTTCTGGAGCGTCTCGATGGAGCCCCGCTCGGCCGCGTTGGCGCGGGCGACCACGTTGACGAGATAAATCCCATCCCGCACCTGCGTCAGGGCCGTGCCTCCGACAACCCCGTTCAGTGTCTGGGCGATGTCCTCGGAGGTGACCCCGAGCTGGCGCGCCTTGTCCTGCAGCACGTCGACCTTGACCACCCGGGCAGGCTCGTTCCAGTCGTACCCGATGTCGACCAGCAGCGGATGGTCGCCGATGGCGGTGGCGAACCTCTGAGCCAGCTCCCGTACCTTCTGAATGTCCGGCCCGCTGACGCGGTACTGCACCGGGCGGCCCGCCGGCGGCCCCAGCGGCAGCAGATTCACCTGCACGTCGAGGCCGACGAACTCCTGGCGGGCAACCTGCTGCAGCCGGGCCCGGACGCGCTCGCGCGCCTCCAGATCCTTTGTGACGATGACCATCTGGCCGACATTGGGGCTGGGCGGCTGGACGTCGAAGGCCAGCACGAAGCGCACCGCGCTCTGGCCGACATAGGACGACCAGTGATCGATGTCCGGATCGCCCGCGAGCTTCGTCTCGAACCGGTCCATCTGGGTCTTCGTCTCGGTGATGGTCGCGTTCTGCGGCAGGGTCCAGTCGACGATGAGCTCCGGGCGGTCCGACGATGGGAAGAACTGCTGCTGGACGAACTGCATCCCATAGACCGATGCACCAAAGAGCCCGAGCGTGACCAGAATGGTGATCCAGCGCCAACGCATGGCCACCACCAGAAAGCGCGAGAACGCCGCCATGAGCCGGCCCGGCTTGTCATGATGCTTCTTCATCGTCTTCGGCAAGAGCGTCACGCCGAGAAGTGGGGCGAACAGCACCGCGACAATCCACGACAGCAGCAGCGAGACGGCGATCACGACAAACAGCGTGAAGGTGAACTCGCCAGCGTTGCTGTTGTTGAGCCCGATGGGGATGAAGCCCGCCACCGTGACCAGCGTTCCGGTCAGCATCGGGAACGCGGTCGAGGTGTAGACGGCCGTGGCGGCCTTCTTCAGGGTGTCGCCGGCCTCCAGGCGCGCCACCATCATCTCAACCGCGATCATCGCGTCGTCGACAAGAAGCCCGAGCGCGATGATCAGGGCGCCGAGCGAGATGCGTTGCAGCGAGATACCGAGATACTGCATCGCCACGAAGGTCATGGCGAGCACGAGCGGGATCGACAGCGCCACCACAAGGCCGGCGCGTAGCCCCAGGCTGATGAAGCTCACCACCAGCACGATCGCCACGGCCTCAAACAGAGCCTTAGTGAACCCGCCCACCGCGTGCTCGACCACGATCGGCTGGTCGGAGACGAGGTGCACGCCGACGCCGATGGGCAGCTCGCCGATGATCGTCTGCATCCGTTCCTTCAGCGCCTCGCCGAACTCCAGCAGGTTGGCGCCAGGCTTCATGCCGATGGCCAAGCCAATCGCCGGCTGGCCGTTGACGCGGAACAGCGACTGCGGCGGGTCGGTGTAGCCGCGGGTGATCGTAGCGACATCGCTGAGGCGGAAGAAGCGGTCGTTGACGCGCAGGTTGATGGCCCGCAGGCTTTCCTCGGAGGTGAACTGCCCGCCGACGCGCACGCTGATACGCTCAGGGCCGGCCTGGATGACGCCGGACGGCGCAATGGTGTTCTGCGCCTGCAGGGATTGGATTACCGCTTGCTGGTCAATCCCGAGCGCCGCGATCTGGCGCGTCGAGAACTCCAGGAAGATCACCTCGTCCTGGGCGCCGATCAGGTCGACCTTGCCGGCGTTCGGGACTGTGAGGATCTTGGCCCGCACGTCCTCGACATAGTCGCGCACCTGCCGCCGGCTCAGCCCGTCCGCTGTGAAGGCGTAGATGTTGCCGTAGACGTCACCGAAGCGGTCGTTGAAGAAGGGCCCGGCCACACCCTGCGGGAACTGGCCGCGAATGTCGTTGACCATGTTGCGCACCTGCACCCAAATGCCGGGCACGTCGCGGCCCTTGGTCGTATCCCTCAGGTTGACGAAGATCGTGGTCTGGCCCGGCGAGGTCATGCTGCGCGTGAAGTCGAGGGACGGGAGCTCTTCGAGCTTCCTCTCGATCCGGTCGGTGACCTGGCTGATGGTGTCCTCGACCGAGGCGCCCGGCCACTGCGCGCTGATCACCATGGTCTTGATCGTGAACGACGGGTCCTCCTCGCGCCCCAGGTTCATGTAGGCCATGACACCCGCGATGGTGGACACGATCATGAAGTACCAGACGAGGGAGCTGTGGCGCAGCGCCCAGTCCGAGAGGTTGAAGCCGTTCTTCACTGCGATGCCTCGTCTGAAATCTTGACCTGTTGCCCGGGCGTGAGGCTGTTCACGCCCGCCGTGACCACGCGGGTGCCCGGGGCGATCCCCTCCGCGACCCGGAACGATCGCTCATCGCGCGCCGCGACCTTTACGTCCTGAGGGGAGACTGTCTTGGTGGCTGGATCGATCACCCAGACCATGGTCTTACCGTCGCGCTCCAGGAGCGCGGATGCCGGCAGCTGGATGCGGGGGGTGTTCGTCGTACCCAGAACCGCGGTCACTGTGGTGCCGAGCCGAAAGCTGGCCGGAGGATTATCGAGCGTGATCCGAACCCGCCGGGTGCGGGTCGCTGGATCGGCCTGCGGCGCGATCTCGCGCACCCGGCCGGTGGCCCGCACGGACGGATCCAGCTGCAGGGCAACCTCGAAGCGGGCTCCGGACCGCAGGCTGCCGTTGATATCCTCGGGCACATCGACGACGGCCTCGCGGATGTCCGGGCGGGCAAGGGTCACGACCGTCTGGCCGGGCTGCACCACCTGGCCAACCTCCGCCTCGACGGCCGTGACCACCCCGTCGAAGTCGGCCCGCAGCTGGGTGTAGCCGAGCTGCTCCTGGACCTTGGCTAGGTTGGCGCGGGCGCGGGCGACGGCCGCGGCCGCGGCCTCGCGGGCCTGCTGGGCGGCCTCGAACTGCGCCTGCGTCGTGGTCCCCTGCTCAAGAAGCGTCCGCTGGCGGGTCTCGGTCGCGGTTGCGTTCTCCAGTTGCGCCTGGGCATTCGACACCTCGGCCTGGGACGACCGCATGGCGAGCTCGAACGTCATCGGATCGAGGGCGGCCAGCTGCCCCCCCTTCTTTACGGTGTCGCCGACGTTGACGGTGCGGGCGACCATCCGGCCGAGCACGCGGAAGCCGAGGCTGGACTGGATCTGGGGCTCGACGGTCCCGGCAAAGCCCAGCTCCTGGCTGGCCTGCGGGGCGGCAACCACCGACAGGACGGGGCGGACCGGCGGAGGTGGCTCGGCCGGTTGCTCCTGGCAGGCGGCAAGTGCCAGCGTGGCGCCAAGGGCGAGGCTCATGCGGAAAGCTTTCATCGGGGAGCCCCCTCGGCCAGAGTGACGGTCTGGTTCGGGCGCAGGAGCTGCGCCCCGGCGGTGACGACCATCTCGCCTGGTTGGAGGCCCTCCCGCACGACAATGCGGCCGGTGTCGTAGCGCTCAACCACAATCGCCCTCAGCGACACTGCCTTAGAGGATGGATCGACGATCCATACGGCTGGCCGGCCCTCCTGCGAGAACAGCGCGCTCCAGGGCAGCACGATCGTCTTGCGGGGCTTGAACCGGCCCTCGCCGCTCACGGCGGCCCCGAGGGTCATGGCCACCGGCGGGCGCGCGATGCCGAACTTGACCCGGACGGTGCCGCTGGCCGGGTCGACGGTTGGCGAGACCTCCCGCACGGTGCCGGTCGCCCTGACGGTGGGATCAGACACCAACCGGATCTCGGCGGTCCGGCCAGCGGGTTCCTGGATGAAGACAGACTCGTGCACGTTGAACACCGCATCGCGGGGCCCGTCAGGGGCGAGAGTGAACACCGGTTGGGCGGCCTGCACCACTTGGCCGACCTCGGCGTTGCGGGCGGTGATCACGCCGGCAACGCCGGCACGCAGCGTCGTCTGGGCGAGCTGCTCGCGGGCTGTGCCCAATTGCGCCTTGGCGGCGGCGAGGGATCCCTGCGCCGTGCGGAAGGCCTCCTCCGCCTGGTCATACTCCCGGCGTGTAGTGTAACCGCGCGAGAGCAGGGTCTTCTGGCGCTCGAAGGCGGAGGAGGCCTGCCGGAGCTGGGCCTCGGCGGCCCGGACGGCGGCCTCGGCGGCGGTCACGTTGGCCTGCTGCTCCTCCGGGTCGATCTTCGCCAGCACCTGATCGGCCGAGACATGCATGCCAACGTCGGCGCTGCGCTCGGTGATGCGCCCGCCCGCCCGGAAAGCGAGATCCGTCTCAACTTGGGCTCGGATCTCCCCGGTGAGCGTGATCGTCGGTGCATCATCGGTGAGCTCGACCATCTGGGCGTGGACCATGGCCGGGGGCTTCTCGGGCACGGCCTCCTGCTGCTGGCAGGCGGCCAATCCGATCATCGCCAGGGCGCCGATGAGCCAGGCTGAACCGCAACGTGCGCGACGATCCTTCATTGAGACTTCTTCCATTTCGCCAGATCGGGAAACTCCGCGGACGGGACAAAGGTCGCGGGCCAATCTAGCCCACCGCTATTATTGACATACACGAATGTCAATAATCTATGGACGCGCGTGTATGTGAGTTATAGTGTCAGCCCTGCTTGCATACCGGCTGCGGCTTATGCCGTGTCCAACTCGAGAATCACTGAGGAACGCAATGGCAAAAGGTGCGAGGGCCCGCCGCAAGGCGGAGCGGCCAGGGGAAATCCTGGAGGCCGCTTTTGAGGAGTTCGCGCAGAGGGGCTTTGCCGCCACTCGCCTTGAGGACATAGCGGAGCGTGCCGGTGTCACGAGGGGTGCGGTCTACTTCTATTTCGAGAACAAGGAAGAGGTCTTTGTGGCCATGGTCCGTGAGCTCTCGCGGCCCCTTCATGCCGAGATCGAGGTGTTCTTGGCGGACCGCCCGGGCCCCGCCCCTGAGATGCTGCGCTCGTATCTCCGATTCGTGTATCAGATTGCCGTCGATGATCAGCGGAGCCGCGAGCTTCTGCGTCTCCTGATCGCTGAGGCGAACTGGTTCCCAGAGATGCTCGACGAGCAGTTCCGCATGGTGTGGGGGCCCTTTGTGGACACCTTCCAGAAGGTGCTTCAGGAAGGCGCTATTCAGGGCGAACTTCGGGCTGCGCCGGTTCAGGAGTTTCCGGAGCAGATCGTCGGTCCCGCCCTGCTGTTCAATATTTGGATCCTCCTGTTTGGGGAACGCAAACCGCTTGACCCGGAACGGCACTTCGAGGCCGCCATTGACCTCATCCTTCACGGCTTGCTGCCACGGAAGAACTAGGGATTGGAGGCGCGTCTCTATTCGGCGGTTCGAGGTCAAGCGCTTTTAGGCTGTTTTCCCGCTCCGATGTTTGACGTCACTCGAGGGTCTTGCTTCTCTTCGGGATCAGCTCTCGGGCTTTCCCATGATGGGATCAGAAGGATGAGGTGGCCCAATCTGTTGCGCGTTCTGATCGCGCAAAACGCGATCGACACAAGTGCCCTAGCGAACTCACCCCATCCATCGTCTCGCGAGGGACGTCTCTCCACCGGCTGGGGAAACTAGCTTAGGTAGGGCCAACGGCGTCGCCAGCTAGAGTGGAAGCCAAGTCGCCAGAGATCGCTGGTGCTGGAATGGTCCTCAGGTTCTCGACTTAGATAGTGGAGGAGCCCTGCTCGACCCTCCGCTGCATTATCAATGGACGAGGCTCACCGCTTGAATGCTCAACCGCCTCCCGCGACTGGGCTGGCGGAAGGGCCTTCCCGCCACTAGTCTGGCGGGGTCTCGCCTGCTGTGTCCTATGCCGCACGGTCGACTGCATGCGAGCCAGCGCGTCCTGAACCTCGAGACGATCGGAGATCTCACTGGCGTCGAATTCGTGCCGGCACAGCCGACAGGTCAGATCCACCCCGAACTGGAGCTTCCGCAGCCGGACCTTGAACAACTGTTGGCAGTGAGGACAGGCCAGATCGATCCGCATGCTTCCATGATCTTCGAACAAGTGGCCTTCTCCGGTTAAGCTTCGTCTCCAAGGGCTGAACCATGGCAGTAAGGCGACAACGAGGCGTCACCTGTAGGGTCGTTTGGCCTCTACACGATCCCCCATGCTCTGTACCGTGTCCGTCCGGTGAGCTCGCGCGGCAGGGCGCCGCCGAGCTGCGCCAGCATCAGGTCGACGGCCTTGGGCGTGACCTTGAGCAGCTTGGCCCCGAGCGGCACGGTGACCAGCGGGCGGGACAGGAACAGCTCGACCAGCTCCGGCAGCTTCGAGTTGGAGCGGGTCTTGGCGGTGACCCGGCTCATCAGCTCGCGGGCGAGGATGAGCCGGTCGAGATCCTTGTGGGCGATGGCCAGCGCCTCTTCCAGCACCTGGCAGAAGCCCTCCAGCTTCTCAGTTGCCCCTTCCCGGCCCTGCGGCCGGAACCGGGATTGCTTGAAGCCGGCGGCGAGTGGCAGCAGATGAGAGGTGAGTCCCCTTGCCCGCAGGATGGAGGCTGCCATGATCAGGCCGAGCCACGGCAGGCGCGTGTAGAGGTTGAGATCGAGCCAGGCGTTCCATGCCACCACGGCTGCCGCAATGGGGAGAGCATGAGGAGTTGTGGGGCAGTTAAGCGGCTGCCTGACCATAGTCCTTGGCGTTGTCGTTCATCATGCCGGGGTACCAGTGCTCGAATGTGGCACGAAGTGAGCCATCCAAGGTCTTGGTCCGTGTCTGCAGGAGTAGATGAGCCCCGCGCCGGCTCCACTGCATCTGCTGCTTCTTGGCGAAGCGCTTGCTGATCACTGCGTTCACCGTTGCCTCGACGAAGGCCGAGGAGATCCGCTCGCCGGACCGGTAGCGCTCGCCATAATTGATCAAGCTGGACTCGTTACTGACGATATAGACCTTGAACTCCCGCATGGCGGCCCTGAATTTGCGCAGGTTGGGATAGCGACTGTCGAGAGCTTCGAGGTCGAGCAGCAGACCACCGATGGCCTCCCGAGCGCGATATGTGTTGCCATGCCAGAGGAACCATTTGATCCGGCGCAACTCGTCCAGAGCCGCCGTCCCGGCGTCCTTGTCATGGTGCACCAGACCCTGAGCAAATTGGCGCAGAACCGTGATCCGCATGGTGATGTGGAACCAGTCGAGGACGTGCTCGCTGCACGGGCTGATCCGCTCGGCGAGGGCCCGGACTATAGCGCGACAATCTGGATGGAGAGCGCGACGATCAGGATCGGGTGATTGGCTG
>NZ_JALJRK010000010.1:29741-117001 GCF_024519725.1 Microvirga sp. Mcv34 | reverse complement strand
CCGTGCCCGCGGAGTAGGCGATGCGCTTCGTTCTCGCCTTATTGGCAGCCCTCCTGTTCAGCGGCTCGGTCTTCGCCGTGCAGCCCGACGAAGTTCTCAAGGATCCGGGGTTGGAAAAGCGCGCCCGCGAGATCTCGTCGGGCCTGCGTTGCCTCGTCTGCCAGAACCAGTCCATCGACGATTCCGATGCGCAGCTCGCCAAGGACCTACGGATCCTGGTGCGCGAGCGTCTGGTCGCGGGGGACACGGACGGCCAGGTGCGCGACTTCCTCGTGCAGCGCTACGGCGAGTTCGTGCTGCTGAAGCCCACCTTCGGCGCCCATACCCTGCTGCTCTGGCTGACGCCCACGCTCGTCCTGGTCCTCGGCGGCATCGGCGCCTACGCGGCCATGCGCCGCCGCCCCCGTGTCGCCACCGCGCTCGATGCCGAGGAGCAGAAGGCGCTGGACGATCTGCTCAAACGCGATCAGAGCGCTTGACGACGGAGCATGGCGAGCAGGGCCGCATTCCTCGCGTTAAGCACGTCCGTTCCTTTCTGTTGATCATGCCATTGTGTCGCGGTGCCAAGCTGGGCAGCGGCTGATATCGGGCTTTCACATCTCCCGATATTTCCCGCGAAAGGTCCGGTCGTGAAGCTTGCGGCCTATGGATTGTGTCTGATCCTCCTTGCTCTGCCTTCCGCCGTCCGATCGAGCGAGAATCTCGCCGACAGACGCGAGGCTTGCCGCGTCGAGGCGAGAAGCCGCATCGTGCCCAAGGGCAAGATCAAGGTCGACGATTACCGCCGCATCGTCCAGCGCCGCGCGGACTATGTGACGCAATGCATCGACCGAACCGTGGTGGCGAGCAGCTACGCTCCTCCTCCCCCGCGAAGGGTGCTCGATGATGCGACGGCCAGCGGCGGACATCTTGCTGCCGCGTCGAGCCTCGAGAAGCCCCGACATGAGGCAGGGCGGGTAAAACCATCCCGCACGAAGGCGGTCAAGGCCGCGAAGGCCAGAACCAGGAAAGCCAAGCCTCATGCGCGCCAGAGACGCTGAAGCCGCCTGGCGGCCCCTCCCGAAACCTTACCAACAATTCATCTACGGGTGAGAGTACCGTAAGGCTCGAACCCCCATCTTGCTCCCATGACGAACCAGCAAGCGTTCTTCGAGGAGAGACAAGACATGTTGGACAAGGTTTCCACCCCCGCCCGCAAGCGCACCGCAAAGTGGCTCGGCGCAGTGGCCGTGGCCGCGATCATCGTGGGCGGCGGCGTCGAAAGCGGTCTGGTTGCTCCCAATCCCGCGCACGCCGAGCTGCGCTCCATGTCGCAGCCGATGCAGGGCATGCCGTCCTTCGCCGATATGATCGACCGGGTGAAGCCGGCCGTCGTGGCCGTGAAGGTCAAGGTGCAGAACGTGTCCGCTCAGGGCGACGACGAGGACGGTCAGCAGTTTTCGATGCCCGACTTTCCGCCCGGCAGCCCGATGGAGCGCTTCTTCCGCCAGTTCCGCGATCAGCAGATGCCCGGCCGGGGCGAGCGCCAGCAGCGCCCGCGCCAGTTCGGCCAGGCCCTCGGCTCCGGCTTCTTCATCTCGGCTGACGGTTACGTCGTGACGAACAATCACGTGGTCGAGAACGGCTCCCAGGTCACCGTGACCATGGATGACGGCAAGGAGCTGAGCGCCAAGGTGATCGGCACCGATCCCAAGACGGACCTCGCGCTGCTGAAGGTCGACGGCAACGACTTCCCCTATGTGCGCCTCGCCCCGCAGAAGGCCCGCATCGGCGATTGGGTCCTGGCCGTCGGCAATCCGTTCGGCCTCGGCGGCACCGTGACGGCCGGCATCGTCTCGGCCCAGCACCGCGACATCGGCTCTGGCCCCTACGACGACTTTATCCAGATCGACGCGCCCGTGAACAAGGGCAACTCTGGCGGCCCGACCTTCAACCTCTCGGGCGAGGTCGTGGGCGTGAACACGGCGATCTACTCGCCGTCCGGCGGCAGCGTCGGCATCGCCTTCGCCATCCCGGCGAGCACCGTGGAGCAGGTCGTCGCTTCGCTCAAGGACAAGGGCTCCGTGACCCGTGGCTTCATCGGTGTGCAGATGCAGCCGGTGACGAAGGAGATCGCCGAAGCCATCGGCCTCAAGGAGCCCAAGGGCGCCCTCGTGGCCGAGGCCCTGAAGGACAGCCCTGCCGCAAAGGCAGGCGTCCAGACCGGTGACACGATCGTCGCGGTCGACGGCGAGCCGATCAAGGAGGCCAAGGACCTGTCGCGTAAGATCGCGAACGTGGCCCCCGGCAAGTCCGTGTCGCTCACGCTCTGGCGTCAGGGCAAGGAGCGGACCGTGACCCTTGAGGTCGGGAGCCAGCCGAAGGCCTGATCCACATCAAGAGTAAAAGGCACCGGGCTTTGTAGTTGATCGCCCCCCGCACCTGGTGTCTTCTGCCCACGGCAGGTCGGCCCCTTCCCCTCCAAGGCCGGCCTGCCGTCGGGCGTTTTTTGCGTGACGAGGAGGCTCATGCGGATTCTCATCATCGAGGACGACAAAGAGGCGGCCTCCTACCTCGTGAAGGCGTTTCGCGAAGCGGGCCATGTGGCGGATCATGCCGCCGACGGACTGGACGGTTATGCCTTGGCCGAGGAGGGGGATTACGACGTGCTCGTGGTCGACCGCATGCTGCCCAAGCTCGACGGCCTCTCCCTGATCCGATCCCTGCGCGAGCAGCGGGTCGAGACGCCGGTCCTCATTCTGTCCGCTCTCGGACAGGTCGATGATCGCGTGAAGGGCCTGCGCGCGGGCGGTGACGATTATCTTCCCAAGCCCTACGCCTTTTCCGAGCTTCTGGCCCGCGTCGAGGTGCTCTCGCGCCGCCGGGCCTCCACGCCCACTACCGAGCCGACGGTTTATCGCATCGCCGATCTCGAACTCGACCGCCTGTCGCACCGCGTGACGCGCTCGGGACAGGAGATCGTGCTGCAGCCGCGCGAGTTCCGGCTGCTCGAATACCTGATGAAGAACGCCAATCAGGTGGTCACCCGCACCATGCTGCTGGAGCATGTGTGGGATTACCATTTCGACCCGCAGACGAACGTGATCGACGTTCACGTGTCGCGGCTGCGCGCCAAGATCGACAAGGGCTTCGACAAGCCGCTGATCCACACCATCCGGGGTGCCGGCTACATGGTGCGCGTCGGCCAGGAGGGCGACGAGGAATGAGCGTGCGGCGATGAACGCGTCCATGTCCGCCCTCGGCAAGCTCGTCCGGACGACCGCCTTCAAGCTGTCCCTGGCCTATCTGCTCATCTTCACGATCTTCGCCTTCGTGGGCCTCGGCTATGTGGCCTGGAACGCCCAGCGACTGCTTACCAATCAGTTCGTGTCCACCATCGAGAGCGAGATCAACAGCCTCTCCGACCAGTATCGGTTCGGCGGCCTGCGCCGTCTCGTGAACATCGTCGAGCGGCGCTCGCGGGCTCCAGGCGCCATGCTGTATCTCGTCACGACAGAGGCCGGCGAGCGGGTCGCGGGCAATGTGGGTGCCCTGCCACCGGGCGTCATCGGCCGCACGGGGCAGTTCGAGACGCTCTACAACCGCACGGACGAAACCGAAGCGCGGCCCGACATGGCCATCGTACGCGTCTACCTTCTTCCCGGTGGGTTCAGGCTCCTCGTGGGTCGGGACATCGAGGAGAGCAGGCGCCTTCAGGAAGTCATCTACCGCGCCTTCGGGTACTCGCTGCTCTTCATCGTCGTGCTCGGCTGCGTCGGCGGCTGGTTCATCACGAGGCGCGTCCTGAAACGCGTCGACGACATGACGGAGATCACGCGCCACATCATGGCGGGCGACCTGGGAGGGCGGCTGACGATCGCGGGAACCGGCGACGAGCTCGATCGGCTCGCCCAGAACCTCAACGACATGCTGGATCGCATGGGCGAATTGATGCGCGGCATGCAGGAGGTTTCGGACAACATCGCCCACGACCTCAAGACACCTCTCACGCGCCTGCGCAACAAGGCGGACGAGGCCCTGCGCACGGCCAGCACGCCCGACGAGCTGAAATCGGCTCTCGAAGCGACCATCGAGGAAAGCGACAACCTGATCCGCATCTTCAATGCGCTGCTCATGATCGCCCGCCTGGAGGCCGGCAATGCCCGCGACGCGCTGGCGGATTTCGATGCCGCCGAGGCGGTGCGGGACGTAGCGGAACTCTACGATGCCCTGGCCGAGGAGGCCGGCGTGTCGCTCGATGTTTCCGTGGAGGACGATCTGCCGATCCATGGCAGCCGTGAGCTTCTGGGCCAGGCCATGGCAAACCTTCTCGACAATGCGCTGAAATACGGTGCCTCGACCGGTGCACCCCAGGCGATCAGCGTGTCGGCCCAGCGGAATGGCGGCGAGGTGCGGATTGTCGTGGCCGATCGCGGCCCCGGCATCCCGGAGGCGGAGCGCGGTCGCGTCCTGGAGCGGTTCGTTCGCCTGGAGACGGCGCGCTCGCGTCCCGGTTTCGGCCTCGGTCTCAGCCTCGCCGCCGCCGTGGCCCGGCTGCATGGCGGGAGCCTGCTGCTGGAGGACAACGAACCCGGCTTGCGGGTTGTCCTGGCCTTGCCCCTGAAGGCCATCGAGCTGCCGCAGGCTCCTCTGCAATCCGCCGCCTGACCCGTCGAGCCGGGTCATACCGGCACTTTTCTGTTGCCTCCGGCGTCCCGGCGTGAACACTCAAGGCCAATCGCAGAACCCGGTGGATCGGCCGTGCAGGACCAGACGAATTCACTTCTCAATCGCCTGACCAAGGCTCCTTTGGTTGCGGACACCAAGCGCGCAAAGGCGCAGTTGTCGGATTTCGTCAAGCGCATCCGCGATGAGCCCGAGGCCGGGGAGCTGCTGAAACACCTCGACGGCGGAACGTTTCGCGATCTTCTCCTGGGACTGTCCGATCATTCTCCCTTCCTCTGGCAGCTTGTTCTCAACGATCCGGCCAGGATGGCGAGGCTCGCCTTCGCGCCGCCGGAAGATTCGCATCGCGCCATCGTCGACAGCCAGTCCCATCTCTTCCAGGAGGTGCGCTCCGGCGCGATGACGCGGGTGGATGCGGTGCGTGCCTTTCGGCAGAACCGCAATGCCCATGCGCTTCTCGTGGCGCTCGCCGATATCGGGGGCGTCTGGGGCACCGAAGAAGTCACGCAGGCTCTCTCGGATTTCGCCGATGCCTCCGTGGCCGGCGGCGTGAACCTGGTGCTGACCGAGACGGCCGATCTCGGCCGCATCAACCTCAGGAACCCCGACGCCCCGGGCGAGGGTTCCGGCTTCACCGTGCTGGCGCTCGGCAAGCATGGGGCGGGTGAGCTCAACTATTCCAGCGACATCGACCTCGTCATCTTCTTCGATCCCGAAACGGCCGCCCTGAAGGACAATTCCGAGGCGGCGACCATCTATACGCGGATCGCCCAGCAGCTCGCCAAGCTCCTGCAGGAGCGCACGGCCGATGGATACGTGCATCGCGTCGACTACCGCCTGCGTCCCGATCCGGGCTCGACACCGACGGCCGTGTCGCTGTCGTCGGCCTATGTCTATTACGAGACGGTCGGGCAGAACTGGGAGCGCGCAGCCTTCATCAAGGCGCGGCCGGTGGCAGGCGATCTCGCCCTCGGCGAAGCGTTTCTGAAGGAGCTTCGCCCCTTCATCTGGCGCAAGTATTTCGACTTCGCCTCCATCGCCGACGTGCATGCCATGAAGCGGCAGATCCATGCGGTGCGAGGCCATGACGAGATCGCAGTCGCCGGCCATGACATCAAGCTCGGACGCGGCGGCATCCGCGAGATCGAGTTCTTCGTGCAGACGCAGCAGCTGGTCTTCGGAGGACGCCGCCCGAACTTGCGGGGCCGCCGCACCCTCGACATGCTCAAGGCCCTGCACGACGAGGGCTGGATCACAGCGACGGCGCGCGACGAGCTTTCCGACGCCTATCGCTTCCTTCGCACCATCGAGCACCGGCTGCAGATGGTGGCGGACGAGCAGACCCAGCGCCTGCCGTCAGACGAGGAGCAGCTCAAGAATTTCGCCAAGTTCTGCGGCTATCCCACTCTGAAGGCTTTCGCCAAGGCGCTGACGGATCAGGCCAGGATCGTGCAGGGCCATTACGCGCTGCTCTTCGAGGAGGGGCCGGAACTCGCCTCCGACGTGGGCAGTCTCGTCTTCACGGGAACGGGCGACGATCCCGAGACTCTTTCCACGCTTCAGCGCATGGGTTTCCGTGAGCCCGAGCGTGCGGCCGAAACGGTGCGCGGCTGGCATTTCGGCCGCCGGCCCGCGATCCAGAGCGCGCGCGCCCGCGAAGTGTTGACCGAACTCACACCCGCCTTGCTCTCCGCGCTCGGCGGCACCGCCGATCCGGACGGAGCCCTCGCGGCCCTCGACCGCGCCTTCGGCCGCATGCCGGCCGCCGTCGAACTTCTCACGATCCTGCAATCGCACGACCGCCTGCGGCTTCTCTTCGCGGATCTCCTCGGCACAGCACCGCGCCTCGCCGACACGGTCGCGCAATCGCCGCACGTGCTCGACGCGCTGATCGATCCCGCCTTCGGAACTCCCACCACGGACGATGAAGCCATCGAAGGTCAGGTCAGGCAGCTCATCGGTCCGGCGCGCGATTTCGAAGATTTCCTGGATCGCATCCGCGATGCGGCGCGACAGATGCGGTTCGTGACCGGCGCAAGGCTTCTTTCCGGGGTCCTGTCTCCCGCTCAAGCGGGCGAGGCTTACGCGGCGATCGCCCGCGCGGTCATCCGTGCCTCCTTCGAAGAGGTCCGCCGGGCTTTCGAGAGCGAGCATGGCACGGTGCCGGGCGCCAGGGTTGCGGTCCTCGGCCTCGGGCGGCTCGGCAGCCGCGAACTCACCGCGGGCTCCGACCTCGACCTCGTGGTGATCTACGATTTCGACGAGAATGCTCGCGAGAGCACCGGCCCGCGCAGCCTCGATGCGGTCGTCTACCACACCCGTCTCACACAGCGTCTCGTCTCCGCTCTCACCGTGCCGACACGGCGCGGCCTGCTCTACGAGGTGGATCTGCGCCTGCGCCCGCAGGGCGGGAAGGGACCAGTCGCTTCGCAGTTCAAGGGCTTCTTGAATTATCAGAAGACTGAAGCCGATCTCTGGGAGCACATGGCGCTCACGCGCGCTCGCGTTCTGGCCGGCGACGAGGCCTTCGGCGCCGAGGTCTCCGAGGCCGTGAAGGGCATTCTCACCGCCAAGCGCGACGCGAAGACAGTGTTCAAGGACGTGCGCACCATGCGCGAGCTGATCGCGCAGGAGAAGGGCGACAGCGATCCTTGGGACCTGAAGCTCGCCCGCGGCGGCCTCACCGATCTCGACTTCATCGCACAGGCTCTGGTGCTGGCCCATGGCGGCGCGCACCCGTCCCTCATCGGACAGGCCGCCGAGGGAGCCTTCGCCAAGGCGCAGGCCGAAGGCTTGCTGGGGGCCGAGGCTGCGCGGTCGCTGATCGACGCGCATAAGCTCTTCAACGACGTTTTCCAGTGGCAGCGTCTGACCATCGAAGGTCGCTTCGATGCCGAAACGGCGCCCAAGCCGATCCTGAAGAGACTATCGACAGTGGCGGGCCTGCCGAACGAGACCGTGCTGCTGTCGCATCTCACCGATACGTATCGGCAGGTGACGGAGATCTACCGGACAGTGCTGAAGTAGGATCTCGTCCTCGGCGCCTCTTGCCGGTCGGATCTCTGCCGGAATTTACGCGGCCGCATCGGCCAGCGCGATATCCGCGTTCGTGGCCTCCGTGAGCGGCAGGTGGACGAGCACGATGGTGCCGACGCCTTCCTGGCTCCTGATGCGCAGGCTGCCGCCATGGAGCTCGGCGAGGGAGCGGGCGATGGCGAGGCCCAGGCCCGAACCCTTGTAGCTTTTCGAGAACTCGGTCTCGACCTGCTCGAACGGCTGTCCGAGCTTGTGCAAGGCGTGATCGGGAATGCCGATGCCGTTGTCTTCCACGTAGATGTTGACCGCGTTGCCGGCCTGGCGGGTTCGCACGGTGATGCAGCCGCCGTCGCTCGTGAACTTCGTGGCGTTCTGGAGCAGGTTGACGAGGATCTGGTGCAGCGCGCGCTCGTCCGCCGGAACGATGATGTCGTCGGGGTTCACGTCGACCGTGACCGAGAGATTCTTGGCCTTGGTCTGCTCGCCCACGAGCTTGAGGGCACGCTGGATCGACGCGTGGACCTCGATCGGCTGCTTGGTGAGCGACGTGCGGCCCGCCTCGATGCGCGACATGTCGAGAATGTCGTTGATCACCGACAGGAGATATTCGCCGCTCGAGCGGATGTCGGAGCAGTATTCCTCGTACTTTTCGGAGCCGAGCGAGCCGAAGATGCCGCTCTGCATGACTTCCGCGAAACCGATGATGGCGTTGAGCGGCGTGCGCAGCTCATGGCTCATATTGGCGAGGAATTCGGACTTCGCCCGGTTGGCGCTCTCGGCCTGCGCTTTCTGGTCGAGATAGCGTTCAGCGAGATCGGCAAGCTGGTGGGTCTGCGCCTCGAGCTTCTGGCGCGACTGCTTGAGGTCGAGAACGGTCGCGATGAGTTCCTTCTCGGACTCGACGAGGCGGTGCTCGTGGCGCTTGAGCGCGGTGATGTCCGTGCCGACCGACACGTAGCCGCCGTCCTTGGTGCGTCGCTCGTTGATCTGCAGCCAGCGGCCATCTTGCAGGCGCGCCTCGAAGGTGCGCGCGCCGACATCCTGCTGCTCGCGACGCAGGAACTGATGCTGCACTTCCGGCGGACGACCGAGCGCCATCACTTCCGCGTAGGACTTGCCCTGGAGCTGCGCATCCGCGGGCAGCTCGTGCAGCTTCTGGAATTTCGAGTTGCAGAGCACGAGGTTGTTGTTCGCATCCCACAGCACGAAGGCCTCCGAGATGGCCTCGATCGCGTCGTGCAGGCGGGCATCCGCCTTCGCGGTCTTCTCTTCCAGGCCGCGCTGCTCGGTCACGTCGACGGCGATGCCGACGAGATGGCTCGCCGCGTCGTCCGGATCGTTCATCAGCTCGGCGCGGGCGCGCAGCCACACCCAGTCACCCGAGATGCTGCGGATGCGGAACTCGTAGTCCACGAGCGAGGTGCTGGCGGAGGCGAGCTGCTCGGCCAGCGTGAAAAGGTCCTGATCCTCGGGATGGATCATGGTGTTCACTTCGCCGAAGGAAAGGAACTCGTCCTGGCGCTCGTATCCCAGGAGCTCGTACATCGAGTCGGACCAATAGATGCGCCCGCGGCCGATATCCCAGTCCCACAGCCCGCAGCGTCCGCGGTTGAGCGCGGAATCGATCCTGTCGCGCACCTTCTCGCAAACCTCGTCGGCGGCGCGGGCGCGGTTCGCCTGCATCACATAGGCCACGCCGATGCCGAGCAGGACCACGATGGTGGCGCCGAGCAGCGAGACATGGCCGATGGTGCGCGTCCACCAACCGGAGAGAATGTGCGGCATCGGCTGCACGAGCGCGATCTGTCCGGAAGACGCGTGAAGCGCACGGACCGTTGCCATGCCCTCGGTGCCGCCAGGAAGCTTGATCGTCATCACGCCGGCGCGGTCCGCGAACAGCATCAGGGGCTGCGCTTCTCCCAGGATGTCCGTCAGCTTCGCCGGTGCTTCGTCCATGGGCGGATAGACAGCGAGAATAAGGCCGGCTTGGTCCACAAGCAGGAGCGAGCGGTTCTGCGTCAGGGCGCTCGGCGGCATGTCCTTCGCCAGGCGCTCGAGCTGAGCCAATGCCTGAGTGCGGTCTGTCGGCGCACGAGCGGCGCCGAGCTTCGCGGCCGAGAGGGACGCGATGATGTCGATGTCGTTGATGGCGTCGAAGAGGGTGTCCTTGCGGCCGTCGCGGATCTGGATCCAGGCGCTGCCTGCGAGGGTGATCAGGAAAAGAACAAGGAGAGCCGGGACTGCGAGCCTCAGCAGAGGCTCATATTGCTCGAGCCGACGATAGGCCGGATTCGCATCCGAACGCGTCACTCCTAGAATCGTACCCGCGCGTGCGGGTACGCATGCGGTCACCGCCCCCGCCATGCGATGCTTCCTCCGGAACCATTTACGTCCTGTTTCGGAGGACGTGCCGCATCTCTCCGAATCACTAACAATAGAATCTTGAGCGGGTGATTTGTCTAGTTAGTAGAACCCGAAGGTTAATAAAAATTTTCCCATTTCGCATTCCCCTGGGGAAATCTTGGACAACCCGCTAACCTACTAGAACATATAGCTTATTTGCCCTGGTTCTCTTCGAGCGAACGACTCACGATATCACCTACGTCCCGGGAAAGATTGGGCTTTTGAGCGATGGAGCGAAGGGCTTCTTCGGCGTGTGAACGGCGCGTGCTTTCCATCATCCGCCAGGTGCTGAAAGCGGTCAGCAGACGAGCCGCGAGCTGTGGGTTCAGCTCATCCGTACGCAGCACGATCGAGGCCAGGAAGCGATAGCCGGCTCCGTCCGCGCGATTGAACTGAACCTGATTCAGCATGGCGAAGCTTCCGATGAGCGCGCGCACGCGGTTGGGGTTGGTGATCGAGAATGCCGGATGCTGCATCAGGCCTTTGACGCGCTCCAAGGTGCCGTCCTCCGGGATGGCGGCCTGCAGGGTGAACCACTTGTCGAGCACGAGGGGCTCGTTGCGATAGCGTTCGCCGAAACGGGCAATGGCTTCCTCGCGCACCGCACCCGGCAGGGTGGTCAGAACGCTCAAGGACGCGAGGCGGTCGGTCATGTTGCTTGCGGATTCGAGCTGGCGCACGGCGAGGGCTTCGCCTTCGCCTGGATCGGCGGCCGCAAGGAGATCGAGCGACGCGTTGCGCAGCGAGCGCCGCCCCGCGCTGGCCGCATCGGGGCTGTAGGCTCCTGAATCGGTCAACGACCCGTAGAAGCGCCGCAGGTGCTGGGCGCAACTGACGCCGATGCGCCGCCTCATCTCCGTGCGGGCCTGATGAATGGCATCCGGGTTCACGTTCTGGCCGATCTCCTGCGCGATATCCGCCTCGCTGGGCAGCGTGACGACAAGCGCTGCGAAGGCCGGATCCTCACAGGCGTTCCTGTCCATGAAGGAGGCAAGCGCCGCCGTGAAGGCGTCGATCGGCGCGTCTGAGACATCGGCGCCGTTCGCGCGGGCGGCAAGAAGGCGCATGGCGACGGTCTGTGCCGCCTGCCAGCGATTGAAGGCGTCCGTGTCGTGCCGGAGGAGGACCAGCAGCTCCTCGTTCGGCAGGTCGAGCGAAACCTTCACCGGAGCCGAAAACCCTCGGAAGAGCGATGGCACCGGCAGGGACGTCACGCCCGTGAAGGTGATGCTGTGTTCAGGCTTGTCGAACAGGAAGACGCCCCGAGCGTCCACATGCTCGCACGTCGCGTTCAGGAGCGACCCATCATGCGTGACCAGGCCGAGCGCCACCGGGATCGCCATGGCGTCCTTCCTCGGCTGACCGGGAGTCGGAGGCGTGCTCTGCGTGAAATCGATGCGGTAGGTCCGCGCGTCGGGATCGTAATGCCCCTTCACCTTGACCCGCGGCGTCCCGGATTGTTCGTACCAGCGCGCGAAGTGAGACAGGTCACGGCCGGTCACTTCGGCGAAGGCATTGAGGAAGTCCTCGACAGTAGCGGCCGTACCGTCGCAGCGCTCGAAATAGAGATCCATGCCGCGCCGGAAATCCTCCTCGCCGATGATCGTCTTGAGCATGCGCACGATCTCGGCGCCCTTCTCGTAGACGGTGGCGGTGTAGAAGTTGTTGATCTCCCGATACTGGGTCGGGCGCACCGGGTGGGCGAGGGGACTCGAATCCTCCAGGAACTGCCGCGCCCGCAAGGTCTTCACCTCGGCGATACGGTGAACGGGGCGGGAGCGTTCGTCGGATGAGAATTCCTGATCGCGGAAGACCGTCAGGCCCTCCTTCAGGCAGAGCTGGAACCAGTCGCGGCAGGTCACGCGGTTGCCGGTCCAGTTATGGAAGTACTCATGAGCGATGATCGCTTCGATATGGGCATAGTCCATATCCGTGGCGGTCTCGGGGGAAGCGAGAACGTATTTGTCGTTGAAGATGTTGAGACCCTTGTTCTCCATCGCGCCCATGTTGAAGTCGGACACGGCGACGATGTTGAAAACGTCCAGGTCGTATTCGCGGCC
The DNA here is from genome assembly GCF_024519725.1 of Microvirga sp. Mcv34. Classification (GTDB taxonomy): domain Bacteria; phylum Pseudomonadota; class Alphaproteobacteria; order Rhizobiales; family Beijerinckiaceae; genus Microvirga. The sequence continues at coordinate 104,837 of NZ_JALJRK010000010.1, read as the reverse complement.
GAAGACCCGCTCATCCCAGCACATGGAGCGTTCGAGGGCGTCGAGGGCGTAATCGGCGCGATCCTCCTTGCCGGGTTCCACATAGATCGCCAGCTCCACCTCGCGCCCGCTCATGGTCGTGAAGGTCTTGGCAATACGGCCGAGGCGCCCGCCGACGAGGGCGAAGAGATAGGACGGCTTCGGGTGAGGATCGTGCCACACGGCATAATGTCGGTGGGAACCGTCCACGGATCCGCTTTCGACCGGATTGCCGTTGCCCAGGAGAACCGGAACATCGTCGCGCTCGGCTTCGAGGCGGGTGGTGTAGACGCTGAGAACGTCCGGCCGGTCGAGGAAATAGGTGATCCGCCTGAAGCCTTCCGCCTCGCACTGCGTGCAGTAATTGCCGCTCGACCGGTAGAGGCCCATGAGCTTGGTGTTGGCGGTCGGATTGATCTCGGTCTCGATGGTGAGGGTAAAGGGTTGTCGGGGCGCCTGCGCGATGGTCAGCGACTGGGGCGAGGCTTCGAACTCCTCGGTCCCCAGGGTGCGGCCGTTCAGAGCCACGGACTTCAGCTTCAGCTCGTCGCCATCGAGGGCGAGCGCCGCGTCCGGACGACCCTCCGGGTTGGGCCGCATGGCGAGGGTGGCGATGACCCGGGTTTCCGTGGGATGAAGTCTGACATCGAGCTCGACGCTGTCGATCAGGAAGTCGCTGGGTCGGTAATCCTCAAGGCGAACAATCGGGTTTGTGTCGATGCGCATCAGATACTCGTCTGAAACTGTGTTACGTCGAAAGTAGGACCTTGGGGAGGGGCCTCCAGCCTGCTTGGAGCAGCAATTGTTAAAAGTCACCTGATCTTGAGCAAATCCAAGGCTTTTTCGGCGCAAGAAAAAGGTACCCCTTGATCTCCTCGGCAAATACGCCATCACCTATCCCCGACCCATAGGGAAACTGATCATGGAATACCTGCACACGATGGTTCGCGTCTCGAACCTCGAGGAATCCCTCGATTTCTTCTGCAACAAGTTCGGGCTGGTCGAGGTTCGCCGGACGAACAACGAGAAGGGGCGTTACACCCTCGTTTTCCTGGCCGCTCCCGGCGATGTGGAGAAGTCCAAGGACACGAAGGCTCCCTTGCTGGAACTCACCTACAACTGGGACGAGAACGAATATACCGGAGGTCGTAATTTCGGCCATCTCGCTTACCGGGTCGATGACATCTACGAGACCTGCCGCAAGCTGATGGAGGCAGGCGTCACTATCAACCGTCCGCCACGCGACGGCAACATGGCCTTCATCAAGACTCCGGACAACATCTCGATCGAATTGCTGCAGCGCGGCGAGCCGAAGCCCGTGCAGGAGCCCTGGGCATCCATGCCGAATACCGGCACCTGGTAAGCGGAGACCTCGACGGCAGGAAAAGCCGGTTCTGGTGGCGGACAGTCTCGCTTGAGTGTGCCCTTGGCGAAAAGGCCTTGCTCCGTCATTCGACCCGGCTCACCATAACAAGGCCGGGTGCAACCGGCGGAGGATTACTGTGGTACGAGACACTATCCGCTTCTGGCGGAACGGACAGGCCGTCGAGGTTTCCGGCTTTCACCCGCGCACCACGCTTCTGGACTATTTGAGGCTTCAGGAGCGTCGCGTCGACACGAAGGAGGGTTGCGCGGAAGGCGATTGCGGTGCCTGCACCGTGGCCTTGGGTCGATTGAGGGGCGGGCGTGTGCATTACGAGCCCATCAATGCCTGCATCCTGCTGCTAGGCCAGATCGACGGAGCGGAACTCGTCACGGTCGAAGATCTGAGCTCAACCGGAGACCTGCACCCGGTCCAGTCCGCGATGGTGGCCCATCACGGATCGCAATGCGGGTTCTGCACGCCCGGCATCGTGATGAGCCTCTTCACCCTCTATCATGAAGGTGAGCGGCCATTGACCCGCGAGAGCGTCAATGATGCTCTGGCCGGCAATCTCTGCCGCTGCACGGGCTACCGTCCCATCGTGGACGCGGCGCTTCAGGCCTGCAGCCGCCATGTCGGCGATTCCTTTTCCGAGAGCAGGGAGCACACCGCGCAGGGGCTCATGAGTCTGGCCGATGGGCGCGATGTCTTCATCGGCGACGAGACCTGTTTCTTCGCCGCGCCTGCGAGCGCGGATTCGCTTGCGGCGTTGTATGCGCGACACCCCGATGCGACCCTGGTGGCCGGCTGCACCGATGTCGGCCTCTGGATCACCAAGGCCATGATGGAGATCGAGAAGGTCATCTGGCTCGGGCGCGTGGCGGGTCTCGACCTGATCGAGGATTCCTCGGACAGGCTCGGGATCGGCGCGACGGTGACGCACGCGGAAATCCATCCATCCCTCGCGCGGATCGATCCCGATCTCGGCGAGATCATGCGGCGCTTCGGTTCGGTGCAGGTGCGCGCTTCTGGAACAGTCGGCGGCAGCATCGCCAACGGCTCGCCTATCGGCGACCTCGCGCCCGCCCTCATCGCTCTTGGCGCGGCATTGGAATTGCGACAGGGCGACGGCACCCGCACGCTCCCACTCGAAGACTTCTTCATTGCCTATCGCAGGCAGGACCGGAAGCCGGGCGAGTTCGTTCGCCGGGTGAGCGTGCCGAAGCTGAAGGCCCAAGAGGTTTTCCGCGCCTACAAGATCTCGAAGCGCTTCGACGAAGATATCTCGGCGGTTCTCGGCGTCTTCAGGTTCACGCTCGATGGGCGGCGCATCGCGGAGGCTCGCGTCGCCTTCGGCGGCATGGCCGGAACGCCCAAGCGCGCGGCCGAGACGGAGCGGGCGCTGATCGGCCTGTCGCTCGACGAGCCGTCGTCCTGGGGCGAAGCCATGGCGGCGATTGCGATCGACTACCAGCCTCTCGACGATCATCGGGCCTCGTCCGCCTACCGCGCGACCGTCGCGCGCAACCTCGTGTTCAAGGCGCTGAGCGAAACCGCATCGGGCGAAACACAGGCGACTCGGATCATCGGACGGCGCGAAGCCCTCCAGGCGGCGGAGTAGGGTCATGAACTCACCCGCCAAACCGACCATGGATGCGGAATCGCTTCGCCACGTCCGCCAGCCCGTCGCCCACGATTCCGGCATCAAGCATGTCCAGGGATCGGCGCAGTATATCGACGACATTCGCGAGCCCGAGGGCACGCTGCACGTGGCCATCGGCCAATCGCCGAAGGCCCGGGGGCGGCTGGTCTCTCTCGACGTGTCGGCCGTGCGCGCGATGCCCGGCGTCGTCGCCGTTCTCAGCGCTGCCGACATTCCTGGAAAGAACGATGTGTCGCCCGCCTTCGGCGACGATCCGCTCTTCGCCGACACCGAGATCAGCTTTCTCGGCCAGGCCCTTTTCGCCGTCGTTGCGACGAGCCGCGACGCGGCGCGTCGTGCCGTTACGAAGGCGGTCATGGACATCGAAGAGGAAGCGCCCAGCATCACCGTCGAGGATGCGCTGGAGCGCGGTGAGACCGTGCTCCCCGACTACGCTTACGGCCGCGGCGATCCGAATGCGGCGATTGCCCACGCCCCACGGAAGCTGGAGGGCCGATTCCGCGTCGGCGGGCAGGAGCACTTCTATCTCGAGGGCCAGATCGCCATGGCGATCCCGGGCGAGGATGGCGACATCCATGTCTATTCCTCGACACAGCATCCGACAGAGGTGCAGCACGTGGTCGCCCGCGTGCTCGACATTCCCGACGCCTATGTGACCTGCGAGACGCGCCGCATGGGCGGCGGCTTCGGCGGGAAGGAAAGCCAGGCGACGCAATGGGCCGTCACGGCCGCGCTCGCAGCCCGGGTGACGGGCAGGCCCTGCAAGCTGCGCCTCGACCGGGACGACGATTTTGTCCTCACGGGCAAGCGTCACGATTTCCGCTGCGACTGGCAGGTCGGGTTCGACGAGGACGGGCGCATCCAGGGTTATGCGGTCGATCTGCTGGCCCGCTGCGGCTATTCGGCGGATCTCTCCAGCGGCGTCGTCGACAGGGCCATGTTCCACGCGGACAACGCCTATTGGATGCCGGCCGTCCACATCGCCTCGAAGCGGCTGAAGACCAACACGGTGTCCAACACCGCCTTCCGCGGCTTCGGCGGCCCGCAGGGGATGCTGGCCATCGAGCACGTGATGGACCAGATCGCCTGGGCGACAGGGCGCGATCCGCTCGACGTGCGCTACGTCAATTTCTACCGGCCGGGCGAGAACGTCACGCCCTATGGCATGGAGGTCGAGGAGACCGACACGCTCATCAATCTCGTGCGCACGCTCGAAGAGACGTCGAACTATCGCGTGCGCCGCGAGGAGATTGCGGCCTTCAACGCATCGTCGCCGATCATGAAGCGCGGACTGGCGCTGACGCCGGTGAAATTCGGCATCAGCTTCACGCTCACGCACATGAATCAGGCGGGCGCCCTGGTGCATGTGTATCAGGACGGGTCCGTGCACCTGAACCACGGCGGCACCGAGATGGGGCAGGGGCTCTACATCAAGGTGGCGCAGGTGGTAGCCGAGGAATTCGGCATCGCCATGGAACGGGTACGCATCACCGCGACGACCACCGCGAAGGTGCCGAACACCTCGCCCACGGCAGCCTCCTCCGGGTCCGATCTCAACGGCATGGCGGCGCGGGTCGCGGCGGGCGCGATCAAGAAGCGGATGATCGACTACGCGGCAGAAGCCTATGGGGTGCCGGACGAGCAGATCGTGTTCCGCGACGACCGCGTCTTCATCGGCAACGACAGCGTCGCCTTCGACGAGCTGGTGAAGAAGTGCATCCTCGCCCGCGTCTCGCTGTCCGAGGCCGGGCATTACAAGACGCCGAAGATCACCTGGGACCGGGCGAAGGCAACGGGTCGGCCCTTCTTCTACTTCGCCTATGGGGCGGCCTGCTCGGAGGTGATCGTCGACACGCTCACCGGCGAGAACCGCCTGCTGCGTGCCGACATTCTCCACGATGTGGGGCGCTCCCTCAATCCGGCGATCGATATCGGCCAGATCGAAGGCGGGTTCGTGCAGGGCATGGGCTGGCTGACCACGGAAGAACTGGTCTTCGCCAAGGACGGGCGTCTGCTCACGCACGCGCCTTCCACCTACAAGATCCCGGTGGCATCCGACGTGCCGGCCGACTTCAGCGTGGCGCTCTATCCCAACGAGAACCGCGAGGAGACGATCTACCGCTCCAAGGCCGTGGGCGAGCCGCCGATCATGCTGGCCAACAGCGTGTTCTGCGCCCTTGCCGACGCGGTCCATGCCGTCGATCCGTCGAAGCCCGTGCCGCTCAATGCGCCGGCCACGCCTGAGGCGATCCTGCGGGCCTGCGAGAGCCTGCGGGGGAGGCCGATGGGGTGAAGGTCTGGCGCCGTCTCACCGACCTCGTGGCGCGGCACGGCAGCGCCGCCCTCATCACCGTGCATGACGTGAAAGGCTCGGCACCCCGGGAGGTCGGCGCCCATATGGTCGTGCGGCCAGATGGGGCCTTCCACGGCACCATCGGAGGAGGGCAGCTCGAATTCCGCATGCTCGACACCGCCCGCGAGATGCTTGCGGCGGGGCGAGGACAGGCGCGCATCGTCGATCAGGCGCTCGGGCCGGATCTCGGTCAATGCTGCGGCGGGCGGGTGAAGATCCTCGTCGAGACCTTCGACAAGCGGGACCTGGAAGACCTCGCCCCCCTCGTGGAGGCGGAAGCCGAGGGCGGGCTGTTCGAGGTCGAGTGCCGGATGGAGGCGGGACGCGTGCGGCGCGAGATTTCCTCCGCCGTCGGCGACGACCGATGGACCGGTTGGCGTGAGACCCACGGCGAGGTCCGCACGCCCGTCCTCATCTTCGGCGCAGGCCATGTGGGGCGTGCGCTCGTCCTGTCCCTCGCGCCCCTGCCGTTCTCGACTCGCTGGCTCGACGACCGGGAGGATGCCTTTCCCTCCCACGTTCCGGCAAACGCGAAGGCCGTCAACATGCGGGACCCGGAGGCCGAGATCGCGGAGGCCGAGCCGGGCTCCTTCATTCTGGTCATGACCCATGATCACCCCCTCGACATGGCGATCACGGCGGCGGCCCTGAAGCGGGGCTTTCCCTATGTCGGCCTCATCGGCAGCGCCACGAAGCGGGCGCGTTTCGAGAAGCGCTTCCGGGAGCTGGGCCTGCCGGAGGAGACGATCCGCTCCCTCATCAGCCCCATTGGGCTCCCCGGCATCACGGATAAGGACCCGGCGGTGATCGCCGCCTCGGTGACGGCGCAGCTGCTGCAGATGCGGGAGAGGGGAGGCCGAGTGAGCGGCCAAGGAAATTTCTCGCCTCCCGCCGCCTCAAACGATACATAAGCGTCCATGAGCACCATGAAGACCGACGACCAGCGCTATCTGGCGCGCGCCATCGAACTCTCCCGCGAGCACATGGACGAGGGGGCCGGAGGTCCCTTCGGCGCCGTGATCGTCCGTGACGGCAAGGTTCTGGCCGAGGGCTGGAACCAGGTGACGTCCGCCAACGACCCCACGGCCCATGCCGAGGTCACGGCCATACGCCGCGCCTGCCAGGAAGTCGGCAATTTCTCCCTGGAGGGCGCCACGCTCTATACGAGCTGCGAGCCGTGCCCCATGTGCCTCGCCTCGGCCTATTGGGCCCGGGTGAGCCGGATCGTCTTCGCCAATACGCGGAAGGATGCGGCCGAGATCGGCTTCGACGACAGTCTCATCTACGACGAGATCCCCAAGCCCATCGCCGAACGCATCCTCCCGATGGACCACCTGCCGAGCCTGGAGGCCAGGGCCGTCTTCGACGCCTGGGCCGACAAGGAAGACAAGATCAGGTATTGATCTCGGCCGCTCTAGGTTCCGCGCTACGCCTTCTTATCTAACCTTCACCGACACCTACCCGAGACAAGCCCATGCCCCGCGTCAGCACCATCGTTCGCAAGCCCGCCGTGAAGGCCGAGCGCGTCGTCGACACGATCACCCTCGACCACAACGCCCGCAACCGCCGCCAGGGCAGGCTGAAGGCCGAGGGCGGGACCGAAATCCTGCTCGACCTCGACATGGAAACAACCGTCAACGACGGCGATGCCCTGCGCCTCGAGGACGGGCAGCTCGTCCAGGTGAAGGCGGCGGCGGAGCCTCTGCTGGAGGTGAAGGCGGAGAACCCCTTGCGGCTGACGCGCCTTGCCTGGCACCTCGGCAGCAGCCACGGCCTCGTCGAGGTCACGGCGGACGCTCTCTATGTCGAGAACAACCCGGTTGTGGCCGAGCTGGTGCGCGGGCAAGGCTGCACGGCGACGCCCGTCGAGCGGCCGTTCAAGCCGGAGCGCAGCGCCCATGTGTGCGATCACGACCACGGGCATCACGATCACGGGCACTCTCACAGCCATAGCCATAGCCATAGCGAGAGCCATAGCCACGCCCACTCCCATGCTCATTCCCATACCGATGGCCACGAGCATCATGACCATGGGCACGATCACGCGCATGGCCACACGCATGATCACGACCATGGTCATGGCTGCGGCTGCGGTCATCACCATGATCACAAGCACGAGCACTGATCGCCTTTAAGCGTCACGACCATGTCCAAGACCACCCGCGCGACCGCAGCCCTGCAACAGGCGGGCATCTCCTTCACGGTTCATGCTTACGATTACGACCCGAATGCCGAACGCATCGGGCTCCAGGCCGCCGAAGCCATGGGGGCGGACCCCGGACGGGTGCTGAAAACCCTGATGGTGCTGGTGGACAACAGGCCGGCCTGCGTGATCCTGCCCTCGGACCAGGAAGTGAATCTGAAGAGGCTCGCCGCCGCTCTCGGCGGCAAGGCAGCCCAGATGATGAAGCCGGCCGATGCGGAGCGCATCACCGGCTACCATGTCGGTGGGATCAGTCCGTTCGGCCAGAAGAAGCGCGTTCCGACCGTGCTGGAGCAATCCGCCCTGGAACACGCCGAGGTGTTCATGAATGGCGGGCAGCGAGGCCTGCAGGTGAAGCTCGAGCCTCGGGCGGCGGTGTCGATGCTGGACGCAAAGGTGGCTGCGGTGATCTGAAGATCTGCCCGGGATGAGGATGCGGAGAGGCCTCGCCTCTCCGCATGGGGCAGTTTATTTGCGCTGCGTCGAGGTGCCGGTCGAATCCGTCGGCAGCTTCTTCTGCTGACCGGGGGCGTAGCCCGAGGCACCGGAGCCGCTCACGGAACCGGTGGTGTCGTTCTGCATCTTCTGACCAGGGGCAGCGCTCGATGCGCCGGGTCCTGTCATGGTGCTGCGGTCCTGCTGACCAGGAGCATATTGTGAAGCGCCGTTCGAATTCGTGTTTGTGTTCGAAGATTGCGCATAGCTTGCCATGGGAACGGCAAAGAACAAAGCTGCGGCGCAGGAAAGTCCAAGTGTCTTCTTCACGCGAGTGCTCCTATGTTGGGCATAGAACTTGGACGATGGAAACGAATGCTCGCGACAGATGTTCCGATAATAGGTTGAGACAAAATTATACATAAGTGAATTTTTATTCATCTTAGTGGCATCAAAGTGAAGCGGTCCGGGAGCGCCTTATTTGCCTTGCTCCGGCCATACCCATATGAAAGGGCCTTCCCTGAGCCCTGGACCTGCAGTTTTTCTGACGATGACGGACAAGTTTCTCACCGTTGCCCCCATGATGGATTGGACCGACCGGCATTGTCGGGCGTTTCACCGTGTCCTGTCGCGCCGGGCACGGCTCTATACGGAGATGGTGACCACGGGGGCGGTCATTCATGGCCCGCGCGAGCGGCTGTTGGGCTTCAGCGACGTGGAGCACCCGGTGGCGGTGCAGCTTGGCGGGTCCGACCCGGAGGATCTGGCGCTAGCCGCGAGGATCTGCGCCGATTTCGGTTATGACGAGATCAACCTCAATGTGGGCTGCCCCTCCGACCGGGTCCAGAACGGTCGTTTCGGGGCCTGCCTAATGCAGGAGCCGGTTCTGGTGGGCGAGTGCGTGGCGGCCATGAAGGCAGCCGTTGCCTTGCCGGTGACGGTGAAGTGCCGGATCGGCGTCGACGATCAGGACACGGAAGAAGCCCTGAACCGCCTGACCGATTGCGTCGTGGCGGCAGGCTGCGACGAGCTGACGGTCCATGCCCGCAAGGCTTGGCTCAAGGGCCTGTCGCCGAAGGAAAACCGCGATATCCCGCCTCTCGACTACAACCGTGTCTATCGCCTGAAGCAGGCTCGGCCGGATCTTCCCGTCGCCATCAATGGCGGCGTCAAGACCTGGGCCGAGATTCACGAGCACCTGGAGCACGTGGACGGCGTGATGCTGGGCCGCGTGGCCTATCATGAGCCCGAGATCCTGCTCGCCGTCGATCCTGAGCTTCATGGCGAAGCCGCACCGGTGGCTGACGGGTTCGAGGCGGTGGAGGTTTATGAGCCTTATATCGCAATGCAGCTCGCCAGAGGCGAGCGCCTGAGCAGCATCACCCGCCACATGCTGGGTCTCTTCACAGGCCGTCCCGGCGCACGGGCCTACCGTCGTCATCTGGCGACCGAGGCCGTCAAGCCGGGCGCGAATTTGCAGGTTCTTCGGGAAGCCGTGGCTCAGGTGTCGCGCGCCGCCATGCATGAGGCGGCGGAGTAAGTCCTGAACGTCGTTCACAGCGTAATGCTTGCCCTCGAAGAATTTGGGGCAAGATCAATTACCGGTTGCTTTGTGTATTCATATGCAACTTTAACCCAATGGGTTCGCCAAGAGGTGGCAGCCACAAGTTCTTACGGCAACTAAGAGTACGCTTACCGTGAGAGGTTTCGCACATAGTCCTGTGATTTCTGACAATATTCTCGCTTTCGCGCTTTACTGTAACAATGTTCAGATTATCTTCCCTCTAGCGGGGCGCCTCGGCGTCCGCTCACTCATCTTAGAGGGAAAGTGAATGTCTCTTCGTTCGAAAACCGCCATCTTGGCACTTGCCGTCGGAATCTCGGCGGGATCGGCCGCGTACGCCGCCGAGGTCGCCAACGGTCTCACCTTGAATGGCCTGACGTTGAATGGTCTTACTGTAAACGGTCTCACCGTGAATGGTCTGACGCTGAATGGCCTGACCCTGAACGGCCTCACCGTGAACGGCAGGGCTTCGCAAACTCTGGCTGTGCAGAGCGTTGCTTTTCCGAACGGCGAGCGCATCGAGCTGCGCTGATCGCTTGTCAGTGAAGAGAAGAAGCCCCTTCGCTCCTGGCGAAGGGGCAAATTCATTGTCCAATGCACAATCCCTTGTTCTTCTTCCTTCGGATTGGCGCCTTCATTCTTGCTCTTCTTGCTGCGCCGGCCCTTGCGAGGGAAGGGCGCTTTGTCCTCGAGGGCCTGGATCTCACGCTCCGACTGAGTGACGGAACCGTGTTGAAAGGCGACGGATTGGTCGGCCTGACCCTCACGGCTGGCCAGCCCCCGAACCAAACCGACATTCGCATCGACGACATCGTCCGCAATGGCCCGCTCGCTAAGCGCGAAATTGCTTTCTACCGCATGTCGCTCCAGGATACCGCCACAGGAGCATCGCAATCCTTGTGTGCGGCTGATCCCGACGGCGAGCGTGCGGCCTTTGCCTTTCCTAATGACGCGGGAGGATTCTCCATCACCTGCACCAGCGGCGCGGAAGGCAAGTGCATCCTTTTCGGCTATCGCCCCTGGGAGACGCGGGACGGCGTTCCCTTGCGTGATCTGCATAAGGCATGTGTGCATATGCTGCGCGCGGATTACGGCGGTGACGATCGTCCCACGACACGGGATGGCACCGCAGTAAACATCTACGATCGCCTCGGCATTCAGCATCCCGACCCGGCGCCGGGAATGGCCTTCGAGGCGGCGTGGGGGGCCGAGGGAGCTGTCTGTGTTTCTCACACGCGCATTGCCGACAATATCACCCTTGAGGAATTGGCCGAGCGCTATCCCCGGTTGCGTGGAAGGCTGGGGCCGCATGTCTGCTCAGAAGAGGCCATGCGCGCTGATCCGCTGGCGCTGCTTTACAACCAGTCCGTTTTGACCTCGCGCAGCGACAAGCGCTAGCGGAGGTTCAATCGGCATCGACCGATCCTGTATGTCGGCAACGTCCTTCTTAGGAGGGGCGCCTTTTTGCTCGTCATCGGATCAGGCACGAGGCGTGTGTCCTGCTCCTTCATCACGTCTTAGATGATCCTCGTCACCATTCTGATTCCTGCTTCAACCCTCACTGCGATCGGGCGGTATACGATGTTCCGAGCTGGATCCTCGAATTGCCCTTAGGGTTCTCTTGAGAACGACGTTCTCCAATTTTTCACAAGCAGATGACCGGATCCTGCGATGCGGATCGGTTTCCGGCCTCAAGAGAAGCCGGGGAGCGCCAGTCCAGTGCTTCAAGATCGCATGGGTGAGCGCTGCGTCTCGGCTCGATGTCAATCTCAGGGCGAGACTACCTAAGGTTACCTATTGAGAATATTCAACAACGCAGAGTGAAGCAAATTCAATCTGTAATAGAGTTGGCTTCAGCATCTAATCAACCGGCAATATGACGCAAAGTAGCTATGCAAACATGCATACATAAAGTTACGCTTAGCTAATTGCATGAATCGTTATTACATGTACTTTCTCTGCGTGATCGGGCGGGTTGCCGCTGAGTCATTTCACAGAAAATACGATATAAGGGGATAAATATGCGTATTCAGTCTTGCCTTCCGGTTATTGCCATAGCCTTCACCCTTTCGGTTGCCTCTGGTGCAAGTGCGGCTGAGACAATGAACGGCCTGAGCACCAACGGCCTGAGCACCAACGGCCTGAGCACCAACGGCCTGAGCACCAATGGACAGGATCCCAAAGGCGCCGCTTCTACGGGGATGCGGCTTGATGCGGCTATTCTGCAGGATGGCTCTGTTATTCAGCTCAGGCAGTAATCCAGCGTTGCTTTGAAGTTCGTAGCCTCTCGTTCGAGAGGCTACTTTTTTATCAGGATCCACTTTATGCGCAGTCCGACCCTCGCATCCATCCTGCTCTTCATCCTGCATGCCTCCGTCTTCTCCCAAATGGCCCTCGGCGCAGGTGGCAGGCTTCAGGCCGAGGGACCCGAGCTCGTGCTCAGCTTGGAGGATGGTCGGGTCCTGCGAGGCGACAACCTGATTGGAATAAGGTTCGTTCTGACCGGCCAGGAGGGAGCGATCCAGGTCCGGATCGACGGTGCGGAAGAGGATAAGACTGCCACGGGAGGCCCGCTTCTGCTTTACAGGCTGTCGATCCATTCTCCGAACGGAGAGGAGAAGGGGCCTTTCTGCTCATCCGACCCTCAAGGGCGTAGCGCCGGCTTTGCGATGCCTGACGGCGCCGGTGGGTTCAGCTTTACTTGCACCAGCGGTGCGGAGGGCAAATGCGTTCGCATGGGCTACCGGCCATGGGAAAAACGCGATGGGCTGCCGCTGCAGGAGCTCCATCGGGCTTGCGTTCACATGCTGCGCGCCGATTACGGCGGAGATAACCGGCCGACGACGCGGAACGGCACTTCCGTCGATATCTTCGACCGGTTCGGTATTCAGACGTCCGAGAAAGCGGACGGCATGCAGTTCGAGGGCGCCTGGGGGGGCGATGGTGCGCTATGCGTCGCTCATCCCCGCATTGCGCAGAACATCACGCTTGAGGACATCGCGGCCCGTTTTCCCCGCTTGGCCGGAAGGCTCGGACCGGAGAAGTGCAGCCTTGAAGCGATGCGTGCGGAGCCGCGCGCGATTCTCTTCAACCATTCCTACCCCTGAACGAAGACGGATTCTCATTCGCCCCGGCGTGGCGTCACGAGCCTGTCCGGGCTCTCAGGATCAATCTGTTCCCCCGCACCTCGTAGGAGCCCAGCCGCTCCAGAAACGTCATGCCGAGGAGGTTGGCGTGGAGCACGCCTTCGCGGGCGATGAGCGCGCGGACCTTGCGTTCGGTGATCGCCCCGATGGTCAGGCGGTCGATGATGACCGGAGCGGCGAGGGCGCCCCCGTTGGCGGTCGCGACGGGAATGGAATAGTTCAAGTTGTCGGGTTTGAAGCCGAGGGCGGCGGCGTGCTCCGCGCGCAGGACGACGGTGCTGGCGCCCGTGTCGAAGACGAAGCGGGTCTCGTGGCCGTTCACCTCGCCCTGCACCATGAAGCTCCCGTCGGTGCGCCGCGCGGCTACCACTTCGCCTTCCGGCGTGACGACGGTCCGTCCGACCGCGATGTCGCCGATGGCGCGGTCGATCACGGCCTGCAATTCTCCCCGGGACGCATAGGTGACGATCAGGGCGACCAGGATGCCGCCACTGACCGCGATGGACTGGACGCCATAGGTCCAGTGGCGGGAGAAGCCTTCGACGATCGAAGCCGCCATGAGCAGGCACACGCCGCCGATGGCCAGAAGCCCCGAAGCCTCCAGGGCCGAAAACTCGCCGATGGAATCGTTGACGAACAACCCCACGAGCAGGGCAGCCAGGAGAAGGAGGAGGCCCGCGCCGCGAATGCCCGGCATCAACCCGCCTTGCCGGCTTTCGGCGCGAACGGAGATTCGATGGCGAAGGCCTGACGCATCCGCTCCGGGAGTTCGGCCATGATCCGCTGGCGGTCCTCCTCGCTCATGCGGTACCAGCCGGCGATCTCCTCCCGCGTGCGGCCGCAGCCTTCGCAGAGCCCCGTTTCGGGGTCGAGCATGCAGACACGGATGCAGGGGCTGGAAACGCGGGTCATCTTATCTTCATGTCGTTACGGGTGGACGGTGGTCAAGAGGCCGATCAGCGCAGCGATCTCCGCTACCTGCTGGGCGGCGCCGATCACATCCCCCGTCTGCCCTCCAAGATGCCGCGCCGCGAAGCCGCTGAGGGCAAGGCCCGCGAGGCCCGAGAGAATCAGCATCAGGGCGATGCCGAGCGGCGGCAGGCCCGAAAGGGCTCCGAGGACGACGGCGATTCCCCCGGCAATGCCTGCGGCCAGCCAGAACGTCTCCCGCGCCGGCTGCCCGACAGCCCGGGCGACGCCGTCCCGGCGGGCCGGCGGCAGGAACACGAGGGGAATCAGCCCGGCCGTGCGGGACAGGCACGCGACGACGAGGACCACCGCCATCACGGCGGCTGCGTCGAGCCTGGAAGCGAGAGTGGCGAGCGCCCCGACCCTGAGTGCCAGGCCCAGAAACAGCGCCGCGGCCCCGAAGGAGCCGATCCGGCTGTCGCGCATGATCTCCAGGCGCTTCTCGCGGGTCGAGCCGCCGACGCTGTCGGCGACGTCGGCGAGTCCGTCCTCATGCAGGGCCCCGGTCGTCGTCACCAGGGCGGCCACGGCCAGCATAGCGGCGAGCCAGGGGCCGAGATCGAGGACAAGGGCCAGGCCGAGCAGGACCGCCGGGAGGGCGCCGATGACGAGCCCCCCGAGCGGGATCACCCGCACCACGCGGGTAAAGTTCGGCAGCCCATGGGCGTCCCGCTCGAAGGGAAGGGTCGGCACCGGCAGCCGGGAATAGAAGCGCACGCAATGGGCCAAGTCGGTGACAATCGCCCGCCAGCCGCCGATGGCGGCCTTACCCTGCTCAAATTGCTCCGACATGCTTCACCCCGCGTGCATGGGTCGTTATAGGTCACGCCTCTTCGTGTTCTGCAATGCCCCCCGGGGCCGGAGCCCTCCATGTCTGATGCCGTGTCCTCACCTTTCGACGATATCCGCCGCCTGATCACGACCATGCCCGGTCCTGACGAGGCCGCCGTCGAGGCCGTGCAGGCGCGTGACCGCCAGCTCACCAAGCCCACCGGGAGCCTGGGGCGCCTGGAGCGGATCGCCGAATGGCTCGCGGCCTGGCAGGCGAAGCCCGTTCCGACCGTCGACCGCCCCCTCGTCTGCGTCTTCGCCGCAAGCCACGGGGTGACCGCCAAGGGCGTCTCGGCGTTCCCCTCCGAGGTGAACCGCCAGATGCTGGAGAATTTCGCCGCCGGCGGGGCGGCCATCAACCAGATCTGCGCCGCCTATGGCCTGGGCTTCAAGGTTTTCGACCTCGCCATCGACATGCCGACCGGCGACATCACCGAGGCTGACGCGATGGACGAGAAGTCCTGCGTCGCCACCATGGCCTTCGGCATGGAGGCGATCGCCGGCGGGACCGATCTGCTCGCCATCGGCGAGATGGGAATCGGCAACACCACCATCGCGGCCGCCATCTACACGGCCCTTTACGGCGGGTCGGCCGAGCATTGGGTCGGGCGCGGCACGGGGGTGGACGACGAGGGGCTCAAGCGCAAGGTTGCGGCGGTCGAAGCGGCCATCGCCCATCATGGCGACAGCCTGAAGGATCCGCTCGAATTGCTGCGCCGCCTCGGCGGGCGTGAGATCGCCGCCATGGCGGGCGCTATTCTCGCGGCGCGCCTCCAGCGCATTCCCGTGATCCTCGACGGCTATGTGGCCACCTCCGCGGCTGCGGTCCTTCACGCCATCCATCCCTCGACCATCGATCACTGCATCGCCGGCCATCTGAGCGCCGAGGGCGCGCACCAGGACGTGCTGACCCGCATCGGCAAGGTGCCGCTCCTGGCCCTCGGGATGCGGCTCGGCGAAGGCTCCGGCGCAGCTCTGGCGGCTGGCCTCGTGAAAGCCGCGGCGGCGGTGCATCGGGACATGGCCACCTTCGGGCAGGCGGGAGTTTCCGAGCGCCTGTCGTGAGGTTCCGGCGTCGCCGCTCCCGGTCGAGCGGCATCACCTCCCTGATCGTCGCGCTGGCGCTCGCCGGCGGGGCCGGGCTCGCGCTGAAGCCGAACGGGCGCTCCCTCGATGGCCGGGCCCAGGTGACCGACGGGGATACGATCCGCATCGGCGAGACGCGCATCCGCCTCAAGGGGATCGACGCGCCCGAGATCAGGCAGCATTGCTCCCGCGCAGGTCGTTCCTATGCCTGCGGCGAGACCTCCCGCCGGGTGCTGATCGATCTCGTGTCCGGCGAGACGGTGCGCTGCCGCGCCACCGGCCGCGACCGCTACCAGCGCGTTCTCGCCCGCTGCACGGTGAACGGCCGGGACATCGGCGCCCGCATGGTGGAGGACGGCTGGGCCGTTTCCTACGGACGAGACTACGATGCCGAGGAAACCCGCGCCCGCAAGCGCTCGACCGGACTCTGGGAGGGCGATTTCGAGCGCCCGCAGGATTGGCGCAGGCGCAACTCGTGAGGGAGCGACGTCGTGTCGTTCCTCCGGGCATCTCCTCGGCCTGGGCCTCGATCCCCATCTGATGGGGATGAATCCCTCCCCGAGTTTCGACGATCTTGCCGCACAACTGAGAGCCTGCCGGATCTGCCGCGACGCGCCGCGCTTCGGCGCCGCCCTGCCGCACGAGCCGCGCCCGATCATCCAGGGCAGCGCGACGGCGCGGCTGTGCATCGCCAGTCAGGCGCCGGGAACCCGCGCCCATGCCAGCGGCATCCCTTTCGATGATCGTTCGGGCACGCGCCTGCGCGACTGGCTCGGCCTCGACAGGGCGACTTTCTACGACGCCTCCAAGGTCGCCATCGTGCCCATGGGCTCCTGCTTTCCGGGCCAGGATGCCAAGGGCGGCGATCTCGGTCCTCGCCGGGAATGCGCCGAGGCCTGGCGACGGCCGCTCTTCGAGGCGCTCCCCGGCCTCGATCTCGTGCTCCTGATCGGCCAATACGCCCAGGCCTGGCACATGGGAGACGATTTCAAGGACGGGCTGACCGGGACCGTGCGGCGCTGGCGGACGATCCTCGGCAGTCCGCAGAAGCCCCGCATCCTGCCCTTACCGCATCCATCCTGGCGCAATAATGGGTGGCTTAAGAAAAACCCATGGTTCCAGGATGAAATTTTGCCTGCTCTGCAAGCTGAAATTCGAAACTTAATAAGAAGATATTGATATTGTAGATATTAAATTCATGCCATTAATTGTGGGAGTGGGTCGGAACTTATTTGGAATACAGTATGAATATTATGGAACAATCACTGATAGGGCCCGTTGTCAAAATACATATCAGGTAATTTCATGTCACAAATATTCGACGGTTGGGACGACCACATTTTTGCAGGACGCCATATGCGCGAGGTCCAAGCCAAATGGAATCGCCTGTCCATGTCGGACCTCTCGCAGATCAAGACGAAATCTGAGCTGATCGATCGCGTTCAGGAGCAATACGGGCTCGCTCGCGAGGTGGCGGCTCAGGACGTCGAAATCTGGTGGTCGGATCGGAGCTTTTGATCGTTCCAGCCACCGACGAGTTGCAGCGGCGAACAACTGTTCGACAGTTCAACCTGCCCGGACCTGACGAAGGAGCGGCCCCATGAGAGCCCACCATTTTGCTGTTGGAGATCATGTTCTCTATACGGAGCAGCGTTTCCCTCACGTCGTTTGCAAGCAGCCATACACGATCGTCGGCTGCCTGGACTCAAGACGTCGCGAACCGCAATATCAGATTCGATCCGCCATGCGGCCTTACGATTGCGTGGCTGGCGAAGATGAGCTGAGCCGGGATGGTTCTCCAATGAGTGCCTTTCGAGCGGCAGATAGCTCGGATTCCCTGGATGAAACAGGCATGAACGAGCCTGCCAATCTGAACCTCGTTCCCTGGGCAAGCCTGCCGCGCAGAGCCCAGCACAAGAACGAGCAATCGTACCCGTTCAGGCAATGACATCCACGTTCAGGCGCGGAGCCGTTCCGACGCAGAATGGACGCACTCTACTCATCCCAGTCGGCCCCACCGTCACTGTCCGGTTCGGGGCCTTCTTCATCACCGCTCTTTAAGCCCTGGAACCGCCAGTCGGATGGTCTCTCGGCCGATTCATCCGAGATTTGAAGGGATTTCCTGTGTCCAACTATCTTTATGCGCGTGGTCAGCATGTGACGTTCACCGCCAAGCGCTTCATTGGCCCGGCATGGACCGGAGCATTCGTCGTGACCCAGCTTTTACCCTCCGGCGGCGAGGAGCCCCGTTACGAGATCAGAAGAGTGGGCGAAGTCTATAGCCGCGCGGTTCTCGAGAGCGAGTTGAGCGTCCGTTTCGAAGTCCTTCAGTCAACCGATCTTTGATGTCGCATATCGAGCGGAAGGTCAGACCAATTTGAATGATCGGGCGATCGGCCATGCGGGGCGTCATCCTTCCTTAGTCTGAACACGACTTTTACGGGTTCTCCGATCGGAGATCCGTTCTATGTTCGGTCCCGACGACAAGGAGCTTTGAGGCATGAGCCCGACGACCCTGCGCTGCGCCGTCGACGGATCGGTCGCGACCATCACGCTGTCCCGGCCGGAGAAGATGAACGCTTTCAACGCCGAGATGCACGCGGACCTTCGGGACGCGCTGGACCAATGCGAGCGGGACGAGGCAGTGCGCGTGGTGGTGCTGACCGGGGAGGGGCGGGCGTTCTCCTCGGGCCAGGATCTGACGGTCGATCTCAAGCGCGACGAGCAGGGCCGTATCGATCTCGGACCCGCGCTCACCCGCGATTACAACCCGCTGGTGCTCAGGCTCGCCGATTACGCGAAGCCGACCATCGCTGCCCTGAACGGCCCGGCGGTCGGCGCCTCCATGAACATCGCGCTCGCCTGCGACATCGTCGTGGCGGCGCGCTCGGCCTATCTGCAGGAGGCCTTCGCCAAGATTGGCCTGATCCCGGATGCCGGCGGCACCTGGATCCTGCCGCGCCTCGTCGGTCCCAAGCAGGCGCTCGCCCTGATGCTGAGCGCCGAGGCCATCCCGGCCGAGGAGGCCCAGAGGATGGGGCTCGTCTACAAGGTCTTCGACGATGTATCCTTCGCGGTCGACGTGGCGGCTTTCGCCGCAAAGCTTGCCGAGGGGCCGGGACTCGCCTATCGCCTCACCAAGCAGGCGGTGGGACAGAGCCTGGCGAACGATCTCGAAGCCCAACTCGATCTCGAAGCCAGGTTTCAGGCCGAGGCGGGATCGAGCCACGACTTCATGGAAGGCGTCGCGGCGTTCCGCGAGAAGCGAGCTCCCCGGTTCGAGGGACGATAAGGAGAAAGCCCGATGCGCCCGACCTACTGGATTCTCGGCCTTGCCACGTTGAGCATCGTCATCGGACTCTTTATGTCGCGCGATCCCGAACGCGCCGAGCGCCTCAACCAGATGTACCGGGACGCGGCCCTGACGGGCGAAACGCGCCAGCTGGTGATCATGGGCCTCGCCGTCGCCATCGGGGCCTTCGTGGTTTACCTGACGATGACACGGCGGTGACAGAAGAGCCGGCATCCGACCATCCCATTTCGTTCACAGCCCGTTCAACTGCCTTGTCCATATCTGCATAAGACCCGCAAGGGCGACAAAGGGGTGGGCAATCCGTGTCTCGTCTGAAACGTGCTATCGTTTTTATTTTTCTAGTTGCGACAGCCTTTATTGGCGCCTTTTCATATGCTGCAGCCCAACCGCAGCGTCTCGCACTCGTCATCGGTCAACGCGAATATTTGAATCAGAGCCGCCATCCGATCACGACCACCAACGACGCCGGGTTAATTGCACAGACATTGACCAGTGCCGGTTTCGAGGTTGTTCAGGGTCGCGATCTGAGAAGCAACGACCTGCGTAGCGTAATGCGCGATTTCCTAGATAAGGCTCAAGCCCTAGAGCCAAGCGCCGTCGTGATGATCTATCTATCGGGCTATGGCATCCAGCTCGAAGGCGAGAATTATTTCATACCTGTCGACGCCAATGTCCAACGCCATATGGACGTACTTCTAGAGGGCTTCCGTCTTTCAGATTTGACTCGTTCGCTCGAACGCACCTCAGCTCAGGTTCGCATTGTCGTGGCCGACATGGAGGATTACCGAGAGTCTTTTCCCTCCGACGGTAAGCCGCTGGCTCAGGGCCTCGCCCTAATGGAGCCGCCTGCCGGGTTCCTGATGGCCTTCTCCTCGGCTCCCAACATTGTCGCGGCCGATAGGCAGGGGCCTTACGGGGCCTATGCGACGGCCCTGGCGGAGATGATCCGGCAGCCGGGAATGCCGATCGACGAGGTGTTCGCCCGCACGCGCCTGAGGACGCACGAGGCCACGAACGGCCTGCAGATACCCTGGCATTCGGCCAATCTCGGAAACAGCTCCTTCGTCTTCTTCGAGCAGGCAGAGGCGGCGGCCGCGCCGCTGGTGCGCGAGGTGCGCCGGATCGAGGACGTTCCGGCCGAAGAGGCTTACGCCATCGCGGTCGAGCGCGACACGATTCAGGACTACCAGGCCTTCCTGCGCCGCTACCCGGACCATCGCCTGGCCCGCCACGTGACGGCCCTGCTGGCCGCCCGCCGCGAGGCCATCGTCTGGCGCCGCACGCTCACCAGCAACACCCGCGAGGCCTATTGGACCTATCTGCGTCGCTATCCGAACGGCCCCCATGCGGCGGATTGCGAGCGCCGTCTCGCGCGCCTGTCGGCCCCCTATGCGCCGCCGGCGGATTTCGAGGAGGTGGTCTATGTGGATCTGCCGCCGCCGCTGCCCGAGGTGGAGCGGGTCGAGGTCGTCGAAGTCACGACCATCATCCGCGACGTGCCGCCGCCGCGCGCGCCGGTCTATCTCCTGCCGCCGCGCGACGAGGACGTAGAGTTCGTGACCATCGTCCGCGAGCCGCCGCCTCCTCCGATCATGGCCGGCGTGCTGCCGATCCCGATGGCCATTCCGGTCCCGGTGCGCGCCCGTCCGCCGCGCTCGTTCTACCAGCCCATCGCGCCGGTCACGCCACGCGGCCCGGTCGCCATCCCGGTGGCCGCTCCGCCGGTCTTCGGCGGACTCATGGGCGATGAGCGAGGCCCCCGTCCGCGCCGCGGTCTGCGCCCTCAGGAGCCGGTTGTCCCGCGCCAGCCCGGATTGGCCGCGCCGCTGCGGCCGCTTCCGGTTTCGGTTGATCCGAGAGGTCCGCGCGAGGGCAGGGGCGTTCGCCCCGGCGAGGCGCAGCCGCAGCGGCCCGGCCGCCTTCCCCCGCGTCCGATTCCCCTCGCGACGTTCCCTCAGGAACCATCCCGTCAGGAAGTTCCCCGTCCTGGTCGCTCGGATATCGGGCAGCCGGCCTTCCGTCCGGAGGTGCCGCGCGGTGTGCGGCCCGTCGAGCGCGATGTCTATCCTCGGGCGATCCGTCCTGAAGAGCCCATGCGCGATGCGGTCCGCCCCAGAGAGCCTCGCTTCGACAGGGATCAGGTCCTGCCGCGGCAGGCCCGGCCCGAGAGGCCGCGGATCGAGATCGAACGGGAGCGGCCCGCCCGGCACGAGGCCGGCCGCCCGACGGCCGTGTTCCCTCAACCGGAGCAGCGCCGACCGCGCCCGGACGTCAATGTGCGCCCGCCGATGGAGCGCGAGCGGCCTGCCGCCTGGGACAGAATGGATCGCGAGCGTCCCTCGCCGCGTCCTGCACATCGGATGGAGCGTCCGGAGGCACCAGCCTTTCAGCCCAGGCTCGTTCCGCGCATGGACGCGCCCCGGGAGGAGCGCGCCTTCCGCGAGCCGCCGCGCCCGACGATGCAGCCGCCCCCCGGGCGTGGCTTCGAGAGGCCGGCGCAGCAGGTTCGCCCCGCACCCGCGCCATCCGGCAACCGCCAGGGCGGGGGGCATCCCGAACGCTGCCGGCCTGGACGGCCTTGCGCGGAAGAAGGACGCTGAAACGGAGAGCGCCGGAGCTTGGAGGTGTTTCCACTGACGTGGAAACACCTCTCTTCTTTGTCGGACCGCATTTTCTTGACGGTGAACCGGATCCACTTCACCGAAACATGCACTTACCGGCCCCGGCGCTTCGCTTTCATCTCTTGATGGATCGGCTGAGGCTTACTTGTCGAGCCGGGCGATCAGGCTCGACGTATCCCAGCGCCGGCCGCCCATCTTCTGCACATCGGCATAGAACTGATCGACCAGGGCCGTGACCGGCAGGCTGGCGCCGTTCTTGCGGGCCTCGTCCAACACGATGGACAGGTCCTTGCGCATCCAATCGACCGCGAAGCCGAAATCGAACTTGCCCTGGTTCATGGTCTTGCCGCGATTCTCCATCTGCCAGGAGCCGGCGGCCCCCTTTGAGATCACGTCGAGCACCGCCTCGATGTCGAGGCCGGCCTTCTTGCCGAAATGGATGCCTTCCGCCAGACCCTGAACGAGACCGGCGATGCAGATCTGGTTGATCATCTTGGTGAGCTGACCGGCGCCGGCCTCGCCCATGAGGCGCGAGGCGCGGGCAAAGCTCATGATGGCGGGCTCGGCCTTCGCGTAAGCCTCCGCGTCGCCGCCGCACATGACCGTGAGCACGCCGTTCTCCGCGCCCGCCTGACCGCCCGAAACGGGGGCGTCGATGAAGGCGAAGCCCTTCTCCGTCGCGGCGGCATGAAGCTCGCGCGCCACTTCCGCCGAGGCGGTGGTGTGGTCGACGAAGATGCTGCCTTTGCCCATGCTTTGGAACGCACCGTCGGGGCCGAGCGTCACCTGGCGCAGGTCGTCGTCGTTGCCCACGCAGGCGAAGACGATCTCCTGGCCTTCGGCCGCCTCCCGCGGCGTCCCGACGGCACGTCCGCCGTTCTCGGACACCCATTTCTCGGCCTTGGCCGCCGTGCGGTTGTAGACCGTCACCTCATGACCCTTCGCCTTGAGGTGGCGAGCCATGGGGTAACCCATCACGCCGAGTCCGAGGAATGCAACTTTCGCCATCGTCCGCTCCCTGTATGTCTCGCCGGTTCTACCGCATCATGCGAAAATGTGGACCTGATTTTTCTTGGACGCCCACGGTGTCATCACCGACCTGTGCCGGTGATCTCGCTTCTGGAGCGCGCGGCGCCTTTTCAATCGGGATGGCCGGCACGAGGCCGGCCATGACGTGATCGATCGCCTCTATTTGACGTCGAAGGGGAAATACTCGGTGCGGATCCGGTCATAGGTCCCGTCCGCCTTCACCTGCGCGATGGCGCGATTGAACTGCTGGCGTAGGCTCTCGTCCTCCTTGCGCAGGCCGATACCATAGGATTCGCGCTTGTAGGCGGGCTCGGCGGGTGCTTCGCCGAGGATCTGGCAGCAGGCGCCTTCGCGGCTCTTCAGGAATTTCGAAAGAAGCAGCTCGTCGGCGAAGACCGCATCGATACGGCCCACGAGAAGATCGAGATTGGCTTCTTCCGCCTTGGCGAAGAGGACGATCTGGGAATCCTTGTAGAACGTCTTGAGATAGGTTTCGTGATCGGTGCGCTCGATGGTGCCGATCTTCTTGCCGGCCATCGCCGCCGGAGTGACCGGGCCGGGAGCGGTTTCCTTGGATCCGATGAAGACCGCCGGGATGCGGTAGTAGGGATCCGAAAAGGCGATCCGCTTCTGGCGACGTTCCGTGATTTCCAGGGACGACATGATCGCGTCGTATTCGCGATTCAGGAGTCCCTTGATGATGCCGTCCCATTCATGCTGGACGAGTTCGCAGGTGACATTCATCGTATCGCAGAGGCTTTTGAGGAGCTCGACCTCGAAACCCTGCAGCTCGTTGTTGGCATCGATGAAGTTGAACGGCGGGTAGGCGCCCTCGATGGCGATGCGGATCGTCGGTGTCGGTGCTGGCGCCGCATCCTGCGCGAAGGCCGGGGCCGTTCCCAGGCCGATCGCGAGGGATGCCAGGAAGGCCAGCTTGCGGATCGAGATGAGGACATTCGCATTCATTGCCGGAGCCTACCCGCCTGTGACGCTCATGTGCCGGCTCACCGCTGGACGGGCATGACGCCGGTCGATGATGAAGTCGTGCCCCTTCGGCTTGCGGGCGATGGCATCGACGATGGCGCGCTCGAGCAGCTCGTCGGACGTGGAGGCGCGCACCGGGCCGCGCAGGTCGGCGGCATCCTCCTGGCCGAGGCACATGAAGAGCTGGCCCGTGCAGGTCAGCCGCACCCGGTTGCAGCTCTCGCAGAAATTATGGGTCATCGGCGTGATGAAGCCGAGCCGCCCGCCGGTCTCCTTCACCCGGACGTAGCGGGCCGGCCCTCCGGTGCGGTCGGCGAGATCTTCCATCGTGTAGCGCTCGGACAGGCGCGCGCGGACGAGCGACAGCGGCAGGAACTGATCGATGCGCTGCCCTTCGATCTCGCCCAGCGGCATCACCTCGATCAGGGTCAGATCCATGCCGCGGCCGTGCGCCCATTCGAGCAGGTGCACGATCTCGTCCTCGTTCACGCCTTTCAGGGCGACCGCATTGATCTTGACCTTGAGGCCCGCGTTCTGCGCCGCATCCAGCCCTTGCAGCACCTTGGTCAGGTCGCCCCAGCGGGTGATGCTCCGGAACTTGTCGGCATCGAGCGTGTCGATCGACACGTTGATCCGCTTCACCCCGCAGGCGGCGAGGTCCTTGGCATGGCGGGCGAGCTGCGAGCCGTTGGTGGTGACGGTGAGCTCGTCCAGCGCGCCGGAATCGAGATGGCGCGACAGGGAACCGAACAGGGTCATGATGTCCCGCCGCACCAGGGGCTCGCCGCCGGTGATGCGCAGCTTGCGCACTCCCCTGTCGACGAAGGCCGTGCAGATGCGGTCGAGCTCTTCCAGGGTCAGCAGGTCGCGCTTGGGCAGGAAGGCCATGTCCTCGGACATGCAATAGACGCAGCGGAAATCGCAGCGGTCCGTCACCGACACGCGGAGATACGTGATCGCCCGGCCGAACGGGTCCAGGAGGGACCGGTCGGTATCGGCATTCTCGAGATGGGCCGGAAAGGCTCCCATGGCGGAGACGTCCTTGTTGGCTTGAACGCTTGCCTTCGATGTTATGATCAAGCAGTTAGCGTGAAATTACGTTCCGGGGAAGGGGTTGAGGCCTATGACATCTGAACGCTGGCCGACGGAGATCCGCCTCGCCAAGGACAAGCGCAGTCTCCGCATCGTCTTCGACGACGGGGCGGCCTTCGACCTGCCGGCCGAGTACCTGCGGGTCACGAGCCCCTCCGCCGAGGTCCAGGGCCACAGCCCCGCGGAGCGAAAGACGGTGCCGGGCAAACGGGAGGTGCAGATCATCGGCGTGGAGCCGATCGGCAACTACGCCGTCAAGCTCGTCTTCGACGACATGCACGATACCGGGATCTACGGCTGGGATTATCTCTATCGGCTCGGAGCCGAGCAGGGGGCAAAGTGGCAGGCCTATCTCGATGAGCTGGCCGCGAAGGGCCTGTCGCGGGATAGAGCGCGCTGAGGGGAGAGCCGCTTCCAAACAGAAATGGCCGGGACGAACCCGGCCATGGCCTGTAAAGTCTCGTCCTTTAGCGCAGGACCACGACCCTCGCGCCGACCTTGGCGCGGTTGTAGAGGTCGGTGACGTCCTCGTTGGTCATCCGGATGCAGCCCGAGGACACGGCCTCGCCGATGGTCTCCGGCTCGTTCGAGCCGTGAATGCGGTAGATCGTGCTGCCGATGTAGAGGGCGCGGGCGCCGAGCGGGTTGTCCGGTCCGCCCTTCATGTAGCGGGGTAGGTCGGGACGGCGCTTGAGCATGGACGCCGGCGGGCGCCAATCCGGCCATTCGCGTTTCATGGTGACGGAATGGGCGCCCGACCAGGTGAAGCCCGGGCGTCCGACGCCGACGCCGTACTGGATGGCCTGGCCGTTGCCGAGCACGAACCAGAGGCGGCGTTCGCTGGTCGACACCACGATGGTGCCGGGCGCATAACGGCCGTCGAAGGTCACGACTTCCCGCGCGACCGAGGCGGCCTGGGCCTTCAGGGCGTCTTCAGCGCTGTAGAGCGGCTGGCGGGTCAGAGGATCGATTGCCGTAAATGCCGCAGCCGGCGTCGCAAGGGCGACGAAAGCGCAGGTGAGCCCGGTCAGGGCAGCGCGAGTGCGTCCCATTTTTGCCTCAGAGAAAACATGGTTGGTGGCGGGTACTGTCATTGCTCAACGCAACAGCCCCACTTCGGATCCATGTCTTATCAAGGTTCTGCTATAAAATTCTAGTGCGGAATGGCCTTATTTCCACCACATCGTGAGCAAGCTGTTAAAGCCACGCTGCCGCAATTCACCACGCAAAATACTTGGACCCGGATATGCTTCTTTGGCTTGACGCCGGGGGCTGAGCGCCTTTAGAAGGCGCTGGTCAGGGCGCGTAGCTCAGCGGGAGAGCATTCGCTTCACACGCGAAGGGTCACAGGTTCAATCCCTGTCGCGCCCACCATTCCTTCCTGATATCGAAGCTTCACTTCTCCATGCGTGGTCGCCGCGCAGGATCGATGTCGGCCGCGTCAGGCCGCCAGCGGCCTCATGAGGGTCTGCACGGCGGCGAAAAGGTCGTCGAAGTGGTCGATGATGAGATCGGGTCCCAGCTCGCGAACCGGCACATCGGTATAGCCGAACGGTACGGCAATCGCGGGGATGCCTGCATTCTTCGCCGTCACGATATCCGTCCGTGAATCGCCGATCATGACCGCCCGGGCCGGGCTCCCGCCGGCGCGTTCGATGGTCAGGGTGAGGTGGCGCGGATCGGGCTTGAAGTAGGGGAACGTGTCCCGGCCGCAATTGGCCGCGAAACGCCGGCCGACGCCGAGCTCGTCCAGGAGCTTGACCGAGTGCTCCTCGACCTTGTTCGTGCAGACCGCCAGGATGAATCCCGCCTTTTCCAGCCGGTCAAGCGCCGAGGCGACGCCCGGGTAGAGCTGCGTGCGGACGCAGATGTTCTCTCCGTAATGGACCATGAACTGGCGGAACAGCTCGTCGAGATGAGCGGGCGCCAGCTCCTTGCCGGCGGCCTCGAACCCACGTTCGATCAGGGCCCGGGCCCCGGCGCCGATCATGTCCCGCGCCTCGGCGACCGGGAGGGGAGCCAGACCTTCGCGGTCGAGAATCACATTGAGGGTTCCGACGAGATCGACGGCCGTGTCCGCCAGGGTTCCATCGAGGTCGAAGACGGCGATGGGCGAGACGATGTGCGGGGTATCAATGGCCATGAAGGTCGGCTACCTGCTGTGGGCAAGGGAATCAATCACCGGGATGATATGGTGCCTATGGTTGATTCGTTCTTACCGGATGGAGTGGTGAATGCGGCCCCTTGGTTCCGCGGCGTTGATATCGGCAGTCCTGGCGCTGGGAGGCTTCTTCGGCCCCGCCCTGGCGGCGTCCTATGATTTCGTCCCTGCGCCTCAGACCGACCTGAACAGGATTTATAGGATCGATCGGATCACCGGCGAGGTGAGCTCCTGCCAATACGGTTTACAGGAAGGCACGGTCGGGGTCACCCTCTGCTACAGCGCGGGCGAGGGCGCGGGAGCTCAGGCTCCCGGGGAATACGGTCTCGTCGCCTCCCGCCACGAGCGGGAAGGGGGCGTGTTCCGGGTCAATTACCGGACGGGCCAGATGAGCATCTGCTACGTTTTCGACGAGCGCGTGGTCTGCACCCCGCAGACGACCCCATCGCCCGCCGTTTCGTCGGCCGCGCCGACGGCCGCCACCCCGAGCGGCGGCTCCGGGACGGGAGCCTCGCCGCAGCGTCCCTGACCGGGCCCGGGCGAGCTTCCGCTGCCGACCATGGGTGAAACGTTCTTTCTTTTAGCCGCTCCGACATGCTAGAGGCGAGCAAAACAGCCTTCGCAAGCCGGAGCGGACGCATTCTCAGAGGATTTCAGTGAGCGACAATCTCAAGCGCGCTGCGGCCGAGAAGGCTGCCGAACTGGTCACGGACGGCATGAGGCTGGGCCTGGGCACCGGCTCGACCGCGGCGCATTTCGTGGCGGCCATCGGCGAGCGGGTTCGGGCCGGGCTCAAGGTGGTGGGAGTTCCCACCTCCGAGGCGACCCGCGAGCAGGCGCAGCGCGAGGGCATTCCCCTGTCGACCCTCGACGAGACCCCGGACCTGGACCTGACGGTCGATGGGGCCGACGAGATCGACGACGACCTCCGCCTGATCAAGGGCGGCGGCGGCGCTCTCCTGCGTGAGAAGATCGTGGCCTCCGCGAGCCAGCGGATGATCGTCATCGCCGACGGGTCCAAGCTCGTCTCCAAGCTCGGCCGCTTTCCGCTTCCCATCGAGGTCGTGCCCTTCGGTCTCACGGCCACCGAGCGCGCCATCGTCAGGCTGCTGGACAGCCTGGGCATGAGCGGCGAACTGATCCTGCGGCACGCTCCCGACGGGGCCGCCTACGTCACAGATGGTGGCCATTTCATTCTCGATGCGCATCTCGGGCGCATCGATAAGCCGAACGTGCTCGCCTCGACGCTGAACAACATCCCTGGCGTCGTAGAGCACGGTCTCTTCCTGGGTCTGGCCACCGGAGCGATCCTCGCGACGGGCGACGGGCTCGTCGAACTCGGTCAGCTCTGACCAAAAAACCATGACGATTGGAGCTACTTCTATGATCCGCAACGCCTCCCGCTTGGCCGCGACCTCGGTCGCGTTGTTCATGCTCGCAAGTCCCGTTTTCGCCCAGCAGGCTCCGCAGCCCAGCGCCAGCCAGCTCGCGGCCGCCACCGACGTCGCCGTCAGCTCCGGCCTGACCGGCGCCTTCGATGCCATGACCGACCCGCTGCTCAATCAGCTCCAGCAGATGAACGTGACCCGCCCGGAGATCCGCCAGGATCTGGACCAGGTGGTGACTCTCATCCGTCCCGAGGTCGAGCAGAAGAAGAAGGAAATGATCGACGCCACGGCCAAGACCCTCGCATCGCGAATGAGCGAGGCCGAGCTGAAGGAGATCGCAGCCTTCTACAAGTCCCCGGTCGGCCAGAAGTGGGTGCAGCTGCAGCCTGGCATTCTCGACGCCATCGTCCGCGACATGGCGATCTGGACCCAGAAGACCTCGGAATTCATCATGACCCGTGCCCGTGAGGAAATGGGCAAGCGCGGTCATCAGCTGAACTGAGATCGATCGGATCGCAGACATGAAAAAGGCCCGGGAAACCGGGCCTTTCTTTTTGTCTGTCCTCTGAAGTCTTTGTTCTCCGGCATCTTTCCATCCAAGACCGGGAGCCGGCCCTGGATGCGATGCTTGGAGGATCAGTCCTCGACGGCCTTGAAGCGCCCCATGCCTTTGAGGACGAAGGGCAGGACCAGGGCGATGACGGCGATGCCGAGGAGCGTGGCCGAGATCGGGCTCTGCAGGAGCACCATCGGATCGCCCAGGCTGATCGAGAGCGCCCGGCGCAGCTGGCTCTCCGCGATCGGGCCGAGGATCAGGCCGACCACCACCGGGGCGATCGGGAAGTCGAACCGGCGCATCAGGAAGCCGAGCACGCCGAACACCGCCAGCATGATTAGCTCCACCGGCGAGGGATTGGCCGCGATGGTGCCCATGGTGGCGAAGACCAGAATGCCGGCATAGAGCCAGGGCTGTGGGATCGCGAGCAGCTTCACCCACAGGCCCACCAGCGGCAGGTTGAGCACCAGCAGCATGGTGTTGGCAATGAACAGGCTGGCGATCAGACCCCACACAAGGTTGGGCTGCTCGGCAAACAGCAGCGGACCGGGATTGAGGCCGTATTGCTGGAAGCCAGCCAGCATCATGGCGGCCGTCGCGGAGGTCGGAAGGCCGAGCGTCAGCAGCGGCACGAGCGTGCCGGCCGCGGAGGCGTTGTTGGCGGCCTCCGGTCCGGCCACGCCCTCGATGGCGCCCTTACCGAAATCCTCCGGGTACTTGGTGAGCTTCTTCTCGGTCGCGTAGGACAGGAAGGTCGGGATTTCGGCGCCGCCGGCCGGCAGGGCGCCGATGGGGAAGCCGTAGAGCGTACCGCGCAGCCAGGGCTTCCAGGAGCGCTTCCAGTCCTCCTTGGTCATCCAGAGCGAGCCGCGAACGGCCTCGAGTTTCTCCTCGTGGATATGGCGCCGGGAGGCGACGTAAAGCGCCTCGCCGACCGCGAAGAGACCGACCGCGAGGGTCGTGACCTCGATGTTGTCGTAGAGTTCCGGGATGCCGAAGCTCAGGCGCGACTGGCCGGACAGGATGTCGATGCCCACCAGCCCGAGCAGCAGGCCGATGAAGAGGCTGCTGAGGCCCCTGACCGGGGAATCGCCGAAGGTGGCCGAGACGGTCACGAAGGCCACGCACATGAGCGCGAAGTAATCCTCCGGCCCGAAGCTCACGGCGACTTCCACGAGGTACGGGGCGAGCAGCGTCAGGCCGAGGGTGGCGATGGTGCCGGCCACGAAGGAGCCGATGGCCGAGGTGGCGAGCGCCGGGCCGCCGCGGCCCGCCTTGGCCATCAGGTTGCCTTCGAGGGCGGTCGCCATGGAGGCGCTTTCGCCCGGCGTGTTGATCAGGATGGCGGTGGTCGAGCCGCCGTACATGCCGCCGTAATAGATGCCGGCGAACATGATGATGGAGCCGGCCGGATCGAGCTTGAAGGTGATCGGCAGGAGGAGCGCCACGGTGAGCGCCGGGCCGATGCCGGGCAGAACGCCGACGGCGGTGCCCAGAAGCACGCCGATGAGCGCGAACAGCAGGTTCATCGGCTGGATGGCGACGGAGAGGCCGCTGGCGAGGGAGGTGAAGGCTTCCATGATCAGGGCCTCAGAACAGGTGCTCGAGCGGACCTGCCGGCAGGGACAGGGTCAGGAGCTTGCCGAAGAGCAGGTAGATGAAGACCGCGATCACGGCGCCGATCAGCAGATCGGTCAGGAACGCCCGGCGTCCGAAGGCGGCCGATGTGGTGGCGAACAGGATGGCCGTGCCGATCATGAAGCCGCCGCCGACAGCGACGAGGGCGATGAGGCAGGCGAGGCCGCCGAGAATGAGGATGATCGGCTTCCAGTCGAGGCTGTCGCGGGGCGGAAGATCGCCGCGCAGGGCGCCGATGCCGTTGCCGATGGCGAGAAGCGTCAGGCCGACGGAGACGACGATGGGCATGACCTTAGGGCCGAGATCGTATGGGGAGAGGATCTGGAGCTTGGTCATGTCCCACCAGACGAGACCGGCCAGGCCGATGAGAATGAGCGCGATGACGAGGCCTGCCACGTCGATGCGCCGCTTGGGTGATGTGGTCATGGATTGTCCCAAAAAAGAAGCGCCGCGCTCCGAGAACGCGGCGCTTCCAACGGCCTTTATCTTGAAAATTAAGACTTCACCAGTCCCACGGCCGTGAGCACGTCCTTGGTGCGGCCCTGCTCGTCGGCCAGGTTCTTGGCGAAAGCATCACCGGACATGTAGGAATCCTCCCAGCCCTTCGCCTTCAGGATTTCCTGCCACTCCTTGGACTTGGCCATCTTGTCCATGGCGTCCATCAGGGCCTTCTTCTGGTCGGCGGAGATGCCGGGAGGCGCCACGACGGCGCGCCAGTTGGCGATCTCGAGGTCGAGGCCCTGGGCCTTGATCGACGGCAGGTCGGCGGTGGCCTTGTCGGCCGGCGACGTCAGGCCGAGGAGGCGCAGCTTGCCGGCCTTCACCTGGCTTTCGAACTCGCCGTAGCCGGAGATGCCGGCCGTCACCTTGCCGCCGAGGATGGCCGCGAGGGCCTCGCCGCCGCCGGAGAAGGGAATGTAGTTGATCTTGGTCGGATCAGCGCCGGCCGCCTTGGCGAAGAGCGCCGCAGCGATGTGGTCGACGCCGCCGGCCGAACCGCCAGCCCAGGTCACCTTGGCCGGATCTGCCTTGATGGCATCGGCAAGTTCCTTGACGGACTTGATCGGCGAGCTGGCCGGAACCACGATCGCCTCGTATTCCGAGGTCAGGCGGGCGATGGGCGTCGTCTGGTCGAGGGTGACCGGCGACTTGTTGGTGAGAAGAGCGCCGACCATCACGTAGCCCATGACCATGAGCTGGTTGCCGTCGCCCTTGGAGTTGTTCACGAGCTGCGCGATGCCGATGGAGCCGCCGGCGCCCGGCACGTTGGCGACCTGCACGCTCTTGGCGATGCCGGCCTGGGTCAGGGCCTGCTGCATGGAGCGGGCCGTCTGGTCCCAGCCGCCGCCGGGAGCCGCCGGAGCCATGATCTTGAGCTCCATCTGAGCTGCCGCCGATGTCACGAATCCTGCCACGGCCGCCGCAGCGAGAGCGCTGCGCCAAAGACCTTTACGAAAATGGCTCATAAGTTTCCTCCACTTGGGGCCGACTTCAGTCGGCGTAGCCGCGGCAGACCCTAATGAGGGAACAGGGGAGCGGCAAGCGGCTTGCTCCTTTATCGTTGTTGAACCTTAGCGTAAGAGCTTCTCGATTCAGGTGAGCAGCCATGCACCCGGAGCAGGGCCGGCGGGCGACGTCGCCGCAAACCGTCCTTATATGAATGAATCCAAGTTGCAGAAGTGAGCGGAGACCGCACCATGTCCTCATTCGACGTTGACCTGTTCGTAATCGGAGGAGGATCCGGCGGCGTGCGCGCGGCGCGGATCGCCGCGGGCTACGGGGCGAAGGTCATGCTGGCGGAGGAGTACCGGGTCGGCGGAACCTGCGTGATCCGCGGCTGCGTGCCCAAGAAGCTGATGGTCTATGCCAGCCGTTTCGCCGACGATTTCCACGACGCGGAGGGCTTCGGCTGGAGCGTCGGGGAGACCCGCTTCGACTGGGCTACCCTGATCCGCAACAAGGATCGGGAGATCGACCGGCTGGAAGGGATCTATCGCGCCAACCTGGAAAAGGCCGGCGTCGAGGTCGTGGACAGCCGCGCCGTGATCGAGGACGCCCATACGGTCCATCTGCTCAAGACCGGCGCACGCATCCGCGCCCGCTATATCCTGGTGGCCGTCGGGGCCCATCCGACCCTGGAGCCGGTCATTCCCGGCGGCGAGCTCGGCATCACGTCAAACGAGGTCTTCCACCTGGAAACCCTGCCGAAGCGCATCCTGGTGGTCGGCGGCGGCTACATCGCCGTCGAATTCGCCGGGGTCTTCGCAGGCCTCGGCAGTGACGTCACGCTCCTGCACCGGGGCGACAAGCTCCTGCGCGGCTTCGACGAGGACGTGCGCGACGCCCTCGGGGAAGCCTATGCCCAGCGCGGGATCAGGCTGGCCCTGGGCCGGACCCTCACGAGCCTGGAGAAGACGGCGGATGGGATCGCCGCGACCCTGTCCGACGGGTCGATCCTCACGGTCGACCAGGTCCTCGTCGCCACGGGCCGACGGCCGAACACGAAGGGGCTCGGACTGGAGAAGGCCGGGATCACCGTCGACGAGGTCGGGGCCATTCCCGTGGACGGCTATTCCCAGACCCTGGTTCCCTCGATCTACGCGGTGGGCGACGTGACCAACCGGGCGAACCTCACTCCCATCGCGATCCGGGAGGGCCATGCCTTCGCCGACACGGTGTTCGGCGACAGGCCCACCATCGTGGACCACGACCTGATCCCCACGGCGGTCTTCTCGACGCCGGAGATCGGCGTGATCGGCTGCGGCGAGGACGCGGCCCGGGCCATCTACGGCGATGTGGACGTCTACAAGACCGCCTTCCGGCCGATGAAGGCCACGCTCTCGGGCGGCAAGGACCGGGTCTTCATGAAGCTCATCGTCGACAAGGCGACCGACAAGGTCGTGGGCGTCCACATCATGGGCCACGACGCGGGCGAGATGATCCAGCTCGCCGGCATCGCCGTGACCATGGGGGCCACAAAGGCCGATTTCGATCGCACCGTGGCGGTTCACCCAACGGCCGCGGAGGAACTGGTCACCATGCGCACGCCGGTGGTGGTCAAGAAGCCGGTGGCGGTGGGCTAGGGTTCTTAGAATTCCAATGGCTTAAGTGTTTATGCCTCATATTATGTAGTAACGTCAGTTGAGCTGAGCGCATTCCGGAGCTGTTTTCGTGTTTGAGGTCATGCATATGGTTTGGGATGTGCTTGCCGAGCTATGGTGGGTACCGGCCGTTTATGCCGTACTCATGATCATGACAGGAAAGTGGAGTTTACGGGATCTTGCTAGAAGATTATGAGAGGTCGTTTGCAAAGCATAGATGGCGATATCGCTGCACTTGCAGGGATTCGAGACGCGTCACCTCTACCCACTCGCCTTTTTGAATATGTCGTGTATAGGTGCCTTTCCATGCCGCTTGTTGCGGTGCACGATGAGTATTGAAGGAAGGATACGGGGGTTAGTGTCATGACCGAGCGGTGGACGCCCGATAGCTGGAGAAACAAGCCAATCCAGCAGGTTCCGGCCTATCCGGACCTTGAGGCGCTTGAGAGCGTCGAGCAGCAGCTCGCCGGCTTTCCCCCGCTCGTCTTTGCGGGCGAGGCGCGCAAGCTGAAGCGGACCCTCGGCAAGGTCGCCAAGGGCGAGGCCTTCCTGCTCCAGGGCGGCGACTGCGCCGAGAGCTTCGCTGAGCATTCGGCCGACAACATCCGCGATTTCTTCCGCCTGTTCCTCCAGATGTCGGTGGTGCTGACCTATGCGGGCGGCTCGCCCGTGGTGAAGGTCGGCCGGGCCGCCGGCCAGTTCGCCAAGCCGCGCTCCGCTCCGACGGAGACCATCGACGGCGTGGAGCTGCCGAGCTACCGGGGCGACATCATCAGCGACATCGCGTTCACGCCGGAGGCCCGCACGCCGGATCCGCGCCGCCAGCTCATGGCCTACCGCCAGTCTGCCGCGACCCTGAACCTGATCCGCGCCTTCGCGACCGGCGGCTATGCCAATCTCGAGAACGCCCATCGCTGGATGCTCGGTTTCGTGAAGGATTCGCCGCAATCGTCCCGCTACAGCGAGCTTGCGGAGCGCATCACCGAGAGCCTGAATTTCATGCGGGCCATCGGGATCGATCCCGAAACCCACCCCGAGATGCGCTCGACGGATTTCTACACCAGCCACGAGGCCCTGCTGCTCGGCTACGAGGAGGCCATGACCCGCGTCGATTCCACGACCGGAGACTGGTACGCCACCTCCGGCCACATGCTCTGGATCGGCGACCGTACCCGTCAGCTCGACCATGCCCATGTGGAATACATGCGCGGCATCAAGAATCCGATCGGCCTCAAATGCGGTCCGTCGCTCTCGGCCGATGGGCTGCTCAAGCTCATCGACATGCTCAACCCTGAGGACGAGGCCGGTCGTCTCACGCTGATCTGCCGCTTCGGCGCCGACAAGGTGGCCGACCATCTGCCGGGCCTGATCCGCGCGGTGCAGCGGGAAGGGCGCACGGTCGTGTGGTCCTGCGATCCGATGCACGGCAACACCATCAAGGCGGCCTCGGGCTACAAGACCCGGCCGTTCGAGCGCGTCATGGGCGAGGTGCAGGACTTCTTCTCCATCCATCAGGCGGAAGGCACCCATGCGGGCGGCATCCACCTGGAGATGACGGGTAAGAACGTGACGGAATGCACGGGCGGCGCCCGCGCGCTGACCGATGCGGACCTGCGCGACCGCTACCACACCTATTGCGACCCGCGCCTCAACGCCGAGCAGGCGCTCGAAATCGCCTTCCTGACCTCGGAGCTCATCAAGCGGGAGCGCCAGTCAAGGGAACGACCGGCCGCCCTCGCGGCGGAATGAGCGACTGGGCAGATTAGATAAATAAAAGGGGCGCTCCGGGCGCCCCTTTTACTTTACACATACGCAACTCTACTCGTATTATGGGTTAGCTGAGCCAACCCATGAAGAAGAGAATGAGAATGATCGGCAGCGGAATGCCGATGAGCCAGAGAAGGCCGCCTTTAAACATGTCAGTCTCCCAGTGTTTCGTGTGGAAATAACGAACTGGACTGTTCCGGGTTCCCACAAAGCTTGATCTGTGCAGCCGTTGCTTAACCGGGGGGCCGGCCTCCAACGAGAGGCATGGAGAGACACGTCGCGGTGGCGCCGCCCGTGAGGGTTCATGAAGCATGGGAAAGCCCCACCCTTGCATTGCTGCTGACCCTGCCGCGCGCTAGATCCGTGGCATGACCGCTCAGAACACGCTCAAGATCGCGCTCGCGCAGCTCAACCCCATCGTCGGCGACGTGGCCGGCAACGAGGAGAAGGCGCGGGCGGCCCGTGCGGAGGCGGCCCGGCTCGGGGCCGATATCGTGATGTTCGCCGAGCAGTTCCTCGCGGGCTATCCCGCCGAGGACCTCGTGCTGAAGCCCGCTTTCCAGGATTCCTGCCGCGCCGCCCTCGAACGCCTCGCCCGCGAGACGGCGGATGGCGGTCCCGGAATGCTCATCGGCCTGCCGTGGCGTGAGGAGGGCGAGCTCTACAACGCCTACGCGCTCCTCGACGGAGGCTCGATCGCGGTGCGCTTCAAGGTCGATCTGCCCAATTACGGCGTCTTCGACGAGAAGCGCAATTTCGCCGCCGGCCCTCTGCCCGGGCCCGTGAACTTCCGCGGCATCCGCTTGGGTCTTCCGATCTGCGAGGACATCTGGACCGGCGATGTGGTGGAATGCCTCGCCGAGACGGGCGCCGAGATGCTCCTCGTGCCCAACGGCTCGCCGTATTGGCGCGGCAAGACCGAGGAGCGGTTCAACATCGCGGCCGCCCGCGTGACCGAGACCGGCCTTCCCCTGGTCTATCTCAATCAGGTCGGCGGCCAGGACGAGCTGGTCTTCGACGGCGCATCCTTCGCGCTCAATGCGGATTGCTCGCTCGCCTGCCAGCTGCCGGCCAACGAGGAACTCGTTGCGCTCACCACCTGGGAGAAAGGCGAGGAGGGCTGGGCCTGCCGCGAGGCGCCCTTGGTGACGGTGGAGGAGGGCGAGGAGGCCGATTATGCCGCCTGCGTCCTGGGTCTTCGCGATTACGTGGAGAAGAACGGCTTCCCGGGCGTGGTGCTGGGCCTGTCCGGCGGGCTCGATTCCGCCATCTGCGCCGCCATGGCGGTCGACGCGCTCGGGCCCGAGCGGGTGCATTGCGTCATGCTGCCCTACCGTTACACCTCGGGCGAGTCCCTGAGGGACGCGGAAGCCTGCGCGCAGAAGCTCGGCGTCCGCTACGACATCCTGCCGATATCTGCCCCGGTCGAAGGGTTCGAAACCGCCCTGGAGCCGATCTTCGCCGGCCGGGAGCGCGACATCACGGAAGAGAACCTCCAGAGCCGCGCCCGGGGCACCATCCTCATGGCGATCTCGAACAAGTTCGGCGCCATGGTGGTGACGACCGGCAACAAGTCGGAGATGTCGGTCGGCTATGCCACCATCTACGGCGACATGAACGGCGGCTTCAATCCGATCAAGGACCTCTACAAGATGGAGGTCTATCGCCTCGCGGCCCTGCGCAACCGCTGGAAGCCCAAAGGGGCGCTCGGGCCGGACGGGATCGTCATCCCCGAGAACATCCTCAGCAAGGCGCCCACGGCCGAACTGCGCGAGGGGCAGAAGGATCAGGATTCGCTCCCGCCCTACGAGGATCTCGACGAGATTCTGCGCAGCCTCGTGGAAGAGGAGCTGCGCGTCTCGGACATCGTCGCGAAGGGCTACGATCTCGACACCGTCAAGGAGGTCGAACGCCTGCTCTACATCGCCGAATACAAGCGCCGCCAAGCGGCGCCCGGCGTGAAGGTGACGCGCAGGAATTTCGGCCGCGACCGCCGCTATCCCATCGTGAACCGTTATCGCGACCAGGGGGTGGCGGCGCACCGGAAGGACGAAGCCCTTGAGCGCGCCACCGGCAAGCCGCGCCTGGGGTCGATGGACGTGTGAGGCTCACTCCACGTGATCACCGGCCTCGTGCCGGTGATCACGATCGGAAAGGTGCGGAGCTTCGCCGGATCGGGCTGGCCGGGACTAATCCCCGGATCAAGTCCGGGGACGGCCATGACATCGGAGGGGGCAATCCCCAGCGGCAGCAGCTGGGAACAGCACCGAAAACCCCGTCGCCTCTTGCGCGGCCGTGCTCCCTTCGCCATAGCATCTTGAATGTCCAAGCCCATCGTTCGCTTCGCCCCGTCACCGACCGGGCACATCCACATCGGCAACACCCGCGTGGCCCTGCTCAACGCGCTCTATGCGCGGCGCGAGGGCGGCACCTTCATCCTGCGCTTCGACGATACGGACGTGGCGCGGTCGAAGCAGGAATATGCGGATTCGATTCAAACCGATCTGAACTGGCTCGGCATTCCCCCCGACGTGATCGTTCGCCAGTCGGATAGGTTCGATCTCTATGACGCCGCGGCCGAGCAGCTGAAGGCGGCTGGGCGGCTTTATCCCTGCTACGAGACGCAGGAAGAGCTGGAATTCCGCCGCAAGCGCCAGCTCGCCCGCGGCCTGCCGCCGATCTACGACCGGGCGGCCCTCAAGCTCACGGACGAGGATCGCGCCAGGCTCGAGCAGGAGGGGCGCAAGCCTCACTGGCGCTTCCGCCTCGAGCCCACGAATGTCGCCTGGGAGGATCTCGTGCGCGGGACTTGCCACGTGGATTGCAGCTCGCTGTCCGATCCGGTTCTGGTGCGCGAGGACGGGACCTATCTCTACACGCTGCCCTCCGTGGTGGACGACATCGCGCTCAAGATCACCCATGTGATCCGCGGCGAGGATCACGTCACCAACACGGCCGTGCAGATCCAGATCTTCGAAGCCCTGGGCGCCGCTGTCCCCACCTTCGCCCATCACAGCCTGCTGATCACGGCGAGCGGGGAGGGCCTGTCCAAGCGTCTCGGCCATCTCTCGATCAAAGGCCTGCGCGATGCCGGTCTCGAGCCGCAGGCGGTGGCGTCGCTCGCCGTCCTCGTCGGGTCGTCGGAGGCCGTGCGGCCGGTGGCGGATCTCAACGAACTCGCCAGTCTGATCGACTTCTCACACATCTCCCGCGCGCCTGCGAAGTTCGACGAAAGCGAGCTGGAGCACCTCAATGCCCGCCTGATCCATGAGATGCCCTATGCGGCGGCCCGCGAGCGGCTGGCCGGGCTTGACGCGGATGCCGGTGAAGCGTTCTGGCTCGCCGTGCGCGGCAACCTGACGAAGGTTCGCGATGCCGCCGAGTGGGCCAGGGTCGTGCGCGGCCCGGTGACGCCCGTCATCGACGACAGGGCCTTCATCGACGCGGCCACGGCCGTTCTGCCAGCCACGCCCTGGGATGCGACGACGTGGAAGGCTTGGACGGAGGCCGTGAAGGCGAAGACCGGGGTCAAGGGCAAGGCCCTGTTCATGCCCCTGCGCCTCGCGCTCACCGGCCTAGACCACGGCCCGGAACTGGGCGCGCTGCTGCCGCTGATCGGGCCCGAGCGGGCCAAGGCACGGCTGTCGGGACAGGCGGCCTGAACGCTCCACGCCATGGTGGGGAGCGCGCCCACCATGTTGGTACCGAGACGACATCCTCCACGTCATCACCTCCCCGGATCAAGTCCGGGGAGGTGATGACGTCGCGGGGTGGTCGGCGCAGCGTTATGTTCTTACTTTGTTCTTGACAGGTGGTGTAACCTTAGCTATATCATTGCACAGCCTGATCCGACGAGGGGCGCGCTCGCGAGGCGTCGCAAGAGTGGGAGCAGGCACGGTCCCGCCGCAGGTCTCGCACACCTGTGGTCGCGGGAGGTCGACCTTGGGCATCGCCCCAGCTGGTCCACCTGAAAAGAACCGTGCGGGACGAGCAGTTCGGCTCTTCCAACAAACCTACTCACAGCGAGCCGGGCTGCCCGACACGCCACCCTCGACCCCTGATGAGGCTCGCAGCGCAAGCTGCGGGCCCACAGGCGCTGGCTCTTTGACATCAATAGGCATCACCCGCCGTGTCATGGCCGCAATCGTTGCGGCCACCCACGTCTTCGGAACCACCGCATCACAAGACGTGGATGCCCGGCTCAGGGCCGGGCATGACGGATGGATTATCCTACGCCTTGATCTTGTACCCGGTCCTGAAGATCCACCAGACGGCGCTGAGGCAGATCAGCATGAAGACCATGGTCATGGCGAGGCTCAGGCCCACGCCTACGTCGGCGACGCCGTAGAAGCTCCAGCGGAAGCCGCTCACCAGATAGACCACCGGGTTGAACAGGGCGACCGTCTGCCAGAAGGGCGGGAGCATGTTGATGGAATAGAAGCTGCCGCCGAGGAAGGCGAGGGGCGTCACGATCATCAGCGGGACGATCTGCAGCTTCTGGAAGCTGTCTGCCCAGACGCCGATGATGAAGCCGAAGAGGCTGAAGGTGACGGAGGTCAACACCAGGAAGGCGACCATCCAGACGGGATGCGCGATGGAGAAATCCACGAAGAGCCGCGCCGTGATCAGGATGATGGTGCCGATGATCACCGACTTGGTGGCCGCCGCCCCCACATAGCCGATCACGGTCTCCAGGGCCGAGATCGGGGCGGACAGCAGTTCGTAGATGGTGCCGGAGAATTTCGGCATGTAGATGCCGAACGAGGCGTTTGAGATGCTCTCCGTCAGGATGGAGAGCATGATCAGTCCCGGCACGATGAAGGCGCCGTAGCTCACGCCGTCGATATTGGCCATGCGCGAGCCGATGGCGGAGCCGAAGACGATGAAATAGAGCGAAGTCGAGATCACCGGCGAGGCGATGCTCTGCATCAGCGTGCGCCAGGTGCGGGCCATCTCGAAGAGATAGATGGCCTTGATGCCGTAGAGGTTCATGGGCGCCCCCTGACCAGACTGACGAAGATCTCCTCGAGGGAGGATTCCGACGTCTGGAGATCCTTGAAGTCGATGCCGTGCTCGTTCAGCTGGCGCAGAAGGCCCGCGATGCCCGTCTCCCGCGTCTGCGTGTCGAAGGTGTAGACGAGCTGGCTGCCGTCCGGTGACAGCTGCAGGTTGTCGGATTGCAGCTCGGGCGGCAGGCTCGCGAGCGGGCTCTGCAGGTGCAGGGTGAGCTGTTTCTTACCGAGCTTCTGCATGAGGGCGGTCTTGTCCTCGACGAGGATGATCTCACCCTTGCGGATCACCCCGATCCGGTCGGCCATCTCCTCGGCCTCCTCGATGTAATGGGTGGTCAGGATGATGGTGACGCCGTTCTCGCGCAGGCGGCGGACCATGTTCCACATGTCCTGCCGCAGCTCCACGTCGACGCCGGCGGTCGGCTCGTCGAGGAAGAGGATCTTGGGCTCGTGCGACAGGGCCTTGGCGATCATCACCCGGCGCTTCATGCCGCCCGAGAGGGTCATGATCTTGCTGTCCCGCTTCTCCCATAGGGAGAGGTCCTTCAGGATCTTTTCGAGATAGGCGGGATTGGGCGGCTTGCCGAAGAGCCCCCGGCTGAACGTCACCGTCGCCCACACGCTCTCGAAGGCGTCGGTGGTGAGTTCCTGCGGCACGAGGCCGATCTTGGTGCGCGCCGCCCGGTAGTCGCGGATGATGTCGTGGCCGTCGGCCGTGACGGTGCCCGTGCTCGGATTGACGATCCCGCAGATGATGCTGATCAGGGTCGTCTTGCCGGCGCCGTTGGGCCCAAGCAGCGCGAAGATCTCGCCCCGGCGGATGCTCAGATCGACGCTCTTCAGGGCCTGGAAGCCCGACGCGTAGGTCTTAGCGAGGCCAGAGATGGAGATGATCGGATCGAGGGCGCCCGTGGGCCGGGGGAACTCGGGGGAATCGAGCGGTTTCATGCCGGGGTGAATAGCATGCCCGGAGCCGGGGCGAAATGGATGGCCGCCGACGCTTCCTCGGCGTTACCGGCCTCGTGCCTGTAACGCCGATCCGGGAAGCCTCACGCTTCATGCAAGCGAGATGGCCGGCATCGGTCCCGGATCAAGTCCGGGGAGGCCATGCCATGATGGGCTTCGTTCCC
Source organism: Microvirga sp. Mcv34 (assembly GCF_024519725.1). GTDB lineage: Bacteria > Pseudomonadota > Alphaproteobacteria > Rhizobiales > Beijerinckiaceae > Microvirga. The sequence continues at coordinate 63,414 of NZ_JALJRK010000010.1, read as the reverse complement.
GAAGTGACTTCAGTTCTGTGCGTGCGGAACGGGGATGATGTTGGGGGCGATCACCCGCACGGTCTTCTTCTGGCCATTGCCTGCGGGGACTTCCTGCTTCGAGCCTTCGCCCTGGCTGACCACGGTGTTGGTCTCGATGGATTGCGGGCCGATACCGGCCGATTCCTTGCTCGCCGTCGGGGCGGCGGCGGCGATATCGGCCGCTTCCTTCGTTTCCTCGTCGGCCTTCTTGTCGGCGGCCTTGCGAGCGGCCTGCGCCTTCGGCTTGGAGAGCTCCTCGGCCTTCTCGGCAGTGACGATCAGGTCGCCCTTGCGCTGCTCCAGCATGCTCTCCGCCTTGCGCAGGACCACGGCCCAGCTCTCGCCCTGCTTCTTGCAGGCGCAGCTCTCGTCGAAGGTCTTGCGGAACTTGAAGGCGTTCGCCAGCGACGTATAGGGCTGGTTCGTCGACAGGGAGGCGGCCCGGTTGAGGCCCTGGTCGCCGCCCGGATAGGCGAAGGCCAGGGTTTCCGTGCCGGGGCAGAGGGACTGGCACATCTCGTTGGCGCTCTGCCCGCCGCCCGGAGGGGTCGTCAGCGGGAAGAAGGAGCCGTCGCAGGTCTTCACGCAGATCAGGCGTCCGCCGCCCATGGCGGGCGGTCCGTCATCGGCGATGATCGGCTGCCCTTCGGGCATGATCTCCTGCTGCTGTTGCTGGCGCGGGGCGCCGAACAGGGATTCGAAGAAGCCGCGGGGTTGGTCTGTGGAGCAGGTCTGCTGGACCGCGACCTGCAGCTGACGGCGCCGGGCCTCGATCTGGCTCTGGTCGACGGCCTGCGAGGCGAGGCGGGCATAGCCGGCTTCGAGCTGGCGGATCTGCTGGGAGATCGAGCCGCACTCCGCCGGCGCCGGGCCCGACAGGAAGCCGAGCGGACCGCGCTCGCAGCCGATGTTGCGGTAATAGCCAACGAGGCGGTTGATCTCCATCCGCTGGGCCTGCATCTGGCCGGTCGGCGCGCTCCCGCCGCTGCGGTCCAGGGCCGCGAGTTCGGCCTGGAAGCGTTGGCACTGCGCCGACTGGGCATAGGCTGCCTGGCCGGCAGCCAGGAAGGCCGTCGCGGCGATGAGGGAGCGGAGAAAAGATATCTTTGCCATTGAGCTGATCGCAGAACCGGTCCGTTGCGGCATCGAATGCCTGGGTCAGGCAGGTGATGTGCCGCTGGAATTTGACCCTATTGTGATTAACGCCTTGCCCCCTTCGAGGGAAGCTGTCTAGCCTCGTCCTGAACAGCGACTCCGAAAAGTGATCCCGCATGTACTCCCATACGACCGTCGGGGCAAATGACCTCGCTCGGGCGAGAGCCTTCTACGATACCGTCCTGGCTCCGCTGGGGCTTGAAGTGCGCTTCTTGGACGAGAGCATCGTGGGCTGGGGCCTGCCCGGCGGACGGCCGCAATTTCTGGTCGTGCGCCCGTTCGACGGCCGCGAACCGAGCCCGGGCAACGGGTCCATGATCGCGCTGCTGGCCTCCGAGCGCCGCCTCGTCGACGCCTGCCATGCGGCCGCCCTGGAGCAGGGCGGAAGGGACGAGGGGGCGCCTAGCCTGCGGCCGCAATACCACGAGAATTATTACGGGGCCTATTTCCGCGACCTCGACGGCAACAAGATCTGCGTCGTCAGCCATCACCGGGAATAGGCTCTCGTCAAAGGCCGCAGCCATCCCCACATGACAGCGTAACCGTGGGAGACGACTGGTAAGATGTTTGCGAGAATTGCTTTGACCCTGGCCGTGACGATGGCTGCCGTGACGGGTGCCGCGGCCCAGGAGCCCGACCTGATCTTCAAGAAATCCACGGTCTGGCGGGCGCTCACCCCGGACGACAAGCTCGCGGTCTATGGGCTTGACGATCCCCTCGTGGAAGGCGTGGCGTGCCACTACACGACCCCGGAGCGCGGCGGCATTTCCGGCACCTTCGGCGTGGCCGAGGAGGTCTCGGACATTTCCCTGTCATGCCGGCAGGTGGGTCCGGTGAAGTTCAAGCAGAAGTTCGGCCAGGGCGACGTGGTGTTCAGCGAGCGCCGGTCCCTGATCTTCAAGAAGATGCAGATCGTCCGCGGCTGTGACGCCAAGCGCAACACCCTGGTCTACATGGTCTATTCCGACCGGCCCATCGAGGGTTCACCGAAGAACTCCACCTCGACCGTCCCGCTGATGCCCTGGGGCACCGAGGTTCCGCCGAAATGCGGGGAATGGCTGAAATAGGCGGGGACGGGCTTCAGGCCGCTCCTTCGCCGAGCAGCAGCCTTGCGGCCGTCAGCCACATGATGAGCCCGATGGCGATGTCGAGGATCCGCCATGTGATGAGTCGGGCGAAGAACGGCTTCAGCAGGCGCGCGCCGAAACCAAGGGAAAAGAAGAACGTGAAGGAGGCCAGCATGGCGCCGGCGGCAAAGGCCTCCTTGCCCTGCTCGAACTGCGTCGAGAGCGACCCGATCAGCACCACCGTGTCGAGATAAACATGCGGGTTGAGCCAGGTGAAGGCGAGGCAGGTGAGGACCACTCTGCCGAGGCTCTCCGGAGCGGCGTCGGACGGCCGCAGGGAGGCTGACCCGAACGCGGCCATGAAGCTGCGTCCGCCATAGACGATAAGGAAGGCCGCGCCCCCATAGAGCAGGATCGTTTCGGCCCAGGGCACCCTCGCGCTGAGCTGCGCGAAGCCGGACACGCCGGCGAGGATCAGGATCGCATCCGACAGGGCGCAGGTGAGGCATACGGCCAAGACATGCTCGCCGCGCAGTCCGATCCGCAGGACGAAGGCGTTCTGTGCCCCGATGGGGAGAATGAGGCTGAGGCCGAGCAGGAAGCCCGTGAGAAGGGTCGAGGTCATATCGAGGATCCGAGAAGGAGTCGACCTCTCTTAGGGTCCGGCCTAGAATTAGTGGAGTTAAACTCTTTGAACTCGACTTAGAATAACTAATCCCATGCTGGATTATTCCCACCTGTCCGCCCTCGCGGCGGTCGTGCGCACCGGCAGTTTCGAGCGGGCCGCCGACCTGCTCAACGTTACGCCATCGGCCGTTTCACAGAGGATCAAGTTGCTGGAGGAGCGGATCGGAGCCGTTCTCGTGGTGCGGGGCCAGCCCTGCACGGCGACGGAGGCCGGTCAGCGGCTGTGCCAGCACGTGGAGCTGGTCGCCCTTCTCGAAGGCTCCCTGCGTCAGAACCTGCCCGGGCTTCAGCCTGAGAGCCGCCCGGTGACCCTGCGCATCGCCGTCAATGCCGACAGCCTCGCCACCTGGTTCGTTCCGGCCATGGCGGAGACGGCAGGGTTCCTTTTCGACTTGGTGGTGGACGATCAGGACCACAGCGCCGAGTGGTTGAGGCGCGGGGAGGTCGTGGCGGCCGTGACCTCGCACGGCAAGCCGGTCCAGGGCTGCGACAGCTATCCGCTGGGCCATCTGCGCTATCTTGCGACGGCGAGCCCCGCTTATGTCGAACGATGGCTGCCGGATGGGTTGAACGAGGATTCGGCGTCTCGAGCCCCTTGCCTCGTCTTCAACCGCAAGGACCGGCTCCAGGCGCTCTGGCTCCGGCGGGCCCTCGGGGCTGATGTCATGCCGCCTGCCCATTGGCTGCCATCATCGCAGGCTTTCGTCGATGCGGCCCTGGCGGGATTAGGGTGGGGGATGAACCTGGAATCGATGGTTCAGGAGCATATCCGGGCGGGCCGCCTGGTGGCCCTGGAGCCGTCGGAGCCGCTGAAGGTGCCCCTGTTCTGGCAGCAGAGCCGGATCGTCGGTCCGCTGCTGGGAGACCTGACCCGGGCCGTCGTCGCGACCGCCCGGACCATGCTGTCTCCCATGCCGGCTTAGTTGGAGCAGGTCACGGAGACCGGCCGCTCCTCAGGGGCAAGGGCGGCCTTCTGGATGGTGCCCGTCACCTCGTCGGGGGCGATCTGGCGGTAGGACACCGCTTTCACGTAACCATGGGCCTCGCACCAAGCGGTCGCCACAACTTGGCCACATGCCTGGTTTGAAATCAGGCATTCCGCGACGCCGTAGCCGTCTGCGGCGGGGACCATGAAAGTTGCCTGGCTCGAAGAGGCCTTGGTGCCGTTGGGGAGCAGCGTCAGGGACGCGGCTGCAAGAAACACAACACTACCCATTCCGAGCATGGTGAATGCGCGGCGCATCGAAGACCTCATTGTTTGAACTCGGGCTATTATGCCACGAGTGTGCGTGAACAAAGCTCTAACGCGCTTTGCCGGAACCCGTTTCATGCGGCCGTGCAAATAAAACATGCTTACCAAACCGGAAACCTTGACGTCCCAGGGGCGAAAAGGCATTGATGGCTTCATGAACACGGCAACGATCCTCATTTCCGGGATTATTTGCGGCTAGCGCATTTCGCTGGCTGGAGCCGTCTCGTTCTCATTCCAAGATCGAAACCACCCTCCGGCCTGCGGCCTGACAGGGATATGGTTTCATGGCGGCACGCTTGAGGCTCTACAACACGCTGACCCGGTCGAAGGACGCTTTCGTCCCGATCGACCCTGGAAACGTGCGCCTCTATGTCTGCGGACCCACCGTTTACGACTACGCCCACATCGGTAACGCCCGCCCGATCATCGTCTTCGACCTTCTCTTCCGTCTGCTGAGGCATGTTTACGGTAAGGAAGCCGTTACGTATGTGCGCAATATCACCGATGTGGACGACAAGATTAATGCCCGGGCCGCCCGGGATTACCCGGACCTGCCCCATAACGAGGCGATCCGCGTCGTCACTCAGAAGACCGAGGAGCAGTTCCACGCCGATATCCGGGCGCTGGGCGTGCTCATGCCGGAGGATGTGAACGAGGCGGGTCAGGCTCCGCGCTTCGTCGAGCCCCGGGCGACCGAGCATATCGCCGAGATGCGCATGATCATCGAGCGGCTGATCGCCCGTGGGGCGGCCTATGTGGCCGAGGAGCACGTGCTCTTCTCCGTCGCGGCCATGCAGACGCTGCCGAACGTGCCGCAATACGGCGCCTTCTCGAAACGCTCCCTCGACGAGCTGCTCTCCGGCGCCCGCGTGGACGTGGCGCCCTACAAGCGCGACCCGATGGATTTCGTGCTCTGGAAGCCCTCGGGCCCGCAGGACCCCGCCTGGCCGTCGCCCGCCGGGATCGGGACGCCCGGACGTCCCGGCTGGCACATCGAGTGCTCGGCCATGGCGTGGAAGCATCTGGTCCAGGCCTTCGAGACCCGGCTGTCCTGCTCCGACCCAATGGAGCGCGAGGTTTTCGACATCCATGGCGGCGGCATCGATCTCGTCTTCCCGCACCACGAGAACGAGATCGCCCAGAGCTGCTGCGCCTTCGACACGCCGCGCATGGCCAATGTGTGGATGCACAACGGCTTCCTGCAGGTGGAAGGGGAGAAGATGTCGAAGTCCCTCGGCAACTTCTTCACGATCAACGAACTGTTAGAGACGAAGAATTTCGGAAATCAAAAGTGGCATGGCCGGGTGCTCCGACTCGCCATGCTGATGACGCACTACCGACAACCAATTGATTGGACGGTCGATCGGCTGTTTGAGGCTCGTGAAAATCTCTACGAATGGAATGTTCTTTGCCACGAGGCACCTGGCGCCGCCGAGACTCCTCAGGAAGTGATTGAGCCACTTTTTGATGACCTGAATACACCAGCCGCCATCGCCTCTCTCCATACTTTGGCTCGTTCAGTGCGCAGGTTCCAGAGCGGTCCCGAATATGTCGAAGCGGCATCGAAACTGCGGTTAGCTCTAGAGCTACTTGGTCTGTACGAGAAAGACCCCTCGTCTAAGCTGCTCATGCAAGACGTCAGAGATCGGGAATTCGATGCCAAGGTCGAAGCTCTGATCGCGGCGCGCAAGGACGCCCGGGCGGCGAAGAACTGGGCCGAGTCCGATCGCATCCGCGACGAGCTTGCGGCGCTCAACGTGGTGGTGAAGGACAACAAGGACGGCACGACCACCTGGGAGGTGGCGCGATGAACGTCATCGCATCCTCCAACGTCATCCCCGGGCTTGTCCCGGGGATCCACGCCTTTGCGACGGTGAGGCTCCATGACGTGGATGGCCGCAACGAGTGCGGCCATGACGTATGTTGTGGTTCGGTTGAAGGAAGGGCGCGCTGATGGGACAGGCATTGCCGAAACCGGGACTTCGTCCCTTCCTGCCGGCGGACCTGCCGGTCCTCGTGGACATCTACGAGGAGAGCATCGCGGAACTGACGGGCGAGGATTACAGCGAGAGCCAGCAGGAAGCCTGGATCGCGCGCGCCGAGGATGATGCCTTCGCCCAGAGGCTGACGCAGAGCCTCACGCTGATCGCCACCGTGGAGGGCTCTCCGGTCGGCTTCATCGCGCTCAAGGACAATGAGCTGATCGACCTGTTCTACGTGCATCCCGCCGCGGCCGGGCAGGGGATCGGCACCATGCTCTACGATGCCGTCGAGAAGCTCGCCGGCGCGCGCGGGGCTCCCCGTCTCGTGGCGGAGGTCAGCGACAACGCGCTGCCGTTCTTCCAGAAGCAGGGCTTCCAGCCGCAGCGCCGCAACACGATGCCGCTCGGCGACGAATGGCTCGCCACCACCACCATGGAAAAGCGTCTGGCCCCGCAGGAAGACAGGAAATTGTCGTCATGAGCCGCGAACGCATCACCCTTTTCGACACGACCCTGCGCGACGGCGCACAGACCACCGGCGTGGATTTCTCCCTCGACGACAAGAAGGCGATTGCGGCTCTCCTCGACAAGCTCGGCATCGACTACGTGGAAGGCGGCTATCCGGGGGCGAACCCGCTCGACACGACATTCTTTTCCGAGAAGCGCACGAAGAACGCCAAGTTCACAGCCTTCGGCATGACCAAGCGGGCGGGCCGTTCGGTCTCCAACGATCCCGGCGTCGCGGCACTGCTCGAAGCACAGGCCGATGCGATCTGCTTCGTGGCGAAATCCTGGGATTACCATGTGCGCGTGGCTCTCGAGACCTCGCTGGAGGAAAACCTCGGGGGCATCCATGAGAGCGTCGAAGCGGCGCGCGCCAGGGGGCGTGAAGTTCTCGTCGATTGCGAGCATTTCTTCGACGGCTACAAGGCCAATCCCGAATACGCTCTGTCCTGCGTGAAGACGGCCTATGAGGCCGGGGCGCGCTGGATCGTGCTCTGCGACACCAACGGCGGCACGCTGCCCCACGAGGTGAGCGCGATCGTCACAGAGGTGACGTCGGTCGTGCCGGGATCGCATATCGGCATCCATGCCCATGACGATTGCGGCTGCGCGGTCGCGAATTCCCTTGCGGCCGTGGAAGCGGGCGCGCGCCACATCCAAGGCACGCTCAACGGCCTCGGCGAGCGCTGCGGCAACGCCAATCTCATCACGCTCATCGGCGCACTGAAGCTGAAGGACGGCTATGCGTCCCGCTTTGAACTCGGCGTGACGGACGAGGCATTGAGCGGCCTCACTCATGTCTCCCGGCAGGTGGACGAGATCCTCAACCGGCAGCCGAACCGCCACGCGCCTTTCGTGGGCGCGAGCGCCTTCGCCACGAAGGCGGGCATCCATGCCTCGGCCGTGCTCAAGGATCCTCACACCTACGAGCACGTGGAGCCGGAGATCGTCGGCAATGCGCGAAAGGTTCTGGTGTCGGACCAGGGCGGCCAGTCGAACATTCTCGCCGAGTTGAAGCGCTGCGGCTTCACACTCGAAAAGGGCGACCCACGCATCGCGCGCGTGCTCGACGAGGTCAAGCGCAAGGAGGCGCAGGGCTTCGCGTTCGAGGGCGCGGACGCGTCCTTCTACGTGCTGGTCAAGCGCATGCTCGGCGAAGTGCCGGCCTTCTTCGACGTGGAGCGGTTCTCCGTCAACGTGGAGCGCCGCTTCAACGCGGTCGGCGAACTCGTCACCGCCTCGGAAGCCATCGTGAAGGTGCGCGTGGGCGACGAGGTGCTGATTTCCGCCGCAGAGGGCAACGGCCCCGTGAACGCGCTCGATGTCGCGCTGCGCAAGGATCTGGGCAAGTACCAGCACCTGATCCAGGACCTGGAGCTGGTCGACTATAAGGTCCGCATCTACCAGGGCGGCTCGGATGCGGTAACGCGCGTGCTGATCGAGTTCACCGACGGCTCCGGCGAGCGCTGGACGACGATCGGCGTGTCGGCCAACATCATCGACGCCTCGTTCCAAGCGCTGACGGACTCGATGGTCTACAAGCTCTTGCGGAGCAAGGCCTCGCTGTGACGAAGGGGAGCGCGGTGACGCTCCCGCTCCCGTCGTTCAGCGACACACGTGCCGGTGGCCGTCGCTTCCCATGTAGGTGTTCGAGCTCGGATCGTAGGTCCGGAACCTCTGGGTGCAGAGAGCTGCGTGCGCTTGCGCCGTGCCCGCCTGCGGCATCGTTCCTGCGACGCTGCCGGTCGACAGCGGCGCCGCGACACCCGGGACATCCGGGTCGTATGGATTCATCGTGGTGGTCGGGCCGTTCTTGCCGAACTGGTCGCGATGGTTGCAGTAGTAAGTCAGCGAGTCCGGAACGGCCGTGCAGTCGAGGTTGACGTCCTGGGCCTGGGCGGATGAAAGATATCCCGATACCAGCCCGCATGTCGCGATAAGGAAGAGGGACTTCTTCATGACCATCTCCTGTCGATAAGGTCGGAGATTAGTATCGATTGACAATTTGGACTGCGAGTTTGGTTCAAATGCGGGGATGGAAATCACATTTGCGATATTCATCGGCCACAAACCCCTTTAAAAAGCTTGCCTGACCTGCATTCAGGTCATGCCGTCGGCCAAGGCCGGAGCTTGCGTTTCCATTGATCGAAACTGACGCCGCGATACAGAAGGCGGTCGTTCTTCCAACCGGTATTCCCATGAACATCTCGATCCTGCTGCCGCTCCTCGGAATCCTTCTCGGCGGCGTCTTCCTCGCGTCTCAGGCTCCCATCAACGCTGCCCTGGCGCGCTCGCTCGGCGACCCGATCCTGGCGGCCTGCATCTCGTTCGGAATCGGCTTCGTCGTCCTGGCGGCGATCAGCGTCGTCCGGGGCTCCTGGCCGTCCGGCAGCGGCATGGCTGCGGCGCCCTGGTGGTCATGGCTCGGCGGCTTTCTGGGCGCGTTCTACGTCGCGGTCGTGATCTGGGGAGTGCCGCAGCTCGGCGTGGTCAGCACGGTGGCGGCTCTCATTCTGGGACAGGTGGTGGCCGCGCTGGTCCTCGACGCCGTGGGTGCTTTCGGCCTTCCTGTCCAGGCGATCACCTGGCAACGGCTCGTCGCGGCAGGCATGATCCTGGGCGGGCTTGTGCTGTCCCGCGCAGGATAGCAGGGGCTAAAACCGCGTCTCGATCTCGTCTTCGTGACTGACGATCCCGATCCGGCGCGCGGCATTCTCAAGCATGGGGATAACCTCTTCGACCCGCTCGGCCACCAGGTAGTTGAGCTCGAGGCCCGGACGGATGAAGCCCTGTTCGCGCATGTGAGCGATCAGGGTGAGCAGGGGCTTCCAGAAGCCCTTCGTGCTCAGCATCAGGATAGGCTTGGTGTGCTGGCCGAGCTGGGACCAGGTCATCTGCTCGACGAGCTCTTCGAGGGTCCCGATACCACCCGGCAGGGCCACGAAGGCGTCGGCCTTTTCGAACATCAGGCGCTTGCGCGTGTGCATGTCGGGCACGACGATGGTTTCCTGTACGTCGTCGAGGAGCCTCTCGCGGGACTTCAGGAAGTCGGGAATGATCCCTGTGACATAACCGCCGTGGTCGAGCACGGACTGGGCCACCGTGCCCATGAGGCCGACATTCCCGCCGCCATAGACCAGATTGATTCCCTGTTCGGCCATGGAACGGCCCAATACGGCCGCATTCTCCGCGAAAACGGGGTCGTCCCCGAAACCGGAGCCGCAGTAAACGCAAATGGATTTGATCGGTTTAATGGATGACATGTCTATTCTGGAGAGGCGGGGAGCCTCCCGGGCTGAGTCGTGAAGCATTAATTGTCCTTTATGGCCGTAGCCTTTTGAAAGATAAACGGTTTAAATGCACGAAAGTGCCGCGTTCGAGAAAAGCACCATGGCGGGTCCGAAGGAAATAAAAGGTACAATCGCGTTGCTCGGCGTTGCCGCTGCAGCCGTTGTCGCAGTTCTTCTCGGAGTGCTTTACTGGTCCTGGACCGGCCGGTCGGATTCGGCGCAGACGGCCTTGCCCGCCCAGCCATCTTCCGCATCCCAGGCAGCCTCCAACCAGCAGGCTGCGGCCAAGCCGCCCGCTCCCGGCGAGGACCCGGCCGCGAAGCCCAAGGACGGTCCAGTCGCCCCCTCCTTCGATCTTGTGCGGGTCGAGCCGGACGGCGAGAGCGTGATCGCGGGGCGCGCGGCCCCCGGCGCTACCATCGAATTGCTGCGCGGCGACCAGGTTCACGCCCGCGCCGCGGCCGACGCCTCGGGCCTTTTCGCCATCGTGCCACCGCCCCTGCCGCCGGGCTCCCATCTGGTGGTCCTGCAATCCATCGCGCCGGACGGCACCCGCCAGCGCTCGTCCCAGAGCGTGACGGTGGTCATCACCGACCCCAAGACTCGGCCGCTCGTGACCCTGACGGCTCCGGACAAGCCGACGGTAGTCCTGTCGAACCCCGAGCCGCCTGCCAAGGTGGCCGAGGAGCCCAAGGCCGAAACCAAGCTCGATGCGAAAACGGCCGAGACGCCTCCAGCCGCGCCGCAGCCCGGTCAGCCGGCGGCACAGCAGCAGGCGAGCGCGACGCCCGCCGCCCCGGCGGCTCCCTCGGGCGCTTCCTCGCAGCCGGCCCCACGGCCCGAGATCAAGATCGTGACCGTCGAGGCGGAGGAGGGGAAGCTTTTCGTGTCCGGCCAGTCGGCACCGGGCGCGACCGTGCGCCTCTATCTCAACGAGAGCTTCATCGCTCCGGGCGGAGCGGGCGGCGACGGCAAGGTGTCCTTCTCGATCGGCAACGGCGTGAAGCCCGGCGATTACCGGATCCGGCTCGACGACGTGGATCCTGTCTCGGGGCAGGTCAGGTCCCGGGCCGAGGTGGGCTTCAACGTGCCTGTCCAGGTGGCCTCCGCTCAGCCTCAGGTCCCGGCATCGGCCGCCCAGCCATCCTCTCGGGCTCAGACCTCCCGCGAGCTCGCCTCCGCTCTGCCTGAAGGGCAGATGGCCAGCGCCGGAACGGTCGTGGTCCCGAACATCAACACCACCATCGTGTCCCGCGGCGACAACCTCTGGCGCATCAGCCAGAGGATCTACGGCAAGGGCCTGCGCTATACGGTGATCTACGGGGCGAACCAGGAGCAGATCAGAAATCCGAACCTGATCTATCCGGGTCAGGTCTTCGTCCTGCCGGGCGATCAGGAGCCGAAGAGCAACTGAAGCTCTCGGACGGGCCGCATAAGTTAGAACAATGACAGACTTGGGGTGAATTCATCCCGATGATCGCCTATATCGAGGTCCGACACTTCGATTGGATTCTCGCGTATGCCTCCCTCCACCGCCGTCCCGACGACGAGCGCTGCTGCGTCAAAGCCCAACGGCTTGGCTGCCACCTGGACGAAACTCTGGCCCTATCTCTGGCCCCATGGCAGGCCCGATCTCCAGCGACGGGTCTTCCTGGCCTTCGGTCTCCTGCTGGTGGCGAAGGGCGTCACCATGGTCACGCCCTTCGCCTTCAAATGGGCGACGGACGCTCTCGTGGCCGTGACGGGCAGCGCGGGCCAGGGCGTCGAAGCGGCCGCCACCTCGGGCTCCTGGCTCTGGAAGGCGCCGATCCTGCTGACCGCGATCTATGGCGTCACACGCATCCTCATGGCGGTGCTGACCCAGATGCGCGACGGCCTCTTCGCCAAGGTCGCCATGCATGCGGTGCGCAATCTCGCGCTGCAGACCTTCGAGCATATGCACCGCCTGTCGTTGCGCTTCCACCTGGAACGCAAGACCGGCGGCCTGACCCGCGTTCTGGAGCGCGGCCGCGAGGGCATCGAGGAGCTGTCGCGCCTCATGGTGCTCACCCTCGTCCCGACGATCCTCGAGTTCATCCTCGTGCTCGGACTGCTCGCCTGGGAGTTCAACTGGGTCTATTCCGCCGTCGTCTTCGCGATGGTGGTCGTTTATCTCGCCTATACCTATAAAGCGACCCAATGGCGGATCTCGATCCGCAAGCAGATGAACGATTCCGATACGGACGCGAACACCAAGGCGGTCGATTCCCTCCTGAACTACGAGACGGTGAAGTATTTCGGCGCCGAGCAGCGGGAGGCCGCGCGCTACGACCGCTCCATGGAGCGCTACGAGAAAGCCTCGACCCAGACCTATACGTCGCTCGCCGTGCTCAATGCCGGCCAGGCTGTGATCTTCTCCATCGGCATGGCCATCGTCATGGTTCTGGCGGCGCGGGACATCATGGCGGGGCGCGCCTCGATCGGCAGCTTCGTGCTCGTCAACGCCATGCTGGTTCAGCTCTATATCCCGCTGAACTTCATGGGCATGCTCTATCGTGAGATCAAACAGGCTCTCATCGACATCGACGACATGTTCGCGATCATCGAGCGCAATCCCGAGATCCAGGATAGGCCCGGCGCCAAGCCGCTCCAAGTGGCCGAGGGCGTCGTGCGCTTCGAGGACGTGCATTTCTCCTACATCCCTGAGCGTCCGATCCTCAAGGGGGTGAGCTTCGAGGTGCCGGCGGGCCATACGGTGGCGATCGTCGGACCATCGGGCGCGGGCAAATCGACCATCTCGCGCCTCCTGTTCCGCTTCTACGAGCCCACCAGTGGGCGCATCCTGATCGACGGGCAGAACGTCGCCGAGGTACAGCAGGCCTCCTTGCGGAAGGTCATCGGCATGGTTCCGCAGGATACGGTGCTCTTCAACGACACCATCGGCTACAACATCCAGTACGGCCGCTGGGACGCGACCCCGGAAGAGGTGAGGGAGGCCGCGCGCCTCGCCCAGATCGACCGCTTCATCGGACTCCTGCCGGAGGGCTACGACACGCCGGTGGGTGAGCGCGGCCTGAAGCTCTCAGGGGGCGAGAAGCAGCGCGTGGCCATCGCCCGCACGATCCTCAAGGCGCCGCCGATCCTGGTGCTCGACGAGGCGACCTCGGCCCTCGACACTTTCACCGAGAAGGAGATCCAGGACGCCCTCGACCGGGTCAGCCGCGGACGAACCACCCTGGTCATCGCCCATCGGTTGTCCACAGTCATCGGAGCCGACGAGATCATCGTCCTCGACCAGGGCCGGGTGGTCGAGCGCGGCAACCATGCGAGCCTGCTGAGCCTCGGCGGGGTCTATGCCGCCATGTGGAACCGCCAGCGCGAGGCGGATCAGGCCCGCGAAACCCTCAAGCGGGCCGAGGAGGAGGAACGCAGCCCCGAGAGCGTGGCAGGTTGACAAAAAGCTCTTTCGCCTGCCATCCCCCAGATGAACGCTCTTAAGGCTTGATAAACGATGACCGATATCCTGGAATCGATGCGCCGCATCTTCGTGCCGATCCACAAGGAGGGCTATCCCTTCATTCTGATCGCGCTGTTTGCGACGATCGTCCTGGCGTGGCTCTGGTCGCCGCTCGGCTGGATCGGCGCGATCCTGACCGTGTGGGTCTGCTACTTCTTCCGCGATCCTCCGCGCGTGACGCCGATCCGGGAAGGCCTTGTGGTCTCCCCGGCCGACGGCCGGGTGAACCTCATCACCACCGCCGTGCCGCCGGCCGAACTGGACCTTCCGCCCGAGCCGATGACCCGCATCTCGGTTTTCATGAACGTGTTCGACTGCCATGTGAACCGCTCGCCCGTCACGGGCCGGATCGCCCAGATTCTCTATACGCCGGGCCTCTTCCTGAATGCGGAGCTGGACAAGGCGAGCGAGGATAACGAGCGCAATGCCCTCGTGATCGAGACGGCGGGCACCAAGATCGGCGTCGTGCAGATCGCCGGCCTCGTGGCCCGGCGCATCGTGTCCTTCGTGAAGGTGGGCGAACATCTGAGCACCGGCGAGCGCTTCGGCCTCATCCGGTTCGGCTCGCGCCTCGACATCTTCGTGCCGCTCAACGCCCAGGTCCTCGTGGGCCTCGGCCAGACGGCAGTGGCCGGCGAGACGGTCCTGGCGGACCTGACTGCCAACGAGCCCGCGCGCCAATACCGCGTGGGCTGATGGCCTCTCGCCCGCCGGGGGAACAGCCCTTCCCGGCGGGTAGTCGGGCGGAACCGTTTGCGCGGTTTGTGCTTTTCCGTCAGGCGCAAACGGCCCAGCTCTGCTTGCCGCTCTCCTCTTGATGAGCGCATCGCTCAAGGCGGAAAACCCGATCCACTTTTCCGCCCGATGCGCTAGGTTGGTGCCATGAGTGACCTTTTCCCGCCCTTCGCTCCGGACCCGAACGAGCCGCGCAAGCGCCTCTTCAAGCCGGTTCCCTTCCGGATGATCGCCCCCAATATCATCACCCTGATCGCCCTATGCCTGGGGCTCTGGGCCATCCGGCTGGCCTTCGACGGGCAATACGAGCGGGCCGTGGTGGCGGTGATCGTGGCCGCCTTCCTGGATGGGGTCGACGGGCGGATCGCCCGCCTGCTGAAGGGGACCTCCCGGTTCGGCGCGGAGCTCGACTCCCTGGCGGACTTCCTGAATTTCGGCGTCACCCCGGCGCTCATCATCTACAGCTTCGTCCTGCACGAGCTGGGACGCGTCGGGTGGATCGGCTCCATCGTGCTCGCCATCGCGGCGGCCCTTCGGCTGGCGCGGTTCAACGTCATGATCGACGATCCGAACCGACCCGAATGGAAGAAGAACTTCTTCGTGGGCATGGCGGCCCCGATGGGGGCCATGTGCGCCCTGCTGCCGCTTTACCTGTCGTTCCTCGGCATTCCGATTCAGGATTCTTCCGTCGGCCCCGTCATCCTCGTCTATGTGGTCGGGGTGGCTTTCCTCATGGTCTCGACCATCCCGACCTATTCGGGAAAGACCATGGGCAAGTATGTGCCGCGCCAATGGGTTCTGCCGATCTTCGTTCTGTCGGTCGCGGCCTTCGGCCTTCTCATCAGCTTCCCCTGGGAGATGCTGAGCCTGATCACGGTCACCTTCCTGGCGACGATCCCGGTCAGCGTGATGCGGTATCGCAAGCTGGACCGCCAGGACGATTCAGGTGCCGCCGGGACGACCCCGTCCCCATCCGGCGCCGAGCCGCCTCCCGTCGCCTGACCGACTTGATTCAAGGCGGGCCGGTGCCATCTTGCACCCAGCGTAGCCGTTTGCGTTTGTGAGTATCCTGGACGGATCCTGCGGGATCCCGGAGCGTGGAGAGAAAAGTGGCGTCTTCTTCCGAGGTGTCGAATCCCAGCGGGCGTCCGAAGCTCGTGCTCGCATCCGCCTCGCCGCGCAGGCTTGGCCTTCTGCAGCAGGCCGGCATCGAGCCCGACGCTCTGTTGCCCGCGGACGTGGATGAGACTCCCCTGAAGAACGAGGGCGCCAAGGATCTGGCCAAGCGCCTGGCTCGCTCGAAGGCGGAGGTGGCCCGCAAGGTCGCCCGTGTCCGCGAAGACCTGAAGGACGCCTATATCCTGTCCGCCGACACCGTTGTGGTCGTCGGCAAGCGGATCCTGCCCAAGGCGGAGCTGGTGGAAGAGGCGGCGGGCTGCCTGAGGCTCCTTTCGGGCCGGGCCCACCGGGTCTATACCTCCGTGTGCCTCATTACGCCGAAGGATTCCATCCGCGAGCGGTTGGTGGAAACCCGGGTGCGCTTCAAGCGCCTCTCCCGCGACGAGTTCGAGCGCTATCTCGCCTCCGGCGACTGGCGCGGCAAGGCCGGCGGCTATGCCATCCAGAGCCTCGCCGGCACCTTCGTGGTCAAGCTGGTCGGGTCCTATTCCAACGTGGTGGGCTTGCCTCTCTACGAAGCCGCTTCCCTGCTCGACGGGGAAGGCTATCCCGTCCGCTCCAGCTGGCTCGACGCGGCCTGAGATCCATTCTTTGATGTGAGGCCTGCCTTGCGCGTGGGAGCGCCCAAGCATCGGACCCAAAAGTGGTTTCCACTTTTGGGATCCAATCCAATGATTTCTTCTTTAATGAGAGCATCGTTCTGAGCGGAAAACCGGAGCCACTTTTCCGCACGATGCTCTAGCAACCACGTTGCCGTCCGGAAGAAAAGGAGGCGCGCCATGAACGCCGCCAACGAGAACAAGCCGCTCGCGTCAGCCGGCAAATGCCCGATCTGCGGGAAACCCGCCCAGCCCGAGTACAGGCCCTTCTGCTCGAAGCGCTGCGCCGACGTGGATCTGAACCGCTGGCTGTCCGGCACCTACGCGATTCCGGCCGTCGAGAGCGAGGAAGACGACCGGGACGAGGACGATCGGGAAGCCTGAAACAATTTCCCCGAATTTTGTCGTGCGAACCGCTGGACATGCGGCTCAGGTCTGACTATACACCCCTCCACGACGCGCACGGCCTCGCCGCGCATCGGATGCCCAGGTAGCTCAGTTGGTAGAGCATGCGACTGAAAATCGCAGTGTCGGTGGTTCGATTCCGCCCCTGGGCACCACTTGCTTTTCCTGACATCTCAATGGTTTGAAGCTTAGTGGTACTTCGATACCGCCCCGGTGTTGCCGAGGGCGTTACCGGTGAATGTTCACTCTTGTTTCTTGCTCTCTCAACTTGAGGCCCTGTCCGCGTTCAGGAACTCAATTGCCTGCATGTAGCTATTCGCTGTCCAGCGGTGTGCGAGATGGAACTTGCCGTCGGGCGAAGCGATGATGACTTCGTTCTCTTCATCATCGGTCATTCCATCCAGAGTAACCGGGGTTACATGCTGCGGGCCGTTGCTCTCGCCTCGGGCATCACCGTACTCATAAATTGATGGCCGCACTACCCAGGCAATAATGGGCTGCAGCGAGAGTTCGATTACCTCGTTTCCGCTCTCAGTCCAAACAGGCCACGCTCTAAAGTATCCCGGTTGGGCTTGAATCACGGTCGGGTCGAGGAAGCGTGGGGTAGGGTGGTCTTTCACTCTGTCTTCTCCTTGTTCCTGCGCGCGACCCTCAGCTCAGCGACTCGGCTGGTCTGAACGATCTTGCCTCGGTTGTATCGCATGGTCGTGCTGAGCTGGGTATGGGATGCAGCCTTCATCACATCTTCTGCCTGTGCACCGGCCTCAAACGCTTCGGAAACGGCACCGGCACGGCTGTCCATGTTCCATACCTCATCCGGCTAACCAGCCTGTGTGCCCTCCGAGAGGGTCACAACGAAATTCTCCCCATAATTAACAGGCGCCCGCGTCAGATTGACTCTGAGACAAACGAGAACATATTAGGAACATAACCTAACGAGAGACGGATCGGGCAAGGTGCATGCGTGCCAGGCAACAGACGACGCTTGCCGATTTGCGGCACCAGATCGAGCGCCTGGACGGCGGGCGCCATCGGCGCCGCTCGTTGCCCTTCGCGGTCGCCGCCATCGATCAGCGGCTTCCTCAAGGCGGTCTGGCGCTTGGAGCGCTGCATGAGATGATCGAAGGAGGTCCTGCGGCCGAGTTCGCTGGCGCCGCGACCCTCTTCGTGGCCGGGATCGCAGCACGCCTCAAAGGGCCCGTGCTCTGGTGCCTCAGCCGCCGCGACTTGTTCGCTCCCGGTCTGATGAACGCGGGTCTGCATCCCGATCGTGTGATCTATGCCGAGACCTTTCGCGAGCGCGAGGTGCTGGCCGTTATGGAGGAGGGCCTGCGGGAGCAGAGCCTTGCCGCCGTCGTCGGCGAGGTGACGCATCTCGGACTCACCGCATCCCGCCGCCTTCAGCTCGCGGCCGAAGCCTCGGGTGTGCCGGCTCTCGCGCTCCGGCGCTGGTGGACGGTTGCCGAGAAGGAACTGACGGGGCTTCCGTCGGCCGCCGTCACGCGCTGGCGCATCGCTCCGTTTGCCTCTCATGCTCCACCGACACCGGGTTTGGGTCGTGCCCGCTGGCACGTCGAACTTCTGCGCTGCCGCGGCGGCGAACCCTATTCCTGGATTGTCGAGGCTTGCGATGCGAAGGGTCGTCTCGCTCTACCTGCCGACCTGGGCGACCGATCGGATCAGACGCCGCAACGGCGCGCCGCCGGATAAGCCTCTTGTCACCGTCAGGACGGAAGGATCGCGCCGCTTGGTCGCCGCCGTCGAGGCAGCGGCTTACGTCCTCGGTCTGCGTCCTGGTCAGACGATCACCCATGCGCAGACATTGGTGCCGAACCTGCACGTTACCGATGCGACCCCGGACGAGGACGAGGCCTCGCTCGCTGAACTGGCCCGCTGGTGCATCGGCTATTCGCCCATCGTCGCGCCGGATCCGCCTGATGGCGTATGGATCGACATCGCCGGCGCGGCTCATCTGTTCGGCGGCGAGGAGAAGCTCGTGGCCCACCTCCTCAAGCGCCTCGTCAGCCAGGGCATCCAGGCTAACGCCTGCGTGGCCGATGCGCCGGGAACGGCCTGGGCCGTCGCGCGCTACGGGAACCAGGCCGTCGTTGCGCCAGGGCGCTCGGTCGAAGCGGTGGCGAGCCTGCCGGTTCCCGCCCTGCGCCTGCCGTCCGCAACCGTCGAGGCGCTTCATCGTCTCGGGATCGAACGGGTCGGCCAGCTCGCGGCCATGCCGCGTGCGCCGATGGTGCGCCGCTTCGGCAAGGACGTGGCGCTGCGGCTCGATCAGGCCTTCGGCCATGTGTTCGAGCCGCTCAACCCGCTCGTGCCGAAAGAAACGCCGATGCGGCGCGTGACCTTCGCCGAGCCGATCGGCCGCCTGGAGGATCTGCAAAGCGTGGTGAAGCGGCTTGCCAGCCGGCTCTGCGGTGATCTGGAGCGCGCGTCGATCGGCGTGCGCCGCCTTGATCTCGTGTTCGAGCGCGTCGACCGCCGCAGCGTCGCCCTTCGCGTCGGAACGGCGAAAGCGACGCGCGAACCAGGCCATCTCGCAAAACTCTTCGATGAGCGCCTGCAAACCGTCGATCCCGGCTTCGGTATCGAGGCCGCGATGCTGATCGCCAGCAAGGTCGAGCCGTTGAGCGAGAGGCAGGTCGCGGCGAAGAGCTTGGTGGAGGGTGATGTGATCTTCCCTCGCTTTGACGGACACCTCTGATACGCTCCTGCGGGAGCGGGAAGGTGTTTGATGACGAAGACAAGGCGAGAATTCACCCCCGAGTTCAAGCGAGAGGCCGTTGCCCTGCTGGAGAGCAGTGGCCGCCCAACTATGCAGATCGCGACTGAGCTGGGGATCTCCCCATCCATGCTGCGCAACTGGCGGGCCCTTGCCCATGGAGCTGCGCCCCGGTCCAGGGCCGCTCCCACGCCATTGCCAGCTGGCAGCGCATCCCCGGCCGATCAGGCAGCGGAAATCGCCCGGCTGCGCCGTGAACTCGATCGCACCCGGATGGAACGGGACATCTTAAAAAAAGCCATCGGCATCTTCGCGGAGGTGCCGAAATGAAGTTTGGCTTCATCGAGCAGCATGCCCGCACGTTTCCGGTGCGGCTCATGTGCCGCGTGCTCCAGGTATCGCCCAGCGGCTATTATGCCTGGCGTGCCAGGCCGGAGAGCCAAAGGACGATGGCGAACCGGCGTCTGCTGCAGCAGGTCCAGCGGCTCCATGCTCGTCACCAGGGTCGCTATGGCAGCCCGAGGATGCACGCGGCTTTGCGAGCCGAGGGCCACCGGGTCAGCCGCGGCCGGGTTGAACGCCTGATGCGCCGTCATGGCATTCGTGCCCTGGCCCGCCGTCGCTTCCGGCCAACCACGACCGACAGTCGTCACACATTACCGATTGCGCCCAACCTCCTGCAGCAGGAGTTTGCAGTATCCGTGCCAAACCACGTCTGGCTGGCTGACATCACCTACATTCCCACAGATGAGGGCTGGCTCTACTTGGCAGCCGTGCTGGACCTGGCCACCCGCAAGGTGGTGGGTTGGGCCATGCGCGATCATATGCGTACCGAGCTGACCCTTGGCGCTCTGATCATGGCGGCCCAGCGGCAGCGGCCAGGTCCTGGGCTCATTCATCATTCGGATCGCGGTAGCCAATACGCGGCCGAGGCTTATGCCCGGCAGTTGGCGTCCATGAAGGCCAAGGCATCGATGAGCCGGACGGGCTGTTGTTACGACAATGCCCCGATGGAGTCGTTCTTCCATTCCTTGAAGGTCGAGCTGGTCCATCAGCGGAATTGGATGACGCGCGAAGAGGCAAGGCGGGATCTGTTCGGCTACATCGAGGGCTATTACAATCGGCAGCGCATTCACTCGGCGCTCGGGTACCTCACACCCGAACAGGCCGAGCGGAAAGCGCGCTAACCCGGTGTCCACCCAATCGGGGGAAGATCAATGCGCCATCCGTGGATCTGAGCTGTCTGGTCGATCGTCTCGGCGCGAAGCTGGGACCGAAGCGGGTCTACCGCCTCGTTCCCGTCGAGAGCCGCATGCCGGAACGAGCGGTGAAGCGCGTTCCAGCCTTGGCTCCGCCAACGGGTGCTACATGGCCTGACGCCTTGCCGCGACCGACGCGCTTGATCGACCCGCCCGAGCCCGTGACGGCCACGGCGCTGCTGCCGGATCATCCGCCGGCCTTCTTCGTCTGGCGCCGCGTGCGCCATCGCGTGGTCAGGGCCGACGGGCCCGAGGGCATCACGGGCGAGTGGTGGGTGTCGGAGCGCGAGCACGCGTCCTTACGCGATTACTACCGGGTCGAGAATGAGCAGGGTGCGCGCTTCTGGATTTTCCGCGATGCGCCCGCCGACGAGGGTGGCCGCTGGTGGCTGCACGGGCTGTTTGCATGAGCTATGCAGAGCTTCAGGTGACGACGCATTTCTCGTTTCTGCGTGGGGCCTCGAGTCCGCGCGAACTCTTCGAGCAGGCAAAGCTCCTCGGCCTCTCGGCGCTCGGGATCGCCGACCGCAATTCACTCGCCGGGATCGTGCGCGCCCATGAGGCCGCGAAGGAAACAGGCGTGCGCCTCGTGGTCGGATGCCGGCTCGATCTCACCGACGGCACGTCGCTGCTCGTCTATCCCACGGACCGCGCTGCCTATTCCCGCCTGTGCCGCATGCTGAGCCTCGGCAAGAGCCGGGCAGGGAAGGGCAAGTGCGCTCTCCTGTGGGAGGATGTGGAGGCTTGGAACGAAGGCCTGCTCGCAGTGCTGCTCGGCGATCGTGCCGATGAGGATCTGGCGTTCAATCTTCAGCGGCTGAAGCGCACCTTCGGCAACCGGGCCTCCATGGCGCTGATCCGCCGCTTCGCGCCCGACGAGCATCTGCGCCTGTGGCAGGTCGAGCAGGCCGCGCAGGCCGCGGGTGTGCCGACGGTCGCGATGGGAGACGTCCTCTATCATCATCCCTCGCGCCGGATGTTGCAGGATGTGGTGTCCTGCATTCGCCAGGGCTGCACCATCGATGAGGCGGGCTTCCGGCTGGAGCGGCACGCCGACCGCTTTCTCAAGGATCCGACCGAGATGGCGCGGCTCTTCGAGCGGCATCCCGAAGCCTTCGCGCGCACGGGCGAGATCGTCCGGCGTTGCCGGTTCTCGCTCGACGAACTGCGCTACCAGTACCCGGGCGAGACCGAACCGGGCGAGACGGCACAGGAGAAGCTGGAGCGGCTGACCTGGGAGGGCGCCAGACGACGCTATGGGAAGGAGCTGCCGGACCTGGTTGCATCGCAGCTCCGGCACGAGCTCACCCTGATCGAGAGCCTGAACTATGCTCCGTATTTCCTGACGGTCCATGCCATCGTGAGCTTCGCCCGCTCGCGCGATATCCTCTGCCAGGGGCGAGGCTCGGCGGCGAACTCCGCCGTCTGCTATGTGCTCGGCATCACGTCCATCGATCCTGTCCGCTCGGGTCTCCTCTTCGAGCGCTTCATCTCGCAGGAGCGCAACGAGCCGCCGGATATCGACGTCGATTTCGAGCACGAGCGGCGTGAAGAGGTCATCCAATGGATCTACGACACCTACGGCCGCAACCGGGCCGCGCTCACGGCCGTCGTGAGCTGCTACCGCGCCCGCGGCGCCGTGCGCGAGGTCGGCAAGGTGCTGGGCGTGCCGGAGGACGTGACGGGCGCCCTGTCGGGCCTCGTCTGGGGCTGGAGCAACGAGGGCGTGAGCGAGAGCGAGGTCAAGGAGCTCAATCTCAACCTCGCGGATCCGCGCCTGCGCCTGACCCTGGAGCTGGCGCGCGACCTGATCGGCGCGCCGCGTCATCTCTCGCAGCATCCGGGCGGCTTCGTGCTGACGCAGGACCGCCTCGACGATCTGGTGCCGATCGAACCGGCCGCCATGGAGAACCGTCAGGTCATCGAGTGGGACAAGAACGACATCGAGATCCTGAAGTTCATGAAGGTCGACGTGCTGGGCCTCGGCATGCTCGGCTGCATGCGCCGCTCCTTCGAGCTCTTGCGCGAGCACAAGGGCATCGGCCACGATCTGGCGTCCATTCCGCCCGAGGATCCCGCCACCTACGCCATGATCCGCCGCGCCGATACCGTCGGCACGTTCCAGATCGAAAGCCGGGCCCAGATGGCGATGCTGCCGCGGATGAAGCCCAGGACCTTCTACGATCTCGTGATCGAGGTCGCGATCGTCCGGCCCGGACCGATCCAGGGCGACATGGTTCATCCCTATATCCGCCGGCGGGAAGGCCGGGAGGAGGTGTCCTATCCGACGCCGGAGCTGGAGCGGGTGCTCGGCAAGACGCTCGGCGTTCCGCTCTTCCAGGAGCAGGCGATGCGCGTCGCCATCGAATGCGCCGGCTTCACGCCGTCGGAAGCCGATCAGCTGCGCCGCTCCATGGCGACCTTCAAGTTCAAGGGCGACGTGTCGAAGTTCCAGACCAAGCTCACGCACGGCATGCTGGCGCGCGGCTACACGCAAGACTTCGCCGAGCGTATCTTCAAGCAGCTCGAAGGCTTCGGCTCCTACGGCTTCCCCGAGAGCCACGCGGCCTCCTTCGCGCTGATCGCCTATGCGTCGTCCTGGATGAAGTGCCATCACCCGGACGTGTTCTGCTGCGCGCTCCTCAACGCGCAGCCGATGGGCTTCTATGCGCCGGCCCAGATTGTGCGCGATGCGCAGGCGCACGGGATCGAGGTGCGCCCCGTCGACATCAACCGCTCGCGCTGGGACTGCACGCTGGAGCCGACCGGCCGCAAGGGCCGCTTCGCCGTGCGCCTGGGGCTTTGCCTGGCGAAGGGTCTCGCCAATGCCGACGGCGCCATGATCGTGCTTGCGCGCGGCGATGCGCCTTTCGCTTCGATCGAGGATCTCTGGCTGCGGGCCAAGGTTCAGGTTGCCTCGCTCGAGCGGCTGGCCGAGGCCGATGCCTTCGGGTCCTTGCGCCTCAATCGCCGGGATGCCCTCTGGACGATCAAGGGCCTGGGCGACGCGCCATTGCCGCTCTTCGCGGCGGCGGACGAGCGTGACGGCCTGTTCCGCGCGGAGATCTCCGAGCCGGATGTCCCGCTCGTGCCGATGACCGAGGGGCGCGAGGTGGTCGAGGATTACCGCTCGAAGGGTTTGACGCTCAGGCACCATCCGGTCGCCTTCCTGCGGGACGAGCTGGAGCGCCGCCGCATGATCCGCTGCGCGGACCTCAAGCGGGTCTGCGATGGCCAGCGCGTCACCGTTCCCGGCCTCGTCCTCGTGCGCCAGAAGCCGGGCTCGGCCGGCGGCGTGACCTTCATGATGATCGAGGACGAAACCGATGTGGCGAACCTCGTCATCTGGCCGTCTCTCTTCGAGCAGCAGCGGCGGTTGATCCTGTCGGCCGGTATGATCGCCTGCCGCGGCCGTGTTCAGAAGGAGGGACAGGTGATCCACGTCGTGGCAGAGCACATGCTGGATCTGTCCGATCTCCTGCGAAGTGTCGGGGATCGGGAGGAGCCATTCCCCTTGCGCCATGGGCGCGGCGACGAGGTGAAGCATGGCAGCCGCCCCGATCCCCAAAAGGCGCCGGTGCTGGAGCCCAAGCCTCGCGACATCTACGTGCCGGATCTGCGCCTCAGCAGCATCAAGGTCAAGACACGGGATTTCCGGTAGTGTGCGGCTATCGCCGCACGTAGCTGCTCTTGTCGGATATTCCGATGTTCTTCAGGTTAGAATAGGAAAGCCAAACCATCCCAATCTTTAAGTCTTTGAACGTACATCTCAGCGATGGTGCCGGGACTGGAATTGCCTAAATCATAGAGGATCCAGCCATCCCAGTTTCCAGTCTGATCCACGGCCAGAGCGTAGATACCTACTCCATCCCAGTTCATGACTCCAGGGCGATCGAGAAAGTGGAGAAATACCTTGTAGGTTCGGCCCTCTTCTATCCGCGCCGCATCGAAGGTTATCCCTTCAACAAAGTTGAGCCGCACGCCGCCATACTCGCGCGATTTCCAGATCTTGGTGTCCCAGGCTTGATTGCCGAGATCCTTCTCCTCGATGATGCGTAGGCTGCTGTCATAGAGCGTCGACTTCCAGGAAAACTTCTCCACTCCATTGATGATCTTGCCCCTGATCGAGATCGTGTCCCAGTTCTGGCCCTCGTAGTCGAGCCTGTCGATCGTGTAGGTGTCATCGTCATTGACACGCTTGTGATAGACCTCATCGCCATCGTGATAGCGTTTCTCGAAATGGTCCCAGGATGCTCCGCTGAAATCCCAGCCAAATTCCTTGATGAGTGTTTCGCCATGGTAGTACTTGTCCTCAAGCTTATTGGCGCCGTGCCACACCTCCACATGCCGGGTCCAGCTCTCGGAACCGGTGCGATCGAAGATCTCGACCACCTTGCGATCGGCATAGGTCGTCTCGATCCGGTCGGTCAAATCACTGATCTTGACGGTGATCCGCTCCAGCCATGAGGGCGCCTCCGCAAGACTCCACTCGTGCACCGTCTTGGTGTTGCCGACGACAGTGTGCTGGTAATACATCGTACCAAAGAAATCGGTGCGGACCTCGTACGTAGAGGAGGCGGCTCCACCGCTGAACTCTCGGTAGACATGCGCGTCTCCTGCATATTGCTCCCATTCCGTCAGCTTGGTGCTGCCGTTGTAGAGCGTTTCGCACCACTCCCATCCCTGGCTGGACCAGTTCCAATCCTTGATGGAATGCGTGCCATTGTCGAACCAGAACTTTTGCTGGATCTCCCTGAACAGGCCATCCCTGGTCAGTTCGGTGCGCGTCCACGGCTGCCCGTTGAAGTCCCATTCCCGCTCGACGATGCGTTCCTGTTGCACCGTAGCGCCGTAGAATTTGTAGATTTCCCAATACTTGTTGTTGCCGGTGTCCCGACGCTCCTCGAAGGAGACCCATTCCTCGCCGGCTACTTGCGCGGCGTTCACGCCGTCGCGGTAATTGTAGCCGTCCTGGCTGTAATCCGAGCCCCTGACGACGCTGGAGCCGTCATCGTTCACAATGGTCTCGATGAGCACCTGCTGGGCCGCGTTGAGCTCCTTGAGCTTGGTGTCCCAAGTCTGTCCGGCGCGGTCGGTCAAGCGCTCGATGAAGTCCACCGGCCCGAGTTCGCCGTCATCGATGGTCTCGAACTGCCGCGAGGCGATCCCAGCCTGATAATCGGCAAGACTGTCGTAAGTGCTCGCGCGGTTCACCCAATTGTACTGATCGATCGCTTCTGGGTCGAACTCCCACTTCGTGACGGTGCCGTTGCGGTTCGTGTCGACCTGGCTGATCAGATTGGCCTGCGCATCGTAGGTCTGCACATAGGATGACCACACCAGCAGGCCGGTGAGATCCCAGGCCTTGGCGAGACGCGTTCCATCCGGATGGAACACCGTCTCGCTCATCAGGTCGCCCGCGATGTTGCGACGCTGGACATAAGTCTCGATGATCGAGGGATCGTCGGCGGACGGGCGCCAGCCGAGACGGCTCTTGGAGCCGTCGCTGTTCTCCACGTCATAGGCCATCGCGGCATCGGCCGCGGTGATGTAATTCAACTCCGCAATGCTGAGATCGCCATCGGCGAAGCGGAAGATCTCGATATCGGCAAGGTCGGTCCCATCCGGCGAGCCGGCGCGCAGATCGACGATGGAGTACCGCCCGATCGCGGTGTTGAAGCGGATCAGGTAATCGGTGCGGTTGCCGGTGAGCACGATCGTGTCGGTGCCGGAACCGCCATCGATATAGTCCGTATCCGGTCCTCCAATCAATATATCGTTGCCTTCACCGCCGAAAAGTTGATCGGCTCCGCCGCCGCCGACTAGGGTGTCGTTGCCGGCCCCGCCCGAGAGCTTATCGTCGCCGAGGCCGCCGTCGAGACTGTCGGCACCGGCGTCTCCGGTGAGCACGTCGTGTCCGTCACCCCCGAGCAAGGTGTCGTCACCAATTCCACCCCACAGCTTGTCGTCGCCCAAACCGCCGTCGAGGCTGTCATTGTCCTCGTCGCCATAGAGCAGGTCGTCCTCGGAGCCGCCGAGCAGCGTGTCGTTGCCCGCGCCGCCGTAGAGGTCATCGGCTCCGGCATCGCCGGACAGAAGGTCGTGCCCGGCGCCGCCCTTGAGCATGTCGCGGCCCGTGTTGCCGTAGAGCCGGTCGTCGCCGGCTTCACCCACGAGCGCATCGTCGCCGGTTCCGCCATAGAGCGTATCGTTGCCGGATTCACCGATCAGCGCATCGTTACCGGATCCGCCATACAGAAGATCGTTCCCGGCGCCGCCATTGAGATCGTCGTCGCCGTCCTCACCATGCAGCACGTCGTCATCGGCCTCGCCGCGCAGGCGGTCATCGCCCGTGCCGCCCTCCAGCGTATCATGGCCGGTGCCGCCTTCGAGGGTGTCGCGATCCGCGCCGCCCTTGAGGTGGTCGTCATCGGCCCCGCCGATCAGCTTGTCGTCGCCGTCGCCACCCAGGAGAAGGTCCGCGCCGTCGCCGCCGACGAGCCAGTCACGGTCGGCCCCCCCGTCCAGGGTGTCCTTGCCCGCCCCGCCCTGAAGTTCGTCGCGGCCCAAGCCACCATCCAGGCTATCGTCGCCCTCGTCCCCGAAGAGCAGGTCGTCGCCGTCCTCGCCTTCGAGCCGGTCGTTGCCCGCGCCGCCATGGAGCTCATCGATTCCGCCACCGCCGCGCAGGGTGTCGTCACCGGCTTCGCCGTCCAGATAATCGCGGCCTTCGTCCCCGAACAGCAGGTCGCTGCCAGCGCCGCCATAGAGATCGTCGTAACCGTCGCCGCCATAAAGCGTATCGGCTCCGTCGCCTCCTTTGAGGGTGTCGTCGCCGGCCTCTCCTTCGAGCAGGTCGTCACCCTCATCGCCATTGAGCTGGTCGTCGCCCTTGCCGCCCTTCAACGTGTCCGCGCCCGCGCCGCCATATAATGCGTCGTTGCCGTCTAGCCCCTCCAAAACGGTTTCTTCATCTGATCCCAGGAGGGTATTATTCTCTTGGTTACCCGTGATGTGCTGGTGGACCAGTTTCTCCTTGGCATCGAACTTCAGCGTAAGGTGAATGCCTTTGACCCAACCTTCGTATGAGATGACCTTTCCCTTTGCAGTTTTAGTGAAAAGGGCGGAAATCTTGCCCTTCGCATCGTAGGTTGCACTCAGGGTCTTCCCAGCTTTATTTGTGAGTAGAGCAGCGCCATAGCCGGATTGGCCGAGCTTTAAGGCACGACTGCGCTCACCTTTACCTTTGAAGATTTTGTATTTCGTGCCATCCCCGAGATCAATATCGATGTCGCTCTTACTTTTCACGATAGAAGCATCATTCTGTCCTGCTTTGAGGATCATATCGGCAATTGCCACCTTCTTGCCGTTTGTAAGTTTAAACACCGCCTTGCCGACACTGCGCGATCCATCGGTGTATCGCCGGGTCTTGCCATCCGTCGTGAGCGGAATAGAGGTCATGCCGATTTCATCGAGCGTCTTGAGTTCACCAGGCTCAGTAACGGCATTGCTGTTCCCATCGATCCAAATCCGGAAAAAGCGGAAGGCCTCATCGGCCTTTGAGAGAAGGCCATCCTGGTTGGTATCAAATCGCTTCCGCAACGCCTCAAGATCGGTCTTCTGACTTCTATCCCAGTGCCAGAACACGAATTCAGCAGCTTGGTCGATCACGCCATCCGGTTTGAAACTGCCGTTGGGGCCTAGATCGATGACCAACACGCCATCGCCGCCACCAACCCAAGCGGTGCGTCTGAGTTTACCGTGTCCAGTAAGATCGAAGAACGCAGAGGATTTGTGCAGTGGGACGATCTCGATGCCGTCGCCATCGAGATCGACGAATATTGGAGGATATTCAGACTGAGACGGTCCTACATGTACGGAGAATGATAGCGGAGTATCCTCGTGCTTGCGCTCACCTTCGACATTCCCCAAAGCATCATCAACATTGCCGTTATCGCCATAACCAGTCCCTGTGCCAACAACTCCAGGTATGCCAGATCCGATGCTGGTGCCATTACCATGATGGCCGTTTCCGGTAGAAGTCCCGTCCTGGGGATTTTTATCATAGCCTTCGCCCGGCTCGCCGCTGTCTCGCTCTGATCC
This sequence comes from Microvirga sp. Mcv34, assembly GCF_024519725.1. GTDB lineage: Bacteria > Pseudomonadota > Alphaproteobacteria > Rhizobiales > Beijerinckiaceae > Microvirga. The sequence goes on along the minus strand of NZ_JALJRK010000010.1, from coordinate 34,946 downwards.
ACTTGAGGCGCCGTCAACCGATGTATTGGCTGGGCTGTCAGGAAGATTGTTGCCAGACTGGCCTGAGACAGGGCCTGCGGGATTGGCAGTTTCGGCTGCAGCAATCTTTGCGGCCTCGAAGATTTCTTTCAAGCTCTCCGCAATAGCAACAGTTGCCCAGACCACACCTTTGAACGCAACAATCGACAGTGCCTTTAAAAAATTATCCTCTTGAATCTTGGGGCGTAGCGATTCGAAATTCTCCTTAGTGACCTTGCTATATGTCTTGCCGCCGTAAGTGAAATCTAGCTTTACATCTTTAGCTTTCAGAAATGGATCATTTAAGAGATGCCACACGGCATTTGTCGCTGCGACATAGGGCACCTTACCCGTTAGTTCATGATCAAAGCTGTCATCCCGGGGCTTGATCTGAAGGTCGCGAATTTCGATGTTGCCATTCTTGTCAACGTGAACCTTGCCGCCGCTAATGGCGAATGGGCTTGAGCCAAATACCCAAGACCGAAGAAAGTGGTCAGGACTCCACACGTCCGTCTTGTAATTGCTCAAGACTGCCGTGATACGACTCTTGTCATTGGGATTTCCATCATCTGTATAGAAGATAGCATCCTTGTTATCCCGATCTTTCGAAACAAGATCGTAGACACCCGGATCAAGAGCGATCTTGCCACTAAGTAAGTCTTGCAGAGCTGGGATCTTCGTTGGATCGAAATACTTGCCAGGGCCCTGCTCCATAAACCAGTCCACATCGATCTGATAATGGGGAATCTTACCGCTAAGCGCATCACGTTCTAGTTGCTCGATGCTAAGCCATCCTGCATTCAGCGTCTTGATATGATCCTGCATGTCAGCCCCCGATAGATGAGAATGCTGCGCAAAAGCTAGTCAGTAAGCTGTTTGCTCCAGCTGTGCCTTTGATCTTGATGATGATTGCTCTGAATAAGCTTTCAGTTCAGCGCCGTTCGGTCCAATGATCGGTAACGATGTCGTATCGGCAGGAGGTGAACTGGACGCTATACCCGTAGTCGTAGTCCCCTCTGGGAGACGTGAACCTCAGGGCGACATTCCACTCTCTGCCTTCATTGGCTTGAGGATCGATGCGCTGAACCGAGCAGCATTTCTCCTTCCGCAGTTCCCGATCCAGGTCCTGAACGGATTGGAACGTGTCTCTCCAAAACCAGGCATCGTGACGGAGGAAATATTTGCCGAATTCAAGCGCATCGGCCTCTGTGACGATTTTCACGCCGTCTTCACAGGGGCTAGGTCGCCATGTGATCACCCACCAGCCATAAGCGAGTAGCGCAATCCAGGACGCGAGTGTGACCCCTAAGACGACACGGGTGGGGGACACTTGCATGTCAGTGCTCCTCACGCGTGATCTTGGTGAGAATCTTATACCGGCATGGCGTGAAGCGAACCTCGTACCGTTCGATGCCCTCGCCCGGCTTGGCGAGTCTCAAGGATGTCGACCACGCACGCCCCTCATTCTCCGATGGATCAATCGCCTGAACTGCGCAGCAGCCTTCCTTTTCAAGCTGTAAATCTAAGTCTGTTAGGGTTTGAACGCCTTCAACGCGCCAAAATTGCTCATCCCGGCGCAGCCAATACTTGCCGAACTCAAGAGCGTCTTCTTGGGAATCTATCTTCTGAAGATTGCTGCAAGACCCAATGTTCCAAAAGACGAACGCAAGCCCACCCGCGAATGCAATCAGGGGAGTGCAGATGAGGACCGCGAGAACGGTTCGGAAAGTCGTCGCAATCGTCATGCTCATGCCCTCCTAAATCACGAAGAAGTCTTTGGCGCCGAGCGCCAGCTTCTTCGATAGCACGGCGATCTTCACCGCAGCAGCCTTGCCGGTGCCGTCCGGATCATAGGTCAGCACGCCGTTCTTCGGATTGTAGATTAGCCGGTCGTTTCCATCGTGCGCTTTCGTGCCTTTCCAGAACTTGGACGAACCGAGCTTTGCGGGCTTCGTGAGCGACCCCTTAGACCCCAGCGCCTTGAAGACGGCGTTGTCGAGGAAGATGCTGTCGTCGGGCCCATTGAAGTCAGTGATCCGGTCCACGTTCGTGGACGCGCTGGGCTTGGTGTCGAATACGAAGGTGTCCCTGCCTTCGCCGCCTGTCAGGCTATCATGGCCCTGCTTGCCATAAAGCACGTCGTCGCCGAGACCACCCGAGAGCTTGTCGCGCCCGCGGGTGCCGATCAGGGTATCGTTGCCGTCAGTGCCGAGGACCGAGCCGTCCGACCAGACGAGCGTTTCGTCCCACACGTCCTCGACCGCGATGGTGAAGCTGTGGTCGATCACCGTGCCGTCTGCGGCGGTGGCCCGCACCTTCACCTCGTGCGCGGGATGGCTCTCGAAGTCGAGCTTGGCTCCGGCCGCGACCAGCAGCCGGTCGCCGTCGAGAACGAAGCGCCCTCCGGCGCTGTCGAGAAGATGATAGGAGAAGCCGCTCAAACCGGGCGCCCTGGCCGTCAGCAGGCCGACCAGCGTGCCGCCGAGCGACAGTTCCGGCACGGCCGCGTGGCTGAGGAGCAGTTGCGGCGGCTCGACCAGCACGCTCTGGTCGATCCGCACGGTCGAGGTCGAGCGCCGGCCGCCCTCGTCCGTCAGCGTGATGACGATCTGCTGCTGAACGCTCGTCTCCGGCACTTGATCGGCCATGGTGTAGGTCAGGGCGCGCAGGATCTCCTGCACGCGGGCCGGGGTCGCATTGGCGTTGAAGATGACGCTCAGGCCGGAGTCAGAGGCGTCCCACAACATCCCGATATCGGTTCCGCCGACCCGCAGGGTGCTGCCGGAGGCATAGCCGCCCTCCAAGGCCACCGTGCCGGAGAGATCGATCCGTAGTTTGCCGGGCGCGGAGAGCCCGACCGGCGCCTCCACCTTCAGCAGGGTGAGCAGCCCGTCATCCTCGGTCAGGGCAGCATCGCGATCGTGATCCACGAACACCCGCTCGCCGGCCTCGACCTCGAAGCGGTCGCCGTCGAGGTGCTCCGTGATCGGGGCCAGATTGATGTGCGTCCCCGCCGCGTCTACGACCATGTCGATGCCCTGCCGGTGAAGCTGCCGGATCTCGGCGGCCGTGAACGTGACGCTTGCCGCCACGAGCCTGTCGTTCTGGCTCGAGATTCCCGAGGCCAGGAGCGCTGTCTCCGCATTCCCAACGGTCAGCACGGCGCCGTCGGTCTGCAGGGAGATCCGGTCGATCCCGATCAGGGTCTTGCCCGTGAAATCGAACGCGCTGCCGACCAGTTGCAGCTCATCCCAGTGCGAGGCCGGATTGGCGCCGCCATTGAAGGTGATGACGCCCGCCGCCTGTTCGGCATTCAGGATGACCGTGTCGTGCCCGTCCGAGCCCTGGATCGTCTCGATGCCGGAAATGGACTGAAGCTTGGTGAGATCGAACGTACCGCCGCCCAGCAACTGCAGGGTGTCGTTGCCGCCCAGCCCATCGAGAACACCGCCTTCGATGTCATCCTCCGTGGCGGTGAAGACATCATCGCCAGACGTGCCGGGAGGGAATGAAACCAGGGGGGTAAAACGAGCTGACATAGGAAGGGGCGGCCATAAGACGGGATATATTCTTATGTGCAACCTATAGTCAGTCCCTTCGGGGTCTGTCTAGTTATTTTGTTGCAATGATTTCGCCAGTCAGCAACTGCCTTAACGTCACTGGATTCTGGGCCCAGCGGTATCGCTCACGAGGTTCGAGGGTTATGCGACGCGGCGTAGGCTCGCCCTTACCCCGCTCTCTTCGCAGCCCTATGCAGCTTCAGGTTGTCGATTTTGCTGTACTCGTATTGCGCCAATGCCGCTCCGATCTGGCCGAACAGCGCCCCGATGATCAGTCCCGTGACGATGATCAGCGGCAGCTGGCGCCAGTCGAGGTGGGTCTTCGTCAGGTCCTGTGTCATCGCTCTTTCTTCGCGTGAGCCGTCGATTCACGACGCGATTGCGCGGCGATCTTAGCACGTCATCAAGTGGAGTTGAGTAGGGCGCATCGTGTGCACGGGCAAGGAGAACCTGACCAGGAACGAGTCGCGTTCAGTGAGAACGGGGCATCACACGTGCGGTTCGCCATCGTTGCCCGGCGCGTTCCGTTTTGCCGGCGGCCTCGAAGGCCTCGGTGGCGATGAGAGAGGATCCGCGGTGGGAGGTCTGCTGCTCGGCGAGGGAGATCGCGATGCGCGCCAGGTCCCTGAACTCCTCCCGCAGAGCCTCTGGAGCATCGTCCCAATCGCCCGGATGCTCGGTAGCGTAAAACGCCTGCGCGACACGTTCAATCTGGTTGGGCGTCATGCAAGTCTCCCTGCACCTGTTAACCAGATAGGTAATACGGAAGGCATTCGTTCCCTTTCTCTTTGGAGTTACTCCTTCTGATAGGAACTAAGTCTATGAAAATACTGGGCGCGCTACCGCTTTCGATCGGAAAGATTCCTAGGAAAGTTTCCAATAGCCTCGCTCGGCTTCTCCTCAACCAGCCGTTTCGACGGACGCTCACGAGCCGCGTGACACACCTTGCGCGATGACGCATAGGCGCGACCCGCTCGCTGTCACTTCCTCGCGCAGATCGCCCGGGCGATCATGGCCTTCGAGCCGTCTCCGGTAGAGAAGCAGTAGACCCCGGCTTCATCCATGTCGAAACGGTCGCCTCGGCTGCAGGTGCCGCTGATCGGGTATTCATCCTCGTTGCAGCGCGCCATGCATCGGCCCTGTGTCGCGCATTCCTGCACGAAGACCCTCAGGATCGTGCCGGCGAGGCCTGCCTTGCCCTCGGGACCCGCTTTTCCCTCCGGGCCGGCCGGACCGGGAGGTCCGACGGGACCGGTCAGGCCCGCCGGGCCGATGGGGCCAACGGGACCCGGGGGGCCGATGGGGCCGATCTCTCCGGCAATGCCCTGCGGACCCGGAGGGCCGGCAGGGCCCACGGCGCCGATGGGGCCGGCAGGACCTGTGGGTCCCGGCGGTCCGGCCGGTCCGGGTTCGCCACGCGGCCCCGGCGTCCCTTGCGGCCCCTGTGGTCCCTGGTAGCCTGCCAAGCCCTGCGGGCCTTGCGGCCCGGGAGGTCCCGCCGGGCCTTCAGGTCCGATCGGTCCGGCCGGTCCCGGCTGCCCTCCCGGGTTGGCTTGGGCTTCCGCAGTTCCGGGCGGGCCCGGAGGCCCGGCGGGTCCCTGCGGGCCCATCGGGCCGGCTGGGCCGG
>NZ_JALJRK010000010.1:0-29734 GCF_024519725.1 Microvirga sp. Mcv34 | reverse complement strand
TCTACACGATGTGGAGGGCCTTCGGGCCCCTGAGGACCCGGCGGTCCATCGCGTCCTGGCTCCCCTTGCGGGCCGGCAGGTCCGGGCTGCGCTGGGGCAACAGCCGCTTCCTGCTGGGCCGCGCCCGATGCTTCCGGACCGCGCTGGCCGCAGAACCCGACAACCGCCTGCCGCTCCTCGCTCTCCGCCTGAAGGTTCACGATGCAGGTGGCGGGATGATAGGGGAGCCTGAAGGTGAAGCGGCCGTTGGCATCCGCCTTCGTCTCGAAGCGCTCGTCCAGGAAGATCGACACTTGGCGCGGCTTGCTCAGCCGTCCGATGACACGCAACTCGCCGGCGGTGATCATGGCTTGATCGATGAGGATATCCGCCATGGCGGGCATGCCGCTGGCGATCAGGATGGTTCCGGCAAACAGGCGTGTGAGCATCGCGGCTTCCCACTTCGGAGAAGCAAAGCGTCGCCCGAACGGGACGGGAGCGTCAATTCACCCGGAAGAGTACCGCAAATACCACCTCGCTTGCGTGAAGCGAGCCTTTATATCCCCCACATCGACCACGATGATGCGAATGGGCCGTCGCCTGCGATGCGACGGCCCATGATGCGGTGTGTAAGGATCAGGACGGATCGTTCGATGACGTCGGCCGCTTGGGACCGGTCGCTACGTCTTCGACCTTGATGGGAGGTCTCTCGGTGACCGAGCCGAGGAGCGTGTCGAGGGCATTGCTTCCGCCTGTGAATCCGGCTTCCGCGAGAATGCTGTTCACGATGGGCCTGTTCGCCTGAAGCGACAGGAGCTGGCCGGCCAGCCCGTCTCCGAGCCCCAATCCGGCGCCGTCGCCATTGGCTTTGCCGTTGACCAAACCGCCCGTGTCAAAGATGCGGATGTCCTTGATCTTCTCGATGGGCTTCACCGCCTCCGCGAGAGCGGATGGGATGATGCGAATACGCTCGCGGGTGAGTTCGAACTCGATGAGGGCGGGCGACAGCTTGTTGCGGGCCTCCGTCATCGCCGCCTCCGCTTCGGCCTGGGCCGCGCCTTTCTCGCGGATGCCTTCGGCTTCGATTTTGGCGGCGTCGGCATTGGCCAGTGCGATCGTCTTGATGGCCTGAGCCCTGTTCTCCGCGGCATCCTTCTCGGCCTGCGCCGCAACGGTCACGTTCGTCGCCTCCGTTTCCGCCTCCTGCTGCGCGGCGATCACCGCGATACGCTTCTGACGCTCCGCGATCTCGACCTCTCGTGCCGTTGAGACCTTTTCGTCGGCTGCGACCGCGAGGGCTTCCGCCTCCTTGGCGGCCGCCTTGGCCTCGGATTCCTCGCGGCTCTTGTTGGCGACGGCGATGGAGCTCTCCTGCGCTACGATCTGCAGGTCTCGCTTGGCTTCCAGTTCGGACTGCTGAACGGCCCGGCTCGCCGCGATGTTGGCATTCTCCTTGACGCGCTTGGCTTCGGCCTCGCGCTCGGCGATCGCAAGCTCGGATGCGATCCTTGCTGTTTCCTCCGATTGCCGCGCCGCAGCTTCCTTTTCCGCCTGCTCGGCGCGGGTCTTCGACGTTGCATTGGCAATGTCGCGCTGCTGGGTGAGTTCCGCCTCCTTCGAGGCTCGGTCGATCTCGAGCTTGCGCTGAAGCGCCTCCCGGTCCTTCTCCGCGATGGCGACTTCCGTATCGCGGACCACCTCGTTGCGCTCCTTCTTGCGCTGTTCGGTGATTTTCGTGAGCGTCGCCAGGCCTTCCGCATCGAAGCTGTTGTTCGGATTAAAGTGCTTATGTCGGTCTGGTCGAGACGTGTCAGCGAAACGCTCTCCAGTTCGAGCCCGTTCGACGTGAGATCAGCCGCAACAGTTTCCTGCACCGCCTTGACGAATTCGGTGCGCTTCTCCTGCAGATCGTTCAGCGACATCGTGGCGGCCACCGACCGCAGTGCGTCGACGAACTTCGCCTCGATCAGCTGGCGCAACGCGTCGGCGTTGTTGGTGCGGTCGCCGAGGGTCTGGGCTGCAAGGGCGATCGAGTCGGCTTCCGGACGAACGCGCACATAGAACTCAGCCCCGATATCGACGCGCATCCGGTCCCTGGTGATGAGCGCGTCGCCCTCGCCGCGGCGAACCTCGAGCCGGAGCGTATTGAGATTGACCCATGCCATGGAGTGAAAGACAGGAAGAACGACGGAACCGCCGTCAAGGACGACCTTCTTCCCGCCGAGGCCTGTGCGGACATACGCCTGATCGCGTGTCGAGCGCTTGTAGAGAATGCCGATCACCACACCGATGCCGATGATGGCGACGAGGGCGAGGGCAACCGGAATTATGATGCCGTTGATCATGAGAGTTCTCCAGGAGATCAGCTTTAGCTGTTGGTCTTGAGTGTTTCGGGTGCGGGAATGACGACGAAGACCGGGCCGGTCCTGTCGACGAGAAGCACCTGGGCACCGACGGGAAGCGGCTGATATCCCGCGGCGGCTTTCGCCATGGGGAAGTGCCAGTTCCCATGGCTGTCCTGAACCTTGACGCGCCCGGCGAGCCCCTGGTCCAGTGGGCCCAATGTCACCTGCGCGACGCGCCCGACAAGATCGTCATGGGACACGGCGTAGGTTTCCTCGCGCGGTACGATGTGGGAGACGAGGCGGGTCGTGAAGTGCGTTGCAGGCGCGGCAAGAACGAACGCCATGAGGCTGGCGACCGGAACCGGCAGGGCCGTCAGGATGCTCGCGGCGAGGGTCTGTATCATGAAACCTGCGCCGGCGAAGGCCGCGAGCCACGTGATGATGAAGATCAGGAAAGGAACGCGCCCTGCATTGATCCAGCCCATTAGCCCGCCCAGAACTTCCGTGGTGCCGGCATCGGCGTGATGGCCGCTGAAGGATTCCGGGTCGAAGCTTTGCTCGATGAAGTGGCTGATCGAAAAACCGGCGATCAACGACAGGGTCTCGATCGCCACGAGGCCCGTCATGACGAGACCCGCGATCGTGAAGGGCTGGTAGCTGGTGGAGAACAGGGCGTCCATCGGGAGCTCCGGCTAGCTCTGGGTCTTGGTCTTGAAGGCGGCCAGACGCTCCTCGACGGTCCTGTCCCGATGCAGCCGCTCCAGCTCATTCATCTGCGCGGCATGGGGATGACCGCCCGATGAGGGAACGCCGGTCGCGCGCGAGATCGCTTCCAGGGACCGCAGGGCCTTGTCGGCTGGTGATGCCGTGCGCGGAGCGCCCAAATCCGGCGCCGTGGCCGTCTGTTCGCGGGCCATGGAGCGCTTCAGCTCCGCAAGCCGTGCCTCTCCCTCGCGACGGGCGGCGATGACGGCTTGGACAGCCCCTTGCGCCTCCAGGATCCGTTCGTTCACGTCGGCAATGGCGACTTGCAGGGCCGCGATCTGCGCTTCGATATCGATCTGCCGTTCGATTCCCGCCTTGGCGAGATCCTCGCGCTCCTGCCGGATGGCTGTTGCGATCTTGTCCGAGAGGGACAGAAACTCCACATCCAGTTCGCGGCTGCGGCTTTCCAGCCGATGCTGTTCGGCCGTATGCTTGCCGAGAGCGGCGCGGGCCTCCTCCGCCTCGCGATCGATCTCACGGATGGCCTGTTCGACGCGAGACACGGGGTCCCTCTGCTCTGCCTTGTCGACCGCCGAATGCGCGAGGCCCGCGACCAGGCGGCCGACACGAGATAGAATGCCTTCATAAGCCATTGATGTCTCCTGTGGTGGACGAAGAAATGGTTTGACCCCGACGACGATCTCGAAGCCTCCGTCGGTCGGGATGAGGCGGGCAGGGGCGGAACCGCGCCAGCCATCTAGGTAGCCGGCCACGTCGTAATGCACGGTGATCCGGCCTCCGACGGTGGAGAGCGTCAGGGTGATCGGGCCCTTGACGGCATAGAGCTTCTCGTCGAGGGGAATGCCGGGAAGTTCATCGCCCGAGCTTCGATGCGCCGCGAAATCGCGGATCCCGAGAAGCACCATCTGAGCCGGGAGCTGGGTTTCGGAGCGAATTCGCTCATAGGACAGCTTCTGCAGGCGCACGACGTCGGATCTGATGCCTTCCCGCGTGGCGACCTCTTTCAGGAGGGCCGTCATCACAGCGTATTGCGTCAGAGTTTCCGCTACGGCCGCCTGATCCGCCGGCCGGAGATGGAGCACGTAGCGGAGACTCGACGAAGGAGCTGAGGTCCTGGACTTCATGTAACAATGTCTAAGTGACTAACTTGGTCACTTCAAGCTAAAATAATGTTATAATGTTATTTAGACCCTGCAATTTGGTACTTTCTAGCTCCCAGGGGAGATCCTATGCCTTGAGCGGGAACCTGCTGGTTCGGACGTTCAGATGCGGCAGGAGTATCAAATCCAGAAGCACTGCCACGTTCAGGTTCGGTGCTCCGCTCTTCGGAAGCGACAGCCGTTTTCCGTCTCGCCGAGGAGTCTCTTGTCCGGTCGCCCGCGAACCTTTCAATGCACCCCTTCCGCTTGCATCGCCTCCACGCGGATCTCTTCGGTCAGCTGGGCCTTCAGGCTCGAGAACTCGGGCGTGGTCTTCATCCTGTAGTGGCGGGGATGCGGCAGGTCGACGGGGATGTCGGCTTTGATGCGGCCGGGGCGGGCCGACATGACGATGACGCGGGAGGCGAGGAAGATCGCTTCCTCGATGTCGTGCGTCACGAACAGAACGGTCTTGCGCTCGCGTTCCCAGATGCCCAGGAGCAGTTCCTGCATCAGGCCGCGGGTCTGGTTGTCGAGGGCGCCGAAGGGTTCGTCGAGGAGCAGGATGTCGGGATCGTTGGCGAGCGCCCGGGCGATGGCCGTGCGCTGCTGCATGCCGCCGGAGAGCTGCTTCGGATAATGGTTCTCGAAGCCGCGCAGGCCCACCTTCTCGGTATAGGACGCGACGATCTCCTGGCGCTCCGCTTTCGGCATGCCCTTCTCGCGCAGCCCGTAGGCGATGTTTTCGGCGATCGTGAGCCAGGGGAAGAGCGTGTAGGACTGGAACACCATGCCCCGGTCGGCGCCCGGGCCCTTGATCTCGCGGCCGTTGAGCATCACGCGCCCGCCGCTCGGGCGGTCCAGCCCCGCCACGATGCGCAGGAGCGTGGATTTCCCGCAGCCCGACGGCCCGAGGATCGTAATGAAATCGTTCTGCGCCACCTGCAGGTTCGTGGGTTCGAGCGCCCGCACGGGCGCGCCGCCGCGCACGCCTGGGAAGACGCGCGAGACGTTCTCGATCTGGAGGATCGTGCCGGTCATGCAAGCCTCCAGGGGAAGAGCGAACGGTTGAGAGCCTTGAACAGGAAGTCGGAGATGAGGCCGATGACGCCGATGACGATGATGCCGAAGATCATCTGGCCCGTCGCGAGAAGCGCCTGGCTGTCGATGATCATGTGGCCGATGCCCGACGAGGAGCCGATGAGCTCCGCGACGATCACGTAGGTCCAGGCCCAGCCGAGCACGAGGCGCAGGATCTCGGCGATCTCCGGCGCATTGGCCGGAATGAGCACGCGCTTGACCACGCCCCGGTCCTTCGAGCCGAGTGTATAGGCGGCCTCGACGAGATCGCGGCGCGTGTTGCCCACGGCCACCGCCACCATCAGGATGATCTGAAAGACCGAGCCGATGAAGATCACCAGGAGCTTCTGCATCTCGCCGATGCCCGCCCACAGGATGAGAAGCGGCACGAAGGCGGAGGCCGGCAGGTAGCGGGCGAAGGATACGAACGGCTCAAGGAAGGCCTCGCAGGACTTGTAGGCCCCCATCATGATGCCGAGAGGCACGGCCACGAGAGCGGCAAGGACGAACCCGCCGACCACGCGCCAGACCGTGACGCCGATATCGTTCAGGAACCCGAACCGCGTGAGCAGCAGCCAGCCGTCCTGAACCATGGTGATCGGGTCGGCGAGGAACGTGCGCGAGACGAAGCCGCCCAACGTCGCGAAGGCCCAGGCTGCGAAGAAGAGGACGAAGAAGGAGATGCCGAGCGTGACGCGCGTGCCCTGGCTGACGGGTTCAAGTGGACGAGGCATGGAGGATCTGTTCTTCCATCCGTGTGGTCTGTGCCGGATGGTGTTCTCGAGGAAAAGATGAGGCCATGGCCCGTACGGGCCATGGCCACGGGGTGCCTTACTGGATGAAGCTGGTATCTGCCAGCGCGTCCATGTCCGGCTTCTGCTTGATGATGCCGGTCTCGAGCAGCAGGTCGGCAGCTTCCGCCGAGAAGGTCTTGAACTCGTTCGCGAAGAACTTCTTGTTCGCTTCGCGGTCCTGCCAGCGCAAGAACTGAGCAGACTTGCCGAAGGCCTCGCCGGTCTGCTTCACGTCCGCACCCATAATGTCGTAGGCCTTCGCCTGATCCTTTGCGATCATGTCGAGGGCTTCGAAATAGCTGTCGGCGAAGGCCTTGGCGGCCTTCGGGTTGTCCGTGAGGAATTTCGGCGTGCAGCCGAAGGTGTCCATCACCATGGGATAATCGAGCGTGGTGGCGATGATCTTGCCGGCTTGCGGCGCGGCGCGCACGGACGAGAGATAGGGCTCATAGGTCATGGCCGCGTCGTTCTGCCCGGCAATGAAGGCCTGGGCGGCAGGGCCCGGCTCCATGTTGACGACGGTCACGTCCTTCACGGAGAGGCCGTTCTTCTTGAGCATCCAGGAGAGCGCGAAATAGGGCGACGTGCCGGGCGCGGAGGCCGCGACCTGCTTGCCCTTGATGTCCTTGATCGACGCGATGTCGTTCTTCACGACCATGCCGTCCGCGCCGTAGCTCTTGTCGAGCTGGAAGATCTGCTTGGTGGGAACCCCGTTGGCATTCCACACGATCCAGGTCTCGACCGTCGTGGCCGCGCATTGGATGTCGCCGGACTGGATGGCGAGATGACGGCTCGCCTGCGGGACCTTCTTGATCGTGACGTCGAGACCGTTCTTCTTGAAGATACCGGCCTCCTTCGCGAGCGTCAGGGGCGCGAAGCCCGTCCAGCCCGAGATGCCGATGGCCACCTTCGTCTCCTGCGCCGAGGCGGAACCCGCCGCCAGCGCCAACACGGCCAAACCACCCAATACCGCCTTCATTGCTGCCTCCGTCCTGTCCAATTCCCTGGCTCGTTCCGCCGGCCGTTTTCCTGGAAGTTCTTGCTTCTCCGCCGGCGCTCCTGTGCGAGCGGGCGAATGGCACCATGACGGAGCGTCAATGTCAAATGTATAGACATTTTGACCTGCCGTTGTTTTGGGCATTTCGCGTTAAAAGTTGCGCTCCTTAGCGTCCGGCCGGGAACAGTGCTTTCCTTGAGCCCTCATCTGGAGTCTGGCTCATAAAGCGGTGCGCCTTTCCCTCCCCCTTGTGAGGAGGGGGGCTGCGAAGCAGCCGGGGTGGGGGCGCCAGCCTCTCCAGGTGTGGCGCCGGCACCCCCACCTCCACCCCATCGCAAGTCGGGTGTTCCCGACTTGCGCCGGAGCAAGACAGGTCTCGGGCAAGCCCGAGGCCTGTGGGGGAGGAGAGCTCCCACATCGCTCTATGAGCCAGACTTTCAGGGGTGATCAGGCGCGATCTCAATGAGGATCGCACGGCCGGTGCCGGACAAAAGGATCAACTCCTGCGTGGCATCCAGCATCAGCGTGTCGAGCGCTTCGAGCGAATGGATCGTCGAATCGAGCGTCACGTCGAAGGGGCCGTCGAGCGGGACGAGGAACGCGACGTCGGTCTCCTCCGCCAGCAGAGCCACGCCGGATTCGACGAAGCGCGTCCGGTGCCGGAACTGCCCGCGCCGGGTCATCACGTTGAGATCGCGGATCGGCCCGGAGAGAAGGCGCCCTGTGGTGATGTCGTCGCCCGAGAAGGAGAGCTTGGGAGACGCGCGGTCCAAGGGATAGGCGATGCCTTCCACATCGAGCTCGATGCCGTCGCCCTCGACCACGATCAGCGTGCGGTCGATCCCCGGGAAGAGGGAGAACGGACCGTCCGAGGCTACGTCGGCCATGCTGATGCGCCAGCCGAAGGTCTCGAAGGTCGAGCCCTCCGGAAAGGCGGCGACCTCCGCGGTGGTGCCGCCGCCGTTCTTCCAGGGAACCCGGACGAGATCGTCGTTCCGGATGACGCGCGAGCGCATCAGCGCAGGCTCGGCAGGTTGAGGCCGTGCTCGCGGGCACAGTCGATGGCGATGTCGTAGCCCGCATCCGCGTGGCGCATCACGCCGGTCGCCGGATCGTTCCAGAGCACGCGCTCGATGCGCCGGGCGGCTTCCGGCGTGCCGTCGCAGACGATCACCATGCCGGAATGCTGCGAGAAGCCCATGCCGACGCCGCCGCCATGGTGCAGCGACACCCACGTGGCGCCGGACGCGCAATTGAGCAGGGCGTTGAGGAGCGGCCAGTCGGACACCGCGTCCGAGCCGTCCTTCATGGCCTCCGTCTCACGGTTGGGGCTCGCGACCGATCCGGAATCGAGATGGTCGCGACCGATCACGATGGGGGCCTTCAGCTCGCCCTTGGCGACCATCTCGTTGAAGGCGAGTCCCAGGCGGTTGCGGTCGCCTAGGCCGACCCAGCAGATGCGCGCGGGCAGGCCCTGAAACTTGATGCGCTCCTTCGCCATGTCGAGCCAGTTGTGCAGGTGCTTGTTGTCCGGCAGCAGCTCCTTCACCTTGGCGTCGGTCCTGTAGATGTCCTCCGGGTCGCCCGAGAGCGCGGCCCAGCGGAACGGTCCGATGCCGCGGCAGAAGAGCGGGCGGATATAGGCCGGCACGAATCCCGGGAAGTCGAAGGCGTTGTCGACGCCTTCCTCTTTCGCCATCTGTCGGATGTTGTTGCCGTAATCCAGAGTCGGAACGCCCGCCTTGTAGAAGTCCAGCATGGCGCGCACATGCTCGGCCATGGAGTGCTTGGCGGCATGCTCCACGGCCTTGGGATCGCTCTCGCGCTTGGCTTCCCATTCGGCCAGGGTCCAGCCCTTCGGCAGGTAGCCGTTGATCGGGTCATGCGCCGAGGTCTGGTCCGTCACCGCGTCGGGACGGATGCCGCGCCGGTAGATCTCCGGGAAGATCTCGGCGGCATTGCCGAGAAGGCCGACGGAGACCGGCTTCCTGTCGCGGCAGGACTGCTCGATGAGGCTCAGCGCTTCGTCGAGGGTGTCTGCGCGGCGGTCGAGATAGCCGGTGCGCAGGCGCATCTCGATGCGGCTCGGCTGGCATTCGACGGCGAGGCAGGAGGCGCCCGCCATGGTGGCGGCGAGCGGCTGCGCGCCGCCCATGCCGCCGAGTCCGCCGGTGAGGATCCAGCGGCCGGAGAGATCGCCGTTGTAGTGCTGGCGGCCCACCTCCACGAAGGTCTCGTAGGTGCCCTGCACGATGCCCTGCGTGCCGATATAGATCCAGGAGCCGGCCGTCATCTGGCCGTACATCATGAGCCCCTTGCGATCGAGCTCATGGAACTTGTCCCAGGTGGCCCAGTGCGGCACGAGATTGGAATTGGCGATCAGAACGCGCGGGGCATCCGCATGGGTGCGGAACACGCCGACCGGCTTGCCCGATTGCACGAGGAGCGTCTCGTCGGCTTCGAGGTTCTTGAGCGCGGCGACGATGCGGTCGAAGCTGTCCCAGTCGCGCGCGGCGCGGCCGATGCCGCCATAGACGACGAGCTCGCCCGGCCTCTCGGCGACATCGGGATCGAGGTTGTTCATCAGCATGCGCAGGGGCGCCTCGGTCAGCCAGCTCTTGGCCGACAGGTCGGTGCCGTGGGCGGCGCGGATCACGCGGGCGTTGTCGATGCGGGTCATGGGACGGATCCTCGGATCAGGCTTTGGGTTGGGCGAAGGTGAGGCAGGTCTGCAGAATGCGGGTGAGCGTCGCGCGCATGGGCGCGGCATAGTTCGCGTCGTAGGCGCTCGGCCATTCGCCCTCGGAGACGGAGCCGAGCGGCTCGCGCATGTAGCCGCGGCAGGCGAGCTCCATCTGGACGGCGTGAACGCCCTCGGCGGGCCGACCGAGGCTGCGCGTGATGTAGCCGCCCTTGAAGCGGCCGTTCACCACGTGGCTCAAGCCGCTCTCCGCGCAGATGCTCTCGATGTCAGCGCTCAAGGACGGCGCGCAGGAGGCGCCGATGTTGGTGCCGATGTTGAAATGGGGCAGGGCGCCGTCGAACAGGCGCGGGATCACCGAGCGGATCGAGTGGCAGTCGTAGACGACGACGCTGTCGTGCCGCGCCCGCAGGCGCTCGATCTCGGCGCGAAGGGCGGCATGGTAGGGATCGAAGAAGCGGGCGCGGCGCTCGGCGATCTCGTCGGCCGTCGGCTCGGCGCCCGGCTCGTAGAGCGGCTCGCCGTCGAAGGTCGTCGTCGGGCACAGTTCCGTGGTCGCCTGTCCCGGATAGAGCGAGACGCCGGACGGGTCGCGATTCACGTCGATCACCGTGCGCGAGATCGCGGTGCGGATCACGGTGGCGCCGAGGCCGGCGGCGAAGTCGTAGAGCCGCTCGATCCACCAATCCGCATCCTTGCGCGCGAGCCAGGGCGAGACGAGGCCTCGTGCGTAGGCGTCCGGGATGTCCGTGCCCGTATGCGGCAGGCTCACCACGAGCGGCGCGTCGCCACGGGTGACGGTGAGCCAGTCGGGATGCGCGCTCATGCCAGAACCTCGTTCGTCACGACCGGCAGAACATCGGTACCGGCGGCATCCGCGAGGGCGCCGGACGCGACGAGGGCCGTGGCCCGCTCCATGTCGGGCGCCATATGGCGGTCGTCGTCGAGATGCGGAACGCTCATACGCAGCAGAGCGCGGGCGCGCTCCAGGCGCTCGCTCGATTTCATGGGCGCGTGGAAGTCGCAGCCCTGAACCGCGGCCAGCAACTCGATGCCGATCACGTTGGCGGCGTTCGCCGCCATGGGAAGGAGACGTCGCGCGCCATGGGTCGCCATGGACACGTGGTCTTCCTGGTTGGCCGAGGTCGGAATTGAATCGACGCTTGCCGGATAGGCGCGCTGCTTGTTCTCGGACACGAGGGCGGCGGCCGTGACCTGCGGGATCATGAAACCGGAATTCAGCCCGGGCTTCGGCGTGAGGAAGGCGGGCAGGCCGGACAGGGCCGGGTCGACCAGCATGGCGATGCGCCGCTCGGCGAGCGAGCCGATCTCGCACAAGGCCATGGCGATCATGTCGGCCGCGAAGGCCACTGGCTCTGCGTGGAAGTTGCCGCCGGAAATGACCTCTCCGGTCTCCGAGAAGACGAGCGGGTTGTCGGATACGCCGTTCGCTTCCGTGCCGAGCGTCTCGCCCGCCTGGCGCAGCAGGTCGAGGACGGCGCCCATCACCTGCGGCTGGCAGCGCAGGCAATAGGGGTCCTGCACGCGGTCGTCGTTGGTGAGGTGCGAGGCGCGGATGGCGCTGCCCTGCATCAGGGCGCGCAGGGTGGCGGCCACCTCGATCTGACCGCGATGGCGCCGCAGCTTCTGGATGCGCTCGTCGAAGGGGCCGTCCGATCCCTTGGCGGCGTCGGTGGCGAGCGCTCCCGTGACGAGCGCCGCCTGGAACACGCGCTCCGCTTCGAACAATCCCGCCAAGGCGAGTGCCGTCGAAACCTGGGTGCCGTTGAGAAGCGCGAGGCCTTCCTTCGGGCCGAGCGCGAGCGGCGCGAGGCCCGCCTGCGCGAGCGCCGCTTCCGCCGGCACGCGGCGGCCGTCGACGAAGAACTCGCCGACTCCCATGAGGGCCGCCGTCATGTGGGCGAGCGGCGCGAGATCGCCCGAGGCGCCAACCGATCCCTGGCCCGGAATGACGGGCACAAGGTTCGCCTTCAGGCAGGCCGTCAGGTGCTCGATGGTGGACCAGCGCACGCCCGACGCCCCTTGGGCGAGGCTCGCGAGCTTGAGCGCCATGACGAGTCTCACCACCGCCACCGGCAGCGGTTCGCCGACGCCGGCCGCGTGCGAGAGCACGATGTTGCGCTGGAGCGTCGCCAGATCGCCGGCGCCGATGCGCACGCTCGCCAGTTTGCCGAAGCCGGTATTGATGCCGTAGACCGGCTCGCCCTTGGCCACGATGGCCTCGATGGTCCTGGCCCCCGCCTCGATGGCGGAGCGGCAATCCTGATCGAGCGCGACCGGCGCTCCGAAATAGACGCGCCGCCAATCGGCGAGGGCGACGGAGCCGGGATGAAGCGTTACGTCTTGGGTCACTGTCCCCTCCAGATGCGGGCGTGAAGCGGGTTGAAGCCGATGCGGTAGACGAGCTCCGCCGGGCGCTCGATGTTCCAGATCGCGAGATCGCACGACTTGCCGATGGCGAGCGTGCCGATCTCGTCGAGGCGGCCAAGTGCACGCGCGGCCTCGCGGGTGACGCCCGCAATGCATTCCTCGACAGTCATGCGGAACAGGGTCGCGCCCATGTTCATGGTGAGCAGGAGCGAGGTGAGCGGCGAGGTGCCGGGATTGCAGTCGGTCGCAAGCGCCATGCGGGTGCCGAACTTTCGGAAGGCAGCAACCGGCGGCAGCTTCGTCTCGCGCAGCATGTAGAAGGCGCCCGGCAGGAGCACGGCGACCGTGCCGGCTTTGGCCATCGCGGCGGCGCCTTCCTCGTCCGTGTATTCCAGATGGTCGGCTGACAGTGCGCCATGTTCGGCTGCGAGCCTTGCACCGTGCAGGTTGGAGAGCTGGTCGGCGTGGAGTTTGACCCTCAGGCCATGCGCCTTGGCGGCGTCGAACACGCGGGCGGTCTGCTCGGGCGAGAAGGCGATGCCCTCGCAGAAGGCATCGACCGCATCGGCCAGTCCTTCGCGGGCGAGAGCCGGCAGCATCTCGCGGCAGATCAGGTCGATGAAGGCGTCCTTGTCGCCGTTCGCCTCCGGCGGCAGGGCGTGAGCGCCCAGGAACGTGGTGACGATGGAGACGGGGCGTTCCCCGGCGAGGCGGCGCGCCGCCCTCAAGGACCGAGCCTCGGTCTCCAGATCGAGGCCGTAGCCCGACTTGATCTCGACAGTGGTGCAGCCCTCGGTGATCAGGTGGTCGAGGCGGGGCAGGGCGCTCGCCACGAGCGCGTCCTCGCTCGCCGCGCGCGTCGCCTTCACGGTGGACACGATGCCGCCGCCCGCCCGGGCGATCTCCTCGTAGCTGGCGCCATTCAGGCGCAGCTCGAATTCATGCGCCCGGTCGCCGCCGAAGATCAGATGAGTGTGGCAATCGACGAGCCCGGGGGTGATCCAGCGCCCTTGGCAGTCGATCCGCTCGGCCGCGTCCCAGCCGTTCGGGAGATCTGCTTCCGGTCCCACGAAGGCAATCCGGCCATCCATAGAGGCAACGGCTCCGCTCTCGACGATCCCGAGACCGTCTCCCTCGAGAGTCGCGAGGCGAGCATTGAACCAGACCCGATCGAAGCGCATGTTCCTGCTCCGGATAGGTTGCGATAATGTCTATACATAATCGCGAACAATCGATATTGTCTAGACGTATTCGACAGGTTTCGATGGTCCGGCGCCGGCATGGCTTTTTGGCGGCTGCGTCTCCGGGATGATGGACAGGGAAGGTATCAGCATGCGCAGGCTCATTCTCGATCGCGCCCTGCTGCCGGATGGCTGGGCGGACGATGTCGGGGTCGACATCGAGGGCGGGACGATCGCCGCCATCCATCCGAAGGCCGTCTCTGATGGGCGCGAGCGCATCGCCGGGATCGCGCTTCCCGGCCTGCCGAACCTGCACAGCCACACCTTCCAGCGCGGCATGGCAGGGCTCGCCGAAACCCGCGGGCCGGTCGGCGACAGCTTCTGGACTTGGCGGCAGGTGATGTACCGGTTCCTCGGCTCGCTGACGCCCGACGATGTGGAGGCCATCGCGGCCTTCGCCATGATGGAAATGCTGGAGGGCGGCTTCACGGCGCTGGCCGAGTTCCACTACCTGCACCACGATGCCGATGGCCGCGCCTATGGCGACATCGCGGAGCTCTCCGGCCGCATCGCGGCTGCCGCGCAGGAAACCGGCATGGGCCTGACGCTCCTGCCGGTCTTCTACGCGCAGGGCGGCTTCGGCGGCGCGGCGCCGACGGAAGGACAGAGACGCTTCGTCAACGATGTCGAGAGCTACATGCGTCTTCTCGACGGGGCGCGAAAAGCCGTGGCCGGTTTGGACGATGCCGTCGTCGGAATCGCGCCGCACAGCCTGCGGGCCGTCACGACCGAGAGCCTTCGTGACGTTGTCGAGCTGTCAGGCGAAGGGCCGGTGCACATCCATATCGCCGAGCAGGTGAAGGAGGTCGAGGATTGCCTGGCCTGGTCAGGCCAGCGTCCCGTCGCCTGGCTGCTCGATCACGCGCCCGTGGATCGTCGCTGGTGCCTGATCCATGCGACCCATCTCGATGCGCAGGAAGTCGAAGGTATCGCGGCCAGCCACGCGGTGGCGGGCCTCTGCCCGATCACCGAAGCCAATCTCGGCGACGGGATTTTCGAGGGGGTCGATTACCTCTCGCGCGGCGGCCGTTTCGGGGTCGGGTCCGATTCCAATATCGAGATTTCCGCGCCTGCGGAACTCAAGCAGTTCGAGTACAGCCAGCGCCTCAAGCATCGCGCCCGCAATGTCCTGGCGGAGCAGGAGGGCCAGTCGACCGGCCGCAGCCTCTACGACAAGGCGCTGGCCGGCGGCGCGCAGGCGCTCGGCCGCCGCGTCGGAGCCATCGCGGCCGGACATCGCGCCGATCTCGTGGTGCTCGATG
Source organism: Microvirga sp. Mcv34 (assembly GCF_024519725.1). Lineage (GTDB taxonomy): Bacteria > Pseudomonadota > Alphaproteobacteria > Rhizobiales > Beijerinckiaceae > Microvirga. Next base: position 15,079 of record NZ_JALJRK010000010.1, on the reverse strand, counting down.
CCGCGCACCCCGACCTCGCCGCCGTCTCGGGCGACCGCTGGATCGATTCTTACGTGTTCGTCGCGGGCAGGGCCGCCATCGATACGGTGTTCGTGGCGGGCGAAGCCGTGGTAAGGAAGGGCCGGCATGTCAAAGGCGAGGCGATCCGCGCCCGCTATTCACGCGCCGTGGCTCGCATTCTGTCCTGAGAAAATGTCGTCCGCATGAAACATCTGCATCAGCGCATCCGCGACGATATCGAGGCCAGGATCATGTCCGGCGAGTGGCCCCCGGGGCACCGCATTCCCTTCGAGCACGAGCTGATGACCGAGTACGGCTGCTCGCGCATGACCGTGAACAAGGTGCTCTCGACGCTCGCGGCCAACGGCCTCATCACGCGCCGCCGCCGCGCGGGAACGGTGGTGGCCGAGCCGAGCAACCAGCAGGCCGTGCTGCAGATCCAGGATTTCGCCCTCGAGGCAGCCCGAGCAGGCGTGGACTACCAGTTCAAGATCCTGCATCGCGCCATCGAGCCGATCGACGCGGCCGCCGCGCAAAGGATCGGTCTGCCGGTGGGCACGAAGATGCTCTGCCTCTCGACGCTTCACGTCATGGACGACGTGCCCCAGGCCTTCGAGCAGCGCCTGATCAACCTCGCTACGGTGCCGGAAGCCGGCGACGAGCCCTTCACGGACGTTCCGCCGGGCACATGGCTCCTGCGGCGCGTGCCGTGGACGGACGCGGAGCACATCGTGCGCGCCGTCAACGCGGATGCCACGATGGCGAAGCGGCTGCGGATCCAGTCGGGAGCGGCCTGTCTCGTCCTCGAACGACGGACCTGGCAGGCGGGTGCCTTCGTGACCGAAGCGCGCATTACCTATCCCGGCGACCGCCACCAGCTCGTGGGCCGCTTCTCGCCGGTCGCGTGAGGGGACTTGTCGCTTTCAGGTCAACGAGAGGGTCAGCTCCAACTGTCATTCCGGGGCGAGCGTGAGCGAGAACCCGGAACCCATAGCCACTAGCTTTGCCGGAAGAGTTGCAACGCTGCTCGCCATTCCTTTGGACGTAACGGTTATGGGTTCCGGGTTCCGCTTTGCGGCCCCGGAATGACGGTCGGGGGCACTATTCCGATCGAGATCACCGGGACTGATCCCCGGATCAAGTCCGGGGACGGTGATGATGAGGAGGACGCTCGTTCTGGACTATGCTCAGGCGAGAGCGGAACGCAGGTCGTCGATCAGGTCGTCCGCATCCTCGATGCCGACCGACAGGCGCACGAGGCCGTCGTCGATGCCGAGTTCGGCGCGGACTTCCGCCGGTACTGAGGCGTGGGTCATGATCGCCGGATGCTCGATCAGGCTTTCCACGCCCCCTAAGCTCTCCGCCAGGGTGAAGAGCTGGCAGCGTTCCAGGAATCGCGTCGCGCCGTCGAGCCCGCCCGCGATCCGAGCCGTGATGATACCGCCGAAGCCGCGCATCTGGCGCTTGGCCAGCTCATGCTGCGGATGCGAGGCGAGGCCCGGATAGATCACGCCGTCCACGCCCGGATGGGATTCGAGGAACTGGGCGATCTTGAGCGCAGAATTGCAGTGGCGTTCCATGCGCAGGGACAGGGTCTTGAGGCCGCGCAGAGCCAGGAAGCTGTCGAAGGGACCGGACACGGAGCCGACCGCGTTCTGCAGGAAGGCGATCTTCTCGCGGATCTCCTGGTTCTGGCCGACGATCACCACGCCGCCGACCATGTCGGAATGGCCGTTGAGGTATTTCGTGGTGGAATGCACCACGATGTCGAAGCCGAATTCGAGCGGGCGCTGCACCCACGGGCTGGCGAAGGTGTTGTCGGCCACGAGCCAGGTGCCGTGCCCGCGGGTCGCCGCGGCGATTGCTTCGAGATCGGCGAGCTTCAGGAGCGGATTGGTGGGCGTCTCGACCCAGACGAGCTTGGTGTTGGGGCGCAGGGCCGCCTTCACGGCATCGGGGTTGCCGAGATCGACATAGGTGATGTCGAGCCCGGCCGACTTCCGGCGCACGCGCTCGAACAGGCGGCGGGTGCCGCCGTAGAGATCGTCGGACGCGACGATGTGGGAGCCATGGTCCAGCATGTCGAGCACGGTGGCGCTCGCCGCCAGGCCGGACGAGAAGGCGAAGGCCGCGCTGCCGCCTTCCAGATCCGCGATGCAGCGCTCGAAGGCCATGCGGGTCGGGTTCTGCGAGCGGGCATATTCGAAGCCCTTATGAACACCGGGGCTCTCCTGCGCGAAGGTCGATGTCGCGTAGATCGGCATCATCACGGCGCCCGTGGTCGGGTCCGGCGACTGGCCTGCATGGATGCAGCGGGTGGAGAAATCGAGCTGGTTGCGCGCGGTCATCAGGGGTGAATCCGGAAGTAGTTGATGAGGTCGATGCGGGTCGCGAGGCCGACGAAGGAATCGCCGTCCATGATCACCGGCACGAGGCCGGCGGCGAAGAGGGGCAGAAGCTCCTTGACCGGAGCATCGGCGGAGATGGTCCGAAGGCGCGTCACCATTACGTCGCGCACCGGCTTGTCGAAAACGCTCTGGGGAGCGCCCTCGTTGGCGACGAGCGCATCGAGGATATCGCTCTCGTCGACGAGGCCGACCACGCGGCCGTCCTCGATCACCGGCAGCTGCGAGACGTCGGAGGAGCGCATGCGGGCGAAGACGGAGCGCAGGGTTTCGCTCGGCGAGACGAAGATGGTCGCGCCCTCGCCGAAAGGATTGATCACCACGTCGCGGGCGGTGCCGGTGGTCTTGCGGTCGAGCCAGCCCTCCTGCGCGATGAAGGCATCGTTGAACACCTTCGACAGGTACTTGGCGCCCGTGTCGCAGACGAGGGTGACGACCCGCTTCGGTTCGGTCTGCTCGCGGCAATAGCGCAGGGCGGCGGCCAGGAGCGTGCCGGATGAGGATCCGGCCAGGATGCCCTCCCGGCGCAGGAGCTCGCGCGCCGCCGAGAAGCTTTCCTTGTCGCCGATCGAATAGGCCTTCTTGACCAGCGAGAGGTCGCAGTTCGGCGGCACGAAGTCTTCGCCGATGCCTTCGACCGCCCAGGAGCCGGCCTCCGTCATCTCGCCCGTCTCGACGAGCGGGGCGAGGATCGAGCCTGCCGGATCGGCCAGCACCATGACGGTCTTGGGGGAGGTCTTCCGGAGATAGCGCCCGATGCCCGTGAGGGTGCCGCCCGAGCCGACGCCGACCACGACGGCATCCACGTCGCCATCCATCCCTTCCAGGATCTCGGGTCCGGTGCTCGCCTCGTGGGCTGCCGGGTTGGCCGGGTTCTCGAACTGGTTGATGTAGACGGCACCCGGTGTCCTGTTCGTGATCGCCTGGGCGAGGTCCTGGTAATAATCCGGGTGGCCCTTGCCCACGTCGGAACGGGTGATCACGACCTCGGCGCCAAGGGCCTTGGCGTGCAGGACCTTCTCGCGGGACATCTTGTCCGGCACCACGAGGATCGTGCGGTAGCCCTTGCTGGCGCCGACCAGGGCCAGTCCAACGCCCGTATTGCCCGCCGTCGCCTCGATGATGGTGCCGCCCGGCTTCAGGCGCCCGTCGGCTTCCGCGGCCTCGATCATGGCGCGGGCCGGCCGGTCCTTGATGGAGCCGCTCGGGTTGGCGCTCTCAAGCTTGAGGAAAAGCCTGCAGGGACCGGTGTCCAGGCTCGTCAGCTCGACGAGAGGAGTTTTCCCGATCAGGTCCAAGGCTCCATGAGCGGCCATTGTGCATCTTTCTGATGTGGAATAAAATATTTGTTTCTTTTTGAATGTGAAACAAGATCGTCCTTACAGATACTTCGGCGCATTGTCACCTGCCGTTCTCCTTCTCAACGGCCATCTAATACCTTTGGTCCCCGTGACTTCGCGCAGGCTACGCCGGTCTCGCCCGTTGCCCGTCTCCGACAAACGTGATCTCCGCGCGCGCCTGAAAAGAGAAAATCCTTCTTTTCTGTTCGTTTAAAAGAACATTCGAATTGACAGAGCGGATTGTGCGGGAGAACCTCACTCAACTTCCATGGCAGGGGGCAGGCTGGAGGCGGGGCAATTCAGCCCGGCTCGGGAACGAAGCCTTGCTCCATCGCATCACAAAGGGTTCTCCATGGCACACCCTCGGATTGTCGGCATCGCCGGCAACTTTCGCCGTCCCTCGAAGACACGGTCTCTCGTTGAAGCCATCGGGGCCGAGGTCGCCCGGTCGCGGCCGGTCGATTTCATCACCCACGATCTCGTGGAGATCGGGGCGGGTCTCGGCGGCGCCTATTCGCGCACGCAATTGTCCCCGGAGGCCGCGCGCGTGATCAGGGACATCGAGACCGCCGACGCGTTGATCGTCGGAACGCCGGTCTTCAAGGGATCCTATACGGGCCTGTTCAAGCACCTGTTCGACCTCGTCGAGCCCGAGGCCCTCAAGGACGTGCCCGTCCTGCTGACGGCCACGGGCGGGGGCCTGCGCCATGCGCTCGTAGTCGAGCATTACCTGCGCCCGCTCTTCGGCTTCTTCGAGGCGCTCACCATCCCGACCGCCGTCTATGCGAGCGAGAGCAACTTCATCGACGGCACCCTCGTGGATGCCGCCGTACGCGAGCGGGCCTCGAAGGCCGCTGCGCAGCTATCGGCCGTCCTGGGCCAGCGCGTCGAGCCGGCCCGCAGCCCCGAGCCGATGCGGCTCGCGGCCGTGCGGTGAGACCGACGCGACCGGTACGGGAGGTCCGGATTCGACCTCCCGTCACTTGAGGAGATCGAAGAGCGGTCCCGAGCACTGGGCGACGAGGATCAGCAGAAGAATCCCGATGAACCAGAGCCAGGAGCCTTTCCGCTGCGGCTGAGCCGGGGCCGGCTGGGGCCCGGAGGGGCGTATGACGGGGGCGGGGGGAGTCGGCAGGCGCTCGATCAGTTCAGCCGAAGTGGCCGGGATGCTGCCGCCCATCCCGATGAACCTGAAGCCCACAGGGATGCCGCCGACGAAATCCACCTCGGCGGGCTGGATCCTGGCCTCGTAGCTGACCCACCAATATTCCCTGCGATCATCCATCCTGCACCCTCTCACCCGCACGCCGCTGGACTATCAGGTCCATCGGTAGGAGCTACCTTTGAGCCGTCACTCGTCTTCCGGACCGGCGCAAAGGTCGAGCCGGCGAAATGCCCGATACACTTTTCCGCGCGATGCCCTAGCCTTCCTGTCATCGGGATCGACTCGATCTAGAAACATTGAACGAATAAAGCCAGCATGGTTCACATGCGAGCTGGGCTTCCAGGAGATTTCATGAACGTTCTCGTCACAGGCGGAGCAGGATATATCGGCGGTCACATGGTGCTCGCGCTGCTGGACGCGGGCCATAATCCCATTGTGTTCGATAATCTCTCGACCGGTTTCCGCTGGTCGGTGCCCGAAGGGGTGCCTCTTGTGGTCGGCGATGTGGGTGATTTCGAGCTGGTCCTCCGGACGCTTCAACATTATCGGATCGACGCAATCGCCCATTTCGCCGCCAAGCTGATCGTTCCGGAATCCGTCACCGACCCGCTGGGCTACTACCTGAACAACACTGTCAAAAGCCGGGCCCTCATGGCGGCAGCTGTCGCCGCCGGCATCAAGAAGTTCGTGTTCTCGTCCACGGCAGCCGTCTATGGCGACACCTCCGATAAGCCCATCGACGAGAATGCTCCCCTGGGGCCTCTCTCGCCGTACGGCAGCTCCAAGCAGCTGACCGAGATCATGCTGCGCGACGTCGCTGCGGCTCATGACATGCGCTACGTAGTCCTGCGCTACTTCAACGTGGCGGGCGCCGATCCGCTCATGCGTCATGGCCAGTCGACGGCGAACGCCACTCACCTGATCAAGGTGGCCGTGCAGACGGCGCTCGGCATGCGCTCCCATATGGAGGTCTACGGCACGGATTATCCGACGCCGGACGGGACCTGCATTCGCGACTACATCCATGTGAGCGACCTGATCGCAGCCCATATGCAGGCGCTGACCCATCTCGACCAGGGTGGCGAGAGCCTCGTCATGAATTGCGGCTACGGGCACGGCTATTCCGTATCCGAGGTCATCGAGACCGTGCGGAAGGTCTCCGGCAAGCCCGTGGAGGCGCGGATCGGACCGCGCCGGGCTGGCGATCCGGTGAGCATCGTGGCGGATTCGACCCGGATCCGGTCGAAGCTCGGCTGGGAACCCCGGCACGACGATCTCGCCACGATCGTGGATCACTCCCTGCGTTGGGAAAGCATGCTCCGGGAACGGAACCTGAAGCTCTGAAGTCCGGCGAATTACCGGCTCCCGCTAAGGGCAGGTTAAGAACCTATCCCTCAAATGCTCGTCAGGCGCCGGGACGATTCTCAGCGCCCGAGACATTGGCGAGCTGGAGGGCTAGGGCATGGGTGAGGGCAGGGGCGCGGGCATCAATGGAATTCTCCTGCTGAACCGCCTGCTGCTGGCAGGCTGCTTTCTGCCGGTCGCCATCGGGCGCCTGTCCAATATCTCCGGACTTGCCGCCGCGCTGACCCTGAAAGGCATGCCTTACGGAGACGTGGTGGCGACCCTGATCGTCCTGGCCGAGGTGTTCGGGCCCCTGGCCCTCATCTTCGGCTTCGCGCCGCGCCTGAGTGTCTCCGTTCTCATCGCAGCTCTGGTGATCACGACAGGGACCATGCACCGCTTCTGGGACTATGGCGGTTTGAACCGTCAGGCCGAGCAGGCGATCTTCCTGTCCCATCTCGGCGTTCTCGCCGGTCTCCTCTTCTACGGCCTGATGGGCCCCGGTGACTGGAGCTGGCAGGGCTGGTGGAGAGGGCTGAGCGCCAAGGCGAAGCCTGCCAAGGGCAAGAGGAAGCAACCCTCTCGCCCCCGGACACCCAAGCCCCGGCCTGCGCCCGCCCGTCCCGTGGCGGACGAGGACGAGCTGGCGGATGCTGCGTAAGAGCTGGAATGGTTATGGCTCTGGACGCGACTCGCTTTTACCTGCAAGGGTCCTGCCTTCATTCAGCCTCTTATCCAAGCCATAAAGCATTGCTGCGCCGGGCTTTTGCACACGGCCAACGGTGATTTTCTCAGGTTAGCTTTGGCGTCATGCTCCATTCGTCCTCGCGTTGCATTCTCGGTCTGGCTGTCGCCCTTGCGTGCCTTTCTCCCGCTGCTGCCCAACAGGCATCGGATCCGCTGACACGCTTCCTCGACGGCGTTTTCAAGCGGCCGACGGCCCCGGTCCAGAGCGCTCCTCAACAGGCGTCCCCACAAGCTGCACCGCAGGCGGCGCCCCCGGCTCCGGTCGCCCCGCGCGCCCAAGCTCAACCCCAGCCGGCTCCGAAGCCGAAAGCAACTGCCCAGAAGCCACAGACTCAGCCCCAGCGGGCCGCGAAACCGCAGCCCCAGGCCGCCCCTCAGACAGCGGCGAAGCCCGAGCCGCAACCAGCGCCGGCTCCCGCGAAAGTCGAGGCGAAACCGGCAGCGCCCGAGCCGCAGAAACCGGTTCCGGAAGCGCCCGTCCAGGCGTCGGCCGAACCGCCCAAGCCCGCCACGCCGCCTCCGGCCAAGGTGCCGGAGCCGCCCAAGCCTGCCCGCGCCACCCCGGCCCAGCCGGCCGCGCCCGCTCCGACGTCGGTCGCCGCGCCGTCCTCCCCAACGCCGACATCGCCGCCCGGCCCACGCACGCCCGAGGAGGCGCTCGACCGGGTCAATGCCTACTTCAACAGCATCGACGTGATGTCGGCCTATTTCGTTCAGAAGAACCCGAACGGCCAGCAGGCCGAAGGCACGCTCTCCATGCGCCGTCCGGGCCAGTTCCACTTCGCCTATTCTCCGCCGAGCACCCTCGAGGTGATCTCGGACGGACGCAACGTGGCGATCCGCGACAAGAAGCTCGGCACGAATGATGTCTATCCCGTCAGCCAAACACCCCTGAAGTTCCTGGTTCAGGACAATATCGACCTGTCGCGGGATACGAAGGTCCGCGACGTGCAGGTCGGGCGCGACGGGATGGTCACGGTCCGGTTCGACGACAGCGCCACCCTCGGCGGTACTTCGAAGATCACCCTGCGCTTCGACAGCCGCGCCAATGCTCTCAGGCAGTGGACCATCATCGACGCCCAGGGCTACGAGACCTCTGTGACCCTGTCGGGCCTCAACGCGACCTATCGCCGGGATGCGAGGGCGGGCCAGTAGGTAGCCGGCCGTTCCCGGGGAAAGTGGTGCTTTTCGGCGATTGAGGCCTAGCATGCATGGGATTTCGGTTTAGAACTCCGCCAGCACGCCGTCGGAGCACGGCCCCGAAAATCCTTGGCAGGTGAACATGGTGGATAAAGCAGCCCTTGGAGCCTATGCCGGTTACGTCCTTGAGGACGCGACCATCCCGGAACTGCCGAACCACTATCGCGGCAAGGTGCGTGACAATTACGACCTGCCGGACGGGCGTCGTATCATCATCGCGTCGGATCGCATCAGCGCCTTCGACCGCAACCTCGCGGCCATTCCTCTGAAAGGCCAGGTGCTGACACAGACCGCCAAGTTCTGGTTCGAAGCGACGGCCGAAATCTGCCCCAACCACGTGATCGAATATCCGGATCCGAACGTGCTGGTCGGCCGCAGACTCACGATCCTGCCCGTCGAGATCGTGGTTCGCGACTACCTCGCAGGCACGACCGGAACCTCGATCCTGTCCCTCTACAAGGCGGGACAGCGCGAGATGTACGGCATCCGCCTGCCCGACGGCATGCGGGACAACGAGAAGCTCCCGCAGACAATCATCACGCCCACCACCAAGGCCTTCGACGGCGGGCATGACGAGCCCCTGACCGCGCAGGAGATCGTAGACTGTGGGCTTCTCAGCGCGGAGCAGTGGCAGACTGTCTCCGACTACGCTCTCGCGCTCTTCGCGAAGGGCCGGGAGATCGCCCGGGAGCGCGGTCTCATCCTCGTCGATACGAAGTACGAGTTCGGCATCGACGAGACCGGCAAGATCATGATCGCCGACGAGATCCACACGCCGGACTCGAGCCGCTACTGGTTCCTAGACAGCTATCAAAGCCGCTTCGAGGCTGGCGAGCGGCCCGAGAGCTTCGACAAGGATTTCATCCGCACCTGGGTCGTGGCCCGCTGCGATCCCTACAAGGACGAGATCCCCGAGATCCCGCAGGATGTGGTGCTGGAGACCTCACGCGTCTATATCGATGCCTTCGAGCGCATCACCGGCCAGACCTTCCCGCTGCCAGCGAGAGACGTGCCGGTGCTGGAGCGCATACGCAGGAATCTGAAGGCCTATTTCTGATGGCCTGACGTCGAAACGTAAAGGGATGATCTGAATATCGAACCCATGACGAAAAGGGGCGCCGAGGCGCCCCTTTCAGATTCATGTGGCTTAGGATCAGCGCTTGCCGCCGCCGTTGCCACCGCGGCCGCCACCGTCCTGGCCGCCGTTTCCGTTGCCTCCACGGTCACCGCCGCCTTGGCCTCCGTTGCCGCCACCCTGACCGCCTCCGGAGTTCCCGCCCTTGCCACCGCCGCTGTTGCCACGGTCCCCACCGCCTTGGTTGCCGCCGCTATTGCCGCGATCACCTCCGCTATGGCCGCCATTGTTGCCACCGCGGTCACCGCCTTTGCCTCCGTCGCGGTCGCCACGCCCGCCATCGTTGCCTTTGCCGCCACCGTTGGATCCCTTATCTCCATCAGGTCCTTTGCCGCCGTGGCCTTGGCCTCCATTGCCGCCACGGTCACCGCCGTCACGGCCTTTTCCGCCCCGACCACCATGATCATCGCGATCCGGATTGCCGCCGTGGTCGCCGGACCAGCCGCCATCGTGACCGCCGCGACCGCCGCCGTCGTTTCCTTTCCCGCCGTGGTCTCTGCCGCCGCCACGATCACCGCCGTCACGGCCTTTGCCGCCACGGCCGCCGCCATGTCCATCGCGATCGGGTTTTCCGCCATGATCGCCGGACCAGCCGCCTCCGTGATGTCCGTCTTTGCCGCCATGATCATCTTTTCCGCCGTGATGATCGCCGTCACGGCCTTTTCCGCCGCGTCCACCGCCATGGCCGTCACGATCCGGCTTGCCGCCGTGATCGCCGGACCAACCACCGCCGTGGTGTCCATCCTTGCCGCCATGACCGTCCTTGCCGCCGCCATGGTGGCCGCCTCCATGATGTCCTCCTCCGTGGTGGCCACCGCCCGGGTTAGTACCGCCACCCGGGTTAGTACCGCCACCGGGATTCGTGCCGCCGCCAGGATCAGTTCCGCCGCCAGGGTTCGTGCCGCCACCGGGGTTCGTGCCACCGCCCGGGCTGGTTGTCCCGCCACCAGGATTGGTGCCGCTGCCCGGATTGGTCGTGCCGCCTCCCTGGTCTGGTGACGTTCCGCCGCCTGCACTGGGTCCCGTGCCGCCGATGGGGCTGGAACTACCGCCACCGGGCGACTGGCTGCCGCCGCCGCTCTGCGGCGGATTGTTGCTGCCTCCCGATCCACCACCCGAGGCCGGCGGATTGCTCGGACCGCCGGTGGTCGGGCCGGATGGCGATGATCCAGCGAGGCTGGCGCTGGCCTGCGGGCTTTCACCCCGGTCGCGATAGGTGTTGATGAGGCCGGGAGCGAATTGTGCGCTCGGAGCCGTGGGGCATTCCCACACTTGGCGCGGTCCGAGTAGACCGCGAATGGTGACGGGCCGGCAATATTGCTGGAACGAGGGAGCCACGTTCTCCGTGTAGACAGGCGCGGCGCCGGTGCTCCGGCTTGTCGCGGGCATCACCGCCCTCGTGTTCGCCGCTTTGGGACGTCTCACGCCTCTGGCTGCGGGCTGTCGTGCTTCCGCCGCAGTGTATGCTTCGTAGGAATTAGCGCGCGCAGTATTTCTCTTGGGATAATCAGCAGAGAATGCACTTGTGGAAGATAAGAGAGCGATAAGTCCAACGCATAGGCGAACAGACATGGTTTCTCCTGCTCATTGAAGTGTGTTTCGGATTTCATTCTTGAGCAGAGAACCGTTTTATTCCAGAATGAGTTCAGTATAGCTTGAGTCTATCTGGAGCTAATACGTAGGTAACGATTTTTATGTTTTGGTATATGGAGGTAAGCCTGTAATTTCGACAATGGTATTTGGGCGTAGGTCAACGCCATCGGGGTTAAGGCGATCGAAGGGAGCGAATTACTCCCTAAGGCTAGGATAAGACTCCGGAGCATTGCGCGGACCCGGCAATCGGTGCGACCCATGCTCTCGGCCGATCCAATGCCGAGAGCGCGAGCACACATTGACGTTCCCGCCGGATATTCATATGAATGCCCCATGATCACCGGTCGCACCCTTTTCAGGAACTATTTTACGCCGTCCCCATAGGGCGGCTCCGTTCGGTTGCGACCAGACGTTCGATGCCGCCGCTCTCCGGCGGCATCTTCATATGGTGATCAGGTCTCCGGGCAGCGGCTCCCGCCCATCCCGAGGAGACAAGACGATGAGCACCCCGAAATCTGAATTCCTGAACACGCTCACGGAGCGCGGTTTCATCCACCAATGCACGGATCTCGACGCCCTGGATGCGCGGCTGTCCGGCAATCCCGTGGCGGCCTATATCGGTTTCGACGCCACGGCCGACAGCCTGCATGTCGGCAGCCTCGTACAGATCATGGCCCTGCGCTGGCTTCAGAAGTCCGGACACAAGCCGGTCGTGCTCATCGGCGGCGGCACCACGCAGATCGGCGATCCGAGCTTCCGCGATGCGAGCAGGCCTCTGCTCGACGACGAGCAGATCGCCCGGAACGCTGCAGGGCTCAGGCAGGTGTTCTCCCGCTACCTCACTTTCGGCGACGGCCCGACGGACGCGGTGATGGTGGACAATGCCCTGTGGCTCGACCCGCTGCGGTACCTGCCGTTCCTGCGCGATTTTGGCACGCACTTCACGATCAACCGGATGCTGAGCTTCGACAGCGTGCGTCTGCGGCTGGATCGGGAGCAGCCGCTGACGCTGCTGGAGTTCAACTACATGGTCCTCCAGGCCTTCGACTTCCTGGAGCTGTCGCGCCACCACGGCTGCGTGCTGCAGATGGGCGGTTCCGATCAATGGGGCAACATCGTCAACGGCATCGAGCTCGCCCGCCGCATCGACCAGCGTCAGCTCTTCGGGCTGACGACGCCGCTGCTCACCACCTCCGCCGGCGCCAAGATGGGCAAGACGGCGAGCGGCGCCGTGTGGCTCAATGCCGAGAAGCTCAATGCCTACGAGTTCTGGCAGTTCTGGCGCAACACCGAGGACGACGACGTCGCGCGCTTCCTGCGCCTGTTCACGGAGCTGCCCCTCGACGAAGTGCATCGCCTGGGCCAACTGAAAGGCGCCGAGATCAACGAGGCGAAACGCGTTCTCGCCGATGAGGCGACCCGTCTCGCGCATGGCGAGGAAGCCGCCCGCAACGCCGCCGACACCGCCCGTCGCGCCTTCGAGGAAGGGGAGAACGCATCGGGACTTCCGAGTCTCGGTCTCTCGCGCTCGCAGCTCGAGACCGGCGTCACCCTTGCGCAGCTTCTGGTTCTTGCGGGCCTCTCGAGTTCGAAGAGCGAGGCGCGCCGTTTGGTGCTCAACAGCGGGGCGAGACTCAATGGGCAGGTGGTGCAGGATGCGGATGTGCGGGTTGGCGCTGCGGATCTCGTCGACGGAGTCCTGAAGCTGACGGCCGGCAAGAAGCGGCATGTGCTGGTTCGGGTCGATGCCTGAGCATTGACCCGCGCGACAGGCCCTTTCGCGGGTCCCGGCTTCCCGGGATCAGCTCTCGGTCTGTGATGGTGCGGACGGCGGGGGTCGAACCCGCACGGGCATAGCCCGAGGGATTTTAAGTCCCTTGCGTCTACCGGTTTCGCCACGTCCGCATCGCCATGACGGTTATCGGGCCGGGGGGCGGAGTGCAAGGGCGAATAGGTCTCCTCTCCCAGCGTTACGCAGGAATGCGGAAGCCGTAGAGCCAGTCGTAACGCTGGGTCATGCCCTCGGGGCCGAGATGGCGCATCACCTGATTGCGCCCGAAGCCGATGAGGCCGCCCGCATGGTAGATGCGCCCGTTCCTGCGGGCCTCGTTCTGCACCCGGCGGACCCGCGAGAGGCGCTGCGTCTCATAGACGGCCAGGGTCTGGACGACGTCCCGCCCGTCCTGGCGCAGAAGCACCGCGAGGGTGGCCGCATCCTCGATGGCGAGAGCCGCGCCCTGCGCCAGGAAGGGGAGGACCGGGTGGGCCGCGTCGCCGAGAAGGGCGATCCGGCCTTGGGCGAGGCGCCCGGCCGGATGGTCGAACAGGGACCAGCGCAGCCATTCCCGCGGCTGCGCCAGGAGGGTGCGCAGGGCAGGGGCGGCGGAGGCGTAATCCCTGAGAAGCTCGTCCCGGTCGCCCGGCGCGGCCCAGCCTTCCACGGGAGCGGGGCTCCTCTGGATGGCCACCACGTTGACGAGCCTGCCTCCGGCAATCGGATAATGCACCACATGGCCCCGCGAGCCGAGCCAGAGGCCGGTCTCGTCGCCCGCAAGTTCGGCCGGAGCCAGGCTCCGCTCGCATGTGGCGCGCCAGGCGATGGTGCCGCGAAAGGCCGGTGGCGTCCGGTCGCCCAGGGCCTGCCGCACTTTCGACCACACGCCGTCGGCCCCGATGACAAGGTCGGCCTCGATGGTCTCGCGCGCACCGCCGGCGGAGGTCCAGGTCAGGCCGGCGCGACCGGCCCCATCCGTCACCTCTTCGACGGTGCGGCCCATGACGAGCCGGATCGCCGGTTCGGACCGGACGGCGTCGAGGAGAATCGTCTGCAGGTCGGCCCGGTGCACGACCCAGTAGGGAGCCTCGAAGCGCTTGCGCATGAAGGCCCCGAGGGCGACCTGCCCGATGGGCTTGCCCGACCGGATGGCGCGCACGACGACCTGCTGCGGCTCGGTCACGACCCGGCGCAGGGCCGCGCCGAGGCCGAGCCCGAGCAGGATCCGGCTTGCATTGGGCGACAGCTGGAGCCCGGCGCCGACCTCGCTGAACCCGGTCCGGCGCTCCACGAGCGTGACAGCGTTGCCCTGACGGGCGAGCGCCAGGGCCGCCGTCAGCCCGCCGATTCCAGCGCCGACGATGGCAATGGAGAGGTTCTGCACTTAATGCAAATCAGCGCGAGGCGGGATCGGTGGCGAAATCGGGCTCCCACACGCATTCGGCCGGACGGGCCTCGTCGGCCTTCAGGGACGGGTCGTACTTGAACAGCGTCGAGCAATAGGAGCAGACGGTCTCGCTGTCATAGCCCATGTCGATGAAGATATGGGGATGGTCGAAGGGCGGCGTCGCCCCGATGCACATGAACTCCTTCGAGCCCACGTGAATGACGGGAACGCCCGGATCGTTGTGGAAGTGGGGTGTGCCTTTGTCAGCCATGGCCGTTGCTCTTGAGGGATGAAATTTGGGCGCACCATAATGGCCGAAGGGCCATGCGCCTAGAGCATTTTTCCGGAGGGGCAGGCGGTCTTGGGGCCTCGATCGTCCGGAGCCGCGCTTGCGCCGTGATTCCTGCATAGGCGGGGGATGATGGAGAAGCGTACATTGTCATCCCGGGGCGCCGCAGGCGAGCCCGGGATCCAGAGCCGCTGACGGCGCAGAGGGGGGGGCATAAGGGCGCCTTGGCTCTCCCTCCCGCCGTCGCGGCTCTGGATCCCCGCCTGCGCGGGGATGACAGGGTCAAGCGTCACCGCCGCCGTTCCTCCGCCTGGATCGAACGGTGCCGGTCGTGCCAGTACTCCCGGTATTCCTGCATCTGATCGCCCACGCCGAGCACGAAGGACCGGCGGTCCTCCAGATAGCAGGGCGGCCCGAAGCCGCCCTGGCACGAGCCCCTGCGCCGGCACAGGCTCCTGCGGCAGGTGACCGGCATCTGCAGCACGTCGGCGAGGCGGCGCAGGGTATCGTCGCAATCGGGCAGGTCGGACAGGATCGGATGAAAGCGTTTCATGGAATGATCTCTCGGCAATCGAACGGGACATGAAAGGGGACAACGCATGGGCCTTCGTCTCCGGGCTGCGAGAGCCCGGAGCTGGAAGGCAATCGAGGGTGGCGCGATGGGCAGCCCGGCTCGATCTCTAGTGGTGAATGTGAGAGC
>NZ_JALJRK010000109.1 GCF_024519725.1 Microvirga sp. Mcv34 | reverse complement strand
CATCGCAAGGACGGGTGCCGGCGTGGGCTCGACGGAGGGCGCGGGCGCCGCGGGCACAACCGGGGCCATGGCGACCTGTCGCGGTGCCGGGGGCGGTGTGAACGCCGCCTGCAGCGGGGCATTGCGCGCGAAGTGAAGAGCGTCGGCCTTCATGATCAACACGGGGGCGACAAGCGCCGGGTCGTAGGTGGTCACCGCAGCGGCCTGCACCGGCGCGGGAGCGGCGGCGGGGCTCACCTGTTCGCCGCGAGGCTCATCGCTCCGATGTTGGAAATCGACGAAATAGGCGAGGGGGCTCATGGAGATCGCCACGAGAACCGCTGTCGGAAGAAGATTGCGCCGCTTCTTGCGCGGGGCACGGACGCCGGACCGATAGGAACTGTGCAACATGGCGAACTCTACGCAACAACTCGATCGCGCATGAGGGGTCTGTTGCTCGTCGGGGCCGACATATGTGGTCGGAGCGGTCGAGACCTTCATGCGTGAAGCAATACATTCACGAGGCCCGATTAAACGACGGCTTGGTTAAATTAGGGATAATCGGACGCGCTGCTTTCGAGAGACATCGCGTCGAGCGTCGAGGCGCGTGCGCTGGCTCACAGATCGCCGCGCCGGCAAGGCCTATGGTGAAGTCAAGGGGGCGTCTTTTCCAATCTCGAAAGGGATGATCTCGGCATGGGATTCTATGCACGCCATATCGGTCCGCGCTTCGTCAGCTGCCTGTGCGCGATGGACGGCATCGCGGCTGAACGCGAGAAGATCGTTCCACAAGCCGCCGGCACGGTGCTGGAGATCGGGATCGGCCCGGGTCTGAATTTGTCGCTCTATGACCCGGCGCGCGTCACGCGCGTCATCGGGGTCGATCCCATTGCGGAGTTCCTGGATCTCGGCCGTGAGCGCCGCCGTCGCTCACCGGTCCCCCTGGACATCATCCAGGCGCCGGCAGAGGCTCTGCCCCTGGCGGACGATGTCATCGACACGGCGGTGATCACCTATACCCTCTGCTCGGTAGCGGATCCGGCTCAGGCCCTGCGCGAGGTGCGGCGCGTGCTGAAACCGAAGGGGCGGGTGCTGTTCCTGGAGCACGGCCTGTCGAGCGATATCAACGTGGCGACGTGGCAGCATCGGCTCAACCCGATCTGGCGCAGGCTCGCCGTGGGTTGCAACCTGACGCGTCCGGTTCAGAAGCTGCTCGACGAGGCCGGATTCACGATCCGGCGCATCGAGTCCCACTACCTCGACGGCGCGCCGCGGCCGGTCGGCTTCCTATGCCAGGGCGTCGCGGAGGCTTAGGGCCTCCGGCTTACTGAGCGGCCTGGCGGGCGATGGCTCGGATGTCGCGGCGACCGATGCCGAGATCGGCCAGCTCCCGGTCGTTGAGTGCCTCGAGCTCGCGGAAGGTCTGGCGGTAGCGGCGCCAGGACGCGAGGCGGGACAGGATCATGGATGTGATCATGGGAATGTCTCCTTGAAATGGGGAAATTCGGTTCGGATTACCAATCGAGGTTCGGATGACGGCGGACCGCCTCGCGCTGCAGCTGACGGGCGTCGGACAGGATGGCGCGGACGAGGCGGAGGATGCTGACGATGATCATGGCTGGTTCCTGATGGACGGTTTGGTTCGGTTCGAGCTTCAGCCGCGGAGTTCGGTGGCCACGACGCCGTAGTTCCGGGCGACGCGGGCAATTTCGCGCTCGGCCTTCCGACGGTTTGACTCGCCGACGGCTTCGACCACGGCACGGAACGCCCGCAGCACCGGACCGGCACGCCGTGTGGCGGCGAGGCTCTGGGTGGAAACCGGGGCTGTTATCTGCAAGGTGCTCATGGGACTGTCCTGGTTCGGTTCGATCTGTCTTATACTTTCGTCTAGCAATATGACCACTCTTGTGCGCTGCAAAAAGACGGCTTGAGGGAATGCGTCTCATGCACTGACTGCATGTCACAAAGGTAAATGTTCTCTTGCTATGCATGAGTAGCTTAGTGAAGCGGCAGATTGCTTCGCGTTTGAGCAGCGAACGCGGTGAAACAGATTCCAGCCCGCCGGGTGTCGCTCGAACCTTATCGGCAGGCTGCGATTGATCCGGCGTGGAGGCGGCCGAACTGCCCGCATCCGGAACAGAGAGGTCCAGGATGACGACAATCCGTGAGAAGCTGGTCAGCACGATGTGGCGCGGTCAGGATCCGTTCCTGACCTTCCCGGAGCGCCTGTACCGGCAGGATCGCCAAGGCTGGGGCTCGATCCACCCTTACCTGACCGAAGCCGTCGAGACGTTACGGCCCTCCGTCGTGGTCGAGGTCGGCGTCTGGAAGGGCGGCTCCGTGATCTCGCTCGCCTCCAGGATGAGGGAGATGAACCACGACGGCGTCGTGATCGCCGTCGATACCTGGCTCGGCGCCTGGGATCACTGGACCAACGACGAATGGTTCGCGCACCTGAATTTCATCAACGGCTTTCCCGCGCTCTACCATACCTTCGCGGCCAACATCGTCGGGGAGGGGCTCGCCGATTACGTGCTCCCGCTGCCGCTCGACTCGGTGAATGCCGCCAATGTCCTGCGCCACTACGACGTGCGGCCGGACGTGGTTCACATCGATGGCGGTCACGACGTTCACGCCGTCACGTCGGACCTGCGCGAATGGTGGCCGATGATCCGGCCGGGAGGTGTGCTCATCGGCGACGATTATCCGCACTGGCCCGGCGTAAAGCAGGCCTTCGACGAGTTCTTCGCCGCCGAGGGCAAGTCCCCGATCGAGTTCGACCCGCCGAAGTGCCGGATCTTCAAAGAGGGTCCCAGGAGGTGAATTCGGACGCACGTCCGACGCTCTAACTTTTGGTTGGGCGCATCATTCCACGCAAAACCGGTGCCCACTTTTGCGTTCGATGCGCTAAATCTCGATCAGCCCCTTGATGACGCCCGCCTCGGGGGTCGACCACCGGGGAATGAGGTCCGGTGCGTCTTCGAGGCGGCCATGATGGGTTGCCAGCGCGGCCGTCGGCACGCCGCCGCCGCGCATGACGTCGAGCACGGTCTCGAAATCCTGCCGCGTGGCATTGCGGCTGCCGAGCAGCGACGTCTCCCGCTTGTGGAACTCCGGATCGTTGAAGGTGATGTCCGCGCGCACGATGGAGAGGAGAACGTAGGTGCCGCCGTGGCCGACATAGGAGAAGCCCTTCATCATCGCCTTGGGGTTTCCGGTCGCGTCGATGACCACGTCGAAGAAGTCGCCCTCGGTGGCGGCCGCGAGGCGGTCGTCGATGTCGGCCGAGACCTCGAAGACATGATCGACGCCGATCTTGTCGCGGCAAAAGGCGAGGCGGCCGGCATTCATGTCGAGGACGGACACGTCAGCGCCGCGCACCTTGGCGAAGATCGCAGCGGCGATCCCGATCGGCCCGGCTCCCACCACGGCGACACGGCTCGCCGCGTTCATCCCTGAGCGCCACACGCCGTGCGCGCCGATCGCCAGGAACTCCACCATCGCGGCCTCGTCCAGGGTCAGGCCCCAGGCCGGCACCACATTGCGCTCCGGCACGGCGATATATTCGCTGGCCCCGCCGTCGCGGTGCACTCCCAGAACCTGCAGGTGCCGGCAGCAATTCGTCTTGCCTTGCTTGCAGGCGCGGCAGGTGCCGCACCAGAGATAGGGCTCGATGCAGACGATGTCGCCGCTCTTGAGCGCGCTGCCGCTCGGCGCCTCGACCACCTCGCCCGCGAGCTCATGGCCGATCACCCGGGGGTATTCGAGGTAAGGCTGGTTGCCGTGGAAGATGTGATAATCGGTGCCGCAGATCCCGACACGCCGGATGCGCACAAGCACCTCGCCCGGACCGGCGCGCGGAACATCCCGCTCGATCACGTTCAAGCGGCCGGGCTCATCGCATCGCAGGGCTTTCATCGGCGTCTCTCCCAACGGGTTTCTGGTTCCTTGTACCTGAAGGGAAGCTTAGGGTGGGACGGCGAAAGCGCAAAGCCGATGTTTACCTCCGGTGCGCTATAGACCCGACGACGATTCATAGGGGCGAGGGCGCGGCTGATCGGATGTCCACCTGGCGAGACGAGAAGAACCAGAAGGCACGGGCTAGGCTCGAGAAGCGTCTCTCGGCGCTGTTCCCGGGTTGCGTCCTGTCCCATGCGCTCCGGCAGCCCCTGACCCCGCCGACCCAGCGCCGCGCGGTCGAGTCCTACTGGCGGCACCGTCCGCTCCTGGCCGACCGGCTGGCGCGGGCGCTCGCCACCCGGAGCGGTCAGCCGGCGGGATGGGAGTGGCGGCTCGGATCGGTCAAGGACTCGGGTCTGCCATTGTCCTTCCGCGTTCCGCCCGCGCCTTACCGCGAAGCGGCCTTCGCTCGCGGGCCGGGGCATTGCTGCATCTGCGGCCAGCCCGTCTACCGGCTGGGCTGGCATTGCGACCTCTGGGACGACGGCAAGCCGAACAGGAACGCCACATGGCACGCGGCTTGCGTGGTGGCGTGGCAGCTCTGGACGGCGCCGCCCGACCATTTGAAGAGCCTCAAGCTGCGCCAGCAGCGCCGATGCGCAACGAGCGGGCGCCGCCTGCTCAAGACGGCGGAGGTCGACCACCGCGTGCCGCTCTTCGCCGTCTGGTCGGAGCATCGCACACGGCCTTGGCCGGAACTGCTCGCCTTCTGGGGTGCTCCCAACCTGCAGGTGATCAACAGGACGGCACACGTGGAGAAATGCGCCGGGGAGGCCGCCGAGCGGGCTAGGCGGCGGATTCTCGACCCCGACGCGACCCTCGAAGAAGAATTCGTCGTGCCCCTTGCGGACCGGAATCCAATCCCCATATCAGGCTGACCCAGCGGACATTGTTGTGGACTTCGACAGCGGCGGGCGTCACCGTCAGCGTCGATGGGACCGTGCCAGGACGGATGTACTCCGGCATGGTCCGTTCCTGCGCTTGCCTGACGATGCAGGCGCCCGTCTGGACCCCATTGGCCCAGGCCCGTAGTGCGCGAGGCAGAGATGCGAAGGCATCCTGTCCGTTCGCCCCGGAGCCTGGGCCTTTCCATGTCCGAGCCCCTGGTTGGCCTTAGGTGACAGCCGGCGAAGGCGGCGCAATACTGCCTCCCGATCCTTACTGTGGAGCGTCAGTCCGGTCATGTCTTCCCTCAAACCGATCCGATCCGTTCTCGTCACCGGCGCAGGGGGCAATCTCGGCCGCAAGCTGATCGCCCACCTCCTGGCGCAGGATTGGTGCGAGCGGATCGTCGCTCTCGACCGTGCCGTGCCGCCGGCCGCCGGCGCATCGGGCC
The DNA here is from genome assembly GCF_024519725.1 of Microvirga sp. Mcv34. Classification (GTDB taxonomy): domain Bacteria; phylum Pseudomonadota; class Alphaproteobacteria; order Rhizobiales; family Beijerinckiaceae; genus Microvirga. The sequence continues at coordinate 5,690 of NZ_JALJRK010000109.1, read as the reverse complement.
GGGTGGAGTGGGTTGCGGGCAACCTCGCCGACCCGACCGACGTGCAATGGCACGCGGCCCTTGCCGGGGTAGACGGCGCGGTGCATTTCGCCGCCCAGAACCCCTATCCCGACGCGCCCTGGAGCGATGCCTGCGCGTCCTTCGACATGACCCTCGCTCTTCTGGCGGCGGCCGGCCGGGCGGGCCTGCCGAGGCTCGTCTTCGCCTCCTCGAACCACGTGATGGGGCAGTACAAGGACGCGCCCCTGGCCGATACCCTGACGCCCGGCGCCCTGACGACCTCCCTGCCTCCCGGGCCGGGAACGCGCTGGTTCAACGGTCGTGAGACGGTCCAGGGCTTCGCCTATGGGGCATCGAAGCTCATGGGCGAGCGCGCCTGCCTCGCCGAGGCGCATCGCTCGGCCGGCGCGTTGAAAGCCGTCTGCGTCCGGATCGGCTGGTGCCAGCCAGGCGAGAACAGGCCGGAGACCATCAACACGTCGGGCCTGCCCGGCGAGGAAGCGAGCGCCGGGCCGGATACGGAGCGCGATCTCACGTGGTTCCGGAACATGTGGCTCTCGAACCGGGACTTCGCGGCCGTGATCGAGCGGGCGCTTCTTTCGGATGCGGAAGCGTGGCCGCAGCCCGGCATCGTCGTCAACGGCATGTCGCGCAACCGGGGCATGGCGTGGGACATCGAGACCACCCGCCGCCTCATCGGCTACGAACCGCAGGACGACATCTGGGACCATGTCGGCTGAGGCTCCGAGCCGTGCCGCTCTGCCATCCCCGGCGCCGGATGCGATCCTTTCGAATGCGTGAACGTCTCCAACCCTCGGGAGCATGCCAGCCCTACGCACGCGGCATTTGTGGCGTCCGTGAGAGCCGCGCTATCCAGTATCATGGCCCTGCGTGATTTCTCCCTGATGATTCTGGTCTGCCTCCTGTGGGCAGCCCATACGGTGGTGAGCAAGATCGTCGTCTCCGACATGGCGATCCCTCCCTTGTTCTACGCGGCCATCCGCTATGGCATCGTCGCCATGCTGGCCCTGCCGTGGCTCCTGCCCATGCCCAAGCCGACATGGCGCATCCTGCTGGTGGGCTTTCTCATGGGGGGAGGCGGCTTCGCCCTCTTCTTCCTCGGCATCCGAACGGCGAGCCCGTCGAGCGCCGCCATCGTCGGGCAGCTCGGCCTGCCGATCACGACCCTCCTGTCGGTCGCCATTCTCGGAGAGAAAGTCTATTGGCGACGGGGCCTCGGCATCGCGCTGACCTTCATCGGCGGTGTCCTCGTCATGTGGGATCCAGCCGGCGGCTTTCCGATCTCCGTCGGACTTGCCCTCATCCTGGGCTCCGCGGCGGCAGGCTCGCTGGCAGCCGTGATGATGAAGCAGATGGAGGGCGTGAAGCCGCTCCGGTTCCAGGCCTGGATCGGTCTCGCCTCCGTGCTGCCTCTGGCCTTCCTTTCCGCCGGTCTCGAGGTCAATCAATTCCCCAAGGCCATGGAGGCCGGCTGGGCCTTCCTGGCGGCGTTGCTGTTCTCCGCCCTGATCGTCTCCCTGGTCGCCCACACCATTTATTATGGGCTCATCGGGAAGTACCCCGCCAACCTGATCGCTCCGTTGACGATCATGAATCCGCTCATGACCGTGGCTCTCGGACTGCTCGTCACGGGGGATCACTTCGACATGCGGATGGCCGCCGGAACAGGGATCGCGCTCTGCGGCGTCCTGATCATCACCTTGCGGCGCAACCACGTCATGCCGCTGGCCGCCCTGGTCTGGGACCGCCAGCGATAAAGCATCGAACGCACAAGTGGGTACCGGTTTTGCGTGAAAAGATGCGTCGAACCGAATGTTGAAGCATCGGACGTGCGGTCGAGTTCACGTCCGATGCTTTAGAATGAGTTCGGGTCAGTCGAGCGACGCCTCGACGCCGAGGCCCCGCGCTTTCGCCTCGCGCAGGCAATGGCCCGCGCAGGCGAGATCCTGCGCGGCGACGCCGAGCGAGCGATAGAGCGTGATGTCGTCCTCGGCCGTCCGGCCGGCGGCTTTCCCGGCCAGAACCTCGCCGATTTCGGCCAGCACGTGCTCGCGCCCGATGCGTCCGCTCTCGATGGCGCTGATGACCTCGCCGGCCTGGGCGAAGGTGGACGGGCGGTAATCGACATAAAATTTCGAGCGAGCCACCGTGTCCTCGTCGATCTCGCGCTTCGACGGGATCGAGGCCCCGACCACGTTGAGATGGGTACCGGGCGCGACCCATTCGCCCATCAGGACGGGTTCGGCCGAGGACGTGACCGTGCAGACGAGGTCTGCGCCATCGACCGCCGAGCGCACGTCGTCGAAGACCCGGACGGCCAGATCCGGATAGCGTTCCCCCACATGGGACGCGAAGGCTTCCGCTTTCTCGCGCCGGTGTCCGGCCACCCGCAGTTCCCGGATTGACGGACGCACGCGGAGCATGGCTTCCAGATGCTGCTCGGCCTGTTCTCCTGCCCCGACCATGGCGAGCGCCGCGCAACCGGGCCGGGCCAGCGCCCTGGTCGCCACCGCGCTGGCGGCCGCCGTGCGGATGGCGGTCAGGAGGCCGGCATTCATCATGGCGATGGCCGAGCCGTGCTCAGGCTCGAAGAGGACCACCGCTCCCTGGTGCGAAGAATATCCCGCGTCGGGATTGCCGGGGAACAGGCTCACCAGCTTCACGCCGAAACAGGCGTCGATCCGGCCGTTGCCCGGCATGAGCGCGCCCGGCATGACCCCCATCTTGTTCGGACCGCCCACATCGATGGCTGAGCGCAGCGGCAGGTTCGCGGCGCCATCGGAGACCGCGATCATCGCCTTCTCGACGATCTCAATGGCCTCGCGCATCGGCAGGAGCGAACGGATTTCCTTGTCGGAGAGGACGATCATGGCACGCGATTTCCCTTTGCCTCGGCCCTTCCGAAAGCGGCGGGCCGGGTTGCTCGTGGAGCAGAGACACAGAAAACCCGGTCGCACGATCCAGGGTACGTGTCCACCCCGTCTCATGACGACCAACGGCGACCTTGTGTGACGTCCGTCTCATAGCACGCCGCCTGTCCGCGTTAGCATCGGTACAGATCAGGAGGCTGGCATGTGGGTCATCTCTCATATCGTGTTCGTCTATTGGCACTTCGTTCCCGGCGGAAACGGCGGCTGGACGCAAGGGGACGACTACCCCCGGTTTTCGACCGACGAGCGCTGTGCGGTCGCGATTCCGCTCGAAGGATATTGGCGGCGCGTCGGCTAGCGCATCGTTCGGTGAAGTGGATCCGGTCCACCGTCAAACGATGCGGTCAGACAAGGAAGAGAGCTGATTCCGGTCAGTGGAAACAGCTCTCGTGCCTCGAATGCAAAAGCACCGGACGTGAATCCAGGTTCACGTCCGGTGCTTTTGCGTCGGCTCAACGAATGACAGTGAAACTTTCAAGCGAGGACCGGAGGGATCGGTCCTCGCTCGCTCACGACAGGTCGCGATGTTCTAACCATTGCGCCTCGGCAGAAGTCCCGCTTTCACGTCCGAGGCCGTGACGGCTTTGCGGAACACGGCTTCGCGGAGATAAATCGAGTCGAAGACCGACTTGGCATCGCTCTTGCGGATGAACACGAACGACTTGCGGTTCTGCTTCATGGAACACTCTCCATTCAGGGCTGTCATCGTTGTATTCCGAAGGTCTCTTGATGGCTGTGGCGGCCATCACAGTTCATGCGATTTCCGGCTGAAAGCTGGCTCCTGCGCATCGTGCGAGATGGATGATCCGCACGATGCGCAAGGCGCACCGATCCTTACCGGCGATGATCGCGCACGATCGGGGGCGCACGGTGGTCCCGCACGATCGGACCGCCGGACGTGCTCGTGACGATCACGCCGCCGGGCGCGGAGGCGCCGGGGCTGCGATGGTCCCGCACCACGGGCATCGGCCGATCCCACAGGTCTCCAGGGCGCGTCGTGACCCGGGAGTCGCAGGCGTCGGCGCTCGCCACGCCATATCCGGTTACAAGGATGAGGGACAGGGCGGCGCCGATCCGGGTTCGCTGTGTCTTCGTCATGGTCTGTCTCCAGTCAAAGGGTTGTTGCACGCTTCGACGCTACATCGCAGGAGTGCCGGCCGATGTGGCATTGGTCACAGAGACCGGGCCGCGGGGTCGGGAGCGACCAAAAGAAAAGCGCCCGATCGGTGATCGAGGCGCTGAGTTGACAGGGAGGAAGGCTCTCAAACTAACCCGGGTGCGTCCCAGGATCTGTGCGCCGCGTCACATCCGGTCTCTGTGCTGCCCGTCACGGAACGGCCGCGCACCCTCGGTCATGATGACCCCAATCGAAGGAGCCCGTGATGACAATCACCATTCTAGATCCCCGATCCGGTCAGCAGGTAACGCTTTCGTTTCCCGACAGGCCGAAGGGCTCCGTCAAGACCTGATGGCAAGGCGAGAGACCCATGAATCTGAATCAGCATTACCGAGAGAAGGCTGCGAGGGCGGAGCGTCTCGCGGACGACCCGTCTCACCGGGCGGACGCGCGTGCGGAACTGCGCTCGACGGCGCGCCGCTGGCGCCATATGGCCGAGCAGGCCGACTGGCTTGCCCGCACGTCGCGCTTCTTCAAGGCGTGAGGATGAAGTCCTGGATGCCGAGCCGTCGCGCCCTCAGGCACCGGAGGCGGCATGTTCGACGGTCGGTGAAGACCGCAGCTCTCCGAGGGCGGCCCTAACGGGGTAGGGCTTGGAACAGCCCTGCGCCTCCTGGCCAGAGCCTTTCTGGAGCATCGGCCGTGGCATCGAACTCACGTCCGGTGCTCTAAGTTTTGGTTCGACGCATCTTTCCACGCAAAACCGGTACCCACCTGTGCGTTCGATGCTTTAGCGCATCGGACGGAAAAGTGGACCCGGTTTCCGGTCCATCCGATGCGCCAGCCAAGAGAAGGAGCCTCGGACCCAAAAGTGGAAGCCACTTTTGGGTCCGAGGCTCTAGTGGATCGTCGGCATGACGGCGGAGAAGGGGATCAGCAGCATCTCGTCGTCTTCCTCGTCGCTCACATAGACGTGCCAGTCGCTGAAGTCGCGGGTGCCGAAGGCCTGCTCGACGAGCATTTTCGCCAGGCTGAGAGCCCGATCCCGGGCCTCGATCAGATCGAGGACCTCTGTTCCATCGCGGTCGATCAGGATCTCGCCGGGACCTGCGCAATGAAAGTACAGATAAAACATGTGAGCCTCCATCTCGATGGCTTCACTCTCGCATGGAGCCGCCCGGGCTTCTGTGCGCACGATCACGGTTTTCCGAGGCATCCGCTGGCATCGTCGGGGCCAGATGGAGGCCGATCATGTCCCGCCGCATCCTGTGTGTCCTTGCTCTCCTGTTCGTGGCCGACGCCATGGCCGTGAACGGCCGCGCGCCGCGGCCCGTCGTGCTGTCCGCCAAGGAGACGCTCGATGTGACCCGCCAGTCCCGCCTCCAGGTCTCACCCGCATTCTGAAGGTTTCGGCTTCTGTGACGCCCGTCACGGAAAGACACTCCCGCCTCCGCCATCATCGGAACGAAAGCAGGAGGTCGTCATGGTTCTCATCGTCCTCGACAGGCTGACCGATCAGCCGTTGATCGTCTCCGTTCCCGTCCGGCCCGCCATCCGCAAGGCGGAGCCCGCCATCGTCATTCACCCGATCCAGTTCGGCGGCAGGAGGCCATCATGAAACG
>NZ_JALJRK010000108.1 GCF_024519725.1 Microvirga sp. Mcv34 | reverse complement strand
CCACCGAGATGCTGCACATCTTCATCGCCGCAACGGAGGACGAGATCCGTCCCGGCGCGACCGGCAAGCCCGTCCCGGGCTACGAGGCCAAGGTCGTCGACGACGAGGGGCGCGACCTCCCGCCCGGCAGCGTCGGTCGCCTCGCCGTACGCGGGCCGACCGGATGCCGCTATCTCGCGGACGAGCGGCAGCGGAAATACGTGCAGGACGGCTGGAACATCACCGGCGACACCTACCTGATGGATGAGGACGGGTACTTCTGGTACCAGGCCCGCTCCGACGACATGATCATCTCGGCGGGCTACAACATCGCCGGTCCCGAGGTCGAGGCGGCCCTCCTTACCCATCCGGCCGTCGCCGAATGCGGCGTCGTGGGCGCTCCCGACGATGGGCGCGGCACGGTGGTCAAGGCCTATGTGGTGCTCCGTTCCGGCCATGTGCCCGGACCCGAGCTGACGAAGGTGCTGCAGGATCACGTCAAGGCCGAGATCGCGCCCTACAAGTACCCGCGCCTCATCGAGTTCGTCGAGGCCTTGCCGCGCACGCAAACCGGCAAGCTGCAGCGCTTCGAGCTGCGGCGGATCGCCCAGGATGTCGAGGGCCATCAGGAGGCGATGAGCGCCTGACGCTCTTCCGGCTTGTGCGGAAATTATTTTAAGCTTAAAACAATAAGCGCAGTGTCTCGGGTAGGAATCTCATGAAGACGGCGATCATCGGCGGCGGCCCAGCGGGGCTTTATTTCGCGATCCTGCTGAAGAAGCTTCGGCCGGAATCCGACATCACGGTCTATGAGCGCAACCGCGCCGATGAGACGTTCGGATTCGGCGTCGTGTTCTCCGATGCGACGCTCGACAATTTCGAGAAATACGACCTGCCGAGCTATCAGCGGATCGTACGGGAATTCGCCTATTGGGACGACATCGCCATCCACTTCCGCGGCACCGAGCACCGGATCGGCGGCAACGGCTTCTGCGGCTGCTCGCGCCGCACGTTGCTCCTGATCCTGCAGGATCGCGCGGAAGAGCTCGGCGTCAGGCTGCGCTACGAAGTGGACGTGGACGACGAGAGCCTGTTCGACGATGCGGATCTCGTGGTCGTGGCCGACGGCATCAACAGCCGCTTCCGGGAGCGCTATGCGGATCACTTCCAGCCGGAGGTGGATCTGCGCCCCAACAAGTTCACCTGGATGGGCTCCACCAAGCCGCTGGACGCCTTCACCTTCATCTTCCAGGAAACCGAGTGGGGGCCGTTCATTGCCCATGCCTATCAGTATGAGGCGAACCGCTCGACCTGGGTGTTCGAGACCGATCCCGAGACGTTCGAGCGTGCGGGTTTGAAGGACAAGAGCGAGGCCGAGTCGGCGGCGCTCATGGAAAAAATCTTCGGCTGGTTCCTCGGCGGCCACCGCATCCTCACCAACCGGTCGATCTGGCGCAATTTCCCGATGATCCGCAACAAGCGCTGGGTCATGGGCAACAAGGTGCTGCTCGGCGATGCCAAGGCGTCGGCGCATTTCTCCATCGGGTCGGGCACCAAGCTCGCGATGGAGGATGCCATCGCGCTCTACGAATCCCTCCGCCGCGATCCGAGCGTCGAGGGGGCGCTGTCGCTCTACGAGACCGGACGGCGCGAGGAAGTCGAGAAGACCCAGCACGCGGCCGACGTGTCCCTGGTCTGGTTCGAGCACGTGGCGCGCTTCTGGGATTTCGACCCGGTGCAGTTCGCCTTCGGGGTCATGACCCGCGCCAAGGCGATCACCTATGACAACCTGCGTCTGCGCGCGCCCGACTTCGTGGCCGATGTCGACAGAACCTTTGCTCGGCAAGTGCAGAGACAGGGCTTCGACGTGTCGGTCGAGAACCCGAGCGCGCCCATGTTCCAGCCCTTCCGCCTGCGGGAGATGGTGGTCGCAAACCGCGTCGTGGTTTCGCCCATGGACATGTATTCGGCCAAGGACGGCATCCCGGGCGATTTTCATCTCGTCCATTACGGCGCGCGCGCCATGGGTGGCGCGGGGCTCGTCTTCACGGAAATGACCTGCGTGTCGCCGGAAGCGCGCATCACGCCCGGCTGCACGGGGCTTTGGAACGACGAGCAGGAAGCTGCCTGGAAGCGAATCGTCGATTACATCCATGCCAATTCGGCCGCGAAGTTCTGCCTGCAGCTCGGACATTCCGGACGCAAGGGCGCGACCAAGCTCATGTGGGAGGGCATGGACCGGCCCCTGGAGGAGGGCGCCTGGGACATCTGCTCCGCGTCTCCCATTCCCTACTTCCCGGACAGCCCGGTGCCGCGCGAAGCGACGCGCGCCGACATGGATCTCATCAAGGCGCAGTTTGTCGAGGCTGTGCGGCGCGGCGCGAAGGCCGGGTTCGACATGCTCGAACTGCATTGCGCCCACGGCTACCTGATGGCGAGCTTCCTGTCGCCGCTCACCAACCGCCGCACGGACGAATACGGCGGCTCCCTGGAGAACCGCCTGCGCTTCCCGCTCGAAGTGTTTGACGCCATGCGCGAGGTCTGGCCGGCGCACAAGCCCATGTCGGTGCGCATCTCCGCGACCGATTGGGCGGAGGGCGGGATCACGGGCGACGACGCGGTCGAGATCGCCCGGGCCTTCTCCGAGCACGGCGTGGACCTCGTCGACGTCTCGACGGGGCAGACCGTGCGCGAGGCGCGGCCGATTTACGGGCGCATGTTCCAGACGCCGTTCTCCGACCAGGTGCGCAACGAGGCGCAGGTCGCCACCATATGCGTCGGCAACATCACGGCGGCCGATCAGGTGAACACGATCCTGGCGGCGGGCCGTGCGGATCTCGTGGCGCTCGGCCGGCCTCATCTGGTCGATCCGTTCTTCACCATGAAGGCCGCGGCGTGGTACGGCGCGAAGGACATCCATTGCCCGCCGCAATATCTCATGGGCAAGGACCAGATCTTCCGCAATTCCGTGCGCGACCGTCAGGACATGGAAGAGCTCAAGGTGAAGGCGAAGCCCAAGACCCGGGCGGAGTTGAAGATGGAGGCCGGAGAGAAGCCTCTCGCGGCGGAATGACATGACCCTGACAAGTCTCAAGGGGCGTCATGCCTTGGTGACCGGCGGCGGCCGCGGGATCGGCCGCGCCATTGCGGCATCGCTCGTGAAGGCGGGCGCATCCGTCACCGTCGTCGGGCGTTCCCCCGCGCCACTCGAGGAGGCGATCGTACAGGGGGACGCCCATGCTGCCGCCATTGCCGACGTCACCGATGCGTCGGCCGTGCAGCGCACGGTGCGCGAGGCGGTCGAGCGCTACGGTCCCGTCGACCTGATGATCGCCAATGCGGGAGCGGCCGCATCGGCACCGTTCATGAAAACGGGACCCGACGTTTTCCGGCAGATGCTGGACGTGAACCTGCTCGGCGTCACCACCATGGCGCAGGCGGTGCTGGGCTCCATGACCGAGCGTGGTTTCGGGCGCATCGTCGCCGTGGCGTCCACGGCGGGGCTCAAGGGCTATCCCTATGTGAGCGCCTATTGCGCGGCCAAGCACGCGGTGATCGGCTTCGTGCGCGCGCTCGCACTCGAGACGGCGAAGACCGGCGTGACGGTCAATGCGGTCTGCCCCGGCTTCACCGATACCGATCTCGTGGCCGAGAGCCTGGACCGGATCATGGCGAAGACCAACAGGAGCCGCGACGAGGCGCTCGGCGAACTGGTGAAGCACAACCCGCAAGGGCGCCTGATCGACCCTTCCGAGATCGCCGATGCCGTGCTCTGGCTGTGCGGCGAGGGCGCGCGCTCTGTGACCGGACAGGCCATCGTGGTGGCCGGTGGAGAGATCTGACGATGGACGACCAAGCCATTCCGCTCGATGCCGAGACCAAGGCCGTCGAGATGCCCGAGGATCACCGGGAGGAACTGCGCCTGTGGCTGCGGCTTCTCACCTGCTCCACGTTGATCGAGGGCGAGGTGCGCCGCCGCCTGCGCGAGCGCTTCGACGTGACGCTCCCGCGCTTCGACCTGATGGCCCAGCTCGACAAGGCACATGACGGCATGACCCTTTCCGACCTGTCGAAACGGATGATGGTGTCGAACGGCAATCTCACGGGCCTCGTCGACCGGCTGGTCGCCTCGGGCCATGTGGTGCGAACCGTATCGCCCACGGATCGGCGTGCCATGGTGATCAGCATGACCGAGGAAGGCCGCACCGAGTTCCGGACCATGGCGGGCGAGCACGAGCATTGGATCGCCGATCTCTTCGGCGATCTCAACGCGAAGGACCGCACCGACCTCATGCGGCTCCTCGCCAAGACCAAGCTGTCCGCAAGACGGGCGATCAAGGGAGACGACCAGTGATGCAGTTCGCCAATTCCGTCACCCTGCCGCTGTCCTCTTACGAGCCGCGCCACTTCCTGCTCTCGGTCGACGGGCCAGTCGCGACGGTGACGCTCAACCGGCCGGAGAAGAAGAATCCGCTCACCTTCGAGAGCTATCGCGAGCTGACGGATTTCTTCCATGCCTGCGCCAAGGACGACGATGTGAAGGTCGTGGTCATCGCGGGAGCGGGCGGCAATTTCTCCTCCGGCGGTGACGTGTTCGAGATCATCGGCCCGCTCGTCGAGATGGACACGAAGGGCCTCACCGCGTTCACGCGCATGACGGGTGAACTGGTGAAGGCCATGCGCGCCGCGCCCCAGCCCATCGTGGCGGCGGTCGAGGGCATCTGCGCGGGAGCGGGCGCCATCGTGGCCATGGCGTCGGACCTGCGTCTCGCGGCGCCCGGCGCCAAGGTGGCGTTCCTGTTCAACAAGGTCGGACTCGCCGGCTGCGACATGGGCGCCTGCGCCATCCTCCCGCGCATCATCGGCCAGGGCCGCGCGTCGGAACTGCTCTATACCGGTCGCTTCATGAGCGCCGAGGAAGGCGAACGCTGGGGCTTCTTCAGCCGCATCGTCGAGGCACCCGAACTCATGGCCGAGGCCTGCAAGCTCGCCCGCGCCATCGGCACCGGGCCGACCTATGCCAACACCATGACGAAGCGCATGCTCGCCATGGAATGGGCCATGTCGGTGGAGGAGGCCATCGAGGCGGAAGCGGTCGCGCAAGCCCTGTGCATGACCACGGAAGATTTCGCCCGCGCCTATCGCGCCTTCGCGGCGAAAGAGAAGCCTGTGTTCAAGGGAGATTGACGTGATCGATACGAGCTTTCTCTCTTGGCCGTTCTTCGAGGAACGGCACAGGCGCTTCGCCGAAGACCTGAACGCCTGGGCGTCGAGGGAGGTCAAACCCCTCGTCGATCACCACGACGTGGACGCCTCCTGCCGCCGTCTCGTGCGGCGCTTAGGGGAGGCGGGCTGGCTCAAGGCGGTGGTGCCGCAGGCCTATGGCGGCCTCACTCCGTCCTTCGACGTGCGCACCCTGTGCCTGGCGCGCGAGACCCTGGCCGCACACGAGGGAGTGGCCGATTTCGCCTTCGCCATGCAGGGCCTCGGCACAGGGCCGATCACGCTGTTCGGCTCCGACGCCCTCAAGGAGCAATACCTGCCGCCCGTGGCCCGTGGCGATGCCATCGCGGCCTTCGCGCTCTCCGAGCCGGAGGCGGGCTCCGACGTCGCCGCCATGAGCACCACGGCAACGCCGGACGGGCCCGACCATGTGCGGCTCGACGGCCTGAAGACCTGGATCTCCAATGGCGGGATCGCGGACCACTACGTGGTCTTCGCCCGCTCGGGCGAAGCGCCCGGCGCCAAGGGCCTGTCGGCCTATGTGGTCGATGCGCAGGCGCCCGGCTTGACGATCGAGAACCGCATCGACGTCATCGCGCCCCATCCGCTCGCGACGCTCCGGTTCGATGCTTGCCGCGTGCCGCTCACAAACCGCATCGGCGGTCCGGGCGAGGGGTTCAAGGTCGCCATGGCGACCCTCGACGTGTTCCGTTCCACGGTCGGCGCAGCGGCGCTCGGGCTGGCGCGTCGCGCCTTGGCCGAGGCGCTGCTTCATGCCTCGTCGCGCAAGCTTTTCGGAGCGCCCCTCGGCGACCTGCAGATGACGCAGGCCGCCCTGGCCGACATGGCCACGGGCGTGGACGGCGCTGCGCTTCTCGTCTATCGCGCCGCCTGGACCAAGGACCAGGGTGCGCCGCGCGTGACCCGCGAGGCCGCCATGGCGAAGATGCATGCGACGGAGACGGCGCAGATCGTCATCGACAAGGCCGTGCAGATCTTCGGCGGGCTCGGCGTCACACGGGGCGTGAAGGTCGAGGAACTCTATCGGGAAATCCGTGCCCTGCGCATTTATGAAGGCGCCACCGAAGTTCAGAAAATCGTGATCGCGCGCGAGCTCCTGAAGATGCTGGAGGCGCAGCGCGCCCGGGATCTCAGCACCGCGTCCGGTCGATAAGGGAGAAAGAACGATGACAGCCGCACTGGAAGGCACCCCCCTGCCTGACGCCGACGATGGGCCCGAGGTCCTGAACCCGAAGCATTGGCGTGCGCCGAAAGGCTATTCCAACGGCATGATGGGCGAGGGCCGTGTCCTGGTGACGGGCGGCATCGTCGGCTGGGACGAGAGGGAAGCCTTCGCCGACGGTTTCGTCGCGCAGGCGCGCCAGATCTTCGAGAACATCAAGGCCATCCTGGCCGAGGGCGGCGCCGAGCCCCGGCATCTCGTGCGCCTGACCTGGTACGTAGTCGATATCGATGAATACCTCGCCCATCTGCGCGAGCTCGGCCGGGCCTATCGGGATGTGTTCGGCGCGCATTATCCCGCCATGGCGCTCGTTCAAGTGGTCAGGCTCGTGGAGAAGGCGGCCCGGATCGAAGTCGAGGCGACGGCCATCGTTCCGAGCAAGCGTTAGCGGGTTGTGCCTTTGGGCCCTAATGAGGGATGATTCATAACCTCTCCCATGTCATGGCCTTCCCCGGACGTGATCCGGGGATCGCCGGCACAAGGCCAGTGCTGACGGAGTAGGAAGGGAGTGCCCCACGAATTTCTTGGGGGCCAGACTCAATCATGTCGATGGGATTGCCGTCGTGTTGGACTTGCACCATGTTTGGCGGCAACCTTGTGCATCGTGCCGACCCAGCGGGCCGCACTAGCGAAAAGTGGACCCGGGTTTCCGCATCAACGATGCGCAGACTATAGGAAGAAGCATCGGACCCAGAAGCGGGTCCACTTTTGAGTCTGACGCTTTAGTGTTTGGAATGGTTGGCACACGGCATACACCCTTGGCATTTCAGAAGGCTACTGAGCTCGGTGACTGGCTTGCGACGCATCATCAGTCCGCAACGGAACTCTGGGTCAGGATCTTCAAGTCAAGTTCGGGCAGGCCCTCCGTGACGTGGGCCGATTGCGTCGTCGAGGCGATCCGCTTCGGGTGGATCGACGGGCAGAAACAACCACTCGATACAGAGTCGTTCCTACAGCGCCTGACGCCTAGGCGGCCGAAGTCCAACTGGTCCGCAAAAAACTGCGCTCATGCGATGACGCTGATTGCGGAAGGCCGGATGACTCCAGCCGGATTGGCGCAGGTGGAGGCCGCGAAGGCCGACGGTCGGTGGGACAAAGCTTATGCTGGTTCAGCCGCGATGGCGATCCCTCAGGACTTCCTCGATGCCTTGGCAACAAGGCCGAAGGCGAAGGTGTTCTTCCTGACCCTCGACCGCAAGAACCTTTATTCAATCTATTATCGTCTTCACTCGGCGAAAAAGCCCGAGACGCGGGCCAAGCGTATGGGACTGATGCTGGCTCAGCTGGAGCGGGGCGAGCGATTTCACTGAATCGCAGCGATCTCAAGAGGCTGACCGGGTTCAGTTCCTGAGAATGATGACTGTGGTCCTCCGCTGCGATAAGATTTACTGCTTCACTGTAGTTCAGAGGCATTTGCGCCACCATCGCAAGTGTTGCAGGAAAGCCTGCTTCTTCGACAACCTTGCGGATGCCTACAAAATCACCTGATTTGAGCTAGTATTACATTGCTGCTTTGCGGTGAATGGCACCTGGAATCAGGTTCACCCGCAGGTCTTCTATGCTGCACTCCAAAACCGACAGGTTCACCGTTCCTTCGTCGAGCGACCTTGCCGACGATGCCGAGATGTTCGAGCTCGCCCCGGTGTCGCTCTGGCTCGAGGATTACAGCGGCCTCAAGGAGCTGTTATCAGAATGGCGCGCGGCCGGGGTGGCGTCGCTGCGCGATCACCTGCTGGAGGACACGGCGCGCGTGGAGGCCTGTTCGAGCCTGATCCGCGTCATCAAGGTCAACCGCAAGACGCTCAGCCTGTTCGAGGCCGAGGACCTGTCGCAGCTCGTGAGCAATCTCGGCCGCATTTTCCGCAATGACATGCTGAAGACCCATATCGAGGAGCTGGTGCAGCTTTGGGATGGTCGCACGGAGTTCTTCAGCAACACCGTGAACTACACCCTGTCGGGCAAGCGCCTCGACATCCAGCTCAAGGGCAGTGTGCTGCCGGGACATGGCGACCGATGGGACCGCGTTCTCATCGCCATCGAGGACGTGACCGAGCGCGAGACGGCGCGCCGGCAGCTTGCCGCCAGCGAAACTTACGCCCGGGGGCTGTTCGAGCATTCACCCGTGTCGCTTTGGGTGGAGGACTTCAGCAGCGTCAAGCATCTCCTCGACGACGTGCGCCGACAGGGGATCACGGATTTTCGCGTGTTCACCGATGTCCATCCGGAATTCGTCACGCGCTGCATGAGCGAAATCCGCGTGATCGACGTCAACCGGCACACGCTCGAGCTCTTCTCGGCGCCCGACAAGCAGACCCTGCTGATGCGCCTCGGCGATGTGTTCCGCGACGAGATGCGGGAGCATTTCCGGGAACAGCTGATCGATCTCTGGAACGGCAAGATTTTCCAGCAGCGCGAGGTCGTGAACTATTCCCTGTCCGGCGACGAGCTGCACCTTCATCTGCAGTTCTCCGTCCTGCCGGGCTACGAGAGCGACTGGTCGCAGGTCCAGGTGGCGCTGACCGACATCACGGCCCGCAAGCGCGCCGAGGCCTATCTGGAATATCTCGGCAAGCACGACGTCCTGACCAAGCTCTACAACCGCTCCTTCTATGTCGACGAGCTCAACCGTCTGGAGCGCAAGGGCCCGTTCCCGGTCTCCATCGTCATCATCGATCTCAACGGCCTCAAGGCCGCGAACGACCAACTCGGCCACGCGGCCGGCGACGCACTGCTGCGCCGGGCCGGCGAGGTGCTGAACAAGGCGGTCGACAAGCCCTCCTATGCGGCGCGCATCGGCGGCGACGAGTTCGCTCTTCTGATGCCCGGCACCGACGAGCGGGACGCCAAGGTCGTGACGGACAGCATCGAGAACCTGCTCGAGGTGAACAACCAGTTCTATACCGGCCTGCCCCTTCGCTTCGCCATCGGGGCCGCAACGAGCCAACCCGGTGAGAGGCTGGAGGCCGTCGTGAAGCGCGCCGACCTCCTGATGTACGAGGCCAAGCGCGCCTATTACGCAGCCGAAGCGTAGGACGACCGGGGCACCCTCTCACGTCATGGCCGTCCCCGGACTTGATTCGGGGATCAGTCCCGGCCATCCCGGTCCGGTGAGGCTCGACGTTTCAACCGATCGGGATCACCGGATCAGGTCCAGGGAGGCGACGCCATGCGGGAAGCGGATTCCTACAATCCGATCTCGACGATCTCGGCCGTCGTCTGTCCAACCGGCACCACGTCGCCGATCTCCTTGCCCATGAGGGCCTGCGCCAGGGGCGACACGTAGGACAGGCTTCCCTTGACAGGATCCGCCTCGTCCTCGCCGACGATCCGGTAGGTCTGGCGGCGGCCGTCCTCGCGCTCGAAGGTCACGCGGGCGCCGAAGCGGACATGAGCGGAATCCGTGGGAGGCGGCACCACCTCGGAGGAAGCGCGGCGGGCGGACCAGTAGCGCAGGTCGCGGGTGATGCGGGCCACCTCGGCCTTGTCGCCCGCGGATTGAGCCTCGGCGAGACGTTTCTGCAGGGCGTCGATTTCCGCGTCCATCTGGGCCAGCCCGGAGGGCGTGACGAGATGGTGCGGGCTGATCATCCGGTCGGGAAGGTCCTCGAAGGCTTCTCCGCCCTCGGTCTCACGAACAAAGGCACGGCTCATTACGTCTCCTCCGCTCTTTGGGAGGAAACGGTTCGCGGTTCCGAAGGTTTCCAGGACTAACCTTTATTGCTTGGCTTGGTCCCGCCTTGCCGAAGGCGTCCGACGATACCGCCCGGGAAGGCATAGACGCTGACGATGAACAGCGCGCCGAGCCACAGGAGCCAGCGGTCCGGGTGGATCAGGTTGGGCAGGAGCGGAATTCCCGCGAGAGCGGCGCTGCCTGCGCCCATCAGCACCTGCAGGTAGCTCTGAGCCAGGACAAAGAGCGCCGCTCCGATGACCGCGCCGTACATGGTGCCCATGCCGCCGATCACGACCATGAGCAGGATGTCGATCATGATCGCAAAGGACAGGGTGGTGTCGGGCCCGTTATAGCGCAGCCACAGGGCCATGAGCGCCCCGGCGATCGTGGCGGCGAGCGCCGAGATGACGGAGGCGGCGGTGCGGTAGGCCACCACCCGGTAGCCGAGCGCCTCGGCGCGGAACTCGTTCTCGCGGATCGCCTGCAGCACGCGCCCGAAGGGCGAGTTCACGATGCGCAGGAGAACGAGGAAGACGACGAGCGAGACGGCGAAGACGAGATAATAGGCCAGGAGCCGCCCGTTGACCGCGGTGCCAAAGAGAGGCTCCGACAGGAGCCGGAACGCCGGGCGCAGGGTGGGCGGCAGCTGGAACGACAATCCGTCTTCGCCGCCCGTCACGTCGGAGAGCTGCGAGGCGAGAACGGCCGCCGCCGAGGCGACCGCCAGCGTGATCATCGAGAAGAAGATGGCCCGCACGCGCAGGGACAGGAGCCCGATGGCGACGGCGAGCAGGGCGGACAGGGCCAGTGCGCACAGGAGCCCGATGGCGGCCGAGCCCCAGGTGGGGCCGAGGCGTTCCAGCGCGATGGCGATGCCGTAGCCGCCGATGCCGAAGAACATGGTGTGGGCGAAGGACACGATGCCGGAATAGCCGAGCAGCAGGTCGTAGCTCGCGACCAGC
>NZ_JALJRK010000107.1 GCF_024519725.1 Microvirga sp. Mcv34 | reverse complement strand
TTCCTGAAGAGCTACAGCGGGATCCTGCAGGCGGATGCCTATTCCGGCTTCGGGCAACTGTATGAACCGGGTCGTGCGACCGGCCCGGCGACTGAGGCAGCGTGTTGGGCGCATGCCCGGCGCCAATTCTTTGAACTGGCTGAGTTGAAGAAGGGGCCGATCGCGTTCGAGGCAGTCAAGCGCATCGATGCGCTGTTTGCGATCGAGCGCGCGATCATCGGCCAGCCGCCTGACGAGCGACGCTCTGTCCGTGTGGCTCAATCCAAGCCTCTGGTGGATGATCTGGAGAGCTGGTTGCGGGTGCAACGTGGACGGTTGTCGCCCAAGAGCGAGACGGCCAAAGCCATCAATTACATGCTGCGGCGTTGGTCTTCGTTCGCGCTCTTCCTCGAGGACGGGCGGGTCTGCCTGTCGAACAACGCGGCCGAGCGGGCGCTCCGCGGCATTGCAGTCGGGCGCCGGAACTGGACGTTTGCTGGCTCGGATGTGGGTGGCCATCGGGCAGCGGCGCTGTACACGTTGGTCGAGACCTGCAAGCTCAATGAGGTCGACCCGCGGGCCTGGCTGGCTGACGTTCTGGCGCGACTGCCGGAGCATCCAGCCAAGCGCCTTGAGGAACTCCTGCCTTGGAATTGGAAAGTCTTGCGGGATCAGCAGGCCGCCGCTTGAGGCTCAGGGCTTTCGCATAAATAGCACCTTGAAGAGTTCCTCGGCTTTCTGCAGCCCTTCCTCGGTGAGCACGACGGATTTAGCCTTGTTAGCCGGATCGCAGATGAAGCCCTTCTGGTAGAGCCGGTCTGTTGCGCCCCAGTCAAAGCTCTTCCAGGCCCGGCAGCCATCGTGCAGCGTCAGCCACATCAGGGCGAGCACGGCCTCATCGATCTTGTCGTGGTCGATCTCCATGCGGCCACTTTACCACGCCGCAGCCGAAATTCCGCGGTCCTCGGCGGACGCGTACGCAAGACCTCGCGTCACCGGCTCAACCGCGGCGGCAATCGTCAGGCCAACGCGGCTTTGTACCGTGTGGTAATTGTCCGGATGCGCAGCCACCCACCAACCCTCGACTATGCCCGCTAACGAACGGCAGAGGGTAAGGTAAGATCAAGATCATTCGTTGTTGTCTCAAGCGCTTTGTCGCACGGGAGATCTTCGGCTATCTCTGCCGCACCAACAGGCCTCCCGCGGCACTCTCTCAGAGCTCTTGACCTCTATAGGAGCATCAATGCTTCATGGGCTCATGAAACACGGAAAGTACCTCATATTGCTTTAGAAGCTTTTTTGAGCATGTTGCGGCAGGCATTCGTATCTTGGTCTAGGACTACACCACACTTCAAACAGCGGAACTCCAAAGCCGTCGGCTGGATAGGCTCGTTAGTAGCACCACAACCGGAGCAAACCCATGTCGTTGCTTCAGCAACTGAAACTATTGCTACACAGCTTTTAGCCGCTTGGTTTTTGATCCAAGTCCGAAGTCGTGATGGCGCTGCGATCATTCTATAGCGACGAGCTGCCATCGGAAGCGGATTTCCCTTCCCAGAAGGTTTGATTACACGGCTGGCATCCGCAATATCGAAATCATTCAAGATCACAGAATCGACAGAATGCACAACCATGCGGGCAGCCTTGCGGTAAAGATCATCTCGGCGACGGACTAACTTATCACGTAGATTTGCCTCCCAAAGGAGGAGCTTCTTGTCCTCCGAGCGCCACTGTTGTAGAGCTTCAAACTCACCAGCATTCCAGCTTCTTTGCTCAAGCCAAATCTTCCAAAGAACCGCGAGCTTCCCAGAACTGACTCTGGGAAGAGCCTGTATCGCCTCTACATCGGCCTTTAAGATTGCGGGAGCTTTAGACCAGTCTATGGTATTCAGCCGTTTTAGAGCGTTGTGTCTAAGCTTCTCACGTCGCGATCGGAGCTCATCCGCGTGTGCGAAGCCAGCTGCAATATCAGAGGGGATAATAACAGTGCCAAGTGTGTCACTGTCGGATCGCAGAATTGTCGCGACCTTAATCCCGTCAGCAACGCGGCGCCACCCTAGATTGACAGCGACACAATGCCCCGATTTAGGGGTCTCAATTTGAGATGCAGGACGTGTGCAGGTAAAAACGACCTGCCACCGCCATTTCGTGGCAAGTTTGCGACGTGTCACAACGACCTCTTTGATCCGGCAGTCGGCAGGGATCTCCCGATGCATAATCATGGGCCAAGTCACTGTACGCCGTTCTGTGCCCCGTGTAAAAATCGTCACTCTTAGAAAAGTACGCTGGTGCCGACGTCGGTTACCGCGAGCCTGGCTAAACCAAGCATCAGGAGGTAGCGGTGCTACACTCACTTGAGAGTGGGATCCGGCAAACAGATCGCACACGCTCATTCCACCCTGTATCTGATTCGTAAACCGCCCACTCCCATCATATGGTTTGAGCTTCATCTGTCCGCCCGCACGGAGAGCGGCCGTACGTCCACGCTCGAATGACTTTATGACTGCGTTATAGTTGCCCCACCACAAACCGCTAGCTTGCCGAGCTTGTTTCACATTACTACGCCTTTCTTCTTCAAGCTCTCGCAGTTTATCACGGACCTCTTCTCGGAATGCCTTAGCAGCTATGGCTGCACTTTGCTTTGCTGTCATCAACTCTGAATAAAGCTGCCTGAT
This sequence comes from Microvirga sp. Mcv34, assembly GCF_024519725.1. Taxonomy (GTDB): domain Bacteria; phylum Pseudomonadota; class Alphaproteobacteria; order Rhizobiales; family Beijerinckiaceae; genus Microvirga. Next base: position 8,695 of record NZ_JALJRK010000107.1, on the reverse strand, counting down.
TTTCTGGTCGAATTGAGGTGTGGCTACCTTGCTCCCTCCTTTAGCTCTAAAAAATTTCTTCTCGGCTAGGCAGGCCTGATGCGCGTCTGAAAGTATTGATATTCTGCTCTTAATTTCCTTGAGGTTTGGCGCATCGGCTATGATCAATTTATATTTTTCTTGATTAGTAGCCTCAATGTCGACGAGTTCGTTCCACAACTTTGTCATACGATTCAACTCTTCGTCGCAATCTATATCCCAGTCGACCGGAGATAAGAGCCCGTATTGTCTGATGATGATTTGCTGCTGATCGGGTGCCCGAGCTAAATCTACTACTGAGATATCAGTCATTTCTGCCTCGAACTTGGCTACGCCTTTGATGCGCCATTTATCTTGGTTGTTACTGTTTCTTACTCCTAACCGCAATATTGCACGATGGTGCGGCATACAATCTACGCCGGTTGCAGAACGCCGTGCATGTTCAGAGGGTTTGAGCCTCTGGTGCAATCAGGGCTGAAGCAGGTGAGGCCGGCACTTGGATGGGCACTGTTCTCTCATTCCGGGGATTCTGGTCAAGCCCTTTGAGCAGCCCTTCCCGTTTGGTCGGGTGGTATCACCTGTCGGGTCGTGGTTCTCTCCGCGGTCGGCAGACACCGCCGCATGATTGGGTCGGAAGCCTCAGCCTCGCTATGTTGCATACGCGGTCGACTTCATCCTGGGTGTCTGGAAGCGTCGCCGCAACAGTGCCCGCGAGATGGATGCTGCCTCGTCCCGACAAGGGACATCACTCCGCCAGTCGGCGGATCTCGTGAGCTACAAACTCATGCCGGCAGGTCCTCCTGGTTGGACCAGCGGAAGTCAGTGCCATCGCGCCACATTCTGTCGAGGATCACGAGGTGTTGGACAATGGTGCAAAGTTCGACCTGGCTCAGGTGGACCTGAGAAGCCGGGATCGACCCGGAAGATCACCCGAACAACATCATCGGCCACCTCGATGCGCTTGACGAGAGTGCAGATGATGTCGCGCTTCGTCGGCCAATCCGCACCCGCGAGCCGATCGTGCACCATCGCGGCAAACAGGTCCAGCTTACCAATGACGAGGTGCAGCGAGCGGACTGTCTGGTAGCGGAACGTTGTTGGGATCAGGTGCGTTGCGCGATTGAGGAGTACACTTGGCGCTTTGACGGCCTGCGGCGCCGAGCTTCTCATCACAGGAGGACGTGATGCACTCGCTTCATCCCCAAGCCCGCACCACCCCCGCCGTTCGCCAGGAGATTGCCCGCTCGTCCGAGCCCACCGGGGTACTGGCCCAGCGTTTCAGTGTGAGCACTGAGACCATCCGCAAATGGCGCAAGCGTGGGGCGCAGGACTGCCAGGACCACTCCAGCCGGCCGCACAAGTTGCCCTGGAGAGCCACGGACGAGGAGCGGGCGATCGTCTGCGCCCTGCGGCAGGCCACCGGCTTTCCGCTCGATGACCTCACCTTCATCGTCACGCACTTCCTGCCGCATCTCAACCGCGATGCGGTCTACCGCATACTCAAGGCGGAAGGCCTGGGCCGCCTGCCGCCGGCGCAGCAGCGCCAGCGCAAGATCGGCACGTTCAAGGAGTATGATCTCGGCTTCATCCACATCGACATCAAGCACCTGCCCAAGCTGCAGACCGCCGATGGGGAGAGGCGGAAACGGTACCTGTATGTAGCCATCGACCGCTGCTCCCGCTGGGTGCACCTGGCCGTCTACGACCACGAACTGACCACGAGTGCGGTCGCGTTCCTGAACGAGGCGGTGCGCGCCTTCCCCTTTAAGGTCACGCATGTCCTGACGGACAGGGGATCCTGCTTTACCGCTGATGGCTTCGAGGAGGCCTGCCGGAGGCTGAAGCTGGAGCACCGTAAGACCAAGCCTTACACGCCTCAGACGAATGGTCTCGTGGAGCGGGTCTGGCTGTACTTGCGTGAGCGCGATCTCTCGCATCGCATGCTGGACGATTATGACGCGGTGTTGGACGCGGTCTGCCGCGCCTGGAACCGTCTCCTCGACGGACAGGCCGTCTCACAACATCGACGGCCTACCCGTATCTCACCGCGTCAGCAATTCCCTGGGCGGGTATTAGAGGCTGGTGAGCAATTATCTTTCCCTTTTTGAGGTGAGTCGTCGGAGCAGGATGCGGCTCATCGCGAGATAGAGCAGCATCTCGCCGGTTTCGACGAACCGCTCATAGTCCTTAGCCAGCCGCCGGTTGGTGGTAAGCCATGCCAGTGTTCGCTCAACTATCGCTCGTACAATGGTGCCAAGTTTCCGAATGCGGGTGAGGCTCCGACGGGCTTGAGCCCTCGGACGTCGGAGGTGGCACTCGGAAGATGACTTCAACGTGGTTGCGATCGATCTCGATCCGTCGCACCAAGGTTCGGATCAAGGCTTGCTTGCCAGCAAAGTCCAACTCGTCCAGTCCGTCACTCACCCGGGTGGCAAACTCTTCGAGGCGCCCAATCATCAGGGTCAATTCACGCTCGGCTTGGGCCTCCTCCACCGCCACCCGACGCTGCTCTTCGAGGCGGGCTCGCCGCGTCTTCAGGCCCGCGATGCGCGGCTGGAATTCGGCAGGCTCGATCACCCCTTCGGCGTAACTGTCAATCAATCGCCCGATTCCACGCTGGAGACGCGCGATTTGGCGTTCAAGTTGCAGTATGGTGTCAGAACTGCCTGTGCGGTCTTGGGTTTGCATCAAGCGCCGATGATATTCACCCGCCATCCGATCCGGGTCCTCCAGCAGCGCACGCACCCGGTCCCAGACCGCCTGCTCCAGATAATCGCCTCGGATCTGGGGATTGTCACATACCGCATGGTCATCGAACCGATACCCGTCCGTTCCGATGCAGCGATAATAGCAGTACACGCCCTTTGCTGGATCCCGCTTCGACTGCGGAGCCGTCTTGCCATAATAAGCATAGCCGCAGCGGCGGCATACCGTCAGACCCTGCAGCAGCCAGCGCGGTCCTGTCCGGGATTCCCGCTTGCGCTGGCGGTTCTCCTGCAACTGCATCTGAGCGGCCTCAAACACCGCTGGGTCAACCAAGGCCGGCACCGGAACCTCGATCCACTCCTCGCGCGGCACCTTCACCCGCACACTCGGCCGGCGGCATGGGTGAGGATGCCCCCGCAGGGGCCGCAGGAGCTTGGGTGGCCCAAACACATAGCGGGCATGCCCGTAGATGGCGCGCCCAATGTAGGCGGTGTTCGTGAGCATCCCGCCAAGCGTCGAGGCATACCAGCGGGTCGATCCGCGACGGGTGACGACACCCGCCTGCTGCAACCGGCGGCAGACCTCCCGCAGGCTGATCCGCTCCAGCCCCACCCAGGCAAAGATCAACCGAACCACGCGGGCTTCCTCCGGTACCACTTCAAAGCGTGCCACACCCCCGCCGAGAGCCTTAGGCACGTAGCGGTAGCCATAAGGGCCGGTGGTGAAGGCGCTGACCAAACCCGACTGAGCCGCATGACGCCGTCCACGGCGGCTGCGCTCGAGGATTTTGGAGCGTTCGTACTCGGCGATTACGCCCTGGATTTGCAGCAGCAGATCGTCCTCGGCGGTGCCGCCAATGGCATGGTTGAGAAAGATCACCTCCGCCCCGGCCCGGCGGAACTCCTCCATCAGAAGCACCTGATGGGCATAGCGGCGGGCAAGCCGATCCGGCGCGAGAACATAAACCCGCTCGATCTCTCCGGTCGCAACCGCATCCCGCAAGCGCTCCAATCCCGGACGCACCAGGACGGAGCCGCTGTAGCCCTCATCCACGTAGGCATCCTCCGGCGCGAGGGATTGTTCGTCGGCGGCAATCCGCTCGTGCAGGGCGGCGACTTGGCTGGCGATGGTGTGATCCCGGGCCTGCTGTTCGGTGGAGACCCGCGCGTAAAGGGCGATGCGGCGATCAGACATGCTTACCTCCCTGAGTTTGGGTCTTGTGGACGGGAGTTTCGGATCGGCGGTGTTCGGCGGCTCTTCGGATGGCTTTGGTTTGGATGGGTACGACGCGGCGGTAGGCCTCGATCAGGCATTCGGGGCTGAACCGCGTGATCTCGAAGGACTCCTGCACCTGCAGGAGCGGATGACGCGTCTGCCGGGTCATGGGCGCCTCCCTCAACGGCGCTCCCGACGTCCGCCGCCTGACGCGGCTTTAGCCTGCCACAACTCCTGTCCCGGCGTCTCGCCGGACGCAAGTCACAGCGGTCAAGGAGGACTGGCCAGTCAAATCGGCTGTTGGCACCATTGTACGGGCGATCACCACCCATCGGCGTGCGAGCACCTGGAAGCCGCTTGGTCGCGTCGGCGGCTCCGCATCAGCCCGCATCCAGACGCCGCCGGACCACCAGTGTTGTGGGATCGACAGCCTCCAGCCCAGTGCTTTGCACAGCCAATCCTTCAATCCGCGATAAGCCGTGTCGGCCCACATCAGCTTGATGGCCGGAAACAGATGCTGCAGTCCCTCCAACAGGATCTCGGCTCCGGCGCGGTCGTGGATGTCGGCGGGATGCACGCTGTTCTTCAGGAGATTGCCTTGCGTATCAACGAGAAGATGACGCTTGCGGCCCTTGATCTTCTTGCCGCCATCATAGCCGCGCGGTCCGCCCATCTCAGAAGACTTGACCGATTGGCTGTCGATGATCGCGGCTGTCGGCTGCGGCGCGCGGCCGATCTTACAGCGATAACTCTCGCGCAGAACCTGGGTCACGTGTTCCCAGGTGCCATCCTCGCGCCATTGGGCATAGTGGTAGAAGACGGCACTACGCGGTGGATACTCATGCGGCAGCATCCGCCACTGGGCTCCGGTGCGCAGCAGATAGAAGATCGCATCGACGATGCGCCGTAACGGATAGGTCTGTCGCCGTCCGGCCGGATGGCTGCGGGGGACAAGGGGAGCGAGCAGCGCCCATTCGGCATCATTGAGGTCGCTGGCATAGAGACAGGTGTTCATTGCGGGGGTCCTCAACCGTCAAATAGCCCGCATCCGCCTCACCGATTCCAGTGAAATCTATTCTGAATCAAACACTTGAAGCGAGCAATAAAATTGCTCACCGGCCTCTTACACCACGCCGCGGGACACGATCTCTGCGAGCATGAAATCGATCAGCTAACCGTGCTTGTCGACAGCCCGGAACAGGTATTTTCATCTCCCGCCCACCCGCACATAGGTCTCTCCGACGCCATGAGCCCGAGCGATGCCCCTGATTTTGGTGGATTCGCTTCTCGATCTCCGGCGCGTAGCGCTGAACTCAACGAAAGATCGTGGATGGATCGACCGCGACACCACGCTCCTGCATCATTTCAGACAGATCGCGATAGCTGATGCTGTATTTGCAGTACCAGCGCACGCACAGCAGGATGATTTCAACTGGAAAGCGACGGCGCTTGAAGATATACAACACTTAAGCGGCGACTGGCCCGTGCGGATGGGGATCTCCAAGATAGGCTCGCAGCCGTTCAGAGCCATGATTGTCCACGGGCCCCGAGTTATGGTGCGGACTACACCGAACAAGACGGATCCGGCCAATCAGTGGGTCTACCAGCTTCGGGAGCGACGCAGTTTTAGCTGAGCCACGGTTGCGGTCGCTGACAAGACCGCACGGATTATCTGGGCCGTGCTGCGAACGGGCGAGCCATACCGCGTCGCAACCTGAAGACGTCACGAGCATTGCGAGCATGAGAGGCAATTGAAAGGCACGGGTCGGACCAGCGCGCAACCAGCCTGACAATGATCGTGATATATGAGTCTGACGAGCTATAGAGGCGTGCGCGAGCGGATTCCCCATTTGGGCGCCCCAGTCACGGGTGACGCCAGATAGATGTTTGCAAGTGACCAACGCCCATCAGAGCCGATTCTGCTTGCAACGGGAGAGCCGTCCATATAGGCAACAAGTCTGCTCGGAGATCCTGACCTGCCGGATCAAGTCGCCCACCGGCAATCCCAGCTCCGCCTGCTTCAGACTGCCTCGCCGTGTCACCTTAGAAGAGAACTCCCCCGAACCTCCACCAAATCAATCATAAGGTACAACCCCTTAAACCCAGTGACCTTCTCTGATGTCGTTATATTGTTGATCCCTTTCGAATGTGCAGAGATAGGGATGGGATTTCAAGCGAGAGCGAACTTACGGATTGCTTGCCCAGCTTGCGAGAGCTGTCTCTGGATTTTGATCGGTTGGCATTCCAACATCCACTGGAGCTGGCGGATTGGCCCTCACCATACAGTGCTTCATGTGCGACTTGCGAGCTTCCTTAATCATACGGCGGTAATCAGGCAAGGACAGACTTTTGGTGCGATATATCATTCTAGTCTCTCTGTAGCAGGCATCCCATCGGGTCTTGCCTTCAGGTGTCGAGGCCCACTTTCCGGGATCCGCTAACGCATTGGCTGAGTTAAATATTGTGAGAAGGAAGCCGGCTAGAGGCAGTAAACGCATGTGGAACTCACTTCATGAATAGCTGATCTGCATGGATCTATAACCTGCTAAGAGCTTCCGCGTTTCAGCTTAGTTGTTAGTCAAAAAGGATAACCTCACAAGTGTCGATTTAATCATGCAGCTGCTACGGCCTGTTATGACTTGAACCCTTTGCACCTGGAGGCGTTTTGCTCGTCCTGTTTGAGGAGGAGCCATGCTGACGGACGCACAATGGGCGATGCTGGAGCCTTTGGTGGAACAGTGCCGTCCGAAGGGCAAAACCCCACCGCACGATCTGCGTCGGACACTGGATGCTATCCTCTGGCGCCATGAGAACGGGGCCAAGTGGCGCGCTGTGCTGACGGAACTGGGGCCCTGGTGGCGGGCGGCTTCAGACCTTCATCCGCTGGGCTCGCCTGGGTGTCTGGGAACGCCTGCTCAACCTGGTGCAGGAGCGCGGGATCCAGCTCGGAATGACGTTCCTCGACGGCACCAGCGTGCGGGCTCATCAGAAGGCCGCCCGAGCGCGCCGAAAAGGGGCTCTCAAGCTCAACGAGACGATCGTGAAGCACTTGGCCGCTCTCGTGGCGGCTATTGCACCAAGGCTTGCGTGATCGCCGACAGCCGAGGTCGGGCGATTGCCTTCCGGATTGCACCGGGTCAGGCGCATGAACTGCCTGACGCCATTCCGCTGCTCGACAGCCTGCCAGGTGTCCCGACCTGGGTCGTGGCTGATCGTGGCTATTCCAGTCACAGCTTCCGCGAGCACATCTGGAGCATCGGTGCGAAGCCGGCGATCCCTGCCAAGTCCAATGAGGCACCCGTGGCCTGTCCGGACTGGATCTACAACAACCGCAATGTCGTCGAGCGGCTCTGGGCCAGGCTCAAAGAGTGGCGAGCGGTTGCAACGCGCTACGAGAAGACCGCCTCATCCTTCATGGGCGTGCTCTGCCTCGCCGCAGCAATCGACTGGCTCAAGCACTAACAGGCCGTAGGTTCGGCTTCGATAGTCAGAGTGCACTGGCAAGATGAACAGCTTTCGCTGTAATTACCTTAGGCCCTCCTTCCGCACTGAGGTTCAGGCGGACACAGTCTGAAGGATTGTCTTGAACGCCTTGGTCCCCAAGCTGAGACGAGCCGTGTCAACGACCGTCCGAATGTCCGCTTCGCCTTCGGCAGCCCACATAGCACGTTAGCCGTTGGTTACCTTGCGCTGAATCACGGCGGGTCTGAGCGCGCGTTCGCAGGCGTTGTTCGTCGCGTCAACCATGCCGGGCCAGTGGGCGAAGGTCAGAAGCTGATCGCGGGCGCGCCGGAACTTGGTCTCAAGCGCACGGGCCAGAGCGTACGAGGTCAGCGCAGCCAGGATCGCCTCCAAACTTCGCTCCAGAGCCCGGCGCTTGCGGGTGAGGGTCGCGGCGGCAAGCGTTGCGATGTGTTTCGGCGTGCAATGTTGACCCTCTGAGACGGGGGATCGGCATCTAAATTTGACCCCTGCGGCTGTCACGCGAGCAAACTGCCTATCCTGGATCAGGATAGGTGGCAGGGGATGAAGGGCGTGGACACGATTGCACGGATCCGGCGCGAGTTCTTCGTGCGCGGCAAAACAATCAAGCAGATCGCCCGCGAGCTCCACATCGCGCGCAACACCGTCCGCAAGGTGCTGCGCTCGGGAGCCACCGAGTTCCGCTACGAGCGCGAACGCCAGCCTCTGCCGCGGATCGGCCCCTGGAGGGAGGATCTGGATCGGCTGCTGGCGCTCAATGACGCAAAGCCCGCTCGGGAACGTCTGACCCTGATCCGGCTCTTCGAGGAGCTGCGGGGTCTTGGCTACGAGGGCGGCTATGACGCCGTGCGCCGTTATGCCAGGAGTTGGCGCCGGGAGCAGTCCACCTCTGCGACCGCCGTCTTCGTGCCGCTCAGCTTTGCACCGGGCGAGGCCTACCAGTTCGACTGGAGCCACGAAGTCGTCCTGCTCAACGGCATGCCGGCCACTGTCAAAGTCGCCCATGTCCGCCTCTGCCACTCGCGCATGATGTTCGTGCGGGCTTATCCGCGCGAGAGCCAGGAGATGGTGTTCGATGCTCATGACCGCGCCTTCGCGTTCTTCAAGGGCGCCTGCCGGCGCGGCATCTACGACAACATGAAGACGGCGGTGGACACCATCTTCATCGGCAAGGAGCGTGCCTACAACCGCCGCTTTCTCCAGATGTGCGGGCATTATCTGGTCGAGCCGGTCGCCTGCACGCCAGCCTCCGGCTGGGAGAAGGGTCAGGTGG
>NZ_JALJRK010000106.1 GCF_024519725.1 Microvirga sp. Mcv34 | reverse complement strand
CCACCTGACCCTTCTCCCAGCCGGAGGCTGGCGTGCAGGCGACCGGCTCGACCAGGTAATGCCCGCACATCTGGAGGAAGCGACGGTTATAGGCACGCTCCTTGCCCGCAAAGATGGCGTCCACCGCCGTCTTCATGTTGTCGTAGATGCCGCGCCGGCAGGTGCCCTTGAAGAACGCGAAGGCGCGATCATGAGCGTCGAACACCATCTCCTGGCTCTCACGCGGATAGGCTCGCACGAACATCATGCGCGAGTGGCAGAGCCGGACATGGGCGACTTTGACGGTCACCGGCATGCCGTTGAGCAGGATGACCTCATGGCTCCAGTCGAACTGATAGGCTTCGCCCGGCGCAAAGCTCAGGGGCACGAAGACGGCGGTCGCAGAGGTGGACTGCTCCCGACGCCAGCTCCTGGCATAGCGGCGTACGGCGTCATAGCCGCCCTCGTAGCCAAGACCCCGCAGCTCCTCGAACAATCGGATCAGGGTCAGACGTTCCCGAGCGGGCTTGGCGTCGTTAAGCGCCAGCAGTCGATCCAAGTCCTCCCTCCAGGGGCCGATCCGCGGCAGAGGCTGGCGTTCGCGCTCGTAGCGGAACTCGGTGGCTCCCGAGCGCAGCACCTTGCGGACGGTGTTGCGCGCGATGTGGAGCTCGCGGGCGATCTGCTTGATCGTCTTGCCGCGCACGAAGAACTCGCGCCGGATCCGTGCAATCGTGTCCACGCCCTTCATCCCCTGCCACCTATCCTGATCCAGGACAGGCAGTGTGCTCGCATGACAGCCGCAGGGGTCAAATTTGGACGCCGATCCCCCGTCTCAGAGGGTCAACATTGCACGCCGAAACACACCTGAAGCTCGAAGGCCAGCCGGACTGGCAGACACCGAAGGTGAACGGCCGCCTGCCGGCACCTCCCCACGACGAGAACGGGCACACCTGGCATCACAGCGACCGCGAGCTCTTCCTGATCACCAAGAAGGGCATGGGAGCGGTTGTGCCAGGGCACGAAAGCGACATGCCGGCGTTCGAGGGCACGCTGGCCGACCAGGAGATCGAGGCGGTGCTTGCCTACATCCGGAGCACATGGCCGGAGCGGGCTCGCCGCTACCAGGACGAACGCAGCCGGGCGGACGCCGCTCGCCAGAAGTAATGGCGGCATCGTAGAGGCCCGCCGCCACAAGGGAGAAAGGCGAGGAATTATGCACGGCGCCTCGGCTCGGGCGAGAGGATGTCGAGCACCGGGCACTCGGGGGCGGTGCCGCCCTCGCACCGGTCAATGGTCTGCCCGAGCAGCCGCTCAAGTTTCCTGAGGTCGGCGATCTTCGCGCGGATATCGTCCAAGTGTCTTGCGGCAATCTCACGAACGTCGCCGCACGGGGCCCGCTCCGGCCCGCCCAGCGCCAGAAGCGCCTTGATCTCGTCCAGCGTGAACCCGAGCTCGCGGCCGCGTCGGATGAAGGCCAGTACACGTGTATGGTGGTGATCATAGACCCTTCGGCCCCCCTCACTTCGGGGTGGCGCGGGCAGCATCCCGATCCTCTCGTAGTAGCGGATGGTCTCGATGTTCACCCCTGTGAGCCGTGACAGCTCGCCGATGGGGAACGTGTCACCTCGCGAATGCGTGATCGCCTCCATCAAAAATCCTCTTGCTCCTGTAGTCACTACAGGATGCACGGTGGCTCCATCGACGTAAAGGAGATTGTTTGATGCGTTCATTGACCCGTGCAGAGGCACGTGACCTGGAGAGCCGGCCAGCGAGCGAGAGCGCTCCCCGTGACAGCCAAGGTCTGCTGGCGGTGGGAGGCCTTCTGGCCGCGCTCGGCGCCTCGTCCTGCTGCGTCCTGCCACTCGCGCTGTTCGGTTTCGGGGTGGGTGGAGCATGGATTGGCAACCTGACCGCGCTGGCGCCCTACCAGCCTGCCTTCGTGGCCGTGGCGGTGGCCTTCCTGACGTTTGGCTTCTGGCGGATCTATCGTCAGCCCAAGGCTGCCTGTGCGCCGGGAAGCTCCTGTGCGCGGCCGGGATCGAGCCGCATCGCGAAAATCGGCCTCTGGACGGCTGCCGTGCTCGTCCTGGCGGCCGTCACCTTCCCCTACACCGCCCCGCTGTTGATCAACCTGTGAGGAGACCTGAGATGAAGACCCTGTTTCGTATCGCCCTGACCGCCTCCGCCCTGATGCTCGCGGGTGGAGCCATAGCCGCGCCACGGACCGTCACGCTTGAGGTTGAGAACGTGAGCTGCGTGAGCTGCGCCCCGATTGTGAAGAAGGCGCTCTCCCGCGTTCCGGGCGTCAGCCAGGTCACAGTCGTTGAAGCTGACGGCATGGCGACGGCGACCGTCACCTTTGACGATGAAAAGGTCACGCCCGAGGCGCTGACCCAGGCAACGACCAATGCCGGTTTTCCCTCGACCGTGAAAGGCTCTTCGTGAACCACGTCCCGACCGAAACACACGAAAGTTGAGATCATGAGTGACTGCTGCGCCACAGGCGCGAAGAACGGCAACGACCACTACGATCTGGTGGTGGTTGGGGCCGGGTCGGCCGGGTTTTCCGCCGCCATCACGGCTGCCGAGCAGGGAGCGCAGGTCGCCCTCGTCGGCCACGGCACGATGGGAGGCACCTGCGTCAACGTCGGCTGCGTGCCCTCCAAGGCCATGATGCGGGCCACGGAGGCGGTGCACCACGCCAAGGCGGCCTCGCGCTTTGCCGGGATCGACGGAACCGCGCGGGTCGCCGACTGGCAAGCCCTGGTCGCCCAGAAGGACGACCTCGTCGCGAGTCTGCGCCAGGCCAAGTACGCCGACCTCCTGCCGGCCTACAACAACGTCGCCTACCATAAGGGCCAGGCCCGGCTCATCGAGGGCGGCGTCGAGGCCGGCGGCAAGCGCCTCGTCTCCGACCGCATCATCATCGCGACCGGGACGCGGCCGGCCCTGCCGGCCATCCCGGGCATGGCCGACGTGTCCGCGCTCGACAGCACGGCGGCGCTGTCCCTGACCGAGCTGCCCCGCTCGATGATCGTGGTCGGCGGCGGCTATATCGGAGCCGAGCTCGCGCAGACCTTCGCCCGTGCCGGAGTGGAAGTAACGCTGGTCTTCCGCAGCCGCCTTCTGCCCGAGGCCGAGCCCGAGATCGGGACGGCCCTTGCCGGCTACCTGGCAAACGAGGGCATAACGGTCATGGGCGGCCTGACCTACGACTCAGTTCGCAGGACGGAGGACGGGGTCGCGCTCATCGTCGTCAGGGACGGACGTCCGCAGACGATCACCGCCGAGCGCATCCTGGTCGCGACCGGACGCGCGCCCAATACCGAAGGCCTCGGACTGGCAGAGGCGGGCGTTGCCCAGACCCCTACGGGGGCCATTCTCGTCGACGACCGCATGCGCACCAGCAAGGCCGGCGTCTACGCGGCCGGTGATGTCACGGGTAAAGACCAGTTCGTCTACATGGCGGCCTACGGCGCGAAGCTCGCGGCCAAGAACGCGCTCAATGGCAACAGCCTACGCTACGACAACTCGGCGATGCCCGCGGTGGTCTTCACCGACCCGCAGGTCGGGAGCGTGGGCCTGACCGAGGCGCAGGCCCGCGCCGCCGGCCATGACGTGCGGACCTCGGTACTGTCGCTCGACAACGTGCCCCGGGCGCTGGCCGCCCGCGACACGCGGGGCTTGATCAAGCTTGTGGCGGACCGGGGCACCCGCAAGCTGCTCGGGGCCCACATCCTGGCGCCCGAAGGTGCGGACAGCATCCAGACGGCGGCCATGACGATCCGCGGCGGGCTCACGATTGATGATCTCGCGGAGGCGATCTTCCCGTACCTGACCACCGTCGAAGGGCTCAAGCTCGCCGCCCAGACCTTCGACAAGGACGTCAAGAAGCTGTCCTGCTGCGCAGGATAGCGCCGGCCAGCTCCATGGAGGATTGAGCCATGACCATCACCGTGAACCCCGCACGGGAGCGTGCAGCGGAGATCAGGCCGGGCGTGTTGCGCCCGGACTGGTCGGCCGCGACGACGCCGGCTGTCCTACAGGCCCTCGCCGGACGCGTGACGGCCCGTTCGGGCCTGCTCGACAAGTGGTCGCACGCGCTCGAAGCGAGCGAGGACATCGTCTGGCGGACCGTCCTGCGGCTCTACGCGGCCAAGGGGCGGCCTCCAAACGTCGACGAAATCCCCGTCGCGACGGGGATCGACGGAGGCCGCGTCGGCGCGCTCCTGCGCAAGCTGCAACTGCGGGATCTCGTCGGCCTCGACGCCGGGGCGGAGACCATCTGGCTGGCCTATCCCTTTACGGAGCGGGCGACCGGGCATCGGGTCGAGCTCGACGGCCATGTCCTGAATGCCCTGTGCGCCATCGACGCCCTCGGAGTCGCCGCGATGTACGGCACCGATGTCACCGTCGAGTCGCAATGCCGTTCCTGCGGCGAGACGATCCGCGTCACGACCGCCGATGTAGGCCAGGCGCTGCGGAGCGTGTCCCATCCCGAGGCGGTCGTCTGGTACGACTTTGCGTACACCGACAACGCGGCCTCATCGTGCTGTCCGGCCATCGCGTTCTTCTGCTCCGACGGGCACCTGCAACGCTGGCTCGGCAGCCAGGCAGGCCCGCGCACGGGAGCCCGCCTGAACATGAACGAGGCCCTGGAGGTCGGCCGCGCGATCTTTGGGCCTGTCCTCGCCGCCGCAAGGCAAGACGACGGGTCGGAGGATCTGCCGTGAATGACAAACTGGTCGCGATGCTTGTCACCTTCGTCGTCGTGCTTCCCCTCTACGCCATGTGCTGCCTCGGGCCGGCTGCGGTTGTCGGCTCGGTCGGAGGCCTGCTTGGGTGGCTCAGCGGATCCGTTAGCCTGGGCGTTGTCAGCTTTGCCGCAACCACGGCTCTGCTGGTGTCCTGGCGGATGCACCAGAGAAAGGCTGCTTCCGCCGCCTCTCCGGGTACCTCGCGCGAATTGCCGGGCAGCCCATGTTGCACGACGGAATCCCGTGCCTTGCAGTTTCCCGACCGGGTTGTGGTGAAAGTCGGGATCAGGAGGCAGGATGTCGAAGCGAGACGTTGAGGAGGGCTCCGTCCTGGCGGTGGCGTTCAACGGGGATGGCCTTGTCCCGGCAGTCGCTACGGACGTGGTGACGGGGGAGGTCCTGATGCTGGCGTGGATGAACGCGGAGGCGCTGGCGCGGACCATCGCGACCGGCGAGGCCTGGTACTGGAGCCGGTCCCGCCGGGAGCTCTGGCACAAGGGCGCGACCAGCGGCCAGATCCAGCATGTCCAGGAGCTGCGGGTCGACTGCGACCAGGACACCGTTTGGCTCAAGGTCCGGGTCGACGGCGATGGCGGCTGTTGCCACACCGGACGGACAAGCTGCTTCTACCGCATGGTCGTGAACGGACCGGAGGGGCCAGTTCTCCGCCGGGCGAACCCGCAGCTCCCTCCGCATTCTTGAGGAATCTCGGGCTGGCGCCGGGTCGGCGCAAAGCCATGCAACCGTCACACGCGACCGGGAGAGCCCCATGACCAAGAACTACGACCTCGTTGTCATCGGATCGGGAACCGCCGCGATGGTGGCCAGCCACCGGATGGCCTCCGCCGGCCGGAAGGTCGCGGTGGCCGACTACCGCCCGTTCGGCGGCACCTGCGCGCTGCGCGGCTGCGACCCCAAGAAGATGCTGGTGACGGGCGCGCAGGTGATCGACGACGTGCGGCGCATGACCGGACGCGGGGTGGTGGCCGAGGATGCCCAAATTCTTTGGCGCGACCTCATCGCCTTCAAGCGGACCTTCACCGGCCCGGTCCCGGGAAAGCAGGAACGGCGTTATGCCGACCACGGCATCGATGCGTACCACGCCCAGGCCCGCTTCGTCGGCCCGAACGCGATCGAGCTGGATGGCGGGGACCGGCTCGAAGCGCAGCACATCCTGATTGCCGCCGGAGCGCGGCCGGCGCCGCTCGGCTTCCCGGGCGAGGAGTTCCTCATTACCAACGCGGAATTCCTCGAACTGGAGGAGCTGCCGGAGCGCATCGTCCTGGTCGGCGGCGGATACATCGCCGCCGAGTTCTCGCACATTGCCGCCCGCGCCGGCGCGAAGGTCACGATCCTCCAGCGTGGCGGACACATGCTGCCCCACTTCGACGCCGACCTCGTTGGTTGGCTGATGGAGAAGTTCCGGGAGATCGGCATCGACGTGCGCACCCGGACCTTGGTCGAGGGCGTGGAGAAGACCGACCGAGGCTTCCTGGTCCGGGCGCGGGCGGACGGGGGCCAGCCCGTGACGGTCGAGGCCGACCTGGTGGTTCATGCCGCCGGGCGCATTCCGGATCTCGACTCTCTCGACCTTCAGGCGGCGAGCGTCGAACGCGATGGGAACGGGCACCTAAAGCTCAACGAATTCCTCCAGAGCATCTCCAATCCGGCCGTCTATGCCGCCGGCGATGCCGCCCGAATGGGGCCGCCGCTCACCCCTGTGTCCAGCCACGATGCAAAGGTCGTCGTGCGCAACCTCCTCGACGGCAACCGGCATCGGCCGGACTACCGCGGTGTTCCGAGCGTTGCGTTCACGATCCCGCCGATCACCAGCGTCGGATTGAGCGAGCGGGAGGCACGCGAGAAGGGCCTGAAGTTCCGCATGCAGAGCCAACTCGTGCCGAACTGGTACACGGCGCGGCGGGTCGCCGAGAGAGTCTACGGCTTCAAGGTGCTGGTCGATGACGAGACGGACCTCATCATTGGAGCCCATCTCGTGGGGCCTCACGTCGACGAGGTCATCAACCTCTTCGGCCTTGCAATCCGTCACGGGCTCACCGCCGAGGACCTGAAGATGACGATGTTCGCATACCCGACCGGGGCATCCGACATCGGCTACATGCTGTAGATCCATCGCCCGGAAGCAGCGGCCGGCTACTCGGCGGCCTTGACCTAGTGGCTCATGGCTTCTGCCGCGAGGCGCTTGGCTTCCTTCTCGGCTATCTCCTTGCGCTCGCTGTAGCGGTCGGTGAGATAGTCGGAGCGGTCGCGGGTCAGGAGCGTGAACTTCACCAATTCTTCAATCACGTCCACGACCCTGTCGTAGTAGGAGGAGGGCTTCATCCGCCCGGCCTCGTCGAATTCCTGGAACGCCTTGGCTACCGAGGACTGGTTCGGGATCGTCACCATCCGCATCCAGCGCCCGAGCACCCGCAGTTGGTTGACGGCGTTGAAGGATTGGGAGCCGCCGCAGACCTGCATCAAAGCCAGCGTGCGCCCCTGCGTCGGCCGCACCGAACCCGTCGCGAGCGGGATCCAGTCGATCTGCGCCTTCATCACCGCACTCATCGCCCCGTGCCGCTCCGGGCTGCACCAGACCTGTCCCTCGGACCAGAGCGACAGCTCCCGCAGTTCCTGCACCTTGGGATGGTCGCTGGCAGTCGCGTCCGGCAGCGGCAACCCATGCGGGTCGAACACGCGGGTCTCGGCGGCAAAGTGCCGGAGCAGGCGCTCCGCCTCGAGGGTGAGGAAACGGCTGTACGAGCGCTCCCGCAGGGAACCGTAGAGCAGGAGGATGCGGGGAGGGTGCGTGGACAGCTTCGCCGGCTCCAGCCTGCCGTGGTCGGGTACGTCGAGGACCGAGAAGTCGATGTTGGGAAGATCACTCACCGGGCTGGACTCCCCGCTTGGGGCCAGCCGCAGGCAGCCTGTGACGCACGGCACCGCGCTCGTACCAGCCCTGGCTGCGGTTCACGATCCAGACGACGGACAGCATCACGGGCACCTCGATCAGCACGCCGACGACGGTCGCCAGCGCCGCTCCGGAGTTGAAGCCGAACAGGCTGATGGCCGCTGCCACCGCCAGCTCGAAGAAGTTGGATGCGCCGATCAGGGCGGAGGGGCCGGCAACGCAGTGCTGCTCCCCGGCGACCCGGTTGAGCAGGTAGGCCAGCCCCGAGTTGAAGTAGACCTGGATCAGGATCGGCACCGCCAGCATGGCGATGATGAGCGGTTGCGCCAGAATCTGCTCGCCCTGGAAGCCGAACAGCAACACGAGCGTGGCGAGCAGGGACACCAGCGACAGCGGCTGCAAGACGCGGAGCAATCCAGTCAGGGACGCCTCGCCACCGCTTGCTAACAGGCGCGAGCGCAGGAACTGGGCCAGCACCACGGGGATGACGATGTAGAGCACCACCGAGAGCAGGAGCGTGTCCCATGGCACCGTGATCGCGGACAGCCCGAGCAGCAGGCCGACGATGGGTGCGAAGGCCACCACCATGATCACGTCGTTGAGCGCCACCTGCGACAGGGTAAAGTGCGGCTCACCCTTGGTGAGATGGCTCCACACGAACACCATTGCCGTGCAGGGCGCGGCCGCCAGGATGATCAGGCCGGCGATATAGGAGTTGATCTGGTCGGCGGGCAGGTAGGGCTTGAACAGGTATCCAATGAACAGCCAGCCGAGCGCCGCCATCGAGAACGGCTTCACGGCCCAGTTGATGAACAGGGTCACGCCGATGCCGCGCCAGTGCTCGTGCACCCGCCCGAGCGAGGCGAAGTCGATCTTGATCAGCATCGGGATGATCATGAGCCAGATCAGGGCCGCAACGGGCAGGTTGACCTTGGCGACCTCCAGCGCACCCACGGCCTGGAAAAAGCCGGGGAGGAGATGGCCAAGGGCAATGCCGGCGACAATGCACAGGGCGACCCAGAGAGTCAGGTAGCGTTCGAAGATGGACATGCGAGAATCCTTCAGGTGGTGGCCGCGCGGTGTCCGGAGGCGTCGACGACGATCCCGCCATCTTCCTTGCGGAACTCGCCGATCTGCGGCGGCAGGAGGTCGAGGACCGCCTCGGATGGACGGCAGAGGCGCACGCCTTTGGGGGTGACCACGATGGGGCGGTTGATCAGGATCGGGTGGGCCATCATCGCATCGAGAAGCTGGTCGTCGGTCAGGTCCGGATCATCGAGGCCGAACTCATGGTAGGGGGTGCCCTTCTCGCGGATGATGGCGCGGACCGGAACACCCATCCGGTCGATGAGCTGGCGCAGCTGGAGCCGCGTCGGTGGCGTCTTCAGATACTCGATGACGTGCGGCTCGATGCCGGCATTGCGGGTCATGGCCAGCGTGTTGCGGGACGTGCCGCAGTCTGGGTTGTGGTAGATGACGACATCCATGGGAGGGATCTCTCAGGCCGAGCGGCGGTCGAAGGGGAGAACGGCCTCGGAGGTGGCGCCCTCGAGGCGGCCGATCTCCCGCAGGTGATGGGTCAGCGCAACCTGGTCGAGACTTGCCATCGGCAGAGCCAGGAAGGCGGAGATCCGGTTCTTGAGGTACTTGGCGGCCTGGACGAAGGCGCGTTCCTTCTCGATGTCCGGTCCCTGAACTGCCGCGGGGTCCTCGATGCCCCAGTGGGCGGAAGCCGGATGGCCGGGCCACACCGGGCAGGCCTCGCCCGAGGCGCTGTCGCAGACGGTGAAGATGAAGTCCATCACGGGCGCATCCGGCTTCGCGAACTCGTCCCAGCTCTTCGAGCGGAACCCGTCCGTGGGATAGCCGAGGCTGTCGAGAACCTTCAGGGCGAATGGATTGACGGTGCCCTTCAGCTGGCTGCCGGCCGAGAATGCGTTGAAGCGGCCGGCACCGTCCTTGCGGAGGATGCCCTCGGCCAGGATGGAACGGGCAGTGTTACCCGTGCACAGGAACAGCACGTTGTAGGGACGGTCAGCCATCGAGGGCCTCCTTCGGGGCACAGCAGGGAGCGAGGGCATCGATCAGCGGAGCGCACACGCCGGGATGGCCACCGCAGCAATCCTTGAGCAGGAAAGTCACGACCTCGCGCAGGCGGTCGAGGTCGGCGCGGTAGATGATCGAGCGGCTCCGGCGCTCGGAGCGGACGAGAGCCGCCCGGGAGAGGATGCCGAGGTGCGAGGACATGGTGTTATGCGGGACCGCCAGCTCCCGGGCGATGTCGCCCGCCGGGAGACCCTCCGGCTCATGTTTCACCAGCAGCCGGAACACGTCGAGGCGCGTGGACTGGGCCAAAGCCGCAAGGGCGAGGAGTACGTCATGTGCTTCCATATGTCGAGATATATAGACACGTTGGGCCCTTTGCAAGCCTGCCTCTGCGTCCGTCACATGCAACAGGCGAACGGTCCCCGCGTTCGGATCGCAGTGGGCCGGGCATTGCGGGTCGCCCGACCAACGGGCATGCTGAGCGGCAGAAGAGGATGACGTGCCCTGAGCCGAGGAACTCCGGCTGCCGGGGTGCGTTCGTCGAATGTCAGGTTTTCGGCGCACCCGTGGACATGACCATAAGCAGGGACTATATTTCGCGTATGCCAGTCAGGAACGCCCATAAGGCCGTCGTGCCTGCCGAGTTCCCCGAGCTTGCGATGCTCGCCTGGAACCGCAACCCGGAACGTCCGATTCCGGGGGAGGAGGCGCTTGCCCTGTACGAGCGCAATTGGCGGCACGTCGACAAGGACCACCTGACGCTGCGGGAAGCCGAACTCATCCATGAACTCGCCGAGGAGTTCGGGAACGGCTACCTGCTGGCCTCCTGAACTCCGGCACCTTCCCACACCTGATCGACTTCTTTCCAGGAGCCAGCGAGGAGGTTGCCGTGGCTTTCGTACGCCCCCAGCATAACGTGATCGCTGAGGCGCTCCGGTCGATGGATGCCCCGTTTCTCGAGCGGGCGCGGTGCTACTTCGGCGGCGGAACGGCAATCGTGCTCCAGAACGGCGAATACCGCCTCTCCTTGGACGTCGACTTCCTTTGCGCCGATCCCGATGGGTACCGCGAGCTTCGCATCGCCGCCCTCGAGCGGGGCGCCCAGGCGTTCTTCGGTCCGGATGTTGAGACGGTCAGGCCGTTCATCGCCGACCAGTACGGCATCCGCGGACGCTTCTCGCTTCGTGGCCAGCCCATCAAGTTCGAGGTCGTTCGCGAGGGGCGCGTCACGCTCGAAGGGGCAATCGACCCCGCGCTCGGGGTTCCCATCCTTGCGGTCGCGGATCAGTTCACCGAAAAGCTGCTGGCCAATGCAGACCGCTGTGCGGATCGGTCCGTTGCCTATCGTGATGCCATCGATCTCGGTTATCTCATCCTGTCGAACGGTTCGATCCCACCCGAGGCCGTGCAGAAGGCGGAAAGGGCCTATGGCTCCGACGTTCCCCGAAAAATCGCAGCCGTCCTGGGCTATCTCGCCAGCCCCGAGGAGGCTCGGCGGGCGGCGGAAACGCTTGAGATGTCCTTGGACGCGGTCCATCAGGCCGCCGCACGTCTCCATGGCGCAGCCACCGCGGCCTGGCCGGAGATGTCCTTCGGATCGTTCGTGACGGAAGAGACGACTTCGGCGGAGACGCGATTTCCCGAACCCTGACGCAAGTGGTCACGGCTTGCCCGTGGATTCCGGGAGGGGGTGCGACCGGACGCGAAGGCAGCAAGGATGCTTGCGGTGGAGGTGATCAATTCCATTCGACCCCGGCACTTGGTCTAGTGCTCAAGATGCGGATTCCGACGAAGTCGGCCAGTTGTTCCGACGCGATGTCGGCCATGCATTC
>NZ_JALJRK010000105.1 GCF_024519725.1 Microvirga sp. Mcv34 | reverse complement strand
TTGACGAGGCCGCCGCCCGCCGTTCCGTCGCCGACATGGCCGAGTTCAACCGCCATACGGCCAAGACGCATTCCGGCATCTGGCGCGATCTCGCGGTGCGCAAGCGCAAGACCGAAGTGGATGCGCAGATCGCCATCATCGCCACGCTTGGCCAGGAAGCCGGCATTCCCACACCTGCCATCAGCAGGCTCGTCGAACTGATCCACGACATCGAGGACGGACGACGCGAACAATCCTGGTCCACCCTCGACGAGATGCTGACGCCATGATCCTGGACTTCACCAATCGCCGCGTCGCCGTAACCGGCGCGGCTCAGGGCATCGGGCGGAGCATCGTCCAATGCCTCGCGGCCGAAGGTGCCCATGTTTGGGCACTCGACATGGACGAGGCCGGATTGCGCGTGGCCGCGGAGGCCGGCGCCAAGGCGACCCGCACGCTCGACCTCGCCGATCGCGCCGCGGTCGGCCGTGTCTTCGACGAGATGGCGGAAAGCCTCGGCGGCATCGACATCCTCGTCAACTGCGCCGGCGGTGTCCGCGGTCAGGTGGCGAAATCGATCGAGGAGGTGAGCGAGCAGGATTGGCTCGTTCTCTTCGAAGCCAATGTGCATGGCGCCTTCTGGTGCTCGCAGGCTGTCGCTCCGCACATGAAGGGCCAGAAGTCCGGCCGCATCGTCAATATCTCGTCCGGCGCCGGCCTTCGCCCGAGCCTCACGGGCATTCAGGCCTATACGGCCTCGAAGCACGCTCTCGTTGGGCTGACGAAGCAACTCAGCTTCGAGCTTGGTCCCTATGGGATCACGGTCAACAGCGTGGCTCCGGGCTTCGTCCTGTCGAACCCGGCGACGCAGCGCCAGTGGGAGAGCTATGGCCCCGAGGGGCAGGCGCGCCTGGTGGAGAGCATTCACACCCGGCGCCTCGGCTACCCGCAGGACATCGCAAACGCGGTCATGTTCCTGGTTTCTGACGCGGCGTCGTGGATTTCAGGGCAGATCATCTCCGCCGATGGCGGGCGCTCCTGATCCTGAGACGAGCGCACACAATTGAACGACAGATTTTAAGGAAGAAGCATGGACGATATCAGCAGCCAGCCCTGGCGTTGGGACGAGCAGACATGGCGCAGCAAAGTGGACCATGTGCGCGCCGGCCGCTCCATGAAACCCGCCAAGTGGAAGAACGGTGCCCGCTGCGCCGTCGCTTTCTCCTTCGATTCGGACCATGAGACGAACGAACTGCGCGATGGCGGCAAATCCATCGGCCGCATGTCCCAGGGACAATACGGCAATCGGCAGGGTGTGCCGCGCATCCTCAACGCGCTCGCCAAATACGATGCCAAGGCGACCTTCTTCGTCCCCGCCGTCGCCGCCCTCCTCTACGAGGACGAGCAGCGCCGGGTCGTAGCGGAAGGTCATGAAATCGGCATCCACGGCTGGATTCACGAACTCAACAGCCAGCTGCCCTACGAGATCGAGCGCGACCTGATGTTCCGCGCGACCGACACGCTGGAGAAGATCACGGGCGTCAGGCCTGTGGGCCTGCGAACCCCGTCCTGGGATTTCAGCCCCACCACGTTGCGCATCGAGCGGGAGCTCGGCCTGCTCTATGACTCGTCGCTCATGGCAGATGACGACCCTTATGAGCTTGTGGAACAGGGCGAGCCCACGGGCATCGTGGAGCTTCCCGTCGAGTGGATTCGCGACGATGCTGTGTATTTCAACATGCACCGTTTCAACGGCTTGCGTCCGCACACGCCGCCGACCGCAGTCTTCGACATCTTCTTCCGCGAGTTCGAACGGGCCTACGAGGAAGGAGGGTTGTTCCTGCTGACAATGCACCCGCACGTCACCGGCTACCGCTCCCGCATCTGGATTCTCGAGAAGCTCCTGGAGGAGATCACCCGCCGCTCCGACGTGTGGATCGCCACCCACGCGGAGATCGCCGCCTTCGTCAAGGCGGAATGCCCCTGATGAGCACCCCGCCCCGCGCCCGAGACCTTGGTTTCGCCTGCGGCAACCTGCCCGCCGGCGCGCTCAACAGCATTGCCGATGTCCCAGGCGTGCTGGTCGGGCATCGGACGTTGATCGACGGCGATGTCCGCACCGGAGTGACGGCCATCGTACCCCATGGCGGCAATCTCTATCGAGAAAAGCCCGTCGCGGCCGTTCATGTCCTGAACGGCTTCGGCAAAAGCACAGGCCTCGTGCAGGTGGAGGAGCTGGGCACTCTCGAGACGCCCATCCTCCTCACCAACACTCTGTCGGTCGGCACCTGCTGCACCGCCCTCGTGCGCCACGCCATCGAACGGAACCCGGGTATCGGCCGCGAGACCGCCACCGTGAATTCGGTCGTCTTCGAGTGCAATGACGGCTACCTGAACGACATTCAGGCTCTGGCGGTCGTGGAAGCGGATGCCC
>NZ_JALJRK010000104.1 GCF_024519725.1 Microvirga sp. Mcv34 | reverse complement strand
CGTGGGTCCAGCTCTACACCCCCGTCAACGAGATGTTCATCTGCGCCACCTTCTCGGCCTATTATGGCTGGTGGAACGAGCAACTCGCCAGTGACCGTGCCTTCGTCACGGCGCTCAAGCACATCGTCAGGGCGAATGTGCTCGCCATGGCGGCGATCCTCGACGTTCGGCCGGACGCCATCTTCGTCCAGAGCGAGTCATCCGAGTACTTCCATGCCGAAGACCCCAAGGCTATCAAGCCTGCGGAGCTGGGCAATGCGCGCCGGTTCCTGTCGCTCGACTTGAACTACGGCCATCCTGTGAGTTCCGGGATGTACGAGTACCTGATGGATAATGGCATGACGCGTGAGGAATATCATTTCTTCCTGCGGCACTCCCCCCTGCGCCATCACTGCATCATGGGCAATGACTATTATGTCACTAACGAGCACCGGGTGGCCGCCGACGGGCGGAGTTGGGCTGCGGGCGATGTGTTCGGCTACGACGACATCACCCGTCAATACTTCGAGCGGTACAAGCTGCCGGTGATGCATACCGAGACCAACATGAACGAGGGGCCGAACGGGGACGAGGCCGTCAACTGGCTCTGGAAGCAGTGGGCCAATGTGCTGCGGGTGCGCAACACCGGCGTGCCTATCGTCGGCTTCACTTGGTATTCGTTGACGGATCAGGTGGACTGGGACACGGCGTTGCGCGAGGACAGGGGCAATGTCAACCCGCTCGGGCTTTACGATCTGGATCGCAACATGCGGGCCGTGGGGCGCGCCTACAAGGACCTGATCCGCTCGTGGAGCGACGTTCTGCCGGCCCAGAGCGTGTGCCTGAATGTCCCGGTCGTGCTGCCGAGCGAAACCGACGAACCTTTTGTCCAGCGTCGGCGCGACTGGATGCGGCGTTACCATGAGGCCCGGCACCAGCGCAGGTCCGAGGAGGCTTGAAGGGGGGAACCCCTTGACCTGAAGCCGGCGTCCTGCTGTCAGAGAGTGCTAAGTCGTGCCAGCAGGCCGTTCCCCGCCAGTTTCCCAGAGATCATTGCACCATGTTGGGCTCCGATATCGGCCATCCTTCGTCCCTGGACAGCATCACCCATATCATCCAGGTGGCGCTGACGCCCATATTTCTGCTATCCGGCATCGCGTCGCTTCTCAACGTTTTCTCAAACCGCTTGGCCCGTGTGGCAGACAAGGTCAATCACCTGGCGCAAGCGCTCGAGAGCGCCGCCCCTGAGGAGGCCGCTCGCCTGGCAGCTCTGCTGTCCTATCAGCGCAGACGCTCCCTTGTTCTCGATGCGGCGGTAGTCCTGGGAGCGCTTGGCGGAGGAGCAACGAGCAGCGCGACTCTTGTCCTCTTTCTCGGCGCGTTGCGCAACAGCACGGTCGCCTCCCTGCTCTTCATCCTGTTCGGGTTCGCTATTGTTTGCACCATTGCGGCGCTGGCAGCATTCGTGACCGAGATGCTTATGGCGAGCCGTAGCTTGCGCGCGGAGGTGTCCATAGGCCGTGAGCTGGCGGCCGGCTGTCGGGCCCATCGCTCCAACGAGGTGCGGTGAGGGCACGACAACGATGTCCCGCCTCGTCTGGCCGGCCGGCTATCTCTGCCATGGGCTTCGTCAGAACCACACGCGAAGGCCGCCGACGAAGTAAACGGTCGAGGTGGGATTGCCCTCCCGCCTGGCGATGGATGCGGTTTCCCCGACCTTGGGCTCCCAGGTCACACCAATGTAGGGCGCGAACTGGCGCGTGAACTCGTAGCGGAGGCGCGCACCCACTTCGAGATCCGTGATGCCGCGCCCAATCCCGAGCTCCGGCACCCGGTTCGCCGAAACGTTGATGTCAATCCGAGGCTGCAGGATCAGCCGGTTCGTGATCAGGAGATCATAGGAGGCGTTCAGGCGTCCTGAAATGTCGCCCTCTTCGCTGATGAAGGCCTGCGTGTCGACTTCGAAGAACCCTGGCGCCAGCCCCTGAATCCCGATCACCCCATAGGTGCGGGACGGGTCAGGCCTGAAGTTGTGGCGAACGCCGATCTGGAGGTCGAAATAATAGGTTAGCAGCCGTGAGTAGAGCACCTGGAGTTCTGCATTCTCCAGCTGTTTCGTCCGCCCGTCCCAAAACCCTTCTGTCTTGAGCCAGACCTTGTTATAGTCGCTACCGTACCACGCCTGCCCGTCCCATTCATAGCCGTTGCGGCCGCCTTCTCGCTTCCACTCGAACTTTTCCAGCAGGACGGTTCCAAAGAGGCTCTGGTCATAAAACTCCTGAGCCTTGGCGCCGGCTCCGGGAAGAGCTGCGGTAACCAGGGCTGCGAGGCACCAGGGCTTCAGCTGTGCGATGCTCCTCATCTCAACCTCCCTCACCGCAAGGCCGCGGTCGACCGCACCACATTGACCTGACGCATCATGCCGGCTTCCATGTGGTAGAGCAGATGACAGTGGAAGGCCCAGGGTCCCTCGGCATCGGCTGGGATATCGACGTCGAGGGTGGATCCGGGCTTGATGTTGACCACGTGCTTGAGCGGATTGCGCGCTCCGTTGCCGACGTCGGGCAGCATCCAGGTGCCGTGAATGTGCATCGGGTGGTTCATCATGGTCTCGTTGATGAACCGGAAGCGTGCCCGCTCGCCCAGGCGCAATGTGATGGGTTGGGCCTCGCTGAACTTGCGGCCGTTGATCGACCAGAAGTAGCGGCGCATGTTGCCGGTGAGGCGGATCTCGATGATGCGATCGTATCGTGGTGGCCCATAAGGCGAGGCCAGAGCTTTGAGATCGCGGTAGGATAGGACCTTGGCGCCGGGTGGCGCACCGGTGTCGTTGCGGACCGGATCTGGCGAGACATGCGGCATGCCTGCGGTGCCCGCCGTCGTGCCATGATGCATGGTGTCACGCTGTTCGTGCCCCGCTCGCGTGCCGGGTTCGCCGCTCATGCCGGGCATCGCAGTCATGCCGCCTTGCGCGGCGCTCTGACTGGGGCGCATCCCAGGCATAGTCGAGTGGTCCATCCCCTGCATCTGCGCCCAGGCGGTACTGCCTTGCGGCGGGGCCATGCTCATGCCGGGCATGGTGGAGTGGTCCATTCCCGGCATGCTGGGCGGCTTGGGAGACGACCGGTCCGGCTGGCCACCCCGCCGTCGCTCCGGCCGCGCCCTGGGCTGGGCGCTGGGCATCGTACCGTCAGGCTGGGCTGCGCCGCTCATCCCCGGCATCCCACCGTGCTGCATACCCCCTGCGCCTTGCCTGCCTGGGCCCATGCTCCCCATGTCCATTCCATCCATGCCCATGTCGCTCTCCGGTGCGACGTGGCCGGGAGCATCCTGCTCCGGCAGGAGCGTGCCGCGATCATACCCTTTGGGGCCGAAGTTCATCCCCATGTCGGCCATGCTCAGCACCGGCCTCGGCCGATGCGGCGGCAACTGGCCCATCATGCCGGGCTGGGTGGCTAGAGTAGCCCGGGCAAAGCCTGATCGGTCCATGGTCTCCGCCACGATTGTGTAAGGCTTGTCGGCAGTCGGCTGCACAATGACGTCGAAGCTCTCGGCCACCGCGATGCGGAACTCGTCGATGGGCACCGGCTGGACATTCTGCCCATCCGCCTGGACCACCGTCATCTTCAGACCGGGAATGCGCACGTCGAAATACGTCATGGCGGCCGCGTTGATGAAGCGAAGCCGCACCCGCTCGCCCGGCCTGAACAGTGCGGTAAAGTTCTGCTCCGGAGTCAAGCCGTTAACGAGAAAGGTGTATCTGCCAACATCCGCAATGTCGGTCGGGTCCATGCGCATGCGCTGCCAGGCGAAGCGCTCGCCGACGATGCGCTGGCGCTCCTCGGAGGTCTGGGCCTTGCCCAGGTCCTGCAGGAGGCCAACCAGGGTCTGGCGATTGTTGTTGTAGTAGCCGCCATCCACTTTGAGGTTGTTGTAGACGCGCTTGGGGTCCTCGTCAGTCCAGTCGGAGAGCATCACCACGTAGTCGCGGTCATAGCGGAACGGCTCCTTGCGCTTGGGCTCGATGATGATCGGCCCATACATCCCGAGCTGCTCCTGAGCGCCGGAGTGGCTGTGGTACCAGTAGGTTCCAGCCTGCTGCACCTTGAAGCGGTAGGTGAAGGTCTGGCCCGGCTGGATGCCGTAAAACTGCGGGCTGATGTTGGGCACGCCATCCATCTCAGGCGGCAGGATGAGGCCATGCCAATGAATGGAGGTCGGCTCATTCAGGTGGTTGGTGACGTTGATGACCGCCTCATCGCCTTCCTTGAGCCGCAGCACAGGGCCCGGCAGTTTTCCGTTGAAGACAACGCCCGGCCGCTCGCGCCCGGTGATGTTCACCATCCGGCGCTCAATGAGAATGTCATGCGTTTGGGCAAAACTTGCAACCGGAACGGCGAATGCGGCGGCGAGACCGGCGCCGAGGAGACAGGCAAGGCGGGAATACCACGTCGTCATCATGAGCTCGGCTCCGGACAATCATGAGGTCGGCTTCAGGCTATGCAGGCCTTGCCGAAGCGTAAAGGGCCGAATGCCCGGCAGTCTTTGATCGAGATCAACCGGCCGCGAATACTTGCTGGGTGTGCCCATGCTGCCACTATCTCCTGCGAGTTAACCGAAGAGTGAATTGCGACCAAGCGCAATCTGGTGTGGTGTAGAGCGCCATGGCGCAGTACAGGGTTGACGAAGTTGCCGCTGCTGTCGTTGAGGAACCACGGGAGTCAACGTGCGGAAGTCCACATCTTCAGATGAAAGCCCGCCCGATTCTTGATGCTATTGCCGACGAGACCGATCCTGGATTGAGCCGCCTAAAGACGAGGAACTATGAAATGCATAACCGCCGTTCCGTCATCAGTTCCGGGCTGGCGCTCATGGCGCTTGGTGCGAGCCTGCGTAGCGCCCATGCTCAACGCGCGGGGGCACCTGCGGAGGGCAGTCATGGGGCGATGACCCTGCAGGAGTGTATCGAGGCGTGCCTCAAGTCTCATGCGATGTGCCTCGAAACAGCGCGGTACTGTATGGGACAGGGCAGCTCCCATGTCTCAGTGCCACACTTGGCGCTTCTGCTCGACTGTGCTGAAATCTGTCAGACGACCGCCAACTCTTTGCTGCGCCGCTCGCCACAACACAGGGTTGTCTGCGACGCCTGCGCACGCCTGTGTGAGGCCTGCGCACTCGATTGCGAGATGTTCCCCCAAGATGCGCAGATGCAGCTTTGCGCCCGCACGTGTCGGGACTGCGCCCAGAGCTGTCGTGACATGGCTACAATGCCCCTGTGATGGCGGCATTGGACCCCGGCGCCGTACGGGTGCTGCATATATTTCTTCAGGGACTGATCAAGGAGCACCGGATCTGTATGACCGCGACCATAGGATTGCCAGATCACAGCCACAGATGTCATGTCGGTTGCCCTGTCGGCAGGCGCGTTGCTGTGCTTAACGCCTCCACCGGTGACCGGGCAACCGTTTTTCAACGAGGTGGCTCCCTAAATCCCAGGTATTTGGCCCTGTAAAACGCTCACGACCTCCTTTCGGAACCGCGGGACGAGATAATTTTTTCTACCTCTATGATCAGCGCCGACAGTAAGGGGCAACCGAGAGCCTGTGGGCGGTCGGATCTGTAAAAGGAAAGGATTGTGAGTGGTCCGTCACAACCTCCCTTGATCCGCATCAGTGCCGCTCGCCTCGCGCCTGCGCCAAGGCCACTGCCCTTCGATCTCAACTCCAAGGGAAAAGCTCAGGAAGGTGCGGATGAGGATGATCAGCGCCAGCACGCCCAGGCTCTGAAACGTCGGCGTGATCGCCACCGTACCGACGATGTCCGCTGCGACCAGGAACTCGAGACCCAGAAGGATGCCGCGACCAAGGTTGGCCCTGTAGCGGCGCAAGGCCACCTCCCATGCCTCGGTCATGCCATGTCGGATCAGCAGCACAGTGGCAATGAGGGCACCTGCGACTATCGTGCCCACCCCGACCATTTCGATCACCGTAGTGATCCAGTGAAGCGCGTGGACCATCAGCGCCCGCGAATCCATGGCTGATCTAGCCTCCCGTCAGTCCTGTGCACAGCCATTTCTGGGGCAGAACATCATGATCTCCGGCAAAATCGTTAATGGATCGTTTCCTGCTTCATTGCAGTTGCCGGCGGGCATCCGGTGTGAAGGTAGGTTCGGGAGGAATACCCGTACGTGAGAAACAGACAGACTCCAGCCGTGCGGAGCGGCCGGCCCCAGCTCGAACTCAATTGCTCAGCGCTGACGCGCACGCGGTGCGCGAAAGTCAACAGGCCCGAACGGATTGCGTGCTCCAACAAATGGGCCATTGGTGACGGGGTCGGGCAAAACGCCTGCACCGAAGCTCTCGCGCGTGCCGATGTAGGGCGGCTGGCTGAGGTAGGAGCGGGCCTGGCCAATACCGCTCGCAGGGCCGTTCATCGAGCCGGGTGACACGACCTTGCCGGCATCAAGATAGCTGCGCGGCCGCACCTTCAGAATGAGGGCGTCGCTTTTGCGGGGCTGATCACGGGCCTGTGTGGCAGGGGCGGCTGCGGCAAAGACCGCGCTGGCGAGCGCAGCAAAAAGAGCAAGACGGCGCATGAGATAACTCCAGTTGGTCCCAGAACCTTATTCAAATCTAGCCAAGCTTCCTTGATCTGCCTCAAAGACAGCCTGAAGCAAGTGTGCTTTCTTCTGAAGAAAGCGTGGCTGAGGGACGAGGGCTCCACCGCGCTTGGGCGTCTGCGCGGCGGTGCGACTGAGCCAGCGATCATCTGTGGAGCTGTGCTCTAAGGCCGAAGCTGAGGATGAGCGGCACGGGCATTAGGACACGCCTGAACGAGTATCGGTGCGGCCTATTAGTGCGAGAGCTGGTGCCGCACGTCCAAGATGCAGGCTATCGCGGTTTAAGAGGAGGCCTTCCAAGATGAAGGCGATACCAGCATGACGCTGAAACATCCGGTCGGGGCGGGCGACCTCCAATCACAGCACAAGATTCTCTTCGTCACCCCGGAAATGTCCGACTACGTCAAAGCTGGAGGGCTCGGCGATGTGGCGGCCGCGCTCCCTCGAGCCATGCGGCGCCACCACGATGTCCGCGTGCTCATTCCCGGCTACCGTGACGTCCTCAGCCGGCATGCGGATATTCCCGTCATCGGGCGCCTGCCAGCCGCATCGGGTCTGCCGGCGTGTGATCTCGGCTGCGTTGAAACACTGGACGGGCTTACCGTTTACGTGATCTTGTGCTCCGAGCTCTATGACCGGGAGGGATCGCCCTACGGGGATGGTGCCGGGAGCGACTGGCGTGACAATGACGTTCGCTTTGCCCGCCTCAGCCTGGCGGCGGCGGAGTTCGCGAGTGGGGTCGCGGACCCGGATTGGTGTCCGGACTTGCTCCATCTCAACGACTGGCCTGCGGCGCTCGCCCCAGCCTATGCCACCTGGCGTGGCACAACCACTCGCAGCATCCTGACCATCCACAACTTGGCCTACCAGGGCCTCTTTGGGCAGGAGCGAATATCGGGCCTCGGCATCCCGGATTGCGCCTTTCACCTCGATGGCGTCGAGTTCTACGGCAAGCTGTCCTTTCTCAAGGCAGGGATCTCCTACGCCTCGCACGTCACGACGGTCAGCGCCACCTACGCCAGCGAGATTACCACACCGGAATTCGGGTGCGGGCTCGAGGGCCTCCTTCGCATCCGGGCCGATCAAGGAAGGCTGTCCGGGATTCTGAATGGCATCGACGAGAGCTGGGATCCGCGTACAGACCCGCACTTGGCAAGCCCGTTCGACGTGAACGATTGGAGCGGCAAGCACATCAATGCGGATCATGTCCGACAGGCCTTCGGCCTTGCGGTTTCTCGCGGACCGCTCTTTGCGGTGGTGTCCCGCCTTGTCCATCAGAAGGGAATCGATCTCACGATCGAGGCGACCGAAACCATTCTTCGCCAGGGCGGCCAGATCGTCGTAACAGGACGCGGGGACGTCCGCTTCGAGGAACAGTTGCGGAAGCTGGCGGCGCATTATCCGGGCCGGCTCGGGGTCAGGATCGGGTTTGATGAAACGGAAGCTCGAAAGATGTTTGCAGGCAGCGACTTCCTGCTGATGCCCTCCCGTTTTGAGCCCTGCGGGTTGAGCCAGATGTATGCCCAGCGGTTCGGCACACTCCCCATTGCAGCAAGAACAGGTGGGCTGGCTGACACGGTGGAGGATGGCGTAACCGGCTTTCTGTTCGAGGAGGCGTCCCTTGCTGGTTTGCTGAGTGCTGTCTACCGTGCTGTCGACACCTATCGATCACAGCGAAGGCTCAAGCACATGCGGAGGGCGGCGATGAAGCGTTCATTTGGCTGGGAGCGCTCAGCGAAGCAGTACCACATGGTGTACAGACGCGCTCTGTCCTCTCCTGCGACAGCTTGAGCCCTGAACCTGCTCGACGCCACTCAACCGGAGCAAGTCCCTTCGCAACGGGTCTGCGGTGTGCCGTACCGCCAAAGGTAAATTCTCAGCTTCCGTGCCGCTCAGTTGTGATGCCATTGGCCTGCTGCACCTCGCGCACGTAGCGAACAATCGCCCGAAGGTCGGCCTCACCCACCTGCGGCTGCGGGGGCATGTTGCCAAACCGCCAGTGATGCTGCCGCACTCCTGATCGTGCCGCCACAAAGAATGCCCCGTCCGCATGGTGGCCCGGGTTGTAGATGATGTGCACAAGTGGTGGCCCCTGGTTGGTGCCGGCCCCTGCCGAACCATGGCAGCTGGCGCAGTTGGCGTTATAGGCGGCCTTGCCCACGGCAGCGGCTGGCGAGAGGGTGGCTGGCTCCGTGACCTGCCTCACCTCCTGTGGTTCTCCCGTCCAAAGGTTCCATCCGACCGCAAGGCCACCCAGCAGCAACGCCAGGACAGCCCGCCAGGACCAGCGGTTCACGTTCCGTCTCCTTTCCTTGATCCGCGACAGCTCCAGAGGTGAGCATCTCGCCAATGTCAAACAGGCAGGGTGTTGTGGGGTGCCGAACGCCTGGGGAACATCAACGCCAATACAACAGGGGAACCCAGAAGGAGGGCCGACCTTCCCTCTGGATTCCGGATGTTCTCTTGAGCCAATCAAAAGGTCGCAATGAACGGTACGACCAACTCGTCGGCTGTGCGCTTCTGCGCCTCATCAAGGGTTGCATAAAGCTGGGTGAAGGCAGCCCGTGCGGTCTTCAGCGCCTCGAGCCGCTCCATGAGGTGATGCTCGTACTGCTCCAGGCGGTCAGTTGGCTTGGAGCTGGTCTGGCTGAGCTGCTGACGGGCTTCCATGAGATGCTGGCGGCTTGAGCGTAACCCGTCCGCAAAGCTGTTCCACGCCGAGGCCTGGCCATCCGTGATCCGAAGTTCAGCCCGCAGGAACGCCAGGCGGCCCTCGATCCGGTCGGTCATGTCGACCATGCTGGGGCCTGGGGCCATGCCGGGCATCCCGCTGCGCATTCGCATCTGGTCGTTCATCATGCGCATGTGATCATTCATCATCCGCATCATGTTGTCGCTCATCATTCCGCCCATCTGGCCGGACGAGCTGCCCTGCGCCATGGAGCCTCCCGAGCCCATGGACCCTTGGGACTGCATCCCGCTCCCCATTTGACCGGACTGGCCCTGCTGCTGCGGCATGCGCATCTTGTCGTCGTCCCTCATGCCGCCGCCCATGGAACCGCTCGGGCTTTGCATCCCACCGGCTGATCCGCTCTGACTTTGAGACGGCATCGAGCCGGCACCACTCATCCCGCCCATCTGGCCGGGTTGATTGGGCTGCTGCATGCCCATCTTATCATCGTCCATCATGCCGCCGCTCATGGAGCCGCTGTTCTGCGACTGCATCGGCATCATATCGTGCATGGCAAGGTGAACAGGCTGATCGGCTGCAGTTGCTCCAAGGCCAGTCAGCAGGATGCCTGCGGCGGTCGCAACGGCAAGCATGGATGTTCCAAGGAATTTGTCTGACATAGCTCATTCTCCCGTGTTGATGTTGATGCTGTAGAATATGCTGTTGGTGTGGGCCCGCTCGGACCGGTGCTTACAATCTGTCAAGCTTGACTCGTGCACGCCTTGATCTGGCGCAAAAGGGCAGTCGGTCCAGGTGCCTCAGCGGCGCCGGTGGCCTCCCTTGCAGTCGGGTACCCCTTGGCAGACACTCTTCAAGGTATGATCCTGAAGCTCCTTGTCATGGTGCTTCAGAAGAGGCGATGTTCCGGCCCGCTCATCGAGGGTCGCTCCGCGTGGCTTGCGCCGCCCCGTTTTCGTCAGGCTTTCCGGATGGTGGGTTGGATTAGGGGCTGCCTGGGAGTCCTGCCTTGTCACCTTCGACTTTGTTGGAGCTTGAGCCAAGGCTGCGCTCGACCAGAGCAGGGCAGCTCCGATGAGGATAAGATGCTGTGTGTGTTTGTTGCTCGTCATGTTCAACTCCATCTACTACCCCTCAGGTGCAGGATTTTACTGTGCCATGTCTGAGAGTTACAGATTAGCTTCTTGAAGTAAGAGCGGTTCCTTTCAGTTCGTCATTGACGCAAATCAAGCATGGGAGCCTGAAGCGCTCACCTAAAGAAGGCCAATCAATGGTGTTTGTACCAACCGGCACCTTTGATGTCGTTCCACGCATTTGTCTTATGGCATATGTAACATTGACTCACTTGAGCATGCTCCTGACCGGCTACCCGCTGCGACACCATCCTGAAATGCTCCATATAGTGGCTGGGCGGCGCCTGGTGGCACTGCGCACATTCACGCGACGTCGGGGAAGGGTGCAGGAACGTTGCGATCTGCCATGTAGAAGTCGTGTGACAGGTCGCGCATTCGGTCCCGAAGAGCTTTTGATGCGGGTCTTGGTTGCTGTGGCAACTGGCACAGTTGAGCCCATCCTTCTCGGCCGGTGCCGAGACCGGGATACCGAGATAGCCCGCCAGATCATCGATGATCTGGCGCGGGATCGTTGCATGTCCCTGTAGGGTTCCTGTCGCGTGCCAGCCGATCCGCAGGAGGGCACTGTGATCCATCCTGGTGGGGCGGGTGCCGCCCTGATGTTCGACGTGGCAGCCGCGGCAATCCTGAACGTTGGCATGAAAGGCTGTGGTCTGCTTGGCCAGATCCGCCGCTGCCGACGAGTGGCACGTGATGCAGGTTACCGTCTCAACCCCTTGGGTCGGGGTGTGGCATGACTCACATTGATCGTTCAGGAACGCATGTCTGGCCGAGAGAGGGCCAGGCTGAAAGAAGCCCGACCAACCCGGAACCGAAGCCGACCCGGAATAATACAAAATCGCTATGGCAGCGGCACCGACCAGGGCGGCCGCCGTGATGAGAACCTGATACGCCCAACCGAGCTTCTTCACGCGAGCCACCGCAATCCGTAGTAAATCTCGCCGGCGACATGGAGCGCCAGCAGCATGTACATCAGGATCGCTGCAACCACATGGGCCACGATCCAGCGCATGAAGATCGCCTTCACCGCATCACGAGAGCCGATGGCATACTCGAGGTCGGCGATGCCATCGACCAGTTGGAGGATCGGCAAGCCGGGAAGCACTGGTGTGCGGGGCGGCGCTCCTTCTTGTGCTGCCTGGCGGCCGGCGAGTGCAACGGCGGTTTGATCGAAGGCCGAACGGAGGGTGGCCAGCCGGGACTGCTGCTCCCGCAACTCGGCCGACACTTGCGGCAGGTAATAGCGGCCGACGAAGCCTGTGACGACAACGACCAACATCGTGACCACGAGCGCAATGCCAAGCGGGCTCTGGTACTTGTGCCCGGTCTCGGCCGACACTTGCGGCAGGTAAT
>NZ_JALJRK010000103.1 GCF_024519725.1 Microvirga sp. Mcv34 | reverse complement strand
ATCGATCCTGGAAAAGGTCGCCCGTGCGAAACAAGCGTTAGAGTCACAACACTAGAATACACCCTCGATTTTTGCAGCAAGCACGGGATCAACGGCGTTTGGCTCTCGGTCAATCACGGGAATGCCCGCGCCATAAGCTTCTATGACAAGCATCAATTTCAGCGGAATGGCTCAATCTTCTTCCCCTTGGAGAACGAGCAGCACGAGAATTTCGTGCTCTACAAGCCAGTCGCCATGCACCTGGCTGAGACCGCTGATCCAGTCGGGTTTGGTACGAGGTCGAGCCACTCAATGGGAGACCTGATGCAGATTGTCGGAATGGACCACGTCCAGTTAGCCATGCCTGCTGACCGAGAAGATGACGCCCGAGCCTTCTATGACCACCTCCTGGGCGTCCCGGAGATCGCAAAGCCGCCGCACCTGGCCGCTCGCGGAGGCTGCTGGTTCGAAAGCGGGAGCGTGAAGGTTCACCTGGGAGTGGAAGAGCCTTTTGCCCCGGCGAAGAAGGCTCATCCAGCGTTCATCGTCCGGGACTTGGCCGCCCTGTCACGACGGCTGGAAGGCGCCGGGTACGACTTGAAAGAGGATCAACCCCTGGAGGGGTTTGAACGCAGGTATGTGAGCGACCCCTTCGGCAACCGGATCGAGTTGATGCAGCCAAACCGATAGTTGCCGGCGCGAAGAAAGGAAGCCTTGATCATGAAAACTGCCATCGTATTTGACTGCGAGTTTTTGTGCGTCCAGGGTTCACAAAGCAGGTTTTGGTGTGCGGCTCACGACCCCGATCCTGTCATCGCGCAGATCGGTGCTGTGAAGCTTGGGCTGGAGGGGGATTTCCCTCTCATGGATACCTACAGGGCCTACGTTCAACCGTTCGACCGGTTCGGCAAGAGGTACCCGATTGACCCGTTCTTCACCAAGCTGACCGGCATCACCGAAGAAGACATTCAGGCAGAGGGTGTGTCGTTGCAGGAGGCCCTTGCGGGCTATGACCGCTTCTCAGACGGCGCAAGATCCTGGTCGTGGGGGAAGGACGAGCTGAATATGGTCGCCATCAGTTGCTACGTCGCCGGTATTCCGTGGGCCATCCCGGCTCACCGGTTCGACAATGCTGTCAAACTGGTGATCGCGGCAGGATGCCGATAGAGGACATTGGGAAGACGCCCAGCAACAAACTGGCTGACTACTACGGCGTCGAACACCCGCCCTTGCAGGGGCATGATGCGCTCGACGATGCCCTCTCGGTGGCATATGCGGTGCAACATCTGTTGAGGACAGGAAAGTTACAGCCGGAGGTCTTCGACCGAACTTAGCTGCAGCGGTCGCGAGGAGCGGCCGCGCGAATTGGCCGGCCGGCGCTATCAAGCTTAGGGGATCGTATAGGCGCCGATACTAGCCTATATTAGGGCCATTGAATTTCGGGTGGCTTGTGATGGATGAGACGACGCTTCGGATCCTCGCGATAGCCGAAGAAATGGCAGGCGATAAGCAGCGGGCCGCGATCTGGTTCGAACAGCAGCTAATTCCAGGCTGGGGTGGAAAGACAGCCTATGAGCTCGTCCAAGAGGGCAAGGCGGATAAGGTCTTGGATTATCTGGAAGCGCTGAGATCCGGAGTTTATGCATGAGCCAGCAAATGCACCCGGAAGCACTAGCATTGTTGAAAGTCCTGTCCTTGGGCAACCGGGACGTGGCGGCCGGCAGGACTAAACCTGTGGCTGATGTCATAGCCCGCCTCCGGGCCAAGCGAACTGAATTGATCGTTCGCGCAGGCCGAAGCACGAAGAGCTAATGAGCCGGGATGGTAGGAAGCCTGGGGCTCGGCTCAATATTCGCCAATGGGAGGCGTTAGACCTCCTGGCGCTGGCCGGCACAAAGGCGGCCAAGGAGGACATGGCCGGAGCGATGTCCGCCTTTCCGTGGCGCATCAACGGAACAGGCCGTGCCATCCGGACGGAAACCTTGAGGCAGCTGGAACGCCGCGGCCTGGTGGCGCTAGTCGACGGGGAGTATAGGATCACAGAGGCAGGCCTGCAGCTGGCTAAGGGTGCCCGGTATTGAAGTGAGGGGAGCGGAAAACCCTTAATATGGCCGTGCCTAAAGCCTGCATATTAAGGGTTATCGCGGGGCGTCAGTCGCCGATAATACCGTAAGTACCATTGAGGGGCAGATCCAGACCGCACGGTTTGTTGGTCGTCTTGCTCACAACGAGATCGTTTTCTCGATTGAAGCCAATCTCGATCGGCTGTCCGTCGTCGAGCGCACCCAGCAGGCGCTTACCCTGCCGATTCAGCGTCCCCTTGATCTTGCGAAGTTGGGTGTTCGTAGCCCAATTCTCAGCTTCGAACTGAACAGAGTACGTCTTACCGCCTTTGTTGGGATCGATGATCCAGCCGCAGTTAATTTGCTTGGGGCAAGCGCCGACCTTCCCGGCGTAATCGCCAGCGAAAGGGTCTCGCGCAAGAGCAGGAGAGACGGCAAAGGTGAGGGCGGCCAGAGCGAGACCTATTTTCAATTTCATAGTCGGTACTTTCTTCGTGCATTTTTGCCTGGCACCTAGATTACAAAGGCCGGAGGCAGGACACTCCTTGGGCCTAACGTGGCTTGATGGGAAGACCACAAAGACCGTAACTTGCAAGGACTCCACAGCCTAAGAACCGGAGGCCGGCGAAGGATGAAGGTCGACGACGCGATTGTCTCGGATCCGGAGATCTTGGGCGGTATGCCAGTTATCAAGGGGACGCGCGTGCCGGTCTATGATCTGGCGGCGTCCATCAAGGCAGGGATCTCGCGGGACCGAATCCTGGCGGCCTATCCCACTATCCAGGAGCACCATCTAGATCTGGCTGAAGCTTACGTGCGAGCCAATCCTTTGGAGCAGCAGCACCGTCGATGGCCACCGTTAGGCAATGGGACTTTGGCGAGTTACGGACACGTCACAAGGAAAAGAAATGACACCTGATCTTCAGGCACTGATTGCGGCCGGCGATGTTCGTAAAGCCGAGTTGATCGAGATGGCAGGTGGATTACTCACACCTCAAGCGGTCGCCTCGCTCCTCAACAGTCCAGAGCAGCTGGTCGAGGAGCGGCACAAAGCCGGGGAGATTGTCGCCGTAAGGGCAGGGGAGGACTACGGGTACCCAGCCTGCCAGTTTGGGCCGGATGGAATGCTCCAGGGTCTTTCAGATGCCTTGGCCGTTATGCCGATGCGAGCCGACTGGATGCGGCTGGAATGGCTCCTGGTTCCGGATGATGCGCTGGACGGGAGGTCGCCGCTTCAGGCTCTGAAGGCTGGACGCATCGACGAGGTACTGGATGTCGCTCGAGGGCAGGGAGCCGAGTGATTGGGCTAGCCCAATCTCCGAAGGCTTTGTACCTGCCGGGGACCGACTGTTCCAGGAACATTGACCTTTCACTGGGGTTGTAATACCGTGTATTACACATAGGAGTGAGCTGATGCCGAAGCCGGAACTGTCGGACCCGATCACCCTGCGACTCCCCGTTGAGGTTCTGCGGGAGATTGAAGGGATCGCGGAAGCTACCGACCGGACCAGATCATGGGTCATGGTCCGAGCGCTCAAGCTGTATCTCGCTGGCGAGGGTAAGGACATTCTCGCGGCCGTCGAGGGACGCAAGCAGATCGCCGGCGGCCAGTCTCACGACATGGAAGACGTCCTGAACGAGATCGAGACCATTGCCAACGGCAAGGCGGCTTGATGCGCGTCAGGCTGTCCGAGAACGCCCGGGCCTATCTTCTTCGAGAGACCGCCTACCTGAGGAAGCTGAACCCGGCCGCGGCGCGGAATTTGTCACGCCAAATGCGGAACGCCCAGCGCAACCTGGCGGCATTCGACGGAATGGGCTTCGAAAGTGAGGAGTTGCCGATCAGGGGAATGCGCCGGCTCGTTGTCGGAGACTATCTGATGGACTATGAGGTCGTTGGCAACGAGATTCACGTCCTCGCCATTCGTCACGGGCGCCAACTTCCTCCGGATGTGCCTCTGGACGACGATTACGACTTCGAGGCGGACTGACCGCCCTTGCCCTTTAGAATTGCCGAAACTCGTCCAGCGGCAGACCCTCTCGTTCGGTCAGTCTCTTGTGGTCCTCAAGGGCTTCCTCGTTTTCTTTTAGCCAAAGGGCGTGTCGGTCGTCTCCATCGGCTACAATCTCCGGCTCAATCAAGAGCACGCTACCAAACCGACGCTCAATCTCGGCCGCCGCGAGCTCTGACGCCTCAATAGTGATGCGGTTAGGATCAGTCCCGCCTCTAATCCAGACGCCTGGCACCTCCCGAACGTAGTCCTCAGCTGTGGATGGGCTCGCCTGAGCTTCCCGTCGAGTCGCGACAACGTAGTTAGCCATTGGCGAACCTCCTTATCCTCAAAAAGGAACATATATGGAACACGAATTTAGATCGCTAGGTCAAGCGTCGACACGCAAAAGAAGACTTGCTTGTTGAAAAAGGAAGGAGGTTCGATAATTCAAGCCCGAAACCTCACGCGCGTTGATGCGACGCCGCCGCCTCGGTCAGGAGAGATTATGCGTCTCGTCGTTGCACTGGATCTTGAGGGTACGCTGATCTCAAACGCTGTCAGCGCCTTTCCGCGTCCCGGCTTGAAGCAGTTTGTCGAGAGTACCCTAAAGGTGGCGGACCGGGTTGTGATGTTCACGACTGTTCGTGGGGAACGGGCCCGTGAGCTGCTGCAGCTGATCGAGAATGAAGACTGCCTACCTGCGGGCTTCGCCGCTGCCGTGGAATTTGTGCCGTATTCGGGCAAGACGAAGGACCTATCGGCAGTAGGCGAACCTGCCTCCGCAACCGTCCTCCTTGTCGACGATCAGCCCTCAATGGTGCATCCCGGTCAGGATGCGAACTGGATTCCGATCGCCGAATTCATGCCGCCCTTCGAGCAAAATGATCACGAGTTGGAGCGAGTCGGAAAAATCATTTGGGAAATCAGGGATGACATCAAGCTCGCGGGTATCATTAATCGCCGCGCTAGCGAGACCCCGGTTCCGATCAACCTGGACGATCTATAGCCAGAGCAGCGATCATGAGTGACATCCGAGCCATATGCTTTGACGCTTTCGGGACGCTGGTCGAGATCACCGACAAGCGCCAGCCGTTCCGTGCCCTGCTGCGGGGAGGGGTGAAAGGGATTACGGTCGAGGAGGTCCTCACAAAACCTCTGAGCCTCCGAGAAGTCGCTGCAGGTGTCAGCCATGAGCTAGGGGAGGGCAACTTGGCGGAACTGGAAACGGACCTGCAGGCTGAATGTGCCTCTATCCGCCTCCGGCCCGGGATCGCCGAAATATGGCAAAACCTGAGGAAGCGGGGCCTCCGGATCGGTGTCTGTTCCAACCTGGCGCTGCCCTATGGCTCGCCACTTCTAGCAACCCTGCCAGACACTCCGGATGCCGCGATCCTCTCCTATGAGGTCGGGCTGGCGAAACCGGATCCTGCAATATTCAGCCTGGTCTGCGATCGGCTGGAGCTTCAGCCGGCGGAGATCCTGTTCGTGGGCGATACACCGGCAGCCGACATCGAGGGGCCTCGCGCGATTGGAATGCCGGCGATGTTGATTTCGAAGTTTGAGGCCTATTTGGATAGGCAAGTCTATGCCGTCGGTGATCTGCCCGAGGATATTGTCGCGCTGATTGAGGCGGCAGTCGAGGCGGCAGAATCTGAGGACCATGAGGATGGCGCAGCCGTGGAAGCGGAACTGGCAAGAGCCTTCGCTGCCCCGGAGGCTTCCTATCGACCACTCACGGCGGATGAAGTTATCGGGCGCAACTCCCAGCAGGCGCCATCCGATGGCCCGGCCATGCCGGCTACCTTCATTAGAGGATCCGGACTTGGGCGATTGGTCAGCCTGGAGGAGGGCGAAGCTCTGCTTGCTAAGATCACGGTCGATGACGATTCAACCGATTGGGCCGCATCCGAGCTTCTAAGCGCAACCGAGTTGGCGGAGAGACTTCAAGTCCCCCTGGCGACCTTGGATACTTGGCGCGACGCCAATAGAGAGATCGCCTTCCGTAATGACGATGGAGAGTACATCTACCCGGTCCGGCAGTTCGACGGATCAGAGCCGGTTGAGGGACTTGATCGGGTTGTCGCGTTCTTTACCTCACCAGACGAGGCGTGGGAGTGGCTCGTCACGCCCCATGAATACACCAATGACGAGGCTCCGATCGACCGGTTGCGCTCGAAGCACAGCGATGAGGTTGTCAGAGCTGCCGAGGGTGAGAATGACTTTCATTAGTTTAGGGCGCGACGGCTCGCCGGAAGAAATCCTCGACCTCACCATCAGCCTCGCCAAGGATGGAGACGTGATCTCCGTCGACCTCGATTAATCTCGAATTGCTCGTGACCTTGCCGATCAACTCCCTCGCAGAAGAGACCGGAATTACCGGATCCTGTTTGCCATGGATTGCGATGACCGGTGCCTTCACGCGAGCGATCCGCAAATCCGATCGCATGGAGTCTCGCATCAGAAATCCTGGAAGATACCGGAACTGCCGCTTTGCGAGACTGAGCAGGGATGCATAGGGCGCTTCGAGGTACGCCCCGATAACCGGATGGGTCGCAGCCATGGCGACAGCAACCCCTGTACCCAGCGAGTGGCCGTGGACCAGGACGGCGGACTCGGGAGCTGCCTTTTGAACGAAGGATATCGCGGCTTCACCGTCCACTAAGATCCCAGTTTCGCTCGGAGAACCAGTCGAGCCTGGATATCCCCGATATGCAATGGCCAGAACGCCCCAGCCATGAGCGGCCCACGGCCCATTCGAGAACCGGTCTGCGGCCCAGCCCGGAGCACTGGCGTTGCCATGGAAGGACACGACCACGGGACGGCCAGCTTGCGGTGCTTTCCACAGTCCATAGAGACGTTCACCGTCGGCGGTCTCGACCGTGACCTCCTGAACTTCTGGGGAGAGCTGCTCCATGCGCGCGACCGGCGGCAGGAGGTGCCGCGGGAAAACCAGATGGCGCTGGGTGACAAAAACAAGAAGAGCAATGGCCAGCCAGATCCCGATGACCACGGAGATGATAATTGCGAGCACTCGTTTCACGAACCTTGTTCGCCCTTCCTAGTCGTTTCGTCGTACGCTTCCTCAATAATGCGCAACCATTCATGCTCGGCTTCAGCCATCGAAAGAATTTTCGACCACTCCGGATCCTTCTTCCAGCCTTTGCCCCAGTGACTATCGAGAAGCCGATCCAGGGCCTCGCAACCACCCTTTTCACGCGCGCTCAGCTGGTAAAGACCTGCATTGGCGAGTTTCAGTTTGACCGCAAGTGGATAGACAAAGGCAGCGATCACCATGTGCTGCCAGTTCTTCCAATTTTGGCTGAAGACAGACCGAGGGCCGCGGTGCGCGCGTGAGCTCCTCGCCTCGTAAAGTTCTTTCATCCATTTGCGGTGTAGTGGCCATTCCTGCTGCACCTTCGCGAAATCCGGCTTGTTGTCGGGCTTTACCCTCTTGGCTTGAGCTAGGGTCCGACTGGCATATGGAGCCCATAGATTGGCAAGTGCCTCCGCGACACCTTGGGCGTTGGCCTGAGCCGGCTCGAGGAGCCTCTCAAAGGCCATAGCCGAGAGCATGATGCAGCTTTCCCAATCGAGCTCTGGAACTTCGGCGTTTCCCAAAAGGAAAAATTCAAGGGAGGAAGCTATCGGATCCCAGATCGGGGATTTTGACCTGCTGGCTTTCGTAAGGGCTCTGGCGAGGCGGACATTGACGACCTCGCACCTGGTGCCCTCTACCTGGGATGGGCGCTGAAAAACGACATCCTTGAAACGGACGCCACCTACCCGTAGCCCACCTCCTCGCCGCGGGTAGAACAAGCCGATCTGGTCCGACCCGGCGGTGATCCGCTGCCCGATAATCTGGAACATGGTCGCGTTGAGATGGGGGCTGAAATGCCCCTCCATAAATCTCTGCTCTGCCAGACAGGACAAGGCCAGGATTTCGGCAGCGCGCCGGGCTGATCCCCACATCCGATCGGGAATATTCCAGGACTGCTGATGGCGGGGCCGCAGCATGATTGTGCAACTCTCGATCTGATGGCTCCGCCGATCGACGTAGGGACTAAGGGCCATTGCAACGGTAGGCGCCATTTCGGGCCCAACGACCGAAATCGGATCCTTTACATCAATCGGCGCGAACCGGAACCCGGCGACCGTCACTGCCTGCGGGATCGAAACCCACGGCATAAAAATGATCTGGCCGGTTAGCGACACCGGATTTGTGCTCCTATACCTGCCGGAGGCTCCGAAGTGGAGGAGCACTCGGCTGCGGTAACGCATTGGATCAGGTTGAATGGGTGCGACATGGCTCTCCGAGGAACTTTCCCTGGTTTGATACGCCGATCACCCAACCAATGAAAAGCCCTTCTCAACCTTCATTGGGAAGGGCTTAGCGATTAGAGATGAGCGTCAGATAACGAAGAAGTCAGCCGCGGTCATCTTGAGGTTTTTGGAGAGCGTGGCGATTTCAACCGCCTTGCCATTACCAGAACCGTCCGCATCGTAGTACAGGACGCCTTTCTTGTTATCGTAGACGATATAGTCGTTCTTATCCTTGGCCTTCGAGCCGATGGTGAAAAAGTCCTGATTCAGCTTTGCCGGGCTCTTTTCCAATCCCTTTTTTCCAAGCTTCGTGAAGACCGCGATATCGAGATAGATCGAGTCATCCTTGACGTTGAAGTCGGTGATCTTGTCGGCGTTGGCCTTGGATGCCTTCGTGTTGAAGATAAAGGCGTCCTTGCCTTTGCCACCCGTCAGCACGTCCTTGCCGAGGCCGCCCTAGAGCTTGTCACTGCCCGATCCGCCCTTGATGAGATCGTCACCCATGCCGCCGACGGCCGTTTCCTTGGCCACGTCCTGAACGGAGATGGTGAATTTCTGGGTCGTGGACGCGCCAAACTGATCGGAAACCTTGACGGTCACAGTATGGCTGCTGGCCTGCTCGTAGTCGATCTTT
The DNA here is from genome assembly GCF_024519725.1 of Microvirga sp. Mcv34. Taxonomy (GTDB): domain Bacteria; phylum Pseudomonadota; class Alphaproteobacteria; order Rhizobiales; family Beijerinckiaceae; genus Microvirga. Next base: position 2,808 of record NZ_JALJRK010000103.1, on the reverse strand, counting down.
GCAGGACCGGCGACGACGAGCTGCGAGCCATTGAGCTTGAAGCGGCCGTCGTCGACGGTGTAGGTTCTCACGCCGTCGAAGATGGTCTCGATCCCGGTGAGCGTGAACTTTGCCCCGGAAATTTTGTGAGTGAAAACGAGGTTGCTGTCACCGTTGAACGTGTAATCGAAGTCGGAAAGGGATCCGAGCAGGTTCGCGGTATCGTGCCCGTCGCCACCGATCAGAAGCTTGTAACCGGTCAGGTAGGTGTTCATCTCCATCTCGCCGATGAAGAACAAGTCATCTCCGGCGCCGCCGTCGAGCGTGTCATTGCCACGGCCGCCATAGAGAATGTCGTTGCCGCCGCCGGCAGAGATGGAGTCATCTCCATCATTTCCAAAAAGGAAGTTGTCGGAGTCGTTCGCTGTGATGGTGTCATCGCCGAGGCTGCCGACGACATCCTCAATGCCCGAGATCTGCAGGGGCTTACCGTCCGTGTTCGTCCCGATCCCGGTCACGAGATTGATGTTAAGCCCCGCCGTGTAGGTCGGATAACCTGCGAAATCCTCCGCAAAATTCAGTGTATCCCGGCCTTCGCCGCCGTCGATGGTGGCAGCGCCAGGTCCTGCATAGATAAAATCGGCCCCATCCCCTGCGCTCACTGTGTCATTGCCAGTACCGACATAAATGACGTCGTAGCCGTCACTCCCCTGGACACTGTCATCGCCAGAGAAAATGTAGCGCATGATGTTAATTGGAAACTCGAAGTCTGACGGATCAGCCGTAAGCACCGCTCCCAGGCCATTCGCTCCGATGTTCAAATCCGTGATCGAGGCGACCTCGTTATGGACGGCATTGAAAATCCGGATCATCGTGACCGTCCCCGATACCAGCGGATTGTACTGAGGCTCATCCACAACCAGGCCGACGCCCTCGATCATAGCTGATCCGCCATTGGCGAATTGAACCGTCAATGACGTAGAATTGAAGGCGGTGATATTCGCGGTGCCGAACTCCCTAAAAAGGTTGTGAAGGCCCATATCGTCGATAGTCGGCACAGAGTAGTTTGCCATTTTGGTCTCTTTTTTGATTATTGGTACATCCAGACCCGCTCAGTTGAGCTTCTATCAGGATGGTCTTGGTTTCGGCAGGAAGCCGCGGGTGAACCTAACATGCTCAGGCAACGGGAGTTAAGACAAAAAGCCTTTCGCTTTTCCGAAGTTGATTGAGCAGAGTCGTAGCCTCCGGCCGGAATTCTCCCGCCGAATATGACTCTCGGACGCCAGGATTATTCAGCGGCGATCGCTGAGAAATGTTCTGGTCCTGAAGGGTGCGACATGGCTCTGCGGGCGAGGACTTCGGCTTGGGCGAATAGCGTCATCTCGATTTCATCGAGCGCTTCAAGCTCAACCCGGCGAGCAACCTCTCTCAGAACCTGCAAATAGATAGAGTAGACGCGCGACGGGTAGGCCTGGTGCGCGTCGCCATTGTCCCGAGCCCTCATGAAATCATGGAAAGCTTTAGCGGCCGTATTTTTGCTGGGCAGGTTGGGAAAGAAAATCGGCCGTTCGTGGTCCTGGGCAATCTGGAGGGCGTTTAGGGCCATAGCGACCCGAGCATCGAAAATGGCGTACCGATCCGGGTTCCTGAGGACGAGGATTTTCGACCAGGTGGCTACGCCGCCGGCGCCCCGTCCTGCCAGTTCGTCTTCGGACTGCCCGATGTAGGTCCGGATTGTTTCTTCCTTATTGCTCGGCACGCCGCCCCACTTGGCCACGTACCAGTTCGCAAGGTGAAATGGCGTTCGGGCTGCGCATGCCACACCGCGGAGAGTGACCGCTTCAGGCGGAATTTCGCCTTGGCCAGGCTGTCATAAGCAGCTCCCAAGTTGACATGTCACTCCTCGCCGCGTGAAGTCGATCTCACCCGACTGGGTCGCTTCAGGTGGAGTTCCTCTCCACTCTATTGGGAGGATGGCCCTTCAGTCCCCGTCGAAGTCCAATAAGGTTCCTGTTGCCATAGGTCTGACGAGCACCGCTCGGTCACTCCGCCAAAAATCGGCCCTCTTGAGTCTAGCGCAAATAGTGATTGTTGGATTTCTGCTGGCACTCAGTCTTCAAGACACAAGATCGAGACTTGGAGCGAGGAAAGTCGAGATGTGCCTCGCGGGAAGGACCCCATAACTCAGGAGGTAGAATCAAGTGCGTAAAGCCAGATCTCATGGAACCAGCGTTTTACTTGCGAATTGATTCGGCCTTTTGCGCTAATTGATTCTGCCTGAAGGAGTTTTCCAACGAAGAATCCGATTATTGTGAATGGATTCTTGCGCTCCGACTCCACAGCCACCCCAGAATCGGGCAATCCTCGTATCGCTACGAGTATCATGGATGTACGCAATGGCTGATGCAGCGAGTCGCAAGCGAGCTCAACGTCTCCGTCAGACACGGCGGGAGAGGGGAGACCGGGAAACCAATGTTTGGCTTCCTCGGGAAATCGGTACTGCCATCGACGAGGCCGTCGAGAGCGGCCTCTTCCCCTCGCGCCAAGTCGCTATCACCCATGCGCTCGAAGCAGCCTTCGTTCGTAAGGAGCTGAAGACCGTGACGTAAACTAGGCAAAGCAAAAGGCCCGCGAAGCTGGAAACTTCGAGGGCCTTTGGAGACCCACCGAGGGGTGGGCATAAGTAAAGATGTGACAATCTCCTTATGCCATCCCGACAAGCTGCGTGTCAAGAGCATCGGTTTCGGTGAACGCTCCCGCTTTGCCCTCACCATGGAGGGTACGATGCAGCTTGCATCGTCAGGAGGCCGGCGGCTGAGACATGCCGCT
>NZ_JALJRK010000102.1:10406-12284 GCF_024519725.1 Microvirga sp. Mcv34 | reverse complement strand
CAAAGCGCACCTTCCAGTCCTGCACCGAGCGCAGCTCCGCCAGGGTGAGGTCCTTGGCCAAGAGGGCATACTGGTAGACCCAACCCACGCCAGTGGCGTCAGGGCCAAGGGTCGGCGTCACCCCCGCGGGGAGGCGACTTCCTGCGGCATTGAGGAATTCGAGCACCCGCGACCGTGCCCAGTACGGGTCGGTGCCGTCCTCGAAGATGATGTAGACGAACGAGACGCCGAAGAACGAGAAGCCCCGCACCACCTTCGATTGCGGCACCGTCAGCATCGCGGTGGTGAGCGGATAGGTCACCTGGTCCTCGACCACCTGCGGCGCCTGACCCGGGTAATCCGTGTAGACGATGACCTGCACGTCCGAGAGGTCCGGAATGGCGTCGAGCGGCAGGCTGCGCAGGGCGTACAGACCCGCCGCGACGGCGAACACCGTCGCGATCAGGACGAGCATCAGGTTGCGGGACGACCAGGCGATGGTACCGGCGATCATTGGGGCTTCTCTTCGGCAGGAGCCGTCATGCCCTGCAGGGCGGCTTTCAGGTTGCTTTCGGCATCAATGAGGAAGTTGGCGGACGTCACCACCTGATCCCCTGACGCGACGCCCTCGCGGATCTCGACGAAGCCGTTCCCGCGAGCGCCGACCTTGACCTGGCGGGGCTCGAAGCGGCCTTCGCCCTTGTCGACGATCACGATCTGACGGGTACCGGTGTCGATGAGCGCGCTGTCGGGCACGGCCACGACGGGCTTGCCGGAGCCGGTGGCGAACTCCACGTCCGCGTACATGTCCGGCAGCAGGAGCCCGTCCCGGTTGGGGATCTCGATCCGCACCCGGGCCGTGCGGGTCTCTGGGTTCACCTGCGGGTAGATCAGGTCAACGCGGCCCGAGAACGTCTGTCCCGGCAGGCTGCGCACCCGGAGGGTCACAGCCTGGCCCGGCTGGACGGCGCCCAGGTCGTGTTCCGGCACGTCCGCGAGGATCCAGACGGTCGAGATGTCGGCCAGCCGGAACAGCACGTCACCGGGCATGGCCCGCATGCCCTCGATGGCATTGCGCTCCAGGATGATCCCGTCCCGCGGGGCTGACCACGTGATCGCGGTCGGCACCTTGCGGGTGCGTTCGATCTCGGCGATCACCTCCGGGGGCACGTTGAGGTTCTCAAGCCGGCGGCGGGCGCCCTCCAGCACCAGCGGCCGTCCGGCGCCACTGCCTTCGTTCACGACACTGAGGTACTGCGCGCTCGCCGCCGCGATGTCCGGGGAATACAGGCGCAACAGCGGATCGCCCTTGCGCACGCGCTCGCCGGTGGTCACGTCCTCGACCTTGTCGATGAAGCTCTCAGAGCGCAGGGAGATCACGGCGATGCGGCGCTCATCAAGCTTCACGGTGCCGGGCACGCGGACCGGACGGGTCACAACCCGGCGCTCGACAGCCTCCGAGCGCACGCCGGTGCGCTGCAGCTTGCCTGGCGAGACCGTAACGGTCGAGCCGTCCTCCGCCTCGCCCTCGTAGACCGGGATGTAGTCCATGCCCATCGAGTCTTTCTTCGGCACCGGCGAGGTGTCGGGCAGGCCCATGGGGTTGCGGTAGTACAGGATCTTCTTGCCGCCGGCCTGGTCGGCAGCAGGCTGTCCGGCCGGCGCGTCCTTCGGCTTCTCATCAAAGCTCACGTCTGCGCTGGCCGGCACCGGCAGGTAATCCCGACCGTCCTCCGTCTTCTTCGGCGAGATCGAGTAGGCTGGCTGGCCGTCGGGATGGCGGTAATAGGCGACTGGACCCGCTGCGGCCGGTGCGGGGCCGTTCAGGAACGCCACGGCCGGTGCCGGGAGCCAGCCCGGCAACGGCCAGTTCGTCCGGCCGCCGTGGTACCCCGCCCA
>NZ_JALJRK010000102.1:0-10399 GCF_024519725.1 Microvirga sp. Mcv34 | reverse complement strand
ACCCCGCCCGCCAGCGCCGTGGCCGCCAGCGTGGTGAGCGCGAGCCGCTTCAGGGTTCGCCCGTGGCGCGGCGGCGGGGCCCTCTCAGGGGCCGTGTCCGGCTTGAAGTGGTCGCGGCTCGCGAAGGGATCCTGGCGTTCCAGAGAGTTAAGGGGGGAGATCTGGTCCATTACTGCACCGCCTTGAGAATAAGCTTGCCTTGCACGGTGCCGGCCTCGCCGGGCACCTTCGCGGCGAGCGACACTTGCCAGCCGCCCTCCATCGCGAGATTGGTCTTGAACAGGTAGGTGCCGGGCTTGTCGGCCGGCTGCGGCTCCAGAGGCGCCGTCATCATCCCCATGTCCTCGGGGGCCATGTCGATGCGGCGGGCGAAGATCACCGCATCAGGCACGGGCTTGCCGGTCGGCTTATGGACGAGCTCGACAGCGACCAGGGCCTCACCCGAGCGGGCCTGCGGACTAACCAGCCGAAATTCGTAGTCGTTCAGAGCCTCGGTCGAGACCGGGGTGACGGCACGGGCGGGGAGCAGGCCGGCGAGCGCTGCCGTGACCTGTGGCGGCACCCAGGCCGGCAGGGCGAGCTCGCCCCTGCCGACACGGTAGCCGGCCGCGGTGGCCGCGCCGAGCACGACGAGGAACAGGAGCGTGATGACAGCTTTCTTCATGGTTGCAGCCTCGTAGGTTCTCGTGTGGGAAGTCCGGCGCGAAGCATCATGGCACCGCCGTCACGATGAGCTTGCCGCGAACGTAGCCGTCAGCATCCGGCAACTTCGCCATGAGGACGAGCGACCAGTCGCCTTCCATGACGAGGTCGGTCTCGAAGCGGAAGTAGCCCGGCAGCACGTCGGGCACGGGCTCCAGCGGCGCCGTCATCTCACCCATGCCGTCCGGCGACATGTCCAACCGACTGATGAAAACCACCGCGCCGGGGACCACTTTCCCGGTCGCCCGGTGCACCAGCCGCACGGTCAGCACGGCGCCGTAGCCCTGCTTGAGCTCCCGCTCGACGAGCTCGAATTGGTAATCGGATGAACCGGCGCCCTGCGCCAGGCTCGGGCCGGCGAGAATAGAAACCGCCATCATGGCCGCGGCGGTGCCCTGGGCAACCGCACGAGCGGCCCGGCCCCAAACGGTACAGGCAGCGCGGCTATGCGGCAGATTTGGCCATGCGACCCTCAAAACTCTCATGGAAAAGCCCCCATTTGCAGGTGAGTTCGCTGCCGCCGCCGAAACGGTTACAGCCTCATGGCAAAATGGCGGGAGCAGACCGAACAACCTCAGGGCCCACGCCTTGGTCAGCGCCGCTCGCCCTCGGGACAGCTGCACGACGCAAAGCTTTCGGTGGCCGGGCAGAGCCGACCGGATCCTCAGAGGCATCGCACCATCTTCTAGGGCAGGGTTGTCGGACGGGACGCGGGTCACAGCGGGTCGTGCCGGCAGGCAAGTGCGCGGTGTTGATGGTCAAGGCCTGCGCAGAGTTCTCGCGCGGCAGCCGCCGCATAAAATCGAGGCGGGATGTAACCAAGTCGGCAGTTCCCGCGAACTACCTGGGAGAATGGCGGTTGGTTTCCTATAAGCCCGCCGCGCTCGCGACAGGGCGAGTGGCCAACCAACGACGGAGAGTGCGATGCAGCCGTATGAGCAAAACCAAAACGCCTATGGCACCGGCTTTGCCCGGACGGCGGCTCAGGTCGACCAGGGCCTGCGCGCCTTCATGCTCGGCGTCTACAACAACATGGTCCTGGGCCTTGCCATCTCGGCCCTGGTCGCGCTTGGCATCAACATGCTGGCCACCACGAGCGATCCGTCGCAAGCAGTTGCCCGGATGGGTGGTGTTGGCCTGACCCAGTTCGGCGCGACTCTGTACGGCTCGCCCCTGATGTGGGTGATCGCGCTGGCGCCTCTGGCCTTCATCTTCTTCTTCTCGTTCCGGATGGACCGGATGTCGGCGGCGTCGGCCCGCGGCACCTTCTTCGCTTTTGCTGCGGTGATGGGTGCTTCGCTCTCGACGCTTCTCATCCGCTACACCGGCGCGAGCGTCGTCCAAGTGTTCTTCATCACGGCCGCGGCCTTCGGCTCGCTGTCGCTCTGGGGCTACACCACGAACCGCAGCCTGTCCGGCATGGGCTCGTTCCTGATCATGGGTCTCGTCGGCCTGATCCTGGCCTCGATCGTGAACATCTTCGTCGCGTCGAGCGTCCTGCAGTTCGGCATCTCGGTGATCGGCGTGCTGATCTTCGCAGGCCTCACCGCCTACGACACGCAGAAGCTGAAGGAGATGTACCTGTACGGCAACTTCGACCAGGAAGCCGCCGCCAAGGTCTCCGTGTTCGGCGCCCTGACGCTGTACCTGGACTTCATCAACATGTTCCAGTTCCTCCTGGCTCTTGTGGGCAACCGCAACGAGTAAGGGACAGCATCATCGGAGACAGGATCGTGGCCGGTGCGGCAGATTTCTCCAACGCACGAATGCGGCACGGCGCGATGACGAGCGCCTCGGAAGGCGACTGGCGCCGCAGCAGAGTAAAGTTGGTGACGCGGCGTTTACTATGGACGCGGCAAGGATTTTGGCAGCAGCGGACATTCGGACACACCCGCTTTGCGCTGCGACGTGCGGTTGCTATCTTGGACTCGATGACCTGGGCTTCACTCCACCGCCTGTGCGCGCTCGTGCTGGCCCTCACCCTAGCGGTGGGGCTGGCGACGCATGGGGTCAAGGCGGCGCAGATGGGCGCCCAGATGGCCGCCGCGGCAATGAGCGCGCCGATGCCCGACGGCTGTGACGGATGCGATCAGGGCGGCGACACAATGCCGGCCTGCGCCGCCCTGTGCGCGGCCATGATCGCTGTCCTCCCGCTCGCAACCGACCTCGTGTCGGTTGCGCGGGCGCCCGCGCATCCTGTCCTGGTCCTTCACGCGGCGGGGCTGCGCGGCCCGCCCGACCCCTTTCCGCCAAAACCCAGCATCCTGAGCTGAGGCGCGCCACTCGCGACCGTGCCTGAACCCGCGCGCCGGCGGTCGATGCCGGGCGCCCGGCGCGCGGGCCGCCCCCACACGTTTCAGGATGAAGACCATGTCAGATCGCTCCGGGCCGGCGCTCAGCCGCCGCGCCCTTCTCGCCGGCGGTGCGGGCCTCGCGCTTGCCGCCAGCCTTCCGCCCAGCGCCCGGGCCCATGAGGGCTCCCGTGGCGCAGAGTTCCGGCTGCTCGCCGCACCCGGCGAGGCGGCGCTCGCCGGCGCCTCCCGTCCCGCAACCCCGGTTTGGGCCTATAACGGCGCGGTGCCCGGCCCCGGGATCCGGGTCCGCCAGGGCGAGCGCGTGCGCGTCCTCGTAGAAAATCGGCTGCCCGAGGAGACCACGGTGCACTGGCACGGGCTGCGGGTGCCGAACCCGATGGACGGCGTGCCCCATCTCACCCAGGCGCCCATCCGCCCCGGCGAGAGCTTTACCTATGAGTTTGCCTGCGAGGACGCGGGCACGTTCTGGTACCACCCGCACCAGAGGAGCCATGCCCAGGTCGGGCGGGGGCTCTCCGGCCCGTTCATCGTGGAGGAGCGCGAGCCCTATCCGGTCGACCGCGATGTCACCTGGATGCTGGGCGACTGGCGCCTTCTCAAGGACGGGTCGATCAGCGACGACTTCGGCAACCTGCACGATGTCAGCCACGCCGGCCGCATCGGCAACACGGTAACGGTCAACGGGGCCGTGGCCCAAGCCTTCGAGGTCCGCCGCGGCGAACGCATCCGGCTCCGTCTCGTCAACGCCGCCAACGCCCGCATCTTCGGCCTGGAGTTCGAAGGGCACGCCCCCTGGATCGTGGCTCTCGACGGCCATCCGGTCGAGCCGCACGCGCCCGAAGGTGGGCGGGTGGTGATCGGGCCAGCCATGCGCGTCGACCTGGTGATCGACATGACGGGCCTGCCCGGGGGCCGGTTCAAGATCACGGACGCCTTCTACAAGGGTCTCGAATACCGGCTGCTCGATCTTGCCTATGCCAGCGAGCGCCTGCGCGAGCCTCGGGAGACCGCTGTCCTGCCACTGCGCGCAAACCCGGTGCGGGAGCCGGACCTGTCCTCCGCCCAGCGCCATGACGTGGTTCTCGCTGGCGGCATGATGGGGACGATGGCCGGGGCGATGGTGCACGGCGAGATGACCGACGTCCGCGCCATGCTGCGCCAGGGCCTGGTGTGGGCGATGAACGGCGTCGCCGCCACGGGGCACGTCCACGAGCCGATGGCCACGCTCGCCCACGGCAGCTCCCACATCCTCGCGATCAAAAACGAGACGGAGTGGTGGCACCCGATGCATCTGCATGGCCACACCTTCCGGGTGCTCGGCCGCGACAGCGTGCCCACCCGCCGTCGCGAATGGCAGGACACGGTGCTGGTCGCGCCTCGCGAGCGGGTCGAGATTGCCTTCCTGGCCGACAACCCCGGCGACTGGATGTTCCACTGCCACGTCCTGGAGCACCAGGCGGGTGGAATGATGGGCTCCATCCGCGTCGCCTGACACCACGATCTTCAAGGAGTAATCACATGCGCATCCTCAACACCGCCGCTCTCGCCCTTGCCCTGACCCTCGCTGGTCCCGTCCTTGCGCAGAGCGCAAAGCAGGCCACCCTCTACAAGAACCCGCAATGCAGCTGCTGCGAGGAGTACGTGAAGTACCTTCGCGAGAGCGGCTTCGAGGTGAAGGTCGTAACCACCCACGACCTGCCGCTGGTCAAGAAGGAGCACGGCGTCCCCACCGACCTTGAAGGCTGCCACACCACCCTCGTCGACGACTACGTCGTCGAGGGGCACGTGCCGCTGAAATCCCTCAACAAGCTCCTCACGGAGCGTCCGGCGATCAAGGGCATCTCGCTCCCGGGCATGCCGATGGGCTCCCCCGGGATGGCCGGGCGGAAGATGGAGCCGTTCACGATGTACGAGATCTCGGGTGATCCTACGCCCAAGATCTTCGCGGTCGAGTGAAGGAGCGAACCATGATGCATGACATGATGAGCGGCCCGATGGGCTGGATGATGGAGGGCATGGGCCTCGTCGGGCTCCTGCTTGGCGTCGCACTGGTCCTCGCGATCATCGCACTGGTCAAGGTCATCGTCGGGAGCGGGCGATGATATCGTTTTTCCTCGCCCTCCTCGTCCTCGCGGCGGCGCCTGCCGCCGCGACGGAGCGGCCCGCCTCCTTCGTTCTCCATCGCGAGCCGCGCCCCGTGCCCGATTTGCGCTTCGTCGACGGCGAGGGGGGCACGCGGACCCTTGCGGACTTCCGCGGCAAGGTCGTGCTTCTGAACGTGTGGGCGACCTGGTGCCCGCCGTGCCGCCAGGAGATGCCGGCGCTGGACCGCCTGCAGGCGATGCTTGGCGGCCCGGGCTTCGAGGTGGTCGCCCTGTCCGTCGACCGTGCAGGGGCGGGGCCGGTGCGCCGGTTCTACGGCGAGACCGGGGTCGGCCGCATCGCGGTTTATCTCGACGCGTCGGGGCGGGCCCTGCGCGACCTCAACGCGGTCGGCCTGCCGACCACGCTCCTGCTCGACCGGGAGGGGCGGGAGATCGGCCGGCTGATCGGACCGACGAGCTGGGATGCGCCCGAGATGGTCCAGATCCTGCGTGAACGCATAGGTCCCGCTTCGGATGGAGGGGCGCCATGAGAACGCCACCGATCCCGCGCGGGCGCCGTGCATTGATGGATGCGCGGCGGTGTAACCGAACACCCATGTGGCACGAACTAAGGGGTGAACGCTCATGATTGCGAACGAAGCCGAGCTGCGGGCGCTCATGACGGCTGGTCTGAACGGCGATGCGGCGGCCCACCGCGTGCTCCTGGACAGGCTCAGTCGCCACCTGCGGGCTTACTATAAGAACAAGCTCGCGCGGATCGGGCGGAGCGCCGACGAGGCGGAGGATCTGGTGCAGGATGCGCTGATGGCGATCCATACCCGGCGGCACACCTACGACCCGGGCGAGCTCTTCACCCCGTGGGTGCATGCCATCGCGCGCTACAAGCTCATCGACCACCTGCGCCACACGAAGGCCTCCATGGCGGATGGGCCCATCGAGGATGCCGCCGACTTCGAGGCGCAGGACGACCATGCTGGGGCGGAGAGCGCCCTCGACCTCGACCGCCTGCTCGCGCGGCTGCCCGAGAAGATGCGGCGCGCGATCCGGCACGTTAAGATCGATGGCCTGAGCGTCGCCGAGACCGCCGCTCGTTGCGGCATGTCGGAATCGGCGGTCAAGGTGAGCGTGCATCGGGGCCTCAAGGCCATGGCGGCGGCAATCGCCCAGGGAAGGACCACATGAAGACCGACGACCTGATCAACATGCTCAGCACGAACGTCGAGCCGGTGGACCGCGGCCAGCTCAGGCGCAGCCTCGGCCTCGCGGTGGCGCTCGGGACCGGTGGGGCGCTCGTTGCGGCCCTGCTGACGCTCGGGGTCCGTCCGGACCTGCACGAGCCCGGCGCCCTGGCCTTTCTCGGCCTGAAGCTCGCCTTCTCGGCAGGCGTCGTCCTGGTGGCGTCGCTGCTGCTGACGCGCCTCGCCCGCCCGGGCGGAGAGCGCAGGACCCGTCCCGTCCTGGCGCTGCTGCCGTTCGCCGCCATCGTGCTGCTCGCGGGCCTGAGCCTCGCCTATGCACCGAGCACCCATTGGGAGGCGATGATCGTGGGCGACATGTGGCTAGAGTGCCTTGTGTCGATCCCGATCATCGCCATCGTGCCCTTTGCGGTGATTGTCTGGACCGTGCGCCGGCTCGCGGCGCCCACGGACCTGGCGCGGACCGGTGCCTTCGCCGGCCTGGCCGCCGGCGGTGTGAGCGCGATGGGCTATGCGCTGCACTGCATGGACGACTCCCTGCCGTTCATCGCGCTCTGGTATGGCGGCACCATCATCCTGTGCACAGTGGCCGGGGCGCTGCTCGGTCCGCGTCTGCTGCGCTGGTGACCGGAGACACCCGCGGCCAACTGCGCCGTCGGGGTGGTCAGTAGACCTGTGACCCGCCGGCCCAATTGTGTGAAGTCCTGATGACGAATACGCAACGTCCGGCTGGGCACGGGAGCCCTGATGCAAAGCGTTGGGCCGGAGGGCTCCATGGCACGACAATCTGCGGTTCGGTCGCGACGGTCCGACACCATCTGGCACAAGGGCCGGCGTCCGAGGCGGCGCATCCGGTCGAGCCAAGCCAAGGCCGGCGTGCGTGCCTTGCGCAGGCTCGTCTGGCTGATGCTGGGGGGAATGGCCGTGTTCATGGTGCTGTCATTTCAAGGCATCGGCTCCGGCACGCGTCCGGACCCATCCTCGCGGGCTTTCCTGGACCGTGCGCACTCCGTTTTCACGCCCTCAAGATCGCCTGCAGCCGCAGGAGCATCACAGGACCAAAGCTTAGCCGACATATCCGGGGCGCAGATGCCTTGACGATACCGGGACCGGCCCTTCACGACCGCGTGAGCATGTAACCGATCCGCGGCTGCCTCCGAACTTATGGTCAGAAGTGCATGGAGCACAGCAGCGGAGGTCTCCACATGAACGCAAGCAACGGTTCCGTCGTGACGAAGTCGAGCCGCCTGCCGCAGCCATTCAGCCGGCTTGGACGGGGCGGGCGGCGTACCTGGATCGCCCTGGCGGCGATCCTGCTGGTCGGCGGCGCCGCATTGAACTGGGGCTGGCTCGTGGCCGCGGGTATTGCGCCGTTGCTGTTGGCCCTGGCGCCGTGCGCGGCCATGTGCGCGCTCGGCCTGTGCATGAAGGGCGGCAACGCCTGCAAGAGCGAGAGCAATGGCGCAGTCCCGGTGCGGGCGGCCAACGCTGGCCAAGGGGGCGCGGAACCGGCCTGACCGCAACTGAACCTACTCACGACATACACTACGACATCCAAGGAGATGCAGACATGAACACCTTCACAAAGACAACTCTCGCCCTCGCCGCGCTCGGTGCGACCGTGGCAATGGCTCCGGCGCTCCACGCCCAGGGTGCCCCCGCCCCAGGCGCATCGCAAGGCCAGGGCATGGGCAACATGGGTGGCATGGGGAACATGGGCGGCATGGGGAACATGGGTGGCAACATGAGCGGCGGTGACATGGGCGGTATGGCCGGCATGATGAAAATGATGGAGGACTGCAATCGCATGATGCAGTCGATGAACAATCAGAATCCGTCGCGCGAGACCCCGCCGGCCACCCCCGAACAGAAGGGGTAGGCGGCGCGACGGGCGGCCGCCGCGTCATGACCTCCCCCTGCGGCGGCCGCATCCCCCATCACAGGCAGGGCCGGAGGCCGGCGAAATCCGTCTTCCATGGACGGAGAAGGATCGGTCGCCGCCCCCTGCGAGGCGGCAGCAAGCCAAAGGAGTACCATCATGCCCCGCAGTTTCGATGCACTTGAGCGCCAGGTGTTCCTGGCCTTCGAGCAGGCTGTCGCGGACAAGCGCTTGGACGTGGCAGACCATCTGCTTTACGCCCTTGAGGCGCTCGATCCGGAGTTCGAGGGACCCGCGATCCGTCGCGCCTGCCGTTCGATCCTGGAACCAGCCTTGGGGGCGGAGGACGCCGACACCGCTCCCCCGAGCCGGCACTGACCCTAGACGATCACGGGCCCTGGCGGAGCGGTGTCGCGCCGGCCGGGCCCATCAGAAATGAAAGAGCGCTGCGATGAGATCTTCACGAGGACCCTGTTGGCTCGCCCTTGCCGTGATCGGCCCGTTGGCGGTCATCGGCGCGACTGCGTCGAAGGCATCGGAGACCGTGCGCGTGGCGGAGTTGCCGCGCCAGACGCATATCCACGGGCTTGCCGTGGACCGTCAGGACCCGTCGCGGCTCCTGATCGCGACCCATCACGGCCTTTTCCGGGCTGGCCCGGACGGACGCGCGGAGCGGATTTCGGAGGTCCAGGACTTCATGGGGTTCACCCCGCATCCGACAGACCCGAAGACGCTGTTCGCGAGCGGGCACCCCGCTCGCGGAGGCAACCTGGGTTTCATCGCCTCCACTGACGGCGGTGCCACCTGGCGGCAGGTCTCGCCGGGTGTGAAGGGACCCGTCGACTTCCACCAGATGAGCGTGAGCAGCGCGGACCCCGCGACGATCTATGGCGCGTATGGCGGGCTCCAGGTGAGCCGGGACGCCGGCAGGACCTGGACGGTCGTGGGCCCCACCCCGGACAAGCTGATCGACCTCGCCGCTTCCGCCAAGACATCCGACACGCTCTACGCCGCCACGGAGAATGGCCTCCTTGTGAGCAGTGACGGCGGCAAGGGCTGGACGACCGTCCTTGCCGGGGCGCCCGTGAGCCTGGTTGAGGTGACCCCGGACGGTTCGCTCTACGCATACGTCGTCGGGCGTGGCCTCCTGCGCTCCGACGCCGAGTCGCTGGTGTTCGCAACCGTCGGCGACGACTTTGGCGGGGGCGTTCCTCTGCATCTTACGGGAGATCCCGCCAATCCGGCTCGCCTCTTCGTCGCAACGGCGCGCGGCCGCGTGCTCACCAGCACGGACCGGGGACAGACATGGTCTGAGATGGGAGCCGGTGGCTCTTAGATGGCTCCGGGCGCAGACCATCCCAAGGCGCAACGCGCCCTCATCCCGAGGAGCCGGTGCTCCGGCGGGGCTGTCTCGGCACGGGCTTTGGAGAACGGGCACCAACAATCCGAGGAGGCGAATTGACCACCGGCGCAACCCACACGGCCCCGGGCCGCCCTTCTGGGATCGCCCGATCCTGGCACGCGGCACTGCGCCGTCACTTGATTGTCGTAGCCCTGGGCAATCTCGCTTGGGAATTCGCCCACATGCCGCTCTACACGCTCTGGACGACCGGATCCTGGGCTGAAATCGTGTTTGCGGCCGTCCATTGCACGGGCGGGGACATCCTCATTGCCCTTTCCAGTCTGACCATCGCCTTGCTGACCGTCGGCACCGGCGCCTGGCCAGCCGAGCGGTTTCGCACCGTGGCTGCGCTGACCGTTGCCTTTGGGCTTGGCTATACGACCTTCAGCGAGTGGCTCAACATCGTGGTCCGGGCGGCGTGGGCCTATTCCGACCTAATGCCCGTGTTCCCGGTGTTCGGCTTCCACGTCGGGCTGTCCCCGCTGCTGCAGTGGATCGTCGTCCCGCTCGCCGCCTTCGCATGGGCCGCCCGGACCGGGAATCAACGCCACCCTGTCGAGCCTCTCCGTGCGGTCTGACAGGACGGCCAGGCTGCGCCCCCACCGGTTCTGGCTCGCGGTGGGTGCCGTCACCGTCGCAGGAGCCGCGACGGCTTGGTTTGGTCTTCGTCTCTGGGCCGCGGACCCGAGGGTGGCCCGTGGTCGGCAGCTCTACGACGCCCACTGCGCCTCCTGCCATGGCCTGAAGTGTCAATCGGCTTCCAAGTTTGACCCTCGATCAGCATCCAATTCTGACCCTGC
>NZ_JALJRK010000101.1 GCF_024519725.1 Microvirga sp. Mcv34 | reverse complement strand
TGTCGATCATGGTCGGCGTCGGCCGCGGCGCCGGGGCCGGCGTGCTGATCAAGAACGCGGAAGCCCTGGAGCACATGGAGAAGGTCGATACGCTGGTCGTCGACAAGACCGGCACGCTCACCGAAGGCAGGCCAGCGGTGACCGCCATCGTCCCGGCGCAAGGCTTCACGGAGGCCGAGGTGCTGCGCCTGTCGGCCAGCGCCGAACGCCCCAGCGAACACCCGCTCGCGGTCGCCATTGTCGCAGCGGCCGAGAAGCAAGGCATCACGACGGCCCCGGTCTCGGACTTCGACTCGCCCACCGGCAAGGGCGCCTACGGAACGGTCGAGGGCAAGCGCGTGGTGCTCGGCAGCGCCAAGTTCCTGGTGGAACATGGCATCGACGTCAGCCCGCTGGCCGAGCAGGCCGACCGGCTGCGTGAGGACGGCGCGACGGCGATCTTCGCCGGCATCGACGGCAAGGTGGCGGGCGCCATCGCCATCGCCGACCCGGTGAAGGCGACAACGCCCGAGGCACTGGCCGGCCTGAAGGAGGAGGGCATCCGCGTGGTGATGCTGACCGGTGACAACTGGACGACGGCCAAGGCCGTTGCCCGCCGGCTCGGGATCGACGAGGTCGAGGCGGAGGTTCTGCCGGACCAGAAGAGCGCCGTGGTCGAGAAGTTCAAGCGCGAGGGCCGTGTGGTGGCGATGGCCGGCGACGGCGTCAACGACGCCCCGGCGCTGGCGGCGGCGGACGTGGGCATCGCCATGGGCACCGGTACGGACGTGGCCATGGAGAGCGCGGGCGTGACGCTGCTGAAAGGCGACCTCACCGGCATCGTGCGGGCGCATCGGCTGTCGCGCGCCACCATGCGCAACATCCGCCAGAACCTGTTCTTCGCCTTCATCTACAACGCGCTCGGCGTGCCGGTCGCGGCAGGGGTGCTCTACCCGTTCTTCGGCATCCTGCTCTCGCCGATCATCGCGGCCGCCGCGATGGCGCTCTCCTCGGTCAGCGTGATCGGCAACGCCATTCGCCTGCGGGCCGTCCGCCTGTAACCAAGCGGGCCGGGCAAGTTCCACCGAGGCTTGCCCGGTTCCGCAAGGGCGGATCACAATCCTCCAGCCTTGAGAGAAATCAAAGCACGCCGCGGGCCGACCCCTTACTGTCGTGACGATCCAGATTCGGAGCCTTCGTCATGAACACCACACCCAAGCTCTCTGCGACACCTCCCAACAAGTGGCGCGCCCTCCTGGTCGGCACTCCTTTGGGATGGGGCCTCACGCTGGCGCTGGCCGCGCTGGGCATCTACCTCTTCATGAACCACTCGGGCCATGTTGTGGCTGCCCTGCCCACTGTTGCACCTGTTCATGCATGCAGGCCATGATCGGCATGGCGGACATAACAATTAATGCCTGCTTGCCGGATCGGTCTGAAGGAACTGATATCGGGCGTCGGTCCAGTTTCCGGGGAAGCGCATCATGGAGGCGTGGCAAGAGCGCCTTTGACAATTGCCAGTAGCAAGCACCTGCCTCTGCTCCCAAGTGCCAGCCGCTGCCTGGCGGGACGGCCCGCCTCGATGCGCACAGCACCACGCACACAACGGTTCAGGGAATAGCCTGATGCCGTTGCAGCCCAAACTCGCTCGTCGTGGAGGCGGAGAGCAGCGGGCCTGACACCGTTTTGATCTACAAAAAGAAGTGAAGGAGCGTGCGTAAGCGCGGCCCTAAGCTTGAGCCACTCGCCTGCAATGGCTCACCTTCTCTGCATTGTACTATGACTGGGTCCAGTGTTTCAGGCATTCTCCGCCAGTGACATAGTTGCTATTGCTCCAAGCCCCTCCAGGATCGCTGTCACGATCTCCTGCGGACTGGCTGCTATGGAGACAACAATCGGCTGCTCCTCTGGTCCAGGTTCCTCAAGGGTGTTGAACTGGCTGTCCAGAAGGCTTCCAGGCATAAAATGTCCACTGCGCATCGCCGCGCGGCGGGCCACCAGTTCCCGCTCGCCCTGAAGGTACACGATGCGAACATCCTGTCGGCTCCCAACGAGGATGTCGCGATAAGACCGCTTCAGGGCCGAACAGGCGACGACGCCGTGTTTGCCCGCACTGCGCGTCGCATCGATCCAGGTGGCAATGGCCTGAAGCCAGGGCCATCGGTCCTCGTCCGTCAGCGGCACGCCGCTGTGCATCTTTTCAACGTTGGCAGCCGGATGGAACCAATCGGCATCCGCAAACTCCCAATGGAGCTGATATGCCAGCATTGAAGCAATGGTGCTTTTGCCGGAGCCGGAAACACCCATGACGACAATCACTGATGGCAATTTGTGCTGGGCCAAGTCTATCTTCGGCGGCTGTGCTATCATCATCTGTCCTCCGGCGCGGCGGCACGATCGGCAAACCAGCGTAACCGGCCAACCGGCTGGACATGGGCTGCGGGAAGATCCTCCCCGGCCAACACCTGAGCGAGAGCCTTTTGCTTGCCGGCGCCACTTACCACAAACAGCACCTCACGGCCTGATGCCAGAGCAGGGGAGGTCAAGGTCACCCGAGGAACGTAGGGCTCCATGCCGGCACGTTCGACAGATGTCACCCAGCGCTTACGTTCGCTTAATGCCGGCGAACCGGGGAAGAGCGAGGCCGTGTGCCCATCCTGCCCGAGCCCCAGCAGCACGAGATCGAACAGCGGGCGAGCGGGATCGAGCTCGTCGGCACCATAAAAGCGCTTAAGTTCCTGCTCATACAACTCAGCGCTGTGCGCAGGGCTGTTTGTGTTCATTGACACAGGATGGATGTTCTCAAGCGGCGCAGGCATATAGGCCAGAAACGCGCCCCAGGCCATGCGCGCATTGCTGCGCTCGTCCCGCATTGGGACAAAGCGCTCATCGCCCCAGAACCAATGAACCCGATCCCAGGGAATTCGGTCGCTGTGACATGGCTCAAGCAGAAGCCTGTAGAGGCGCTTTGGCGTCGAACCACCAGCCAGACAGACAGAAACCCGGTCGTTAAGAGAATGCGCTACAGCTTCGCAGAGCGCAGCAGCCGCGGCCTGCGCGACAGCCTCCCCGGTCTCGAAAATCCGGACATTCGCCGGCACAATACTCATTGATCGACACCTCCCAGGTGTTCGGCTGAAAGCCCGTTCCAATCGGCGCACGATCTCGCCAGTCCAGCAATCAGAAGGGACAGGCGCAGTGCATTGGAATGTGAGAGCATTGCGGATCTCATCTCGACCTGGAGCCAGTTCACAGCGGGCGCCAGGCCCGGCCGTCACGGGCAAGGAGATCATCCGCTTCTTTTGGCCCGGCGCTGCCGGCCGGATAGGTGGTCATCGTGTCGCGTCTGCCTGACCAAGCACGGAGCAGCGGCTGAACAACCCGCCAGCCCGCCTCGATGCTGTCAGCGCGCTGAAACAGGGTCGCATCACCCATCATGGCATCGTAGATCAAGGTTTCGTAGCCGGTGCTCGGCGGGCTTTGGAAGTAGTCCTTGTATAGAAAGTCCATGTTGACCGCGCCAAGCCGGACCTCCGGGCCAGGCACCTTGGCGCCGAACTGCAGCGAGATGCCCTCGTCCGGCTGAATCTGCAGCACGAGCCAGTTTGGGATGCAGGCTTCGACCCCAGTGCCCCGGAAGAGCGCCAAGGGGGCCTGCTTGAACCGGATTGCGATCTCGGTATCACGCTTCGCCATTGCTTTGCCAGTACGGAGATAAAACGGCACGCCGGCCCAACGCCAGTTGTCCACCATCAGTCGCAGCGCGACAAAAGTCTCGGTCTGGGAGTTCGGGGTCACGTCGAGCTCATCGCGGTAGTTGCGGACGGCTTGCCCATGCACTATCCCAGCCGTGTACTGCGCACGTACGGCCGCAGCGTCGGGCAGAAGGTGCACGGCCGACAGCACCTCCTCCTTCTTGTCACGCACCGCATCCGCCTCAAAAGACGTCGGCGGTTCCATGGCTGTCATGGTGAAGAGCTGGAACAGGTGATTGGGCACCATGTCGCGCAGGGCACCGGTGGCGTCATAGAAGGAGCCCCGCTTCCCCACGCCCACTGTCTCGGCGACAGTGATCTGGACATGATCGATCCGGTCCCGGTTCCACAAGGGTTCGAACAGGCCGTTGCCAAACCGGAAGGCCAGGATGTTCTGAACGGTCTCCTTGCCAAGAAAGTGGTCGATCCGGAAGATCTGGTCCTCGCTCAGGACGGCAAGGATATCGCGATTCAACGCTTTGGCGGATTCGAGATCATGTCCGAACGGCTTCTCGATGATCACCCGCCTCCAAGCGCCCGCCTCTTGTCCGGTGAGCCTCGCTTCGCCGAGCCCGTTCACCACCGGCCCAATGAACCGTGCGGCGACCGCCAGATAGAACAGAACGTTCCTGCCGGTGCCATAGGTCTCTTGTGAGGCCGCAATGCGCCCCGCGAGCTCCCTGTAGGTCGCCGGATCGGTGACATCGCCTGCAAGGTACTCCAGCCGACCGACAACCTTCTCCCAAGCACCCTCATCGAAGCCCTCTGCTGCGAGCCCGGTGCCTCGCTCAGCGATGAACCCCCGCATGGTTCCGGTGAGGTCGTCGCGTAGGGTATCGACCGAGACCCCACTCCGGCCCACGCCGATCATGGCGAAGCGCTCCGGCAGAAGTTCCCAGCGCGAAAGGTTGTAGAGCGCCGGCATCAGCAGCCGATGCGTCAGGTCACCGGTGATGCCGAAGATCACGAGAGTGCAGTCCGGGGCAGGCTTCGAGCCGCAGGAGCTCGGGGCAGTCATCGTCATATCCATCATACGCGGCTCTCCCCAATCATGCGGTGTGCAACCGATCAGCTCTTCTTCGGCTCTATGTGCCCGCCGAACCCCTGGCGCAGGGCGGAGAGCATCCTGTCGGCAAAACTGTGCTCCTGGCGCGAGCGGAACCGGGCGTAGAGCGCGGCGGAAAGCACGGTCGCCGGCACCCCTTCTTCGATGGCAGCCTGGAGGGTCCAGCGACCCTCGCCCGAGTCCTCGACATAGCCCTCGAACGTCTCCAGGTGCGGGTCTCCGGCCAGCGCCATGGCCGTGAGGTCGAGCAGCCAGGACGAGACCACGCTGCCCCGCCGCCAGACTTCGGCCACATCGGCGAGGTCGAGCTCGAACCGCTGCTCTGGCGACCATTCCGCCGTGTTCGCGTGTTTCAGGATGTCAAAGCCCTCCGCGATGGCCTGCATCATCCCGTATTCGATCCCGTTGTGGATCATTTTGACGAAGTGACCTGCGCCACTTGGGCCAGCATGGATGTAGCCGTGCTCTACTCGAGGGTCCCGCCCCTCCCGGCCGGATGTTGGCGGGATGTCACCGCGGCCTGGCGCCAGCACCCTGAAGATTGGGTCGAGGCGATCGACGACAGCCTTGTTGCCGCCGATCATCATGCAGTAGCCCCGATCCAGGCCCCAGACACCACCGCTCGTCCCCACATCGACATAGTGCAGCCCCTTGCCGGCGAGCTCACGAGAGCGGCGGATATCATCCTTCCAGAAGGTGTTTCCGCCGTCGATGATCACGTCGCCTGGCGCGAGCAACCCGGCGAGGGTTTGAATTGCCGCCTCCGTGATGGGGCCTGCGGGCAGCATGATCCAGACAATCCGGGGAGGCTCAAGCCCCGCGACCAAGGCGGGAAGATCGGGGGCAGTCTCAGCGCCCTCAGCCGCGAGTTGAAGGCCCGGCTCAGAGTTGCGGTCGTAGACCACGCATGAATGCCCACCACGCAACAGCCGCCGGGTGATGTTCGCGCCCATGCGGCCAAGACCAACGATGCCAAGTTGCACGAATGTTCTCCCTTCAGCACAACATTTGCTTGATCGCGGCTCACCCAAGAAGCCGCTTGCCGTGACCTGGGCATCTGCCAATTCATCTTGCCGCAGGCCATGGGACCTTGGCTGAGCATCCTGGAACTCGCAACTCAATGGCTCACCTGGTGCATTGGATCCCGCTCAGTCGTCCGTCTCCATCCTTGACATAACCTTGACATCACCATTGCATCTTGACTTTGATCTGGATCAAGGGCGGCCCATGCTTGGGTGGCTATATTATGGATGTTGCACGCCATCTACAGCAGATGCGGCGCATCCGGTGACTTGGTGGAGGGACAAGGTGATTTGGTTTTCGAAGCTCAGGTTTGCGGCCGCCCTCGGAGCGGGTCTCATCATCGCCCCGGGTCTCGGTTTTGCGGCGATGACCAATATCGAATGGCTGAGCCGAATGGAACAGATCGAACTCAGCCGCGGGACCATGGCGGACCACGTCCATGCCCAAGGAACGGTCCGGGCTGTTGATCCCGGTGCTGGCACGGTCACCGTTCTGCACCCAGAGATCGGCAGCGCCGACAAAAGCATCTGGATGCCCGCCATGGTGATGGTGTTTCATGTCAGCCGGTCGGAGGTGCTGCGCGGCGTCAAAGCGGGCGACACCATCAGGTTCGAGGCCGCACGGCGCCGAGGAGCCGTGATGGTGACGCGCATCACCAAAATCGGCCGGTGAAGCCGCAGTTGCTCAGCCGCTCTTCTTATCCTTCTCAGATGCAGGACGTTTTTGCCCCAGGCATCTGAACTGATGGCATCCGCTCGTATTGTCGTCAACGGGTGCCGCCGGTGTGGCTCACGTTCCTCAAGGAGAACTCAAATGCGTAAGACACTGCTTCTTGCAACCGCCCTGACCTTTGCAAGCGGCAACCTCACCGTTGCGAGGCCAGCCCTCGTTGGCGCACCGGGCCAGAGCCTGACTGAAAGTTCGGCCAGCCTCGTGACGCCTGTTGCCACTGATAAGAAAAAAGCCAAAAAGGCCAGGAAAAGTTCAAAGTCCGGCGGCAACATGAACATGCAGACCATGCCTCCCGGCCATCGTATGTAAGTGAGGCGCGAGGAGCGGTGCCGCATGCGGCAGCTCCGCTCCCAACCAGGATTCAGCAGGCTTCTCACAGCGGGTACCTGAGGCCTTGAGAGTGAGCGTAGTGCGAGTCCGCTGCGCCCTCGCTGAAGCGAATCGTTGAACCCGTCATAGAGATACCCAACCGTATGGATGTCCGTCAGTCAGTCAAGCCTCTCATCCTGCCGCCGGCGGATGCCGTGGCCGCCGTGCAGTCGATGCGGGCGCGTCCGCTATCCCCCGACTGGGAGCCGGACCCCGTGTCCGATGCACCGGGAGCCCCCGGCATTCCCCCAACCTGGACCAGCAGCGCCAAGGATGTGGTCGGAGGCTCGTTGGGACCCGCGCGTCTGTGGTTCACCCTTGGTCATGGGATCGTCAACGAGGTCTACTGGCCTCGCGTGGATCTGCCGCAAATTCGTGATCTGGGCTTCATCGTTGCCGATGGGCAAGGCTTTTGGGCCGAGGTGAAGCGCAGTGCCGAGTATCGCCTGCGCTCCATTGCCCCCGGTGTTCCAGCCTACGAGATCGTGCACTCCCATCCACGCTACACATTGCGGCTCAGAGTATCGCCGGACCCGCGCCGTGACGTCCTGGCAATCGAATGTGCGCTGGAGAGCCCCGAGCCGGCCTTGCGCCTCTACGTGCTGTTGGCGCCCCATCTTGGGGCAACCGGGCACGGAAACCGCGCCACCGTGTCTCGCCATCGCGGCCGACACGTGCTGTGGGCGGAACGCCCGCCTTTTGCGCTGGCGCTCTCAGCCGTCGACGCCCATCAGCGGGATGCCATCCTGCGGGCCAGCGCAGGCTATGTGGGTGCGAGCGACGGCTGGCAGGATTTTGCGCGCAATCGTGCGATGACCTGGGAGCATCCCGCGGCCGGTCCGGGGAACGTCGCGCTCATGGCGGAGCTGCCGCACCAGTGTGTCCTCGCCTTGGGCTTTGGCAGCAGTCGGGAGGCGGCCGCTACTCTGGCTGTCTCCTCTCTGATGCAGCCTTTCGACAACCTGCTGGCGGGGCAGAGGTCTGACTGGAGCGCCTGGCATCGCCGCTGTGGCGAGTGCTGCGCACGTCCTCCGGATGTTCCTCAGGATCTGCAGGACCAGTTCGTCACCTCGAGCACGGTGCTGCGCACCCACCTCGACAAGACCTATCCCGGCGCCATGGTGGCGAGCTTGAGCGTGCCTTGGGGCGACAGCGGCAATGAGCGCGGCGGCTATCACCTCGTCTGGCCGCGCGACCTCGTCGCGTGCGCCGGCGGGCTGCTGGCGTTCGGCGGTGAGGCCGAGGCCCGTGACACGCTGCGCTACCTGATCGCAACCCAGAATGCCGAAGGGCACTGGCACCAGAACCAGTGGCTTGGTGGCCAGCCCTACTGGCGGGGCATTCAGCTCGACGAGACGGCGTTTCCGGTCCTGCTCGCAGCCATGCTTGCAGATCGTGATGCGCTTGCGGGCGTTGAGCCGCACGACATGATCCGCCGGGCGCTCGGCTGTATTGCCAAGCGGGGCCCGTCGACCGACCAGGACCGGTGGGAGGAAAACGCAGGCCTGAACACCTTCACGCTTGCGACCTGTATCGCCGCTCTGGTCGCGGGCAGCGCCTTTCTCGACGCGACGGCACAGCATTGGGCTCTTGAGCTGGCCGATTTCTGGAACGCCAGTCTCGACCAGTGGACCGCTGTGCACGGGACCGGGTTGGCCCACCGGGTCGGCGTCAACGGCTATTACGTGCGCACTGCTCCGCTCTCGGTCCTGGAGAACGGCAGCCGCTCCTTAGAGGAACCTGTCCCGATCCGCAACCGCGCCGATGAGGCAAGCCTTCGGGCCAGCGAGCAGGTCAGCACGGATTTCCTGCAACTGGTGCGGTTCGGCCTGCGCAGCGCGAGCGATCCGCTGGTGCGGGACAGCCTCACGGTGGTCGACCACCTGCTCAAGGTCGACACCCCGGCAGGGCCGGTGTGGCGCCGCTACAATGGCGATGGCTACGGCGAGCACGAGGATGGCGGCCCTTTCGATGGCACCGGTGTCGGGCGGCCGTGGCCCCTGCTGGCCGGCGAGCGCGGCCACTACGACGTCCTCGTCGGCCAGGATCCCCTGTCGACCCTACACACCATGGCGGCGACCGCGAGCCCCGGCGGCATGATCCCCGAGCAGGTGTGGGACGCGGCAGCGGTTCCACAGCGCCGCCTTTACCCGGGCCGGCCGACTGGATCTGCCATGCCGCTCGCCTGGGCGCATGCGGAGTTCCTCAAGCTGATCGTGTCGCGCTCCCTAGGCTATCCTACTGATCGGCCGCAGGCGGTGTGGGAGCGTTACCGAGGACAGCCAAGGGCAGCGGCCTGCTCATTCTGGTGGCCACATGCCAAGATCGGGTCCATGCCTGAGGGACGCCGTCTTGTTGTCGCCCTGCCGCGGCCTGGAACTGTCCGCTGGGGCCGGGACGGCTGGCAGGCGATCACCGAGACCCAGGCAGAAGAGACAAGTCTCGGTTTTTACGCCGCCTCCCTGGACACGGCCGGACTGCGGAGCAGCCAATGGATCAACCTGACCATCCGCTGGAACGACGGCGAGTGGATCGGGTTTGATTCCCGGGTTCAGGTGGCAGCCACCAACGAGAGCGGCCCCAAACGCGAATCTGCAAGCAAGCTTTAGGGGCTTTTCCGCCAAGGGAAGCATTCTCTTCCGCAGTTCACCGGACGATCCGCGAAGCTGTGTTTCCCGGCAGGAGGTTTGAATAGAACCTTTTGCCCTGCCGCGCGTTACAGCGCAGGTTCTTTCCGTGGAGACAGCACATGATCCGGATTTCACCCCTCTTTGCAAGCACCTCTCTCGCCGTCCTCCTTGCATCGATCCTTCCTGTTGCCGCTCAGCAGATGCAGGGCGGGGAGCATAGCCGTGGCATGCAGGGGGGCTCCATGCAAGGGATGCAAGGACAATCGGCGCAAGGCATGCAGGGGATGACCATGCAAAACATGAACCAGGTACAGCAGGAATTCCATGCCTCCATGCAGAAGATGAACCAGGAGATGATGCAGGGCATGATGGACCCGGATCCTGGTAAGGCCTGGATGAAGCAGATGATTGCACACCACCAGGGCGCTGTGGAGATGTCCGAGATCGTGCTCAAGCACTCCAAGGATGACGATGTGGTCAAGGAGGCCCGCAAGACCAAGGAGCAGAATGAGAAGGACATGAAGGAACTGCAGGCTGAACTCCGGAGGAAGGAGCGTTGAGGCGCTCCTTCAGCTTGGCACGGGTTAGATCGTGGAGGGCTGCACCGTCAGCCCTCCTGTAGTCTTCGGGCTGGAGCCTTGCTGCCTTAGCCCAGTTGAACAGCGCCTTATGGAACACTTGAGCGGCTTACAGATGAGGTTGGATGACAAGCCTCTCCATTCCCGATGCGAGTGCCCCAGTTGTGAAGGCTCGCCGTTATGGCTGAGCCAGCTCTCTATGCTTGCTTGAGTTGATTGTCCGGGTGACCTCTTCGTAGCGCGCCCGCGCGTCGGACCAAGCCTGTAGGAATCCAAACAGCTCCCTCAGGGAGGGATTGATTTCCTTGTAGGCGGCAAGCGCTGCAACCAGCGCTCCGATCGAGAGGCGGTTCTGGATAACAAGATAACCGCCCACCGTAAAGAAGAAGAACGGGGTCAGGTTGGAGGTGAAGTTGTAAAGACTCTTGAGTCTCGCCTTCATCTCGTTGATCCGCAGCCTGATTGCCTCGAGCTCCTCGATTTGCCGCAAGCGTTCGCGGCTGGTTGAAGAAGGCGCCGCCGGGAACTCTGGGGTCCCAGACAGGGCGGCACTCAAACTCCTCGTTGCATGAACCCGTTTGCGGACAGCCACGTTGATGCGCGACTGGAGGCGAGGCAGGACTGCAATCTGAACCGGCAGCATCACGACAGCGGCAAGCGCCATCAGGACATCCTGCATGAAAAGGAAGGCGAGACTCGTCAGAAGTGTTCCACCCTGCAGGACAGGCACGCTCAGCATGCTGCCGCCGAAATAACCAATGGGCTCGCACTCGCTGATTGCAACGGAGATCAGAGCCGGGCCATCTGCCCTTTCCGGGGAGTGAGCTTGGGCTCTTAGGACAGCGATCCGAAGTCGCCTGACGATCCGTTCAGCAATCTGCCCCTGAGCGGTGCTCGCATAGTACTTGATGGTCCCATTCAGCGTGATCGCACCGAGATAACCGGCGCAGAGCAGGATGAGAAGGCTGACCTGATCCAGCTTGAATGCGAACAGATCCATCTTGGGTCCGCCGACTGCAAGAACATGGTTGATGATGTGCTTGGGGAACTCAAGGACGAGGTAAGTGGTCGGGATCACGAGTGACGATATGACGAGCAGCTTGATCTGCGGCCGCAGCGTCCAACGCAGAATGGCCTGCTCCAGGGTCGGCTCACGTGAGCCTTCGACGAACGCAGAACGAGTGCAACTGCTCATGCTCGGGTCTCGAGAGAGACCCACCGAGCAAGATACAACATTATGTGGGGCATCTGACGGTATTCTGTAGGTAGGTGAAGGCAAGCGGCTGGCATTGAAGCAGGGTATGGTGGGACCTGCTGACTTTCAGTTGGACGGCTATCTACAGAGACTGAATGACCGGATTGCTAAACCCCACCTCGGGTCGAGGATGGCGCTCCGGTTCTGTCACCAGACCCCTAACGTAATGCGGCGCAGATCTGGCTTGGCACCCTCGGCCGCACCAAATCTACGCTGCTGTACAGGGCTGCACCCCTCAAGCGTTGAGAGATCGTCAACGCTGGGCTTACGGACGCTTGGTATCCCTGTAGTCACATGGGTTTGTCACCTGCGAACCGCTGGCACCACTCACCGGCACACAGTTGCCTGTAGTCACCGGCTGCTGCGGGGCCCCAGGCTTCGGGCCCGCTCCCAAATTGGGATGGGAGGTGTGGCCATAGCTGCCTGGGTTCGTCAGCTGCGAGCCGCTGGCATTCGGAACCGGCGTAGGATTGCCGGTGGTCAGCTTCTGCTGCGGTGCCCCAGGCGCCGGTCCAGCCCCGAGGTTGGGATGGGAGGTGTGGCCATAGCTGCCTGGGTTCGTCAGCTGCGAGCCGCTGGCATTCGGAACCGGCGTAGCCGACTGGGCCAAGGCCCCAGCTGTGCTGAGCGCGAGCGCGCCAAGAGCGGCTGTTAAAACAATATGTCGCATTGAGGCTCTCCTTTGTTAAGGCTACTGGAGGCATGATCGCCTAATTTCAAGCGCCTGACAATTCTCCTAATATCAGACAGGTCATGCAACGTCCTTGATCCAAGTCAAAAGGGACGATTTTGCGCGCGCGGCAGAGCCGCGATCTCCTCGGATGGAACAGCCACAGTCAGCTAACCTGTTTCGCATAAATAGGTTCCAAGCCAGACCCGCCCTCATGGCCCAAGCAGATCGCCGGGTGGGCAATGGGGCACCAAGTGCGCATGAATGAACGATCGCGTGACGCCTCTGGGCAGGGCTGCAACGGAAGCCCCATGCTGGCGTTAGCGGGGTGCAGTGCAGGCTGGCTTTCACCTGCGGGATGTACGGACTGAGAGGAATGCGATGGCAGCACCTTGGTTCATGTTCGCGACCGGGATTGAGAACAGCTACCCGACCATCAACAACGGCCGTACCCGGATCGACGAGATGGAGAAGTGCGGCCACTACAAGCATTGGAAGACGGACTTCGAGCTGCTCCAGGATCTCGACATTCAGTTCCTGCGCTATGG
>NZ_JALJRK010000100.1 GCF_024519725.1 Microvirga sp. Mcv34 | reverse complement strand
CCGCATCTCGAGCATCTCGAGATTGCCGAGAATGACGGTGAGCAGGTTGTTGAAGTCATGCGCGATACCGCCGGTCAATTGGCCGACGGCCTCCATTTTCTGCGCCTGCCGCAGCTCCTGCTCGATCTTCTGGTTGGCGGTAAGATCGCGGATGAAGCCCGTGAACAGGAGTCTCTCGCCCACCTTCACCTCTCCGACCGCCAGTTCGACCGGGAATTGGCTCCCGTCCTTGCGCTGGGCCTGCACGACCCGGCCAGTACCGATGATCCGTCGCTCGCCGGTGCGCACGTAGCGTGCGATATAGCCGTCGTGCTCTTCCCGGTGGGGCGAAGGCATGAGCATGCTGACGTTACGCCCGATTGCCTCCTCGGCGCGATAGCCGAAGAGGGTCTCGGCGGATCGGCTGAAGGACTCGATCAGCCCACGATTGTTAATCGTAATGAGAGCCTCCGGCACCGTGTCGAGGATGGATTGAAGCCGGGCCTCCCGCTCGCGCAGGGCTGCCTCGGACCGCTTGCGTTCCGTGATGTCGACTGCGGTCGACATGGCGCCGATCACTGCTCCCGTCGTATCGCGAAGTGCCGTGGCATTATAGAGGAGGGCTATCGAGCGGCCATCGTCGAAGCGGACCTCCCACTCCTCGTTGCGGACCTCCTCGCCCCGGATGGCCCGCGCCAGCGGGTACTCGGTGACTGGAGGCTCCACATCATTCCGATAAATGCGGCGAGGCGGATAAGCGGTCGCGCTGAACCCGGATGGCGCAAATTTGGAAATGAGAGGCACGTCGAGCAGCTTGGCCGCAAAGCGGTTGGCCTTCACCTCCTGCAGGTCAGGATCATAGGTGAACCATGTCGCCACGGGAGCGGTCTCGACGAGGGCCTCCCATTCCAGGGTCCTGGCCCGGAGGGCAGCCTCGGCTGCCTTGCGCTCCCTGATATCGAGAGTGAAGGCAGCCATGGTCTCGCCGCCGCCCAGCTTGGCCAAGCCGACCAGCACCGGAATCCGCTCGCCGTTGCGCAGATACTCCTTCTCGTACAAGGTCGAGACGCCGCGGGTGCGCGCCTCAGCGACGGCCCGCTCGTCTGCCGCAAGCCACTCGGGTGGCGTGATCTCGTCCCAACGCACGTGCCCTGAGAGGAGGTCGTCCCTCGTGCGCCCGATCAGATCAAGGTAGGCCTTGTTGGCCTCGACGATCCGGCCACTCTCATCTCCAACGACAGCCCCGATCGGAATGGCATCGAGAATGGTCCTGAGGCGGGCCTCACCTGCCTGTAGCGCTTCCTCGGCCTGCTTGCGCTCGCTGATGTCCTCAACCACCGAGATGCGATAAGGCTGGGAGGTCCCCGCCCCCGCGAGCGAGGACGTCACACGAACCCAGACAAGGGTGCCGTCCTTGCGCCGGTAACGTTTCTCGATCTGGCAACGCGGCATCTCGCCGGCCAGGAGCCGACTGGCGAGAGCCTGCGCCTGAGGCCGATCCTCCGGATCGATGAGATCGACGAAATTCCGCCCGATCAACTCTTGGCGCTCATACCCGAGAATGCCGCAGACGGCTTCGTTGACGTCGAGAAGGCGGCCATCGCCATCCACCAGTTTGATCCCAATCGCAGCCTGATCGAAGACGACTTGGAACCGATCCACGGCGGAGGACTCTTCGACCGCTCCGCTGGAGGCTGTCGAGCCACCTGTGATCGACTGAAGCGGCTCGTCCTGATCTTGACGCATGTCATGCGTCCTTTCGTACAAAAGTCGCCCCTCCCAGGGACGGAAACTGAACTGTTTCTTAGCACTCACCGTTGGCCTGCCGAAGCTTGGCGGGAGATGGCAAACCTTGCCTGCCCTGACCTTTCCTCCTGGCATCGGGCCCAAAGGCCGGCCGTCGTGGAACATTCCACAATCTGTGTGCCTGCCGTGCCCACCCAATCCTTTTGGGGGTGTAAGACGGGGGCTTGTAGCATGATGGCTTCGGCGCGGCCCTGATCCTGATCAATCGCGTTCGGTCGAGTTCGAGACGACAGGCTGATCAACGAATCCTCCGGCATGTGAAACAGATGGTAGCTGTTGAGCCTGGCTCCGAGATGAGCCGCCGAGCGATCAAAGGTTGGAGGGAGTGCCGCGTCCCCCCTGAAGGTCGTGGCGTACGCCCAAACGCTCCCGTCGAGGAATCCCGGAACCGGTTGACTCTCTGGGACGGCGCAACACAGATCCTGTGCCGTCTTATGCCGGAACACATTGAAGTTTGTTTCAAGCGCCCGCTCGATTGCTGCTCGGGTCATTGTCTGCGGTTCCTGACTTTGTCGCTTATGAATTCGTTTCGGATCCGGTGCAGATCGCAACACGCCGGGCGATCCACCCGTCCCGGTCGGTCCAGAGCCGCTTCCGAACCCGGGGGCAGCCCGTATCTTTCTTGGGAGCGGCCGGCTCTGCCTGATGGCTGAGAGGGACCGAGGGCTTTGCGGGAGCTTCCGTAGCCCTGGGCCCGCGCTGGTGGCGCAATCGGGGCTGGGGCAAGCGTTACCCCAATGACGATAGCGAGGACCATAACGCGCCGTCCTTGGGCGCGCTGCCTTGGCATCATGAGATCAACTCCTCGGAGAGATTCGTGCGACGAATGCGCGCTTTCAGTGCGGCCAAGCGGTCATGCACGAGGTGGAGCACAGATCCTCCTCCACCTCACCGGCGAGTTCCTGCACCCTGCTCATGCGCCGCAGGACGACCCTGCTGCGCCCCTCCAGCGCGATCAGCCCGTCCCGCCTGAACCGGGACATCACGCGACTGACGGTTTCAAGGGTCAGGCCAAGGTAGTCCGCGATGTCGAGCCGTGTCATTGGCACCTCAATGGCTACCGGGCATTCGCAATCTGCCCCCGTCCGGTGGGCGGCCGAGACCAGAAAATGGGCCACCCGTTCCTCGGCTCCCATTTGCCCGAGAACGATGATGTGGTGGTGGGCGGCATTCATTTCCTCGAGGATGTGGGCCAGCACGAGCGATCTCAGACGCTCCGATCCCTCGGTCATCGCTTGAAGCTGGCTGCGCCCGAGCCGGCGCACCTGCCCGCGCGTGATCGCCTCGGCGGTGTAGCGGTAGGTGCCCTGGCAGGAGAGCCCGAGCGTCTCGCCCGCGAAGACGAAGCCCATGATGGCGCGGCGCCCGTCGGCCAGGATGCGATAGAGGCGGAAGCACCCGTCGACAACCTGGACGGCATGCGAGGCCGCATCCCCCTCCCAGAATGCCGCCTCGCCCGCTGCGAGGGTCTCCATCGGCCGCGAGGCGAACGCGCTCGCCAGGGTCGAGGGCCCGGCTTGGATGTCGAAGGGCGGAAGGGGCGCGCCGCTGGTCGAGGGGGCAAGGTGGGAGGCGTACATCAGAAGCTCCAGTCGGGATCGTTCGGTGCCCCGACTAAAAGCAGGCGATTGTCACAGATGAACCTTGGCTGTGTATCGGCTCGTACCGGTGTGTAACAATTTGTGACAGGCGGGTCGCTCTCCTCCTTGAGGCCAGAGACCTTGGCCTATACTCTCATGGCATACCTGCTAGACCTCTGGATTCCTATCAGACGTCATTCACATCATTCATTATTCCCGCAAATTGGATTTCTCTTTCCTTCGCGTGTCCGACGGTCCTCACATCCTCATCGTTGACGACGATTCCCGCATCCGCCAAATGCTCTCCCGGTACCTGTCCGACGAGGGCTTTCGGGTCAGCGCCGCGGACGGCGGCATGGCCATGCGCGAATGCCTCACGCAGACGCCGCCTCACCTCGTTCTCCTGGACCTCGTCCTGCCGGGCGAAGACGGTCTTCAGCTGGCCCGGGAGATCCGGTCCCATCCCAACTCCGGCATGATCGGCATCATCATGCTCACCGGCCGGTCCGACATGGTCGACATGGTGGTCGGTCTCGAGGTAGGCGCGGACGACTACATCGCCAAGCCGTTCCACCTGCGGGAGGTCCTCGCCCGGATCAAGAGCGTCCTACGCCGGTTGCGGCCTGCCACCCCGGCGGAGTCGCCCTCGGACGACCGGACCGTTGATAGCGAGGTAATCGAGTTCGATGGCTGGCGGCTCGACTTGGGACGCCGGGAACTGCGGGCGCGCGACGGCTCCGAAGTCCTTCTCACGACCGGCGAGTTCGATCTGCTCGTGACCTTCGTCAAGCATCCAGTCCGAGTCCTCAGCCGCGATCAACTGATGGATCTGACGCGGGGGCGGCAGTGGGAAGCGATTGACCGCTCGATCGACGCTCAGGTGGCACGTCTGCGCCGCAAGATTGAGGCTGATCCCAGGAACCCTGCGCTCGTCAAGTCGGTGCGGGGCGTGGGATATGTTTTCACGGGGCGAATCCGGTAACCGCAAAACCCGTCAGCGCCTTGCTCCGATCCCGCCTCCCTACACGGCGTCTGCGAGACCTACGTTGTGACGTCCGATGTTCCCTGATTCAGGGCTGATGGGGAGACGCTGATGCCAGCATCCGCAGAGGCGGTAGAATTGGCCTCTCAAACCGAAAAAGCTTCAGCTAAATCCGCGGCCAACCGGCGGACGCCCAGCAGTCGCCGAGCGTCCGCCAACGGTTAGGATCGGCTATTGGAGGTACTTGCCCCCATTGATCGACAGCGTCTCGCCGGTAATGAAGCCCGCATCGTCCGAGACGAGGAAGACAACGCCGCGAGCGATCTCCTCGGG
This sequence comes from Microvirga sp. Mcv34, assembly GCF_024519725.1. Classification (GTDB taxonomy): domain Bacteria; phylum Pseudomonadota; class Alphaproteobacteria; order Rhizobiales; family Beijerinckiaceae; genus Microvirga. The sequence continues at coordinate 9,294 of NZ_JALJRK010000100.1, read as the reverse complement.
TGTGGCGAGTCGCTTTGCGGGCACACCATCGATGATGGATTTCAGGATGTCCGGCCTGACCGCGGCGACCATTGCTGTGTCCGTGTAGCCCGGTGCAATCGCGTTGACCGTGATGCCGCGCGATGCTCCCTCCAGTGCCAAAGCCTTCGTGAAGCCGATCACGCCGGCCTTCGCCGCCGCATAGTTGGTCTGTCCGGCCTGGCCAGAGAGCGCATCACGGAACTGATGTTCACGATGCGGCCGAACTGCCGTTCTCGCATCGTTTCGATCACGGTCCGGCACATGTTGAAGCATCCACCGAGATCGACATCGATGACCATGCGCCACTGCTCCGCAGTCATCTTATGGAGCATGGCGTCCCGCGTGATCCCCGCATTGTTGACCAGAATGTCGATAGGTCCATGCCGACTGACGATTTCGGCGGCGGCCTTGGTGCAGGCATCGAGGTCGGAAACGTCCCATGCATATACGGGCACGTCGTGGGTGTGGCTGAAATCGGTGGCCTGCGCGTCATTCCCGTAATAATTGGCGACAACGGAATAGCCCGCAACCTTCAGGGCCTGACAGATCGCGGCGCCGATTCCCGTTACGCCGCCGGTCACGAGTGCGAGACGTTTCATGATGTAGTTCTCCTAACGGGACGTTTGTCATGTCGCACCTTGCACATCGGTCAATTTGCTTCTTTGCGCAGGATCAACTGAGGATCACCTGAGCATGGTCGCTCGAGGATTTCGACGCGGCTTTCCAATGTTTGATTTTACGCAAAGTGTCTCGGCTCGCTGCATGTTCTTTTCCCGCCGCCGACAAGCCACGGTGGCGCGTCACAACTGGACTAAGATCATGAACCTGAAATCCCTCCTGTCGCTTGGCAACAAGGGCAATGAGATCGCCAGCACCGAGACAAGCCCGTTCACCTCACTTCAGCGCGAGATCGACCGTGTCTTCTCCGACTTCGCCCAGGGATGGCCGAGGCTGCACCAGCCCGATCTAACTCCGCGCATGGACGTGACCGAGCGCGGGAACGAGATCGCCATCACGGCCGAACTTCCCGGGCTCCAGGAGAAGGACGTGAAGGTCGAGCTCGTCGACAATCTCCTGACGATCAGCGGTGAGAAGAAGATCGAGAACGAGACCAAGGACGACAAACGTTATGTCCTCGAGCGCAGCTATGGAGCCTTCTCGCGCTCGATCGAACTGCCCGAGGGCATCAACTCCGACGACATCAAAGCCTATCTGGTCAACGGGGTACTGACCGTGACCTTGCCCAAGCCGCCGGAGGCGGAGCCATCGGCGAAGCAGATCGAGGTCAAGGCTGCCGCTTGAGCGGGGCCATTATGGGGATGTGCCGGAGGCCGTGGCGCTCCGGCGCATCTGCCACATTTGGATAGTACGTCGACATCGATTGTCGGGTCCCGATCCGGCTGTCGAGCAGCTCCCCGAACGAAAGCGCGCGTAAGCGACGCAATCAAGGATAAGAGAATCAATATGAGCATCAATGGAAAAGTGGCTCTCGTGACGGGGGCAGGCCAAGGCATCGGCCGCGGCATTGCATTACGCCTGGCGAAAGACGGCGCCGACATCGCTATCGTCGATGTCAACCAGGAAAAGATGGCAGCTGTCGCAAGCGAGGTGGCGCAGATCGGACGCAAGGCAACGATCTTCCGGGCAGATGTCGCGAATCGTGACGATGTCTACGCCGCGGTTGAGCATGCCCAAAAGGAACTTGGCGGCTTTGACATCATGGTCAACAATGCTGGAATCGCCCAGGTCCAGCCTCTTAGCGATGTCACGCCGGAAGAGGTCGATCGGATCCTGAACATCAACGTTCAGGGTGTGCTCTGGGGAATCCAAGCCGCAGCGAAGAAGTTTAGGCAGCGCAAGCAAAAAGGCAAGATTATCAATGCATCCTCGATTGCCGGGCATGATGGCTTCGCCATGCTCGGGATCTATTCGGCTACCAAGTTTGCTGTCCGGGCATTGACCCAGGCTGCGGCGAAGGAGTTCGCTGGCGATGGGATTACGGTCAACGCCTACTGCCCCGGCATTGTCGGGACCGACATGTGGGTCGAGATCGACAAGCGCTTCGCCGAGCTCACCGGCGCTGAGGTCGGCGCGACCTACAAGAAGTATGTTGAGGGCATCGCGCTCGGAAGGGCCGAGACTCCGGACGATGTCGCAGCTTTGGTTTCCTATTTGGCTGGCCCGGATTCCGATTACATCACGGGACAGGCAATCCTAATCGATGGCGGCATCGTGTATCGGTAAACGATATCAGCCCTTGTATCGGCTCCCTTGCGGAGCTCAGCCGGCCGACTGCTCCCGGATCTTTTGTGACGGCCCACCGGGCTATCCTTGCGTCCAGCCCCGCGCGGTCAAGACCAGAGGCGGTGACTAAGCGCCGGTCGCTGAGGCTAAGCTCCGCCTCTCGCGGATTACATTCCCAGTCATCGGAATGACAGTTCCGCCGCCGAGATCGCTGCTCCACAGCGAAGGGCGGCGGAGCCTACCAGCGCCGTATTCCTTCAGCCCCATCGCCCATCGAGAGGTGCCCGACGCGGTAAGCCCGGATGTTGGGGCCCTGCTCTATCTCCGATGCCGCACTCCAAAGCCTGAACCGGACCCGTGTCCACGTCGTCGGTTCAAAACCTGTAACTGAAGCAAGCGCGCTACCATGGCCTAGAACGGCAATCGCTTCGTCGCATTCGCGCCGCCGGATCTCATCGAGCGGCGCATAGGGCTCGATCGGGAGAATCTCCCGTGTGGCGAACTGCGCCTCCGTCAAGCCCGGCGCCGCGCAGGTGTCGCTTTGCCTTTAACTCTGAGATTCGTCGCGTTGGGTGACGAAAAGCGATATTCTTTGCCCTTAAAGGTGAGATGCCGATCAGGATTGTTCGCTGCTCCTTGATCTCAAGGTGCGAACTCGGTGCTGTATCCGGCACGCAATACGATCGACGGTGGCGAGCAATCGGGCCTCCCTGTGATAGGTCCGGAGCAAGGCGACCCTGGCGAAGTCATCGATACCAGTGGTGAACAACGCCGCCTTGAGCAGCGGACGCTTCTGGACTGCGGCAATCGCGGCGAGGCAGAAGAGCCGGACTTCTGGATTATAGCTTTGCAGTGCCGCAGTAGGGGTTCCGCGAGCATTCTTGAGTGCCATGGCAAAGGCAACGCCGCGCATTGCCCGTCGGATTTGACTAACGCTGTTTAGCGTCACTGCAGATCCAAGCAGGGCAGCACCCACGCGGGCACGATGAAGCAACTGATCCGAAAGCAAGCCGATGCCAGGCTTGCCGAGTATCGGGGTCAGTAATGCTCCGCAGACCTGGCAGTCGACTGCCCATGCCCGTCGCCAATGTTTGAGCGCCAGACCCTGTCGCGAACAGTTTGGACACGTATGGAGCGGTACTTGCGCTGTCAGTGCGGCTTCGGTCTGGGTCAGGAGAGGAAACAGAAGTGACTGCACGCGGTCGACATCAGTACGAGCAAACGCAGCGATCCTTTCAGCAGCTTCTGTCTCAAGCGCGAAGTCGAGCATGATGGTATGACGACGGTCGATGCCGACGTGCGCAAGAAGATCGACCAAATTGCAGTAGTTGGCAGCGGCAAGCCGCGCGAGCCAGCCGGAAAGCAATTCGTCAGGGTGGGGCGAGACAGTCTTCGGCAGCGGGCGCAGCGTCAGGCTCCAGACTTTTCGAGCCGCCGCTGAACCGGTGCATGGCGTGACCAGACTGGCGTCCATTTGGTGATTACGTCATCAGTGATGCATTCCTCGCCCGAGCGAATGGCATCGATGGAAAGATCCTTGACCAACGCGAAGATGCGCGATGTCACCCCACCGGTCAGCGCCAGCATCTGCTTGAGGGACTTGACCCTCAGATTGGACTTCTTCTGCAACGGCATGGCAGCGATGAGGGTCTGGATCATGTCCGAGAACTCGGCGTCGTCGCGCCAGTTCGGCAGGTGATGCTCATCCAGCCTTCGGGCAAGCTGGACATCCCCGCGAATGGCATCGACGGCCTCACTGACCCCCAAACAGACCAGCGACGCTTCAAGTTCATTGCTGAGGTAACGCAGGACATTCAGGAAGCGGCGCTGCTCGCGATGGGTCCCGGCCAATAGGTTGTGGACTTCGTCGATCATGATCATCCGCAGGCCGAGGTCGCGCAGGAGGGCTATGACACGAACCTCAAGAGAGGCGACGCTTTGTGCGCGTAAGCCCAGCGACGTTGCCGGCGCGCCGACGGCTGCGAGAATGTGCAGATAGAACCGCCGCTCGTCTGGGGCCGGAGGCGCCTGCAACAAGAGCAGCGGTGTGTGGGTTATGCCTGCGACCGGATCATACTCCGGTGCGTATCTGCGCGACAGGTTTCGGGCGATCATCGTCTTGCCAATGCCCGACGCACCATGAACCAGAAGGCCAGGCATCCGGGTTTGCCGTGGCGCTTCTATCAGGCTCTGCAACCTGTCCAGAACCTGCTCTGCGCGTGGAAAGCCGATCCAGATGTCCGATTGAATGAGGGCGATACGACCGTCTTCCCCAGTTCCGTCTGCTCTCAAGTCACCATCTCTCCACCTTGAACAGGGGCCGCGAGGTATCACCAGTGTCGACAGGGCGCAGCCCCTCGGGCGGTGGATCGGACCGGATTGAATCTTTCAGCGTACCTCGTCTTTCGCGGGATCGCCGTTCAGCCTTGGTCAGCCGTCGGCTTTCATCCGCGATCTGGCGTTGCTGATGGATCAACTGGGCAAGCACCGTCTCATTGGACCCCTTCTTGCCCAAAGCACGACCCTTCTGCATGGCTTCGCGATATTCCCAAAGCGACACCGGCGGGATTTCCAGGTTGCGGTACCGCGCTTCGACACAACGTCCGCCTTCCAGTTCGACCCATATCGCAGAGAGGTCGCGGGGATCGTACCGCACGACCACTTTTCCATCCTTACGGCTGACATGCCCCGCCAGGGCATCCGCCCAATAGCGGATGCCGAACAGATGGATGCCGTCACGCCGAACCTGCCGCTGTTCACTTGGTAGGAAGCTCACTCGAAACGCATCCATGTCGACGGGAATGTCGCCCGACATTTCTCCAGACAGCGCCTCCCATTTGGCAACGGGAGTGCACCCAAGGCTCGAGTGAATGCTGTTGTTGTAACGGCAGATTTCCAAGGCGAACCAGCGATCGAACTCACTCAGGGTCATCGTGGCTATGGCTTCGGCGTTGTAGCTGCCTTTGGCGGCGACAGACGATTGCGTGGTCCCAGGTAAGAGATGAACGGCTCCCATCATTGTCCCGATCAGACGCTCGATGTGACCGCCGAAATGCGGGCTTCCCGGCGGCCTGTACACGAGACCGATCCCCCATTCCGCGCAGGCCGTCTGAAACGCTCGTGATCGGAAGTCACGACCGTTGTCAACATGGATGCTGCGTGGTCTGCCTTGTGCTGGCCAAGGGACATTGCTGTCTAACTCAGGTAGCAGTTCTGCCTTTGGTGCGACCGCCCTCGTAAGACAGAGAGCGATTGACAGGCGAGAGGGCGCCTCGAAGCTGACGTAGTAACCGGCCACTATCCGCGTCGCGATATCGATTGCAAGGGTCACCCAAGGTCGGCCAATGGGTTTGCGCTCGAAACTGTCGACAAGAATAATGTCCGCAGGCGTATGGTCGATCTGCACGACATCGAGCGGAAGGTTAGCCCGATTCGTGCCCGGCACGGGTCCAAACTTTTGACGTGCCGCCCTTGCGCCCTCTCGCGCCTTCATGACCTCGCGCTCATCCATCGCATCAAGCCGTCGCTGAATGGTTCGCCGTGTCGGCGCTTGCCAACTACGTTCACCACAAGCAATGCGGATCTCCAACACAACCCGCGACAAGCTCGGACGCTCCCGCCTCAGGAAATAGCGGCGAAGATGCTCTTCGATAAGCTCTTCGACCGCGCTGGATATCACCGTGGTGCCGGCGCGGCGGCCGCGCTTCTGCGGCACCAACGCACTGGTTCGCCCGCCTTCCTCGGCAAGGCGCCGTATCCAACGCCAGACCGTCGCCCTACTGGCACCGAGCTCCCAAACCGCATCGCGAATGCCGGCTTCCAGACTGCCTGTGCCCGCAAGATATGCCTGAACAAGCGGACGCAGGACGGCGGCCCTCCGCAACGCTTCGACGCCAGCCGTCTCTGTCAGATCCCGTTCCCTCTCCATCGCAGCCAGCCGTACGCCCCTGTAAACTCTGTCTCACCTTTAGGGGGAAAATTTCCCTTTTAAAGGCAAAATCTCACATTTAGCGGCAAAGGACTACCATTGATTTTGTTGAGTTCCTTATCTCGCCTTTAGGGGCAAAGCGACACCTGCCTTTGAACACGCCATGCTCCGTCATTAATCCCAGGGAACAGTAGCTGAAACTCTGGAACAAAAAGTTTGCGACAGATCCCTAATCTTTGGCATCATGTGAGGCGACCCTTAAGTCCAGCCTTTGAGCGCTAACCATTTGAGCGCCGACAGGCTCGGCATGAACAGGTACTCGCCGCCCTTCATGACGTTGAACGTCTGCACCCCATCAATGCGTTTGCGTGCCGGCGCTTGGGGGATCGTAAAGCGACCATCCTCCTCATGCAGGCCCACGATCGGGTCGCGCTCCTCGCCGAGATCGACGAAATTGCCACGATTGATCCATTCCTGCTGCATGAACTCGATCGTGTCATAGGCGCGCGCGCTGATGAAGATGAAGAAGATACCGCGATCACCCTTGGCATCGTCCTCGGGCGCGACGTCCTCAGAATAGACCGGACCGAAAGTCGAGGACCGGCGTATGATCCGATGGATGTTGATGTCGGTCAGCAGGGTGAGCTCGGAGTCGCGCGGATTGAGGCGGCGCATATGGCAGCCAAGCGGCACGATCCGTCCCTTGGGATCGTCCTTGAAATTGAAGTCGTTATTGCGCTGCGGATCAGCGCCGAGTTCCGGGTCGTCATGATCCGGTGACAACGTCAGCGGAGCGCCGGAGCGCCAGCGGCCGAACATCTTGGCCGCGAGAAGCTCGCGCTCCTCGGCCGTCTCACCATGGGCCTTGAGGAAGGCATTAAAGCAGCCGACCCGGCTCTGAAACTTGCGCAGCACGACGAAGGTGCCGTTCTTCCCGAGCGCGGCGGGTTCGGGCATGCCAAGCGCATGACCGTTTTCGCTTTCATAGCCCAGGATGAACTCGCCGGCCTTGATCGGACGTTCCTCGCCGGGAATGGGATCGACGCCGCTGCCTTCGACCGTGGGTTGCGAGATCGAGTCCCGGAAACCGAAGGGGTTCTTGGCACCATCCGGCGCACCGAAACGATGCTCGCCTAGCAGCGTCACGCCGGTGCTCTGGTCGAGCTCGGCGCGCGCCGTCGTCAGCGCCTTGTCGAGGGCTAAGTCGTCCACGGCGTAGATGGTTAGCGCCAGATGGCAGTTACCCGGCTTGAAAACGTCTTCCCAATGCTCTGGCGCGTTCGGGCCGAAATCGCGCAACTGTTCGCGCCGTGCGGCCATGCCCTGCTGGAAGGGGAGAGGAAAGGTCTTGAGTTGGTCATCGGGGACGCCGAGCGCCTTGAGGCCTTCGAAGCTCAACGCCGCGCCGATCCAGAAATCGAGATCCTCGCTCCAATTGTCGGCTGACGCGATATGCGGCGCAAGGCGGCCGAGCAGATCCCGCGCGCCGTCGGCCTCGTCGAAGTGGAGCATCGCATGGACGCCGACATAGGGCTCGGGCCGGCTGCGCAGGATCAGCGCCTGGATGTCATGAAGTTCGAGCGTGACGCTGTCGCGGCGGAAGCGCTCTTTCATTTTCTGCAGGATCGCCATCGCTTCAGCCCACCTTGTCGAGAAATTCGTCGACGGCGCGCTCCATGCGCTGTAGGCGCCGGACATCCACCACGGTTACCTGGGGATTGGCGACGAACCAGCCCGCCGCAGTGATCTGGTGTGAAGCAATAAAATCCTTGACCTTGGGGCTGGCGATACCCGGCCATCCCTCAACCGAACTGAAAATGAGATCCATAAGGTCAGGGATCTTGGTCGCAAAATCGTTGATGTAGGTATCCCAATCGCCATCATAGGTCGTGGCAAAGAGGATGCGCGTGTCATTATCAAAGAAGACAAAGCGCATGTCGTGCAACGTGCCGACCTTCTGCGCGCCGTCGAAGTTGCCGCTGACCAGCCCAAAGATGCGCCGCAGCCGGTCCGCGCCACCCGGCTTCAGGGCGGCAATAGCGGTCAGTTCGGAGACGTTGCCCGACTGCGCGCCGACGCGGCCAGCGGAGCCCGCCGTACCCTTGAGATCGGGATTATGTTTGGTGACCATCTGCTCGAGGGCGAGCTTGGCAAGTTGCGGCGCATCGCCGACAACCTCCTCGATCCTGCGCCGGATGGCCTGAAGGCGGGTTTCGTCGATCTGAGGGATTTCTTCGGTATCGGCCATGGCAGGCCTCCTTTCTCGAAATTTGGCGGGTTCGCGCAGGCTCAGTCCGGAATGGCGGCGATGCTGGTCGGCTCGACCCGCGGCTGGGCGTTCATCTCGTGGCGATATCGCGTGGAACGCTCATAGGCGGCGATCCGCACGCGCATGATCGAGCCTAGCGGCTGATGCTCGCGAATGCCGTGCCAAGGGTTGAAGGACAGGACGTCGTCGCCATAGACGCGGCGCGCGGGCGAATAGGCGTCCTGGGGCGGAATGCACAGCGTTGCGATCGGCTGGTGCGGCGACAGGTCCTCCGGCCAGAGCACGGCCGCGTCCTCGACCGGCATCTTCTCGAGATCGGCACAGAGCTGTGCCCGGAGTTGATACTCGGCTCCATGCTCGCGAAAATGCTCGACCACCAGGTCGCGCATCGTGGAATCCTCGACGGCTCCGACATTCTGTCCCGCGAGCGCCCGCACATTCTCGGACAGGGGCGCCGCGCTGATCTTGGCAATGTAGTCGCCAAAGCGGATCGCCGCCATCGAGTGGTAGGTCTCACCCAGGAGATGAACATTGTCTCGGGCGAGGCCCCGCAGTGTCGCGCCCGGCTCGACGCCGACCGCCTCGACCGCCGCCTCGACGCCGCGCGCAACGCCGGCCATGGCGCGCTGAAGGAAGGCCGGATTCTGCGCATTCTTTTCGAGGAGACCGATGAGTTGGCGGTACTTGCCGATCGTTCCGAAGCTCAGGACCGGGATATTGACCAGCAGGAAATCCTGATTGCGTCCATCGTCTGCGGGCAAGAGCCGTTCGCCCTTGACCCCGAGCACCTTGATCGCCATGCCGCGCGGCGCGGGAATCACGTCGGAGTGAA